>JBIKKY010000003.1:0-110387 GCA_044360105.1 Sulfuritalea sp.
TTGGCCGCCTCGGCGGCATCCTTCGCCTCTGCCAGTTCTGCCGTGCGGGCGAAGACCAGTTGCTCGAGGTGGTTGCGGTGCTGCGCGAGTTCGGCTTCGAGCTGCCTGCGTTCGCTGATGTCGGTCAGAGCGATGCGCAGTGCCGTATCACCAGCGCCGACTTTTGTCCGCTGGCAATCCAGCAACGCCTGAAACACCGTGCCATCGCGGCGCTGCAGGCTCACTTCGACACTGCCCTTGCCGTCCTGTTTCAGCACGACCAGAAACAGCGTCAGCCAGCGATTCTGGTCTTCGGCGACCACCTGCGCTGTGAAGCGACGTGTCAGCAGATTCTTGCGCTCTGCGCCGAGCAGCGTGGCGGCGGTGAGGTTGAGCTCCTCGATCATGCCGTTCGAGTTGAGCGTGAGGTAGCCCACCGGGGCGAAGTCGTAGAGATTGAGATAGCGGTCGCGCGAGGCTTCCAGTTCGGTCTGCACGCTGCGCAAGGCTCCGTTCTGCATTTCCAGCTCGATCTGATGCACTTGCAGTTCTTGCAGCAGTGCATCGGCCGGGAGCGGTTCGGTGACCGGGTGGTGGGCCAGCTGCGCCTCGGCCATGGTGCGCAGGATCGCGGGGTCTGGTTTTTTGTCGTCGGGTGGGCTCATGACTTATAGACTCCTCTACCCTTCATCGCCAGTGCGACCATCCAGGCCGCCGAGCAGTGATTCAAGCCTCGGCAGGTCTTGCTTTATGGTGTCCCACACTACAGAAGCATCAATCCTGAAATACTCATGCGTGAGAATGATCCTCATGTCGTACGCATCTTTGAAGTGCAGCCATGCTTCAGGCTTGCGCTGTTCGATAGTCGGGTCCAGGCGCATGATGCTGTTGGCGGATTCGCCGATCACGATAAGGCTCTCGATGATGGCTCGCTGCGTTTTCCCGTCAGAAAGGAATTGCTCTCTTGTCAGAATGCCAAGATCGCTCCTGACATTCTCGATGGCCTCCCGAATATCCTGAATCCGCTCCGGAATTCGCCGTGCCTTGTGGCTCATACCGGGGCAGCCTCGGACAGCACGGCTTGGCGAAAGCGCTCATGCAAGGCCATCGGCGTGAGTACGTCGGTGGCGACCCCGGTAAGCGCCTCGACTTCCCGCTTGATGCGAACCAGACTAGCCAAGGTTGTGCGGCCATCAATGGGGTCGACCAGAAGGTCAAGGTCGCTCCCATCGGTGTCGCCGCCATGCAGCACAGAGCCGAACACGCGCGGATTCCGGGCATCGTTCAGTTCAACCACACGGCGAATGCCGGCCCTGTGCAATTGCAAAGCTTCAGACGGTCGCATCAATGTTCCTCCAGACAGGGCGATTATGCGGTTTCCAGCCGGGGATGCGCAATCAGTTCGTCATTCCGGCAGTCGGGCCATCAATCGCCACCATCGCCAGCAAAATCAATTCCGTATTCCCCAGCGCCGTCACGATCCGCCGCGCATTCAGCACCATGCGTCGCGGCCCGAGGCCGGGAAAGTTGTGCTCGACCACGTAGCCGTCCATTACCTGATTCTGCGGCAGGATGTTTTCCAGCAGTTCGCGCAAGGCCGGTATGTCCCACTGGCCGTCGCCCAGATCGTAGATCTTGCGGCCCACGGTCTGCCCGGCGGCGACCCGGAAGTGCTCATAGAACGACCGGCTGGCGGAGACCACCTGCAAGCCGCCATCGAGCACCAGCAGCGGCTCGATCAAGGTGTTGACGATGCCTTCGGCCAGTTCCCGCGCCAGTTGCGTGCTGGCCTGCAGCGTTGTCGCCAGTTCTGCCGCCGCCCGCTGCGCGGCCTCGCTGGCGAGCTTGAACTCGGTCACCGGGGTGAAGGTCAGCACCACGCCTTCGATCACGTTGTCCAGCGTGCGGTAGGGCTGGATGCGCGCCAGGTACCAGGCACCGTCGCTGCAGCGCACTTCGCGCTCGATGGGGATCAGGGTATCGAGCACGGCTTGCAGGTCGGCCTGCAGCGCGTCTGCCAAATGCGCACCCTCAAGGTTGGATTTGATGTCGCTCAAGGGGCGGCCGACGTCGCTGCCGATCAGCCGGAACACCTTCACCGCCGGCGGCGTGTAGCGCCGGATCACCAGATGGTGGTCGAGGAACAGCGTGCCGGTACCGATGCTGTCGAGCAGGTTCTTCATGTCGTTCTGGATGCTGGTCAGCTGCTCGATCTTGGCATTCAGTTCGGAATTGACCGTGATGGTTTCTTCATTCAGGGATTGCAGTTCTTCCTTGGAGGTTTCCAGTTCTTCGTTGGACGACTGCAGTTCTTCGTTGGTGGATTGCAATTCCTCGTTGGTGGATTTGAGCTCCTCGTTGGAGGCCTGCTGCTCCTCGCTGGTGGCTTGCAGGTTCTCCCTGGAATAGGCCAGCTCGCGTTCCAGCTCTTCGATGCGCGCGGCTTCGACGGATTGGGCGGCGCTACGTTTGCCGCGTCCCGGTTTGACTGCGGCGAGTTTTCCAGCAGCTTCCCCTCCCTTGGCAACGTCCTCGAAGCTGACCAGCAGCAGCGGCTCGCCGCTCTTGTCGCGTGGCAGGGCGCGTACGCTGAAGCGCACCATCGAGAAGCCGCCGTTGGTCTTCACCGCAACGTCCTTGTTCAGCGTCGGTTCGGCGGCCGAGGTGGCGTTGTTGATGGAAAAGCGCAGTTCGTTCTGCAGGCCTTCGCGCGCCATCTCGACCACGTTGTTGCTCACCGGGCCGGGCGCCGGGCGCAGGTAGCGGCCGGTGTCGCCATGCACATAGAGGATGTTGCCGCGGCTGTCGGTGGTGACCGAGGCCGGTGCGTAGGTCTGCAGCAGGGCGTGGGTGCTCAGCGCGGCGACGTTGTCGACGCGGCTGGTGTTGGCTTTGCCGGTGGCTAAATCGTCCGTCAATTGGGCTGCCATGCCGCTGCTGCTGCCGCGGGTACCTGTGGCGCCGGGGCTGGCGGCCCAAGCCATGTCGACATTGGCCCTGATGTGGGGGGCGCCGAGGGGGTGGCTGGCGCGGTAAAACTTCCACTTGCGGTCAATCGCCGTAAACAGGTCGGGGCGGCTGGTGATGCTCTCCGAGGTGGACAGGAACAACACCCCGTTGGGCCGTAGCGTATAGTGGAAGTTGGGGATCAGGCGGTTTTGCAGTTCCGTCTCCAGATAGATCATCAGGTTGCGGCAACTGAGCAGGTCGAGCTTGGTGAAGGGTGGGTCCTTGATGACGTTCTGCACGGCGAACACCACCATGTCGCGGATGTCCTTCTTGACCTTGTAACCCGCTTCATCCTTGGTGAAGAAGCGGCGCAGGCGTTCCGGCGTCACGTCCTGCGCGATGTTCGGCGGATAGCGCCCGGCGCGCGCCGTGGCAATCGCGTCGTCGTCGAGGTCGGTGGCGTAGATCTGGATGTTCAGTTCCTGCTCGTGGCGGGCCTTGATCTCTTCCTGCAACTCCATCAGCAGCATGGCGATCGAATAGGCTTCCTCACCGCTGGCGCAACCGGCCACCCAGACGCGGAAATCGTAGCCGGGCGGCTTGCCCTTCAAGAGCGACGGCAGGATGGTTTCCTTCAAGGCGGCAAAGGCCTCGGGGTCGCGAAAAAAGCTGGTGACATTGATCAGCAGTTCCCTGAACAGCAGTTGCGTTTCGGCCGGGTTGCCCTTGAGGAAGCGCGCATACACGGCCTCGTCTTCGATGGCGTGCTGTGCCATGCGGCGCTGGATACGGCGACCGATGGTGCTTTTCTTGTAGAGCGAGAAGTCGTGGCCGGTGGCGCTGCGCAGTTGCAGCAGGATCTGGTTGATGCCGCTTAAGGTCTTCTTCGGCGGGACGGACGGCACGCGCTGCCGATAGACCGCCTGCCGGGTGACTTCCACCAGCATGGACGGCATTTGTTCCACGGGCAGGATGTGGGTGGCGTAGCCGGCGTTGATGGCGCTGCTCGGCATGCCGTCGTATTTGGCGGTGGAGGGTTCCTGCACCATGCAGACGCCACCGCCACCGAGGATGGCGCGCAGGCCCAGGGTGCCGTCGGTGGCGGTGCCGGAGAGGATGATGCCGATGGCACGTTCGGCCTGGTCTTCGGCCAGGGAGCGCAGGAAACCGTCGATCGGCATGCGCTGGCCGCGCACCAGTTCCGGCACAGAGAGTTGCAGCACGCCGTGGAGGATGGCCATTTCGCGGTTGGGCGGAATGACATAGACATGGTTGGGTTCGACGGCGACCTGGTCGAGCGCCTCGACCACCGGCATGGCGGTGGAGCGTTGCAGGATTTCGGTGAGCAGGCTGACGTGCCCGGGGTCGAGATGCGGCACCAGGACGAAGCCGAGGCCGGTGTCCAGCGGGCAGGCGCGGAAGAAGACCTCGAAGGCCTCCAGCCCGCCGGCGGAGGCGCCGATGCCGACGATGGGGAGGACAGGGGTGGGGAGTGCCGGCGTCTCGCTGGCTATGGGTGCTGCCGCTCCTGCCACTTTACCCATGGCTGCGGGGGGGCTGGCAAGCGGGTCGCGCTTCTGCGCCGGACGTGTCGAGGCCTTGCTGCGGACTGTTATCGGGGGCTTTTTGGTGGCCATCAAAACCTCTTCGTATGGATGGGCTTGCTTATGCTCGCATAGTACTCGTGCCATGGGCTTCGGGGCTGCTTTTCTCAGGGGCCGTTGAGCACCTCCAGGTGGCCGGGCAGGTTCGGGGCTTGTTCTGCTGCTGACTGGCTCTTGATGACCGCAGTCAGTGACCGCTGGCCGTTACCGGGCAGCTGCGCCTGAAACGTCGTGCCATCGGCACACTGCACGGCGAGTTCCGCGCTGCCTTTGCCGGCGCGATATCTGACGTTCGCGAAAAGCGGATTCCAGCGATCCGTTTCGTCTGTGGTCATGTTTCCGGCCAGGACCGGATAAGGGCATGCCATGAACTTCGATGAGCCCCGCTTTTCCCGGGCCATCAATGGCTCTGTACCCGGGATCAGACGAAGGCGTCGCCTTCACCGCCGCCGCCGAGCTGGATTTGTCCCTCCTCGGCAAGGCGACGCGCGACCTTGAGAATTTCCTTTTGTTCGTTTTCCACCTCCGAAAGGCGAACCGGACCTTTGGATTCAAGATCCTCGCGGAGCATTTCGGCCGCCCGCTGTGACATGTTCTTGAAAATCTTCTCGCGCAATTCCGGCGAGGCGCCCTTCAGGGCAATGATCAGCGCATCGGATTGCACTTCGCGCAACAGCAGCTGAATGCCGCGATCATCGATGTCGAGAAGGTTCTCGAAGATGAACATCTCGTCGAGAATCTTTTGCGCCAGGTCCGCATCGTATTCGCGGACGTTGTCGATGATGGTGGTTTCGTTCGACTGGCCGACGTAGTTGAGAATTTCCGCGGCGTGTCGAATGCCGCCCATGGCGGTTTTTTTGACGTTGACCGCGGCACTGGCGAGTATGCGCGACAGGGCTTCGTTGAGTTCGCGCAATGCGGTGGGTTGCACGCCATCCAGCGTGGCAATGCGCAACAGCACGTCGTTGCGCAACCGATCCGTGAAGCTCTTGAGAATATCGCCCGCATGATCGTATTCCAGGTGCACGAGAATGGTGGCGATGATCTGCGGGTGTTCGTTGCGAACCAGATCGGCGACGCTGGCCGCGTCCATCCACTTCAGGCCCTCGATGCCGGCCGTGTCGTTGCCCGACATGATGCGGCTGATCAGGCCGGCGGCGCGATCATCGCCCAGCGCCTGGGTCAGCATGGCCTTGATGGTTTCGTTGTCAACGGCAACCGGAGCGCCTCTGGCGGTCTGCTCGGTAAATTCGTCGATCACCGACTCGATTCGCTCGCGTGCCACCTGCTTCAGCCCGGCCATGGCGTGACCGAGTTTCTGCACTTCTTTCGGGCCGAGGTTTTTCAGTACTTCGGCTGCCTCGTTCTGCCCGAGCGAGAGCAGCAGGATGGCGCTTTTCTCGACGCCTTCGCTTTCAGTGCCCACCGCCGCCCACCCATTCCTTGATCATTCCGGCGACGGCCTTGGGATCCTGTTTGGCCATATCACGCGCGGCGGCGAGCTTGCTCTCGTAGGATTGGCGTGTCATTCGCGCGCCTTCGTCGCCGACGGTTTCAGTGGTTCGCGACGCGGCGAGGGCGGCCACTTCCAGCAACTTTTCCAGCAGCGGTTTCAGTACGCGAGACCACACCCAGAAGATCGCGACGATGATGAACAGGTATTTGCCCACCTCTTTCAGGGTCGCGATCAGCTCTGTATTGGCCCAGATGGGTGCATCGGGAACGATTTCCGTTACGGCTACCGCAAACGCTGCATTGGCGACGTTCAAGGTGTCGCCGCGCTCCTTGTTGAAGCCCATCGCCTCGCGCGCCAGGTCGCTGATTTGCTTGAGATCTGCCTCGGTTAGGGGTAACGGCGGCGCTTTGGCCGGATCCTTCTCTTTTGTCAGATCCTTCTTGTGGTTGACCACCACGGCGACCGACAGGCGGCGAATGCTGCCCGGGGCGCCCTTGGTATGACGGATGGTCTTGTCGATTTCGAAGTTTGTGGTGGCGTTCTTGCTGTAATTCTGGCCGGCTGCTGCGGCCGCTGCCGCGGCGACGGGCGGTTGGGCAGTCGCTGGCGGGGTGCCGGGCGGCTGGGTAATGGCTGCGGTGGCGGGCGCCGGGGGCTGGTTGCTGAGGGCGCCGGGAACGCCTGCCGCGGGGGGTGATCCGGTGCCAGCTTCGTTGGTCTGCTGACTGCGGATGGCGACATCGGGATTCGGGTTGGGCTTGTAGGTCTCCGCAACCAGGTCGGTCTGCGAAAAATCGACGTCCGCCGCGACCTGCGCCCGAACGTTGTTTGCGCCGACGATCGGAAGGAGGATGGCCTCGATGCGCTTCACGTAGCCGGACTCTATGTCGCGCAGGAACTTGATCTGTGCCGGATCCAGACCGGCATCGCGTGACGGGTCTGCCGGTTGCGAGATCAGGTTGCCCTGCTGATCGACCACGCTGACCTGCATCGGCTTGAGCTGCGGCACGCTGGAGGCGACCAGATTGACGATGCCGACGACCTGCGCCGGCTCCAGCGTGCGGCCCGGATAGAGGCTGACCAGCACCGATGCCGAGGGTTTCTGGTCGTCACGCAAAAAGGCGGTTTGCTTGGGAATCGCCAGGTGCACGCGCGCGCCCTTGACCGCGGCAAGCGACTGGATCGAGCGGGCCAGTTCACCTTCCAGACCGCGCTGAAAATTTACCTGTTCGGCGAACTGGCTGATACCCATTTTCTGGTTTTCGAGCAGTTCGAAACCGACCAGCCCGCCTTTGGGCAAGCCCTGCGCGGCAAGGCGCAGGCGGGTGTCGTGGACCACGGCTTGTGGCACTAGGATGGTATGGCCACCCTCGCTGAAGCGGTAAGAAATGTTCTGCTGCTGCAGCGCGGCGACGATCTGGCCACCGTCTTTTTCATCCTGGATCGAAAACAGTACCGCGTAAGCGGGTTCCCGCGCCCACAGCAGAGCGCCGATCGCTATCGCCAGCATCAGGGCAGCGCCGACCATGCTGATCAACTTCTGGCCGGAACCGAGGCGAATGAAGGCCTCCATCGATCTCGGGAAGGGTGTTGCAGCCGTTGCGGTTTCTGCCATTGCGTCCTGTGTTGTCCTGTGTGCAGTGCGCGGGGCAATTCACCCGCGTGCAGAGTATGGAGTGCCCTAGCAAGTCTGGTTCCGGAAAGAAGCGGCAATTTTTGCCGGCATATCGGTTGCCCATCTCCTTGTTTGCCAGCCTAGACTCTGCCATTATCGCCGCCATGCGCCTTCCTTCCGCCGCCGCTGCACCATCGACCGCGCCCGCTGCCCAGGTTGCGCCGGAAGAAGCGCTGCGCCTGACCGAAGCCTTTCGCGTCTTCAGCAAGGCGTCGGAGGAGCTGAGCGGTGCCTACAGCGAGTTGCAGGGGCAGGTGGAGCAGCTTGGCGATGAACTGGTGGCGGCCAACGGCGCCTTGCGCCAGCAGTATCAGGAAAAGGCCGCGTTGACCGAGCGGCTGAGCCTGCTGCTCGATGCGCTGCCCGCCGGGGTGGTGGTGCTCGATGATGCCGGCAGTGTGGTGCAGGCCAATCCTGCCGCCAGCGCTTTTCTGGGTGGCGTAAAAGTCGGCGCTGGCTGGGCGGCGATTTATGCCGACACGCTGGTACCCGGCACCACACCCGGCGAATTTCTCGGCGGCGGGCGGCATCTGGCTGTCGACGTGACGTCGCTTGATTCCGCCGGCGGCCGAATTGTCCTGCTGCATGACATCACCGAGACGCAACTGCTGAAAAACCAGACCGAGCGCAATCAGCGACTGGCGGCGATGGGCGAAATGGCCGCCCAGCTTGCCCATCAGTTGCGCACGCCGCTGGCCGCCGCGCTGCTCTACGCCGGCAACCTGGAAAACCCCGAACTGCCCGCCGGCAGCAGGTTGGCTATCGCAGAAAAGACCGTGGCCCGCCTCAAGCACATTGAACATCTGATTCAGGACATGCTGTTGTTTGCCCGTGGCGAAGCGCTCGGCCGCGAGAGTTTCGCCGTGACTGACCTGTTCGCCGAACTGGCACAGAATTTCGAACTGCTGGCGCAAAACAAAGGCGTGCGATTTGTGGCGACGGATCAAAGTGCGGGGGCGCCGCTCACCGGCAAGCGCAAGTCGCTGGTCAGCGCCTTGACCAGTTTGCTGGAAAATGCGTTGCAGGCGGTCGATGGGCAGGCGGGCGGATGCATCGAGATTTCAGCCCGGCGCGAGGAGGACGCACTGTTGCTGACGGTGAAGGATAACGGACGCGGCATGGACAATGCCACTGCCGCCCGTTTGTTCGAGCCCTTTTACACCACGCGCAGCGACGGCACCGGCCTCGGTCTTGCCATTGCCCGCGGTGTGGCGCGCGCCCACGGCGGCGGTATCGACGTTGTCTCCAGTCCCGGCGCCGGGGCCGAGTTCACCCTTAGCCTGCCATGTCCGAAAAGCTGAATATTCTGGTCGTCGAGGACGACGACGCGCTGCGCGATGCGCTGCAAATCACGCTGGAGGCCGCCGGCCATGAGGTCAGCAGCGTGGGCGGCGGCGCGGCGGCGCTGCAGGCGCTGCAGCGCAGGATATTCAACATGGTCGTCTCCGACTTGCGGATGAGCCCGATGGACGGACTGACCCTGCTCGGGGAGATCCGCGGCCGTCATCCGGGATTGCCGGTGCTGTTGATGACCGCCTTTGGCGATGTCGACAAGGCGGTGGCGGCAATGCGTGGCGGAGCCTGCGATTTCATGCTCAAGCCCTTCGAGCCGAAGGCGCTGATAGACCAGATTGCCCGCTATGCCACGGCGCCGGCGCCGGCGGCCGGCGTCGTCGCGGTCGATGCGAGAACGCGCGCCACCCTGCTGCTGGCCGCACGCGTGGCGCGGACCGATGCGACCGTGTTACTGACGGGCGAATCCGGCGTGGGCAAGGAGGTGTTTGCGCGCTATATCCACGACCAGTCGCCGCGCGCAAAGGGGGTTTTTGTCGCCATCAATTGCGCCGCGATTCCCGACAACCTGCTTGAAGCCACGCTTTTCGGCTACGAGAAGGGCGCGTTTACCGGTGCGCTGACGGCCCAGGCCGGCAAATTCGAGCAGGCCAATGGCGGCACCTTGCTGCTCGATGAAATTTCCGAAATGCCGCTCGGCCTGCAGGCCAAACTCCTGCGCGTTCTGCAGGAGCGCGAAGTGGAGCGCGTCGGCGGCAAGAAGCCGGTGCCGCTCGATATCCGCATCCTGGCGACCTCCAATCGCGATATGGCCAGCGAGGTGCGCACAGGGCGTTTTCGAGAGGACTTGTTCTACCGTCTCAATGTCTTTCCGCTGGAGATTCCGCCTCTGCGCGAGCGCCCGGCCGATATCCTGCCGCTGGCAAGAAAAGTCCTGGCACAAATGGCCGCGGCGGCGCGTCGTCCGGCAGGATTTGCCGCTGCCGCCGAGGCGCGGCTGCTGGCGCACGCGTGGCCGGGCAATGTGCGCGAACTGGAAAATGTCATCCAGCGCGCACTGATTCTCGAGGCGGGCGAAGTGATCGAGGCCGAGGGCTTGTCGCTCAACTTCAGCGGGTCGGTGTCATCGGTGGCGGCACCCAGGGGGGCGGAAGCGCCTCCGGGCACCATTGCGCCGGCTCCGATAATTGTGGAAAGCCCTGTTGCAGAAAGCGTTCCGGCCGACATGAAGACGCTCGAGCGGCTGCATATCCAGGAAATTCTGGCCAGTGTCGGCGGATCTCGCAAGAAGGCGGTGGCCATCCTGGGCATCTCGGAACGCACGCTGCGCTACAAGCTGAACCAGTATCGCGCGGAAGGATTTTTCAATGCGAGCGAAAATGATTGAGCAGACGCAAATACCTGGCACGGCAATTGCTGCTTCTGACTGAAATTCCCTGAGGAACCCATCATGACTATCGAGACGCGTCAAATTGACCAGCTGCTTTCCGAGCTGCGCTCCGCTTCCTCGCTTGCGAGCGGCAAATCCGCTGGCAATTCGGCGCCAGCGGGCGGGCCCGATTTCGCCCAGGTCCTGAAGAGCACGATTGATCAGGTCAGTGCCGCGCAGCTCGATGCGCGCAAGATGGCCGAGGATTTTTCCAGCGGCCAGAGCGAGGTCAATTTGCAGGACGTGATGATCAATCTGCAAAAAGCCAACCTGTCCTTCCAGCAAATGGTCCAGGTGCGCAACCGGCTGGTGTCGGCCTATCAGGACATCATGAACACCCAGGTCTGATTCCGGCTTGCAACAGGTGCAGCAATAAGCACCGTATCGCGGTTGCCTTGCGTCCCTTGTCCCCCTGGCGTTTTTCGTGGCCCGGCTAAAGTATTCAGGTTCGCGGCCGTAAGCTGGGATATCTCGAAAACGAAGCGAAGCGGAGTTTCAGTGCAGGCTAACGCCGGCTTCATCGGCGTTAAGCCCGGCGGCCGTAGCTAAAACGAAGCGAAGCGGAGTTTCAGTGCAGGCTAACGCCGGCTTCATCGGCGTTAAGCCCGGCGGCCGTAGCTAAAACGAAGCGAAGCGGAGTTTCAGTGCAGGCTAACGCCGGCTTCATCGGCGTTAGGCGCGGCGGCCGTAAAAAAAGGATTAGGGAAATCATGTCTGCATTGCGCGTGGTGTTCATGCCCGGGGTTCTCCTGCTCGCCCTGGTGCTGCAGGATTCTGCAATTGCCGGCAGTTGGCGGAAGGTTGTCGCCGGCAAGAGCGAAAGCATCGAGATCGACACGGCCAGCATCGCGCGTGCGGATTCCGGCGCCACGGCCTGGAGCCGCGTCATACTCGATCGCCCGGCCATGGATGCCGGCGGCGCCTTTGACACGATCCATGCGCAGAATCTCTACGACTGTTCGGCGCGTCGCTTCACCACTTTGCGTCGCGCCTATTTCAATGGCGACACGCTGGTGCGCGAGGACGTGGTTTCGCGGCAGCGCGCAAACGCGGTTCAGGTCGGCAGCATCGACGAACGCCTGCTCAATCTGGCCTGCCGGGTCGTCGCCACCAGCGAGACGCCGGCATCGGCCGATACCGCTGGCGGGGCGACAGACGAGGCACCACAGGCACAGGGCGCACAAGGCGGACGCCCCGCGCCGATGCACGCCGATATGCGGACTCTGGCCGCCGACCGGGCGGCGTCCCGCCTGACGCCGGTCGCCGAGACCCTGCCCGTGGCTCCGCCCGAAAAACCGAAGTTGATCGTCCTGCCACCGATCGACAAGGCCGCCGCCGACATGGCCGCCGGCAGCATCGGTCAAAAGCCGGGGGCGCCGCCGGCCGCCAGAACCAAGGCCACTGCTGCCGTGCCGACCCCGTCGGCAACAAAGGCCAATGCAGAACGACAGGAGGTCGAAAGCCCGGCCGACAAGCGCCTGCGCGAGCTGCATTACGCCACGTCAGGCCCGCGCAAGGCGAAGAAAAAGCCGGGGGCGGAAGGGCAGGCGGCGAGCGAGCAGGGAAACCCCGCCGCACATATGAGCAGCCACTGGTCTTACGACGGCGAAGGCGGGCCGGCGGCCTGGGCCCGGCTGCGGGGCGACTATGCCGTCTGCGGCGCTGGCAAGCGCCAGTCGCCGATCGATATTCGCGAGGGCATCAAGGTCGATCTCGAAGGCATCAAGTTCGATTACAAGCCCACGCAGTTCCGCATTATCGACAACGGCCATACCTTGCAAGTCAGTGTCGGCGAGGGACTGGGCCTGACGGTGATGGGCAAGCGGCATGATCTGATTCAATTCCATTTCCATCGCCCGTCCGAGGAACGGGTCAATGGCCGCGCTTACGACATGGTGGTGCATCTGGTGCATAAGAGCGCCGAGGGCCAACTGGCGGTGGTCGCCGTGTTGCTGGAAAAAGGCAGCGAGCATCCGCTGATCCAGACGCTGTGGAACAATCTGCCGCTCGAACAGGACATGGAAGTGACGCCGGACGAGGCTATCGACCTGAACAAACTGTTGCCGGAAAACCGCACCTACTGGACCTACATGGGCTCGTTGACGACGCCGCCATGCACCGAAGGCGTGTTGTGGATGGTTTTCAAGCAGCCGGTGCAGGTGGCAGAGCAGCAGGTGGCGATCTTCTCCCGCCTTTACCGCAACAACGCCCGTCCGGTGCAGCCGGCGCATGGCCGGCTGATCAAGGAATCGCGCTGAGGTCGCGCTCCCGCCGCGCAAAAGTCGGCGCTGGCGGGACGGCGGCTGCCCTTGACTCGGCGAACGACGTGCGGCACGCCTGATCAGGCGGCGGCCTGCCGGATGCCATCGGTGAGGGCCGTCAGTTCACGGATCAGCGTCGCGCTCAGTGCGTCGACCTCGGTCCGTTCCGCGCTGGTCCGGAGTGCGGCATGAAGCGCGGCGGCAGCCTCGGCTACCCGTTTTGCCCCGATGGTGCCGGCGGAGCCTTTCAGGGTGTGGGCCAGTTGTTTGACCGCAACCAGATCGTTTGCGGCCAGGCTTTCGGAAAGTTGCAGGTTTTCGCCGCCATGGTTCTCGACAAACAGGGCCAGCATCCGCGCATGCTTGTTCGCGTTGCCGTTCAGCAGCGCCAGTCCGTATTCCCCGTCGAGGCCGGGAATATTGGCCAGCCGCTGCCGCCAGGCGGCGAGGTCCGCCGGCGCCTGGCCCGGCGCCGGTGCCGGTTTCGGGACTGCCACCGGCGTGTCTTGTGGCGGCCGGCCGGCCGGCAGCCACTTCAACAGCGCGGCGTAGAGATCGTCCGGATTCACCGGCTTGGCGACAAAATCATTCATGCCCGCATCTGCGCAGGCACGCCTGTCCTCGTCGAAGGCGTTGGCGGTGATGGCCAGAATCGGGGTCGCCTCCCGTCCGGGCAGGGAGCGGATGGCCCGGGTTGCCTCGAGTCCGTCCATGCGCGGCATCTGCATGTCCATGAGGATCAGCTCGTAATCGGTGGCGCACGCCATGTCGACCGCTTCACGACCATCGACGGCGATATCGACGGCCAGCCCCGCCCCGTGCAGCAGTTCCAGCGCCACTTCGCGGTTGACGGCGTTGTCCTCGGCCAGCAGCAGTCTTGCGCCGCCATGACGCCGACGCAGTTCGGCCTCGGTATCCTCGAATCTGGTTTCCGTAATGGCCGGCACGATGCCCCTGCCGCGCTCCAGGCGGGCGGTGAACCAGAAGGTGCTGCCTTTGTCCGGCGTGCTGTCGGCGCCGACTTCGCCGCCCATCAGCGCGGCCAGGCGTCGGGTGATGACCAGGCCGAGACCCGTGCCGCCGTATTTTCGCGTGGTTGCGGCATCGGCCTGCTCGAAGGCGTTGAACAGGGTGGCGATCGTTTCCGGGGCGATGCCGATGCCCGTGTCCTCGACTTCGAAGCGGACCAGGAACTCGTCGCCATTTTCCTGCAGCAGGATGGCGCGCAGGGTGATGACGCCGGTCTCGGAAAATTTGACGGCATTGCCGACATAGTTGAGCAGCGCCTGGCGCAGGCGGGTCGCGTCACCCCGCAGCCAGAGTGGTACCCCGTCGGATTCGACCGCCAGCACCAGTCCCTTGGCGCGGACCTGGTCGGTCATCAGCGAGCGGGCACCGTCGAGAATCGACGCCAGCGAGAAGTCGGCCTGCTCCAGTGTCAGCTTGCCGGCCTCGATCTTGGAGATGTCGAGAATGTCGTTGATGATGGCCAGCAGATGATTGGCGGTGGTGTCGATCTTGGCCAGCCGGTCGGCCTGTTCGGGCGTCGGCTTGGCGTGGCGCAGGATGTAGCAGAGGCCGATGATGGCGTTCATCGGGGTGCGAATTTCGTGGCTCATGTTGGCGAGGAAGGTGCTCTTGGCACGATTCGCCGATTCGGCGGCGTCCCTCGCATCTGCAAGCTCAAGCGTGCGTTGCTCGACACGCGTTTCGAGGCTTTCGTTCAGTTCGCGCAGATCGAGTTCGGCGCGTTTGAAGTCGGTAATGTCATTCACGACGCCGACCGCGCCGATGATTTTTCCCTGTGAGTTGTGCAGCGGCGCCGTCAGGTCCGACGCCCAGCCGCGGCTGCCGGTTTGCCTGACCTCGAATGGAAACTCGACCGGATCAGGACTCTCGCCGCGCAGCGCGCCCTCCAGCAGGGCCATGAGGCCGGTATCCTTGAGGAAGGGAAAGACCTCGAGCGGATGGTGACCGAGAACATCCGCTGCCTTCATTCCCGTGAAACGCTCCATGTGCGGGTTCCAGAGCTGGTAGCGCAAGTCGGTGCCATAGACGACGATGCCTTCGCGCACGCTGGATATGATTTGCACGTTGAACTGGTGCGACTCCAGCAGCGCGATTTCCGCCACTTTGCGCGCGGTGATGTCCTGGATCACGCAGCGCATCGTCAGCGGGCGATCCACGGCGTCGAAGTGCGTCTGTCCATAACCGTGCACCCAGCGCTCGGTTCCATCCTTATGGCGGACGATGCGAAATTCCTTGTCGAAAACCCCACCCCGGGCAAGCACCTCGTCCTTCAGATAGTCGATCACCATCAGCCGGTCATCCGGATGGATCAGGGCCGCCCATCCTTCCACCGAACGCTCGTAGGCGTCGTCTATGCCGCACAGTTGGTCGAATATTGCGGAGCTGGTCCATGACCCGCTATGGACATCGAAGGAATAACTGCCCAGGCTCGCGAAGCTCTGCGCTTCGACAAGCAAATGTTCGCTCTCGTGCAATGCACCATCGCGCCGCGCCAGGGTTTCCAGCAGGCGGTTGAAGCCGGCGACCAGTTCGCCGATTTCGTCGGGACGGGTCACGGGCAAGGTCTGCGGTGTCTGCCTGGTTGCGGACATGGCGTCGAGCATTCCGGCGGCGGAAACCAGCGGGAAAAGCTGGCGCCGCAACATCCACCACACCAGGGCGCCGGACAGCAGCGTCAGGAGCATTGCGGCCATCAGCATGCGCTGCTGCAGGGCGTGAATCGAGGCGAAGGCTTCTGCTGTGGGCAGGACGATGGCAAGGTACCAACCCGCGGTCGGCACGCTTTTCACCGAAGCCAGCACTTCCACGCCCTTTGGGTTGACCAGGACGGCGGAACCCTCATAGCCACCGATAAAGCGGTCCAGCAACGGGTTGCTCCCGGACACGGGGAGCTGTTCCAGGACGCGACTCTTGTCCGAGGCAGTGACAATCTGCCGGTACCGGGGGGCGACCAGCAAATAGCCACCGGTCTTGCCAAAATGGATTTCGCCAATCCTGTCCAGAAAATTCGGCTTGCCGAGGTCGGTCACACCGGCCAGGGCGCCGATCACATTTCCCCGTGCATCGCGAATGGGCACCGCCATGCCGACAATCGGCGCACTCAGCGCTCTTTCCAAGAACGGACGGCCGAGCGTCGTTATTCCTTTGCTTAGCGCCGCTGCGATGTGCTCCCGGGTGCCAAAATTGAGGCCCGTCCTCGCGGAGGAGAGCGGAACGTCGGCAGCCGCGGTGCCATCGGGCCTGACGGCGATGACGCCGCCGTTGAACAGGCGCTGAAGCAGCGGACTCTGTTCCAGCAGTGTCTGCATCGCCGTCGAACCTGCCGGCATGAATGGGGCCGCCGCCACGGCAATTGCTTCCAGGGCGAACTGGCGCTCTTTCCACTCGTGATCGATCTGTGCGGCCATCGAGGACGCCGTGGCGAACTGCTGATCGCCCAGCACGCGCGCCATGTCCTCGCGCAAGCTGCGACCGGCGTAGAGTGTCAGCGACCAGATCGAGACCAGAAAAATGACCAGTGTGAATACGGTTATCCTGACCTTCAGCGATCTTGTCCACCAGCTATTCCAGTTCATGCAGATTTTCACCGGTCAGGAGTTTGTTTGATGAACGCCACGGCGGCGATGCTGACCGTTGCCGCCAAGGGCACGGGGTCGGCCGGAGGCTTGCGGCGTACGTCTGAAACCAGTCGGCGGCAACTTTAGCATTCTTTGAGCACAGCCCGAAAATCAAGGCCGCCAGCGTCGGCGCGGACAGTGAATGTTCTCGGCTAGAATAAAAGCACGCTGCGACGTGGCCGCGGAAGTGCAACTGTATGGCCTGCGGCAAGCCGGTGCATGGCGCGCGGCAGAGGGAATCGAAACATTCATGGACGGAAGCGCAATGGGCACCTTGAGGATAGGCAGGACACCGATGGCGGCAGGACGGATGCGACTGACAATCCTGTTTTCAACGCTGCTGCTCGGGGCCTGCGGCGATACCCAGATGGCCTATTTCAGCGCTGACGATCCGGCTCAAACGGTGTCCCTCATCCGCGAACAGGCCTGGCTTGGCGGCCCGTGGCAAACGACCCTGATCGTCGGGAATAGCCAGAAGTGTCAGCGCCGCTATCCCCTCGAAGGCTTGCCGGCCGGCGAACTCGGGATGAATATCCATCGCCCCGAGCCGGGCGTGTTTATCCTCAACAGCGGCAAAAACTGGTATGTGACGGAGCTGCAAAACTGCGGCTTTCAGGCCTACAAGAAACCGCCACCGGAGCCGGGCGAGCTCATCGGCAATTTCCTGATGCAGAACGACAAGTTGCGCTATCTCGCCAAGGCATCAGCCAAACCCGCGGCAGGCGGAACGGCGCGTCCGCCCGCCGCTGCCAGATGATCGCCGCCGCATTTCTCCCGCCCCCAAGCGGGAAATCCCGCCCGTCGCCGGCATGCTGAAAAAAATCGGTGTTGAACATCTGCGTCTGGGAATGCATATCCACGAACTGTGCGGCTCGTGGATGGAGCACCCGTTCTGGCGCACGCGCTTTGTGCTGGACGACGCGGACGACATCCGCCGGATTCGTGAAAGCGGGATCACCGAACTTTGGATCGATACCGGCAAGGGGCTTGACGCGTCAGTCGGGGAAGTGCGAGCGGAGACGCATTCCGAAATCGAAGTCGCCGCCGAGGTCGATCGCACGCTGGAACGAAGCGCTGAGCACAGAGCACCGCCGCGACAGGTGCCGATGGTCGAGGAGGTGCGGCGGGCAGCAAAAATCTGCATCGGAAGCAAGAAGGCCGTGGTTTCGATGTTCAATGAAGCCCGCATGGGCAAGACCGTTTCGTCCGAGGCGGCAGGCGAACTGGTGGATGAGATTTCCAGCTCGGTGATGCGCAATCCGGGCGCGCTGATCAGCCTGGCCCGGCTGAAAACGGCGGACGACTACACCTATATGCATTCGGTCGCGGTGTGCGCCCTGATGGTGGCGCTGGCGCGTCAGTTGGGGCAGGACGAAGCGACCACGCGTGAACTTGGCATGGCCGGTTTGCTGCACGACCTGGGCAAGGCGCTGATGCCGATGGAGGTGATGAACAAGCCCGGGAAACTTACGGATGAAGAATTTGCGATCATCAAGAGCCACCCGGAAGCGGGGCACAAGATGCTTCTCGAAGGCTCGGGCGTCGGCGAGATCCCGCTCGATGTGGTGCTGCACCACCACGAAAAAATGGATGGCAGCGGCTATCCGAAGCGCTTCAAGGCCGATCAGATCAGTCTCTACGCCAAAATGGGCGCGGTGTGCGACGTATATGACGCGATCACCTCGAACCGTCCGTACAAGGCCGGCTGGGATCCGGCCGAATCCATCCGCAAGATGGCGGAATGGTGCAACGGACATTTCGACGAGCGTGTTTTCCAGGCGTTCGTCAAATGCCTCGGCATCTACCCGATAGGTGCCCTGGTGCGCCTGGCTTCGGGGCGACTGGGCGTGGTGATGGAGCAGTCGGAGCATTCGCTGCTGACGCCAATCGTCAAAGTGTTTTTCTCGACCAAGGCGCGGACCCATATTGCCCCTGAAATCGTCGATCTTTCGCATCCGCGCGTGACAGACGGGATAGTCAGCCGGGAGGAAGCCGGCACCTGGGGCCTGACGAACATCGAGAAACTCTGGGCGCCCTAGGTGTCGGCCCGTCTCCCGCGCGAACGGCATCCGCTGCTTTCAGCTTTGCTTGCCCAGCTGCTCGGCGCCCTGGCGGCCGGTGGTCTGGCACTGACCGTTTTCCCGGCGGCCCTGGTCCAGCCTCTTGCCGTCGCCACGCTGCAGGGGTCTTGTTCCATGGTCGCGGCCTGGGGGCTGCGGGCACCTGTCTGGTGGCTGCCGATCCATCTGTGCTTCATGCCGCTTGCGGTTCTGGCTCGCGGCTTGGAACTTCCTTCATGGCTGTGGGCCAGCGGATTTCTCTTGCTGCTACTGGTGTTCTGGCGCACCGATAGCAGCCAGGTTCCGCTCTATCTCACCAATCGCATGAGCCGCGACGCCGTGCTGTCGCTGCTTCCGGCCGGACCCTGCCGCGTGATCGACCTCGGTTGCGGCGATGGGGCGCTGCTGCGCCACCTGGCGCGCGCCCGGCCGGAGTGTACTTTCGTCGGCTATGAACACGCGCCCCTGCCCTGGCTCTGGGCATGGCTTTTCGCGCGCGGCCTGCCCAACCTCGGCATCCATCGTGGTGATTTCTGGAGCCATTCGCTGGCCGGCTACGATCTTGTATATGCATTTCTCTCGCCGGCGCCGATGGCGAGACTTTGGGCCAAGGCGCGTGCCGAAATGTCGCCCGGGGCCCGCCTCGTCAGCAACAGTTTTGTCGTTCCGCAGCAGGCCCCGCAGGCCGTGGTAGAGGTTGCCGACAGGCGCCGGACGCGGCTGCACGTTTACCATTGCGTCCATCGGCCGGGCTGAGTCGACACCTGGCTGTCAATAGAGCCCGAAGCAGGGTGCGGCATCGGCAGTCAGTCTGGGGGCAATATCGGATTCAGCTACGTAGATACCGCAGTTTGCAGCGTAATCCACGGATAAACAAAACCCGGTCGCTTTGGGATCATCCGTATTCATGGGAAGCGAACATCCGCCCGGCTTGCATATAGACTGCGCAAAGGCGAATAGCCCGGCTGGAAATCCTGTTCGTCAGGGGCTCTTGCATCCAACCGTAATTCTGATTGACGCACACGATTGACGCACACTCTTTCGCGAAGAGCCCCTGGTGTATCTGCTGGATTAGAGACGCAATGGTGAAACATGGCTGAACCCAAGCAACTTTCCGAACTTGAAATAGCCCGCGAGACTCTGCGTGGTCTGGTCTCCAGAAAGATACCGCCGACGCCGGACAATTACCGCGCCCTGTATCTCGAAATTTCGGGCGCGCCAGCGGTTGCCACCTTCCCCGAGCGTGAGTTCAAGTCACTGCTTGCGAACTTGCCACGCGCGAGCCCCGAGCAGAACCGTTTTGCGCGTCAATTCGAAGGCGCCATTGCCAAGGAAAAATGGGAAAGCGTAGGTGCCGTGCTGGCCGAATTCCTGGCCAAATCCGGCGCCGACCAGCCGCACTGGCCAGGCCTGATTCGCGATCTGGTGCAACAACTCGAAGCGCATCATGCCGGCCTGACCGCCGCCAGGAAGAAGGAAGCGCTGGAACACGTCCTGTCGGGTTCCGGAACCTCCGACCTGCTGCTCAGCCGTCTGCAGTCATTGATTCGCTCATGGGGCCAGAATTCCCCGGGCAGCAGGCCCGAGGCATCGGCGCCGGAGGCGGTCCCGTCGGCGGCGGTGAACGCGGCTGTTGCGGCGCTGACTGCAACTGTCGGCAAATCACCGGTCCAGCCCGTCTGGCAAGGGGGTATCGTCGATCTGCGGGAACTGGTCGCCCAGTTGCTCGACAATACCCTGTCGATCGTGCTGCGCGACAAACCGGAACTCGCCCGCGAAGCATCCGAGATTGCAGTCAGCGTGCGGGCCGCGCAGCACGCCGACGCCTTGATCGGACTCTCGGAGCGGCTGAAGAAACTCTGCTACCGGGCTCACTTCATCGCGGAAGATCAGGCCGAGCTGAGTACGGCCTTGCTTCATCTGGTTCAGCTGATCGTGGAGAACATTGGCGAACTGGTGGTAGAAGACCAGTGGCTGACGGGGCAGATAAAGGTGGTACGCGACCTGGCGCTCCAGCCGCTCGACCTGCGCCGGCTGGATGATCTGGAACGGCGGATGAAGGATGTCATCGTCAGGCAAAGCTCGCTCAAGAAGAGCCTGAATGAGGCGCGAGACCGGCTCAAGCTGATGCTGGCGACATTCGTTGACCGTCTGGCCGATTTCGCCGAGACGACCAGCGAGTATCACGGCAAGATTGAAAGTTGCTCCGAGAAAATCAGCAAAGCAAAGGACATTTCCGAGCTCACCGATGTGCTGGGCGACGTCATGCGCGAGACCCGTGCGGTACAGATCAATACAGCCCGCTCGCGTGACGAATTGAGCGCCATGCGCAGCCGGGTGAGCGAGTCGGAGCAGGCCGTGGCGCGGCTGCAGAATGAACTGTCCAGCGCCAGCGAACTGGTTCGGCACGATCCTTTGACCGGAGCGCTCAATCGCCGGGGCCTGGACGAGGCCATGGAAAAGGAAGTCGGTCGCCTGCGACGTCAAGGTGGAACGCTCAGCCTGGCGCTGCTTGATGTCGATAATTTCAGAAAGCTCAACGAAATTCAGGGGCACTCGGCGGGCGATGCCGCTTTGGCGCACCTGGCTACCGTCGTCCGGGACACTGTTCGCCCCCAGGACACGCTGGCGCGCTCTGACGGCGAACAGTTCGTCGTGTTGCTGCCGGGTACCTCCATCGACGAAGCGGTTATCGTCATGACGCGCGTCCAGCGCGAACTCACGCGAAGCATTTTCATGAACAAGAACGAGCGGATTCTGATCACCTTCAGTTGCGGCGTGGCGGAAGCGGAAAATGCAGAGGCAGTTGATGAGACCATGAAGCGCGCCGACGCGGCCATGTATCTGGCCAAACGCGCAGGCAAGAATCGGGTCATACCGGGCTGAGCGGCAGCAAGGGCGCCGTTGCAATGGAACTTCCCGGCGCTGCTGCACCCGTGGCCTAAACAGAACCATCCATCCCATCAGGAGTGTCCCATGTTTTTCGGCTCAGCCATTCGCAAGGAACTTGAGCAGGTCAGTGCGCAGCTTGAGCAGAGTCGGCAGGCGGAAGCGGACGCGCAATCCCGCATTGCCTCGCTGGAGTCGCTGGTCGCCGCGCATGCCGACAAGGCCGGCGAACTGGAAATCCGCCTCGATGCGTACCAGCGATTGATGAAACATCTGGACAGTTTCGGCGCATCCATCGGCCTTTCCCAGCAGAGTCTCGCTCAACTCGCCGAGACCATGAAGACCCAGCGCGGCAACGCCAACGAGACCTTCGGCGTCACCGAAGTCAGCCGCAGCGCCATTGATCGTATCTCGAGCAACCTCGCGCTTCTGTCGGAGCGCTCCACAGCGGCCACCGGCAGTGTCGCCGTGCTGGGCGAGCGGGCGACGAAGATCGTCGGCATCGTGAATCTCATCAAGGAAATCGCCGACCAGACCAACTTGCTGGCGCTCAACGCGGCCATCGAAGCGGCCCGCGCCGGCGAACAGGGGCGCGGCTTTGCCGTGGTCGCCGACGAAGTGCGAAAACTTGCCGAACGCACGGCAAATGCCACGGCAGAAATTTCTTCGCTGGTCAGCCAGATCGGCGCCGACACCGGCAGCGCTACCACGAGCATGACGGCTTTGGCGGCGGAAGCCAGCCGCGCCAGCGTCGAGGGCGGATCGGCTACCGAGAATATGCAGCGACTGCTTGGCCTGGCGACGCAAATGGAGCAGGCCAGCGCCGGATCCACGCTGCGGAGTTTCGTCGAAGTGGCGAAAATGGACCATGTGCTGTTCAAGTTCGAGGTCTATATGGCGTTTTTCGGTCTCAACGACAAAAATGCCGGCGACATCGCCGATCACACCCAGTGCCGCCTCGGCAAGTGGTACTTTGCCGGCGAGGGGCGTGAGTGCTATTCAAAGCTGCCGGGTTATCGCGAGATGGACGCCCCTCACGCCGCCGTGCACAAGGCCGGCCGGGAAGCGCTGGAAGCCTTGCGCAGCGGCGACATGGCTTCCGGCGTCGAGGCCGTCGGCCGCATGGAAGAAGCCAGCTTTGCCGTGGTCGATGCCCTTGAGCGCATCGCCGCAGCGGGCGAAATGGATCCCGCCCTGCTCCGCAAGCCTGGCTGATAGTCGCGATGCTTGGCCAACCCTGATCAGTGCATTCCGTGAGAGCGGCCCTGGCCGCGCTATGAAACAGTCACTGGTTCCGCTCGCATCAGGGGCGCTATTGGGTTTTTTTCGTGGAGCGCTGGAGAGTCCGCTGATCGAGCGCGGCGCGGCGCATGGCCTGGAGTTGCTCGGGCGTCCTGAAGATTTCTGGAACCGCATCGCCTCGCTCGAATTGCGGCGCATGGCCGCGGGCGGTAATTGCAACGCCCAGGCGGAGTTGGCCTGGCGCCATGCGACAGGGGATCGCGTGCGAAAAAGCCCAACCGAAGCGGTGCGCTGGGCCATGCAGAGCGCCGAAGCGGATTGCCCGGCGGGCCTGGCGGCGATGGGCTGGCTGCTCTATCACGGCTGCGGGCTGCCCCGCGATTACGCCGAAGCGGCACGCCTGTTCGCTCTTGCCGCCGCCAGGGACGTTCTGCTGGCGCACTATTGGCTCGGCCGCATGCTCTATTTCGGCATCGGCGGCGTCCGCGATTTTGATGCCGCCGCCTACTGGTTGAGGCGCGCGGCAGAGCAGGGGCATGCGGCGGCGCGGGATTTGCTGGCGCGTTGTCATTTCTTCGGCCGCGGCGTTGCCGAAGATCGCGGTGCGGCTTTGCGCCTGTGGCGCGAGGCGGCCGCCGACGGGGTTGCCAACGCAAGCTTCTGCCTGGGGCTGTGCCTTTACGTAGGTGCCGGTACCGCCACCGATCCCGCTGCAGCGGTGGCGCACCTTCGTGATGCGGCGCGCGAGGGTGTGAGCGGTGCCATGTTTCTCCTCGGACAATGCGCATGTTTTGGCCTGGGCATGAAGCGCGACCCGGAAGCCGGTTTGGACTGGTATCGCCGGGCGGCAGCGAGTGGCAGCCGCGATGCGGAATTCGAACTGGGCGAGTGCCTGGCGTACGGCGTCGGCGACGGGGGCCGCGATCTGACCGAAGCCTTGCAGTGGTGGCAGGCCGCAGCGGGTCACGGGCATGTGCGGGCGCATCTCAAGATTGCCCATGCGTATCGGTGGGGCGATGGCGTTGCCGAGGACAAGGCACTGGCCATGACGTGGTATCGCCGTGCGGCGGAGCTGGGTGAAATCCCGGCGTGGGTCTGGCTCGCCGAATGTCATGAACGGGGTGAAGGTTGCGTGGAAGATGCGGCGGCGGCGCGAGCACTGTATTCCCGTGCGGCGGAAGCCGGTGACGCGCACGGCCGGGCGGAATATGGTCGCTGCCTGCTGTCGGGAATTGGCGGCGAGGTCACCGTGGAACGCGGCGAAACCTTGTTGCAGGCAGCGTTGCAGGCGGGCTGGACGCAAGCGAAAGGGGAACTCGAGCGCTACTGGTTTGCCAGCGGCCAGTCGCTGCTGCATGCCGCCGCGACGGCGGCCGATGGCGGCCTGGCCGAGGCGGTGAACTGCTTTCGCAAGGCCGCCGCCAGCGGACATCGTCGTGCGGCGTTCATGTTGGCGGAATGTCTGCGGCATGGCACCGGAGCCGCGATCGATGTGCCCCAGGCGCTTGGCTGGTATCGAAAGGCGGCCGCTCTGCCGGATGCCAAAGTCATCCTCGGCGACCTGTTTTATTTCGGCCAGGGCGTCGCACGAGATCCGCGCGAGGCCTTCCATTGGTACCAGCAGGCGGCGTTGCAGCATGCGGATGCCTATGCCATGTATAGCTGCGGCTATTGCCTGCTGCGGGGCGAAGGCGTCCGGCGCGATGCGCATGCCGCCGCGCGTTGGTTGCGCAGCGCCGCACTGCAAGGGGAGGTCGATGCGTGTTACGAGCTGGGGCTGGCCTATTGTCGCGGCGAGGGGGTCAGGCCAAGCCTGCGCCTGAGCGCCAAATGGCTGCGCGCGGCGGCGCGGCTGGGCCACACCGGCGCCCGCGCTTTGCTCGAGCGCATGGAGCGTGGCGATCCGCTGGATTGATCAGACGGAGTCGGTGCTTGTCGGCGGGGGGGTAATTGAAAGTGTTGCTCGGGAGCGTTGGCGCTCCCTTCCCCCCAAGGGAAGACCGACGTTTTCTCCCTCCCCTTCAAGGGGAGGGCCGGGGAGGGGATGGGGTAGCCGAGCAAGAATTGAATGGCCGGATGAAGGGCCAGACAAACCGTTCGATCATCGATAATTCGCTTCAGCGCAAACTGCGAAGCCATTTGACTGATGCCGAAAAGCGCTTGTGGCAACGCTTGCGTGGTCGGCAGATCGCGGGTTTCAAATTCCGTCGCCAGCATCCATTCCTGGATTTTGTGCTCGATTTTGCCTGCCTGGAAATGTGGCTGATTGTTGAGGTGGACGGTGGCCAGCATCAGGACAGCAAACGAGATCGTGTTCGCGATCAACGATTGCATGAGTCCGGTTTCACGATCCTCCGGTTTTGGAACAATCAGGTGCTGCAAGAAACTGACGCCGTGGTCGAAGCCATCTGGACAGCGTTGCATGATGAATCGAGGCATGCCGGGTTGTCTTTACCCCCATCCCCACCCCGACCCTTCCCTTGAAGGGGAGGGAGAAAACCTCGGTCTCTTCTTGAAGGGGAGGGAGAAAATCCCGGTCTTCCCTTGAAGGGGAGGGAGAAAACCTCGGTCTCCCCTTGAAGGGGAGGGATAAAATTCCGGCTATCGAGGGGGAGGGAGATTCGTTTGGCTGAACATTGTGGCTAATCAGGTCGCCAGGTAAACGAAGGGCCGCATCGGCCGCCCTGAGTCGTCCCAGGAAAGTCAGATGGCGTGACAGCGTTGCTGCAGTTCTGCGATTGATGCGTCGAGCTGGTCGGCCATTTCGCCGAGCAGGTCGCGTTGCTGCCGCCGGGCCTGCTTTGCGGCGATGAACAGTTCATAAAGGCGCGAGCCGAACAGCCGGTGCAGCTCGCTTTCGATCTCGGCCAGCCGGGCGCGCAGGCGGTCCACCTGAAGCCGCAGAGTCGGCGCCGGAGATACGCTGGCGCGGGCGTCGCC
Organism: Sulfuritalea sp.; assembly: GCA_044360105.1. Taxonomy (GTDB): domain Bacteria; phylum Pseudomonadota; class Gammaproteobacteria; order Burkholderiales; family Rhodocyclaceae; genus Sulfuritalea. The sequence goes on from JBIKKY010000003.1 coordinate 25,425, forward strand.
GGGCATCTCGCTGCGCCCTTCGCCCCACAGGGCGCCGACTTCGCGCAAGGCGCGTTCGTCGCCATGGCGATAGGCGCGGTTGGCCTCGCTCATCAACTGCGTGCGCCAGGCGCGATCCGCTTCGTCGATGGCGCGATCGGGGTGAATCTGCTGGGCGATCTGGCGAAAAAGACGCTTCATGTCGTTGTTCGGACGGAACACGGGCGCTTCCTCCGTCGCGGCTTCGGTGAAGCGTTGCGATTCGCGCGCCGATTGCTCGGCCTGCTGCTGCTTTTTCTTTGCCCTGGATCCGATTTCCGGGTTTGCCGGCGCGCGCTGCGCTTCTTCACGGGCCACTCTCGCCTGCAGCGCATCGTGCTCAGCCATGCGGCGGCCGACCCGCTCGTAGTAATCGCGCATGAAGTCAGCCACTTCCGCCTGGACGGTCACCAGTTCCAGTTCAAGATCGGCGATATCGCGGATGAGTTGGGCCCGTTCCACCATGAGTCGCGCGTCCTCGTCAAGCGGCGCGATGTTGAGTTGACGGAGGGTGTCGGCGCGCGGGCCGATGCGCAGCAGGCGGCCGGCCGGCGCGATCAGTTCGACCGGCGCATCGCAGCGGTAGAGCAGGGTGATGTCGGACGTCTTGTGCTGCAGCGCGCGGTAGGCGGCTAGCGGCAGGATGCGTACCGGGAAGAGTTCGGCCACGGCGATCGGGCCGTCGCTGCGATCGTTGCGTGCCGCCCAGGTTTGCGTCTCCTGCCACAGCCCCGCGTTGGCCGCGATGCGGTCGCGCTGGCGCGTCCATGTCGCCGACTGTTCGTCCTCGCCGTCTCGCCAGAGCCGACTTTTCAGCAGCGAAAGCGTGGCGCGCAGCGCAATCCGGGCGGCGAAGTCTGCCGCCGGCAAGACCAGGCACAGGGGGCGAATGGCGAGGCTCAGCGTATTCGAGAGTTCCGGCAGGTCGTCGTCATTCGGCACCAGAATCAGCAGCGTGCGGCCTTCCGCCAGGGCAATCGTGGCAAATGCGGCAAGCGCTGTCAGAGGACGCGGCGGCAGTGCTTCCTCGTGCGGCATGGCAACAAGCGATGAGGCCGACAGACGCACGAACCAGGCGGCGGCAATGGCCGCTGCATCGTCGCGGGCTTCGGTGCGGGTAATCGAAGGGGCAAGCATCACGCGGAAATTGTAGGGTAGCCGCGGCGGCGGCGGCGGCCGGATGAAAGACGGGTTTCCGCCCCGTTTCAAGCGGGACCTCCCTTCAAGGGCATAAGCGCTAACGTAACCGGGGCAGAGCACTTCTCCCTCCCCTTCAAGGAGAGACCAAGGTTTTCTCCCTCCCCTTCAAGGAGAGACCGGGATTTTCTCCCTCCCCTTCAAGGGGAGGGCCGGGGTGGGGATGGGTGTAAATTTCGGCGATTCCGACCCCATCCCCCACCTGACCTCCCCCTTGAAGGGGGAGGAACCGGTTACCCTCCCCCTTGAAGGGGGAGGAACCGGTTACGTTAGCGCTTGTGCCTTCAAGGGAGAGAGCAAGGTCAGCTCGCCGCTACGTAGATACCGCAGCGAGCCGCGTAACTTCCGGATGGACAAGACGTCGCCCCTTTGCGACCATCCTTCACCCGCGGTCAAAGAAAGGGATTTGCATGGCTTTCACCGTTCGCGCACCGCAATCGCTCAAGGCCAGAATCACTATTCTCACGCTGGCCATTTTCCTGGTCAGCGTCTGGTCGCTGGCGTTCTACGCCAGCCGGATGCTGCGCGCGGATATGCAGAGCGTGTTGGGCGAACAGCAATTCTCGACGACGACGCTGGCGGCGCAAGGAGTTGACGACGAGCTGAAAGCGCGAATCAATGCACTGGAACAATATGCAAAGGGAAGAATAGGTCCGTCCATGCTGGGCAACCCAGTCGCGTTGCAAGAGCGTCTGGATGGAAGTCCGGCCATTTTGACCATGTTCAACGGGGGCATCTTCGTCACCGGAGTTGATGGAGTAGCAATTGCTTCAGTGCCTGTTTCTTCGGCGCGCGTGGGCAGCCATTACATGAACAGGGAATTCATGGGCGCGGTGATCCGGGAGGGAAGATCTGCTGTCGGCAAGCCAGTCATGGACAAGCTGTCTCCGGTTTTTGCAATCGCGGCCCCCGTTCATGATGCGCAAGGCAAGGTAATTGGTGCCCTGGTCGGGGTAATCAACCTGGGTAAGCCCAATTTCCTGGACAAAGTGATCGAAGGCCGCTACGGCAAGTCAGGCGGCTATTTGCTGATCGCTCCCCAGCATAAGTTGATTGTCACCGCCACGGACAAGAGCCGCACCCTGCAGGCGGCCCCTGGCCCGGGCATCAATCAGATGCACGACAAGTACGTACAGGGATATGAAGGCTATGGTATTGCCGTCAGTTCCCGTGGCGTGGACGAGCTATCCGCGGCCAAGGGAATTCCCGTCGCCGGGTGGTTCATGGTGAGCGTACTGCCTACCGCAGAAGCCTTTGCCCCGATCCACGCCATGCAGCAGCGCATGCTTGCCGCCCTGATCTTCCTGAGCCTGCTGGCGGGCGGCATCAGCTGGTGGATGACCTCGTGGATTCTCAGACGCCAACTCTCGCCGATGCTTTCCGCGGCGCGAACACTGGTTGTTCAGTCGGATTCAGATACGGCGCCGCTGCCCCTGCCGATCACCCGGAAGGATGAACTCGGCGAGTTGATCCGCGGCTTCAATCGCTTGCTGGAATCATTGGGGCAGAGGGAACAAGCGCTAAAGGAGAGCGAAGGACGCTTTCGCAGCCTCACCGCGATGTCCTCCGACTTCTACTGGGAGAGCGACACCGAGCACCGGTTGACTCATCGCACCGAAAGCGCAAGGGAGGCTGCTGAAGGGGTATTCCGCGAAGTATCACCCATCGGCAAGCGCCGCTGGGAAATCTTCTATCGTTCACCCGACGAAGCCGGCTGGCAGGAGCATCGTGCGCTACTTGACGCGCATTTGCCTTTCCGCGATTTCAAGATTTCGCGACTTAGAGTCAATGGTGTTGAGCACCATATGTCCGTGAGTGGAGATCCGGTGTTCAATACCTCCGGTGAGTTCACGGGCTACCGCGGTGTCGGCACGGACATTACCGAGCGCAAGCGGGCCGCGGAAGCGCTGCGCGAGAGCGAGGCGCTTTTCCGGTCAGTATCCGAATCGGCCCACGATGGCATCGTCACCGCCGACAGCGCAGGGAACATCGTCAAATGGAACCGGGGCGCCGAAGCCATCTTCGGCTACGCGGCAACCGAGGTCGTCGGGCAACCGCTCACGCTGCTGATGCCGATGCGCTTCCGCGATTCACATGCCGCGGGCATGAAGCGGGTGAGTGCCGGTGGCGAGCCGCGCGTCATGGGCAGGCCCGTTGAGTTATTCGGCCTGCGCAGGGATGGCAGCGAGTTTCCGCTCGAACTCTCGCTGGCGCAGTGGCATGTTGCCAAGGGCGATTTCTTTACAGGCGTCATGCGCGACATCACCCAGCGCAAGACCGACGAAGCGCAACTGAGAAAACTCTCGCAGGCGGTGGAACAAAGCCCGGAGAGCGTCGTCATCACCAATGTGGATGCCGAGATCGAGTACGTGAACGACGCCTTCATCCAGGCGACGGGCTACAGCCGCGAGGAGGTGATCGGCCAGAATCCGCGCGTGCTGCACTCGGGCAAGACGCCACCGGAAACCTATGCCGCCATGTGGGCTGAACTGAGTCGGGGCCGGCCGTGGAAAGGCGAGTTTCACAACAAGCGCAAGGATGGCAGCGAATACGTCGAGTTCGTCATCATCACGCCGATGCGCCAGACGGACGGCACGGTCACGCACTACGTCGCCGTGAAGGAAGACATCACCGAGAAGCGGCGCATGGGCATCGAACTGGATCAGCATCGGCATCATCTGGAGGGCCTGGTGGCCCAGCGCACGACCGAACTGGTCGTCGCGCGCGAGCAGGCCGATGCCGCCAACCTGGCCAAGAGCAGCTTCCTCGCCAACATGAGCCACGAGATCCGCACGCCGATGAACGCCATCCTCGGTCTCACCCATCTGCTGCGGCAGGGCGATGCCACACCCGGACAGGTCGAGCGCCTGGACAAGATCCACAGTGCCGGGCGGCACCTCTTGGCCATCATCAACGACATCCTCGACCTGTCCAAGATCGACGCCGGAAAATTGAAAATGGAAAGCACGGACTTTTCGCTCTCCGCCGTTCTCGACACCGTCGCCACCATGGTCGGCGGCGCAGCGCAGGACAAGGGGCTGCGGATCAAGGTCGACTGCGACAGCGTCCCATCGTGGCTGCGCGGCGACCCGACACGGCTGCGCCAGGCGCTGCTCAACTATGCCGGCAACGCGGTCAAGTTCACCGAGCGAGGCGCCATCGTCCTGCGCGCGAGGCTGCTGGAAGACAGCGGCGGCGAATTGCTGGTGCGCTTCGAAGTCGAAGACACCGGCATCGGCATCGCACCCGCCGAGCTGGTCCGGCTGTTCCAGGCCTTCGAACAGGCGGATGTCTCGACCACGCGCAAATACGGCGGCACCGGGCTCGGCCTGGCGATCACCCGCCGGCTGGCCGAACTGATGGGCGGAGAAGTCGGCGCTGACAGCACGCCGGGGGCCGGCAGCGTGTTCTGGTTCACGGCCCGCCTGCAACGCGGTCACGGCGTCCAGCCCTCGGAGCTGGCGACCATCGACGCTGTGGATGCCGAGACACAATTGCGGCGCAGCCACGGCGGCGCGCGGCTGCTGCTGGCCGAGGACAATCCCGTCAACCGCGAAGTGGCGCTGGAGTTGCTGCACGGTGCGGGATTGACCGCGGATACGGCGGCCGACGGTAGCGAGGCGCTGGCGATGGCGCAAGCGCATGACTATGACCTGATCCTGATGGACATGCAGATGCCCATTATGGATGGCGTCGAAGCCACCCGGGCCATTCGTGCCCTGCCGGGCTGGGCGACAAAACCGATCCTGGCGATGACCGCCAATGCCTTCGACGAGGACCGCCTGGCCTGCGAAGTAGCCGGCATGAACGATTTCATCATCAAGCCGGTCGAGCCTGCCGCCCTCTACCAAAGTTTGCTGCTATGGCTGTCGGGGATGAAGGCGGCTGCGCCGCAGGCCGAGCTGTTTGTGCCGGGGGTGAAAGAAGTCACGACCGAGGCCGTGCTGCCGGCGCCCGACCTGGCGCCGGACGAGTGGCGGCGGCGATTGGCGGGCATTCCGGGGCTGGACAGCGAGCGCGGGCTGGCCATGGTGCACGGCAGTACCACCCTCTATGTACGGATACTGTACCTGTTCGCCGACAGTCACGGCGAGGACCCGACGCGTCTCGCCGAATGCCTGGCGTCGGACGATCTGATCGTCCTCAAGGAACTGGCCCACACCCTCAAGGGTTCTGCCGGGAACGTGGGTGCGATGGGGGTTGCCGAGGCGGCGGCGGATCTTCAGTCCGCTGTCGGCCGGTCTGCCGACCCGCTCGAGATCGAACGCTGTTCCACCACGCTGATCGAAGAACTGACGTCCCTGATCAGGCGCATTGGCACCCTGTCGGGCGGACAGCCGGGTCACTGACGCAAGCGCAGCGATGCCCGCCAGGGCGGCGCCGACACTGTTCAGGCCGTCAGGCTTTCGATTTTCGTGAAGACCGAGCGCGGCACGCCGCGTGTTTCTCCGGTCAGGGCAAATAATTCCTTCATGTCCAGAATGAGAACAATCTTGCCATTCGACAGGGTGGTGACGCCGGCAACTCCCTTCGGCCGGAAATCGTCGAGCGATTTGATCACCGCGTCTTCACGGCCCATGAAGCCGTCGATGGCAAGAACGAAGGAGTGTTCCGCCGCCTGCATCAGCACGCCATATCCCGGCGGGCTTTCGGCGGGCCAGCCCAGCAGATAGCTGAGCGGATACATGGGCATCACTTCGCCGCGTACCACCAGGGTGGCGCAGCCGCCAACTTCCTGAATGGCTTCTGCCTGGATGGGCAGGATCTCCCTGACCATGGACAGTGGCACGGCGAACGGCTGCTGCCCGAGTTGCACCAGCAATACCGGCAGAATCGCCAGGGTCAGCGGCAGGGAAATGACAAAGGTCGAACCCTTGCCGAGGGTCGATTTGATGTCAATCGTGCCCTTCAGCTTCTGAATGTTGGTCTTCACCACGTCCATGCCGACACCCCGGCCGGAAACATCCGAGGCCACATCCTTGGTCGAGAAGCCGGGCAGCAGGACGAGGTTGAAGCTTTGCCGCTCATCCATCGTATTGGCTTCTTCGTCCGTAATCAGGCCCTTTTCAATTGCCTTGGCGCGCAGGCGCTCGGCATTCATGCCACGCCCGTCGTCGGCAATCAGGATGATGATGTGATCGCCCTCCTGGCGTGCCTCGAGGCGCACGCGGGACTTCTCCGGCTTGCCCGCCGCGCGTCGCTCCTCGGATGACTCGACGCCATGGTCGACCGCATTGCGGATCAGGTGAATGATCGGGTCGGACAAATCCTCGATCATGGTCTTGTCGATTTCAGTCTCTTCGCCGACCAGCGCCAGTTCGACATCCTTGCCCAGGCTGCGGGCCAGGTCGCGGGCGATGCGCGGGTATTTCTGGAACAGGCGGCCGACGGGCTGCATGCGGGTTTTCATCACCGCGCTCTGCATGTCCGAGACCAGCAGGTCGAGCTGACTCACGGCCTGGTCGAGCGAATGCAGCGTGTCGCTGTCGGAATGACCGTTGATGATTTCGGTGCGCAAGGCGTTCAGGCGGTTCTTGGTCAGGCCGATTTCGCCTGACAAATTGAGCACCTGGTCCAGCCGCGCCGTGTCGACCCGGATCGAACTGTCGCGGGTTTTTTCGGTGTCGCGCCGCCCCGCGGGAACCGCGGCGCCCGGTTTGTCCGCGGCGCGGCGGCCGATCGCGGCATGAATGATCTGTTCCGGCGTCTCGCCCGCCACGCTGTGACTGAAGTCTGGCGCCGCCGGGGTGTCGGCTGCCGCAATAGTGGCAGCCGCCTCGGCCAGACCCTGGGTGCCGGCGACCGCAACGAACAAGCTATTCCAGTCGGGGCCGTCGCTCTTTGCGCCAGGTACCGGCGCCGCTGACGTCATGGCCGCGGCAGACGGCGTCGCGCCAGGCGCGGCGACAATCTGTTTTCCGGTCAGCGCAGCTTTCAGCTTTGCCAGCAGGGCCGGATCGGCCGGAGCCGGCTGCATGCCGCGCTCCAGCATATCGAACATGACGCGCACCGCTCCCGTGGCGGCAAGAATCGCGTCCATGTTTTCGCCATCGATGCTCAGTTCGTTATTGCGCAGGCGGTCAAAAAGATTCTCGGTCAAATGGCACAGCGTCACCAGTTCGGTCGCATTCAGAAAGCCTGCGCCGCCCTTGATGGTGTGAAAGCCGCGGAAAATCTCGTTGAGCAGCTTGTGATCCGTCGGATTTTGCTCAAGATCGACCAGCTTGTTATCGACCCCGGAGAGCAGATCGCCGGCCTCGACCAGAAAATCCTGGAGCAGTTCTTCCATGCCCTCAAAGTTGCTCACATCCATCTCCTTCGAGCGACTTCAGAGCAGGCTAATGCACGCGAAGCACGCGTTATGCCGAAACTAAAGTTGCTCACATCCATCTCCTTCGAGCGACTTCAGAGCAGGCTAATGCACGCGAAGCACGCGTTATGCCGAAACCAGAATTGCTCATTGCCCACTCCTCGACAACCGGAAAGCCACGGGTCAGAAACCCAGGCTTTCCAGCAGATCATCCACCTGCGACTGATTGTTTACAACATCGATACGACCCTCGCTGTTGACCACCGGACCGTTGAGCAGGCCATCGGGCGCGTCCGCTTTGCGCTGCTCGGGCATGGCCTCCAGCAACAAGGTCAGCAACTGGTTCTCCAGCCCCTGCACCAGTTCCACTACCTTCTTGATTACCTGTCCGGTCAAGTCCTGGAAATCCTGGGCCAGAATGATCTCCATCAGTTGATCGTTGGTCAGCCTGAGTTTGCCCGGCGTTTCGGCAAAGTAGGCGCGGGTATCGCCGGCCAGCGCCTTGAACTCATCCACCGACAACTGATTGGCGAACATTGTTTCCCAGCGTTGCGAAAGGGCCTGCGAGCGGGCGATCAATTCATCCTGCACCGGCTTGGCAATATCGGTCGCATTCAGCACGCGGGAGGCCGCCTGTTCCGTCATCTGGGCGATATACGCCAGGCGCTGGCGGGCATCCGGGATCTGCCGCGCGGAATCCTCCAGCAGCTTGTCCACGCCGAGGCCGCGCAAGCTGTCGTGCAACTGCCGCGCGAGAAGGCCGAGACGATTGAACACCGCTTCCTGCGGGTCGGCGGCAGCGGCCACGAGAGTTCCCGAAGGAACGCTCCGCGCTGGCGCCGGCGCGACGCCGGCAGCTTGTGGTGGCGCCTGCACGCTGTCGAACAAGGCTTGCAACTCATCCGAATCACTCGCCGAATCCGGCTGTGCCGGTGCCGCGGCAACCGTTGGCGCGGGGGCAGGCGTTCCGGCGGCGATGCTGTCGAACAAGGCCTGCAGATCGTCGGAGTCGCTGCCGTCGTCATCTGTGGTTGAATTTTCCATCATGCCGATTCCCGGTTGATTAACGTGAAATAACTCGTTCGGAGCGACGGGTGATAGTCGAGCGAAGCAAGCCGATCAGTAGCCCCCCGCGAGGGGGCGAGGCAGCGTTTCGCACCGCATGCGGTGCGCCGCCGCAGCCGGCTGGCTGTGCAAAGCCAGCCGTGGGCCGCGTAGCGGTGGGGGGGCGGGACTTCAATTCGCCTTTCGCGTGTTTCATCATTGGTCGGTGGCTCTCGTTGCCATGAACGTTAACGTGAAATAACTCGTTCGGAGCGACTGGTGATAGTCGAGCGAAGCGAGCCGATAAGTAGCCCCCCGTGAGGGGGGATGGGGGGCGGGCCTTCAATTCGCCTTTCGCGTGTTTCATCATCGGTCGGTGGCTCTCGTTGCCATGAACGTTAGCGAACGTCTTCAGGCGTTCCATCCCAGCTTTTCAAATATCTTCGCCAGCTTCTCGCCCAGAGTCGCCGCGGTGAAGGGTTTCACGACATAGCCCGAGGCCCCCGCCTGCGCCGCCGCGATGATGTTCTCCTTCTTGGCTTCGGCGGTAACCATCAGCACCGGCAGATGCTTCAAGGCCGGGTCCGCGCGCACCGCCTGCAGCAGCTGCAGCCCGTCCATGTTCGGCATGTTCCAGTCGGTGACGACAAAATCAAATCCGCCGCCCTTGAGTTTCTGCAAGGCGACGGCGCCGTCTTCAGCCTCGTCGGCGTTGGTGTAGCCCAGTTCCTTGAGCAGGTTGCGTACTATTCTGCGCATCGTCGAGAAATCGTCGACCACCAGAAATTTAAGTTTTGCCGGATCAATTGCCATGAAAGTTCTCCTCAGTTCCGTGCGTGCTTCTGCAATTGCGAACGCAATGTCTGGGACAGAGCCTCGGCGTCGAATTTTGCTACATAGGCATCCACGCCGACACTCTTGCCCATGGCATGATTCGCTTCGGAGGATAGCGAGGAGTGCATCACCACCGGAATGCCGTCGAAGCGCTTGTCGGATTTGATGTTTCTGGTCAACACGTAACCGTCCATTTCCGGCATTTCTGCATCCACCAGAATCAGATCCAGTTCGTCGTGCACGCTACTGCCCGTCTGTTGGGCATGCGCCGCCATGCCGGAAAGTCGCGTCCAGGCCTCCATGCCGTTTTGCGCATGCTTGTGCCTGACGGCGAGTTTGTCGAGAACCTCTGCGATCTTCTTGCGCGCCACCATCGAGTCATCGACAAAGAAGATGTTCAGCGCATCGCCATCGGACATCGGATCGATCTGACCGACCACGGCGTCGCCAAAGGTATTGGCCATGATCTGCTCGACATCAAGAATAGACACCAGGCGGCCGTCGGGCAACTCGGTAATGGCGATGATGTAGCCGTGCGTCGCGCTGGTGATGGAATCGGGCGCACGCACTTTCTCCCAGTCGATGCGAACGATCCTGTCGACATCGTGCACCAGAAAGCCCAGGTTGCGCTTGCTGTACTCGGTGACCATCATCGAGGTGCCCAGCGTGGTGGGCGCATCATCGAGCTTCATTACCGCGGTCAGCGACAGTACCGGAATGACATTGCCGCGCAGGCTGATGAGCCCCTCGACACCCTGGGGCATGTTGGGTGTTTTGGTGATGTCGGGCGTCTGGCTGACTTCGCGCACCTTGAAAACGTTGATGCCGAATACTTCACGGGTGCCCAGCGAAAACAGCAGGATCTCCATCCGGTTTGAACCGGCCAGCCGCGTGCGTGCATCGACGCTGTCGAGCAGCGCGCTGGGGCCGCTGCGCACGGGCAGCAGACCGGTGGTGACTGGCCTCGACTCTACCGCGGGAGCACCAGCGGCCTTGCCCAGCAGCAGGCGGGCCAGGGTTTCGGACAGGCGATGCGGTTCGAACTTCGGAATGTATTCGTCCACCCCGACCGAATGGCCAAGTTGCTGGTTGGATATCGAGGAGAGCGATGAGTGCATCAGCACCGGAATGCCGTTGAAGCGCGAATCGGCCTTGATATTCCGGGTCAGCAGGTAGCCGTCCATTTCCGGCATTTCGACATCGGTCAGAATTACCTGCAAAAATTCCTTGACGGGGCGTTTCGCGCTATCCGCGTGGTTGGCGATCCGCTGCAGTTCATCCCACGCCGCACGGCCATTCACCGTGCTGATGGAACGCACGCCCATGGCATCGAGCGTGCGCTTGATCTGTCCGCGCGCCACCGACGAATCGTCGGCGTAGAGCACCGTGAGATCCTCGTGGCCCAGATGCGAAATGCTCTCGAACACCAGATGGTCATCGGGCTTGACCGTCTCGGACAGAATCCGTTCGACGTCCAGCAGCATGACCAGGCGGCCATCGGCCAGCTCGGTGATGGCCGTTACCAGTCCGCCGAGATTGGACGTCAGCATTTCCGGCGGCACGCGCATTTGCGCCCAGTCGAGACGCAGGATGGTATCCACCGACTCGACCAGAAAGCCCTGGGTATGGTGGTTGTATTCGGTGACGATCATGATCTCGTGCGGGCTCTCGGCCGCCATCCCGATGTGCTCGCCGAGGTCGACCACCGGCACCAGCGCGCCGCGCAGACTGACTATGCCCTTGACTGCCGCCGTCATTTCGGGGGCTGCGGTGATCGACGGCGTGCGCATCACCTCGCGCACCTTGAAGACGTTGATGCCGAAGGTTTCGCGCCGGCCGGTGCGAGCGTCCAGCCCCAGCGAAAACAGCAGAATCTCCAGCTTGTTGGTCCCCGCCAGCCGGGCGCGCGCATCGATGTCCCGCATCAGTTCAGACATGGTCAAGCCTTTCAGGGCACATCAGCCGGGACCAGGCATTTATCTTGTTCATGCGAGGTGCCTTCACACGCGGAATCGCGCCACGGAGTCGCGCAGCCGGTTGGCCATGACATCCAGATGGGTTGCGGTGTCGCTGCTGGATGCCGCGGCGGCGCTGTTCTCCTCGGTCATCTGGGCGATTCTTTCGATATTCGACACCACTTGCTGGATTGCCACATCCTGTTCGCGAAGGGCGTCGACGATGCCTTGCACGTTCATCGCCACCTCGCCTGAATTCTGGTCGATACCGCGCAACGCAGTTTCCGTGGCACCCACCAGGGTGAGGCTTTTCGTTGTCTGCTCATTGGCCTGCTGCATGCCGACCACCGTGTCGCCGATCTGCGTCTGGATGTGGCCGATCAAACCGGCAATCTCCTGGGTGGCCTGCGAAGTGCGTTCGGCGAGCTTTCTTACTTCGTCGGCAACGACCGCGAAGCCCCGGCCCTGTTCGCCGGCGCGCGCCGCTTCGATGGCGGCGTTGAGCGCCAGCAGGTTGGTCTGGTCGGCGATTTCCTTGATCACCTGCACAATGCCGCCAATCTGCTTCGAGCTTTGATCCAGCAGTTCGACACTGGCACCCGATGCGCGAATCAGGCCGGCAATGTCATTGACGTTGCTTACCGTATCGGACATGACCGCAAGCGCGCGTTCGATGCCGGCACGGGCCTTGCCTACGATTTCATTTGCGCTTTTCGCATTGGCCGCCGTCTCGCTCACGCTGGCCGACGCCTCCTCGACGGCGGCAGCTACCGCGGACGACGCGTCCGACTGGGTGGCTGAACTCCGCGTCACCTGCGCGCTGGCAGTCGCCAGCGCGCGCGAAGCGTCGGTGATACTGGCGCCGGATGTCTTTGCGTCGGCAATGATGCCGCAGAATTTCTGCAGTAACTGGTTGAACGCCTGCCCGACACGGACCGTTTCCAGCGTTCCGGCCTCCGGCGCGGACCGGGTGAAATCGTCGTTGGCAACGACATGCTCCGCCGTATCCGCGATGGCTTCGAGCGAGCGGCTGACGCCGCGCACGACAACGAAGATGAGTGCCGCGCCAATCGCGAAGCAAAGCGCCAGAATGGCGGCAACCCACTGGAAGCGGCTGGCGATTTGCGCCTCGATGACCCCGAGAGGAATCGAAACCGCCAGTGCGCCGCGCACATCGCCCACCTTCCAGTCGCGCCTGGGCGAATCGGGGTGGCTGTTGTGGCAGTCAACGCAGGAATCGTTCGCCATGATGTCCGCAGTGGCCAGTCGCATGACCGGCTGGCCAGCGCGCCGCTCCAGCCGAAAATACTCGCCCTTGGGGTTCTTCTCCAGCCAGGCCAGCGCTTCTTCTTCGAATGCATCCCGCCGCGTCTCCTCCGCCTTGCGGAAAGTGAAGGGGTGCTTCGAGTAGAGCCGCAAACCATTGCCCGACTTGTCGGAATCCGCAAGCGCGCCGATCAAGGAGGCGGGCACGGGAATCGCATCCTCCTTGCCTTTGAATTCGTGGTGGATGCCGAGCCCCTTGGCTTTTGCCTTGGGCACGATTTCGCGGGCGTAGAACGCGCGCGAATTCGCCGCGCTGCCGAGTGCGGCGCGGGCGGCGGACAAGCCGGATTGCTCAAGAGCGACATCTTTCAGTGCAAGCCCGTTCCAGACAAGCGCGGCGACGATCAGCAGCGCTACGCTACCCACCGCCAGAAACAGCCTGCTTGCCAGGGAATGAGCGCTATTCTTGCCGTGCGGTGCCATTGCTTGCTTTCTCCTGTGGATAACGAATCGAATGGAGGCACTTGTCAAAATGCGGGTTCAATATCTCCCGAGTCCATTCTCCCCATCGTCTCAAAGAGGCCGAATCTTGTGCATCCGGAAATTACGCGGCGAACTGCGGTATCTACGTAGGCAAGGGACGGCGCGGGCAATCACGCCCGCAGCGCGTTGATCAGCGACTCGACTTCCGCCGCTGACTCTTCGAGGATGCTGCTCAGGGTCTGGTCATCCAGCACGACGTCGATGTTCGCTTCGATACCCTCTCGTCCGCTGCCCGCCAGTTGCGAAAGCGGGGACTCCACCGGAGCCAGTTGATCGGCCAGCAGCAGGGTATCGGCGAGGCTTTGCGGAGGCATGGCCAGATAGCCCTGCCACATGCCTTCAATAGCCTCCAGCACGGCAGCGGGAGCGCCCAGGCGCGTAAGTACCGCACGGCCGACTTCGGCCGCGCCCCCTTCGTCCCACGCCAGCAGGCTGCCATGCTCGGCTTCCAGCAAGCCGGGGAAATCTGCGGCACGGGAAATCAGATAGAAGCCGCCCACTTCATGGATGATGCCGGCAAAAAAGGCGGTATCCGGGTTGACATGCGTCACGCGGCGCGCGATGACCTGGGATAGCGCCGCGACATGGGCCGTGTGTTCCCACAGGCGCACGGCCAGTTCCCGGTGCGCGGGAGTACGTGCCATGCCCTCCATCTGCCGCACCACAACTGCTGCGGCCAGCACTCGCAGGGTGTTGAAGCCGATGCGCGACACGGCGCTCTTCGGATCGTCGATGCTGCGGCCGGAGCGGTTGTAGATCACCGAATTGGCCACGGCCACGACGCGTGCCGAAAGCAGGGGGTCTGCCCGCACCAGTTTGGCGAGTTGCTCAATGGAACAGTCCGGGTCGTCGAGCACCCGTTGCACCTTGAGCGCTATTTCGGTGGTGGTCGGGAAAATCAGTTCATCCCGGGCTGCCGCTTCGGCGATGTGGGTCAATATCGCTTGCACGTCCACGTGATCATCCTTTCGTTAGCGGGTGGTCATGGTCTGGGCTAACGGGCATGGCGAATCGCCACCCCGCAGTATGTAACTCCCCAATCCCCTCCCCAACCCTCCCCTTGAAGGGGAGGGAGCAAAACTCCTCCCCTTGAAGGGGGAGGGAGCAAAACTCCTCCCCCTTCAAGGGGGAGGTTGGGAGGGGGATGGGATTGTGTTTCACGTCAAAACAGCTCGATTTTCTTCTCGCCCGTCGGCTTTGCCGGGCGAGTCATGGATTGTTCGTAGTCGCGCTCGGCCTTGACCACATCCTGCACGCCGGGCTGGTTGATTGGCAGGCGCCGACAGAAGGCATCGCCGCCCTCGGGCGTGAAGATCACCTTGCGCGACCAGGCCCCGCCAAAATCCTTTGCCAGCAGCGGAATCCCCTCGCGCTCCAGCCATTCCTGGGCAAACTCGGCATTGCGCTGGCCGATGGCCATCAGGATCGAGGTGACAATGGTGCCGCCGCCAAAGGCCTTGGCGATGATTCGCGGCTTGGCGGCGCCCTTGCTCAGCATGGTATTGAGCAGCACCTCCATTGAATAGTCGCCCGCCAGAATGACGTCGGTATCGTCACCGGCCGACTTGGCGCGGCTGGGCAGCAGAAAATGGTTCATGCCTGCCAGGCGCAACTTGGGATCGTACAGGCAGACCGCGACGCAGGAGCCCAGCAGCGTGGTGATGGGGCGCTCGGTTTCGACTGTCCAGCCGCCCGGGTTGATGTTGTGGGCGCGGCGCTCAAGATCCTTGGGGTCGTGGTCGGTGGGTAGCATGATCTGGAACTCTGTCGGGGCCGGTCAGCCGTAAGCGATGATTTCGGCGGGAATGGCATCAAGCGGCACGATGCGATCCACGCCGCCGAGCTTGATCGCCTCCTTGGGCATGCCGAATACGACGCAGGTCGATTCATCCTCGGCGACCGTCCTGGCGCCGGCGTCGTGCATTTCCTTCATGCCGCGCGCGCCGTCGTCGCCCATGCCGGTCATGATCACCCCCAGCGCATTGCGTCCGGCGATCTGCGCCACCGAGCGGAACAGCACGTCGACGGAAGGCTTGTGGCGATTCACCAGCGGGCCGTCGGCGACTTCAACGTAATACTGGGCGCCACTGCGCCGCAGCATCATGTGGCGGCCGCCGGGAGCAATCAGCGCGCGGCCGGGCATGACGCGGTCGCCGTTTTTCGCTTCGCGCACTTCCAGTTTGCACAGGCTGTCGAGACGCTCGGCAAACATCGCGGTGAATTTTTCCGGCATGTGCTGGACGATGACGATGCCGCTGCCGACGTTCGGCAATCGGGTCAGCACGGCTTCGAGCGCCTGCGTGCCGCCGGTGGAGGTGCCGATGGCGACCACCCGGTCGGTGGTATCGGCCATGGCGCGGCTGCCGGCCATCTGCGCGGCCATCATCACATCGGCGCTGAGCTTGGGCGACGGCGTCAGCGGGCGCGCTGCGCCGGGCGTGACGCGGCGCATGTTGGCCTTCGCCGCGGCGCGCACGGCCGATACCAGATCGTTGCTGGAATCCTGCAGGAACTGCTTCACCCCGCCCTTGGGCTTGGTGATGATGGCGAGGGCGCCCGCGGCCAGCGCGTCGATGGTCGCACTGGCGCCCTTTTCGGCGAGGGAGGAACAGACGATAGTCGGCGTCGGGTGCTCGCTCATGATCTTCTTGAGAAAGGTGAGGCCATCCATGCGCGGCATTTCGATGTCGATCACCAGCACGTCGGGCCACTGCACTTTCATCTTGTCCAGCGCATAGAGCGGATCGGAAGCGACACCGATCACCTCGATGTCGGGTTCCCGCTCCAGCGTCTCGCGATTAACCTGGCGGACCACAGCCGAGTCGTCGACGATCATTACCTTGATTTTGTTTGCCATTTCCTTGCTCTAAGCGGGTAACTGGTAGATCGTGGGTTTGATGGCGCGCAGCGTATCGGTGAGGCCATTGAGGCTTTCCGAATGGCCAACGATGAAATAACCGCCGGGCAGCAGTTGTTCGACCAGACGGGAAACCACCTGGCGTTTGGTTTCGGCATCAAAATAAATCATCACGTTGCGCAGGAAAATGACATGAAACTTGCCCATCGCGGGCAAGGTCTTGTTCAGATTCACCTGCATGAATTTCGTGTGGCGCTTGATCTCGGGCGCGATCATGAAGCCGCCTTCCTGGCTGCGCACGCCCTTCAGGCAGTACTTGCGCAAATAGTTCTGCGGCAAGCCGCGGGTGCGATCAAGCCAGTACAGTCCGCGCTGGGCCGTGGCCAGCACAGCGGTGGAAATGTCCGATCCTTGTACCGTCCACGCCGCATCCAGGCCCAGCGTATCGGCCAGGACAAAAGAGATGGTGTAGATCTCTTCGCCGGTGGATGAGGCGGCGCTCCAGATATTGAGCGGGGTGCCGGCCGGATGTTTGGCGACGATGGTCTTGGTCAGAAACTCGAAATGGGCCTCTTCGCGGAAAAAATAGGTTTCGTTGGTGGTGAGCAGATCGACCATGGTCTGCAGTTCGTCCGCCGCGTCGCCGCTGGAGACGAAACGGTAATACTCGGCGAAGCTCGAGAGGTTCAAGTGCTTCAGCCGCCGCCCGAGACGGCCGACCAGCAGCACCTTCTTCGTGTCGGCCAGGCTGATTCCGGCGATCTTGTAGATCAGCTTCTGGAACTGGGCAAACTCGGCGTTGGTGATATCGGGATGGTCGTTGGCAGCCATGAGGGTTTACGGACGATAAAGGTCGCTGAAGTTTTGGACAGTTCCGTCACCCACGACGGTCTCAAACCCAGCTAAAATGCGAGCTCAATTTTGACCTGAACTCATTCTCTCCATCGTCTCAAAGAGGCCGTATCTTGTGCATCCGGGAATTACGCGGCAAACTGCGGGATATACGTAGAGCCACCAAGTGGGGCAACATGTTCAGAAGCTCATGTCTCCGGCTCGGCAATCGGGGTTGCAGTTCCTGATGCAAGCCAGGTCATCCGGCAGCATTTCGCCGAAGGTGTATCTGGTCGACGACGACCCCGTGATCACCTTTCTTCTGACCGATCTGGTTGAATCGGTTGGTTTGCCTTACGCCGTTTTTGACAGCGCGAAGCTCTTCATGGAGCAGGATTTGTCCACGCTGGCCGGTTGCATCGTGACCGATGTGCGCATGCCGGGAATGAGCGGGCTGGAAATGCAGGACGAGTTGCGGCGGGGAGAGATCGATCTGCCGATCATTTTCATATCGAGTTACCCGGAAGTTTCGTCGGTGGTCCGTGCCATGCGCGGTGGCGCACTGGATTTTTTCCAAAAGCCGTTTTCCACCCAGCAAGTTCTCGATCGCATTCAGGACGGCATGCGCATTGACCGGGCGCGCGCCGAGATTCAGAACAGAAGCCGCGAAATGGGCGAGCGCATGTCGTTGTTGACGCCGCGTGAGCGAGAGGTGCTGGAAGGGGTGTTCGAGGGAAAGCTGACCAAGGTGATCGCTCATGAACTGGGCATCAGTCAGCGCACCGCCGAAACCTACCGGCACCTCATCATGCAAAAGCTTCAGGCCGGCTCGATTGCGGAAGTGGTGCGCCTGGCCATGGAATTCATGCCGCGCAAGGCCTGAGGCAACTTCCTACCCCTCGCTCTTGCCTAACTTTCATGGCGCCTTTCGCCGCTCCTGATGATGAAACGAGTTGGTCGGATGATCCTCTCCTCCCCCTTCAAGGGGGAGGCCGGGAGGGGGATAGGGTGTCGAATTGCACGCAAAAACCCCATCCCCTCCCCAACCCTCCCCTTGAAGGGGAGGGAGATTGACGCCTATCCGAGCACGAAATGTTTCACGATTTATTCCACGTTTCACGCTAACGCCCGCAGCAAGACCGCAAGCAACTCGTCGGGGTTAAACGGATTATGGACCGTTGAACTCCATGTCCCCAATGGCAGTTTATCGTGCGGGCTCCAACAAACTGTTCGAAAGCCGGCGATCAATTTTGTCGAAGGTAAGCTTTTTGCTGTCTTTGGCGTAAGAAATCGTTTTCCGCCAGGAGCGCGACGCACGAGGCACAGTTGATGCTATTCCCTACTATCCTCTCGCTTTCTCCAGCAACTCCGCCAGTTTTATGTCGTAGGCGAGTTCCGTCTCCGTCACACTTTCCAGATTATCGGCGAGCCGAACATCAAAATTGCACATGTGAGCACCCATCCAGGCGCTGACGACGCTTTGAAGTCGTAAAGCGCATCGCTTCGGATCGTCATGATTCAAGTTGCTTGCCAAGGTGGTGAGTTGGCCGGAAACCTCGGCATGCGCCCACTTATGGCGCTCAATGTGTTCGCGGCAGAGCGGTGTAGCAGGCAGTTGGCGCATCAGTTTCTCTTCATAGGAAAAATGGGTCACTATGAATCCGATCAAATCCCCAAGAAGTTTGTCTAGCCTGCCAATACAAGCAGCTCTTGACTCCGGAAAGCAGTCGCTGCAGTTGCTGCCTGATCTATTTTCCACTTCACAGACCGTAGCCAGTTGCTGAATCAACTGTTCAAGCTCATGGTGCTGGCTGTCGATTTGCTGATGGCCCGTTACAACGTAACTTGGCGTGCTTTGCTTTTCCATAGAATCCTCGGCGAATTGATGCTCAAAATGTACCAGTGATCGCAACGTCTTATTCTCATGCAAGTTCCGGGTGCGCGTGTGGAACTTGGAAGTCAGTTCAGTGAAAGTAACAGACTTGCTCGTACCATCCGGGCGGGAGCTTAGGTATCACGCTGCAGCGCCCGCAGCAAGACCGCAAACAGTTGGTCGGGGCTAAATGGCTTGATCAGGAAGTCGTTCATCCCCGCCACGATGCACTTCGCCTTGTCCTCGGCAAAGGCGTTGGCCGTCATGGCGATGATCGGTGTGTCCCGATACCCGGGAAGCCGCCGTATCTCCTGCGTCGCCTCAAGCCCGTTCAGCTTCGGCATCTGCATGTCCATCAAGATCGCCGCGTAGCTGTTCTTCTGCGCCAGGGCGACGGCCTCTGTCCCATCTACGGCCATGTCGACGACAAGATCGACTGCCTCAAGCTGCATCAGGGCGATTTCCCGGTTAACCGGCTCGTCGTCAGTCACCAGAATGCGCTGGCCGGCGTAGCGTCGCCGAATCTCCGCTTCGGCATCGACGGCTGTTGCCCCCGCTGCAACCGCCGCCTCGCCGCTCTTCGTCAGCTTCACGGTAAACCAGAAGGTGCTGCCCACCCCCGGCGTGCTGTCAGCGCCGACTTTTCCGCCCATCAGTTCGGCCAGGTGCTTGGTGATCGCCAGCCCGAGGCCGGTGCCACCGTATTTTCTGGTCATCGAATTGTCGGCCTGCTCGAAGGTGCTGAACAGCCGGGACAGGGCCTCGGGCGTGATGCCGATGCCGGTATCCGTGACCTCGAAGCGCACCACGACCTCCTCGGCGGTCTCCTCCTGCTTGAGGGTGCGCAGCGTCACGGTGCCCGTTTCGGTGAATTTGACGGCGTTGGTGGCGTAGTTGAGCAGGGCCTGCTGCAGCCGTGTCGGGTCGCCCGTCAGGTTGTGCGGCAAGTGCCCGGTCTCGATCAGCAGGTGAATGCCCTTGGCCTTGACGCGCTCCGACAGGATGGAACTGACATTGGCCAGCAGGCTGCTGACGACGACCGGGGCTTCCTCCAGGGTGAACTTGCCGGCTTCGATCTTGGAAATGTCGAGGACGTCGTTGATGACCGACAACAGGTGCTGGGCGGAGGCGTCGATGGTGTCGAGGCGTTGTGCCTGTTTGCTGGTCACCCCTTCGCGGCGCAGGATATCGGCCATGCCGATGATGCCGTTCATCGGGGTGCGGATTTCATGGCTCATGTTGGCGAGGAAGGCGCTCTTGGCGATGTTGGCGGCTTCGGCGGCTTCCTTGGCAATCGACAAGGCAGATGTTCGCTCCTCCACCAACTTTTCCAAATGGCGGCCGTGCTGATCAAGTTCTACTTCAGCGAGTTTGCGGGCCGTAATGTCAATGCGGTTTCCAACGATATAGCCGCTGGGCGTGCGGTATTCCACGATAAGCAACCAGCGCCCATCGTCCAGAAGTTGCTCCAGGTGCCTGCCATCGGCCTCCTGATGATTTCTGACACGTTCCTGCACCCATTCATCGACGCGCCCGATGGCTTCCTTGTACTGCCCCCGTTCCGCTCCCTTGCGGACAATCTCCTCAAAGCTCGCCCCCGGGACAATAAGGTCACGGCTGGTGCTGTAGAAATTCAGGTAGGCTTCGTTGCAGACTACCAGGCGATCATTTTCATCATAAATAGTGAAGCCCTCGGCAAGACCGTCGATAGCCTCCTGAAGCAATCTGTTCGCTTTGCCAGCTGCAACTTCTGCCTGCTTGCGCTCGGTGATGTCGCGCAGAAAGACGCAAAGCAGACCACCCGCAGCATCCCGATAGGTGGCACTCACCTCGACATCCCAGATGGATCCGTCCTTGCGCCGGTGCCTGGATTCAAACTGGTCACGCCCAGTCTCGATGAGCCGCCGAATGCGGATTGCAGTCTCGGCGGCGCTTTCCTCCGCTTCCAGATCAGAGACTTGCATCTCGAGCAGTTCTTCCCGGGCGTACCCGGATTGCTGAGAGTAAGTTGGATTGACGTCAAGCAGATGGCCTTGGCCGTCAACCCGCCAGAAGCCGTCCAGCGAAGTTTCCAGGATGCTACGCAGAATTTCGTCGCGCTGTTGCAGCGTGACATCGCGTTGCGTCAAGGTATCCAGAAGGCGATTGAACCCACCAATCAGGTCACCGATTTCATCCTGTCGAATGATTGGCAGGGCGTGCGAAGGCTTGTTTGAGTCGGCCAGCTCGCCCAGGATTCTGGCGGTGTCCAGCATCGGTGCAAGTTGGCGGCGCAGCATCCACCAGGTCAGGCCGCCCGCCAGCAGGGTAAGAAGAATCGTGGTGACCAGCATCCGGTGCTGCATGGCGTGAATGGGAGCGAAGGCTTCGTCCGTAGGCAAGATACTCGCCACGTACCAACCTGCTACAGGAATTCTTTTTGCCGATATCAGCACTTCGACGCCAACGGGATTGACGAACACATCAGTGCCCTCAAAGCCGTCGATAAAACGGTCCAATCTCGGACTGATACCTTGGGCAGGGAGCGCTTCCATGATGCGACTCTTGTCGGTTGCGGTAATGATCAATCGCGACTGCGGCGTGACCAGCAGATAGCCACCGGTTTTGCCGTAGTGGCTTTGCTGAATCTTGTCCAGAAAATTAGGCACTCCCAGGTTGGTTACCCCCCCGAAAGCACCAATGACTTTGCCCTGGGCATCACGAATCGGCGCAGTCATGCCGAATACTGGCGCCCCCAGTTTCTTTCCCATGACCGGCTTTCCGATAGTCGATTTACCCTCCTTCAGGGCTCCCGCCACGGTATCGATGTCCATGTAGTTGACGCCGATCCGTCCGACTGCCGGAAGGCTGTCTGCGATCGCGGTGCCGTCAGAACGGTAGATGATTCCGCCGCCACCGAACAACCTTGGCAGGATCAGGCGTTGGGCCAGGAATTCCTGCAAGACCGAGGGATTGTCCAACATGGCCGGGGTAATTTTTTCCGCCACCGATTCCAGCCACGTTAAGCGATCGCCCATCTCTCGATTGGCTTCCGCGGCCAGCATGGAGACGATTGAAAGTTGCTGTTCGCCGAGCAGATCTTGCATGTCCGCGCGCAACATCCGGCTGGTGTAGAGCGACAGCGACCAGATGCTGATCACAAAGATCGCCAGCGTGGCGAGGGTGATTCTGGCTTTGAGAGAGTGCCGTGCGAGGCGCCGGGAAGTCATGCGCGAATCTTCCGTGAGAAGTGTGGTTGGTCTAGCCGTTGGACTGGATTCAACGAACTGCAGCAATCCTACTCTGGTTTATTCGCGCTGGGCAATCTTCCAGAGTCACCGCAATGGCAGGACCACCCCTTGAAACCGGCCCTTCAAATCTCATACTCGCGGCATCGCCAATGGCCGTTCCCGCTGGAGGCTGTGTGAAAACATGAACTAATGCTGCTCGTTTCGGTCTATGCGGACAGCATGATCGAATGAAGGGGGCGAGATGAAGCGGTTCATTGAAGGCGAAAACCGAAGCCAGGTCACATTGTTGCCAGAATGCCTTGACGACTACATCGGTGAAGACAATCCGGTGCGAGTTGTCGATGCCTTCGTGGATGAACTCAGATTGGATGAACTGGGTTTTGAAGGGGTGACGGCGTCTCTGACAGGAAGGCCTGGGTATCACCCGGCGGTATTGCTCAAGCTCTACATCTACGGATACCTCAACCGGATTCAGTCGAGTCGGCGCCTGGAAAGAGAATGTCAGCGCAATGTTGAAGTGATGTGGCTGACCAATCGACTAGCCCCGGACTTCAAGTCGATTGCCGATTTTCGCAAGGATAATGGCAAGGGAATCCTAAACGCTTGCCGGCGGTTCGTGATGCTCTGTCGCGAATTGAAACTTCTGAGCCACGTGGCCGTGGCTATTGATGGCAGCAAGTTCAAGGCGGTCAATAACCGCGAGCGCAACTACACGCCGGGGAAGATCGAGCGACGCGAGCGGGAGATTGAGGAAAGCATCCAGTGCTATCTGGACGCCTTGGAAACAGCTGATCGTACGCAACCCGTCGAGTTGCCGGCCAAGACAGAGCAGTTGAAGGGCAAGATCGAGAAGATGCGGGAGCGGCTGGTCGCCCTGACTTTAGGGCTCAGTTGGAAACTCTCCCGGATCACCAGCTATCGATGACGGATCCAGACGCACGGGCGATGACCACGCACAGCATGAAGGGCACGGCGCTGGTGGGCTACAACGTGCAGACAGCCGTGGATACCGAGAACCATCTGATCGTGGCGCATGAAGTCACGAATACGGGCAGTGACCGAGCACAACTAAGCAAGATGGCCATAGCGTCAAGGGACGCCATGGGCGTGACTGACCTCCGGGCCTTCGCTGATCGCGGGTACTACAACGGCCCGGAGCTCAAAGCTTGCGAGGATGCCGGAATTGAAGCCTACGTTCCCAAGCCCATTACCTCCAGCGCCAAGGCGGATGGGCGTTTCGACAAAGCTGATTTCGTTTATGACGCCGCACAGTAGTGTCCGGTTAAAACGCGAATAGATTCAGTTGGTTGTTGCTGCCACCTTGGTCGGAAATGTAGTCGCTCCCCGCAAAGGCTTGCTGGATGGGCATCTTCTCGAACAGGGTGAGGGAAAAGATCTGTAGCAATGTGTAGAGCGAGGCGTCGAGGTTGAGGCGCTTCTTGACAATGGCGACGAGGACATAGACCGACACGGCAATCCAGATCTGCGACTTCACCGCATTCTCGGACGTACCGTAGAACTTCTTGATACGAAGATGCTGCTTGATCCACTTGAAGAACAGTTCGACCTGCCATCGCGCCTTGTAGAGCGCGCAGATCGTTGCGGCCGGCAAGGCAAGGTTGTTGGTCAGGAACACCAGCGTCTTGCCGGACTCGGGGTCCTTGAATCGGATGCGCCGCAATTGGGTCGGATAGTCCCGGCTGGTGTAGTAGCCGTTGAGCGCAATGGTCTGGTCGCAGATAATTCCCGTGGTCCGATCGGTCGCCGCCGAATAGACGCGCCGTGCATTCATGTTCGACTTGGCGCGAGTTACGAAGAAAGCGCTGGCCTGATGCAGGCTGTGAAGCCGTGCGAAGTCCAGGTAGCCACGATCCATGACGTAAATCGCCCCGGCTTCTGGCACCAGAACATCGAGCACATTGACGTCGTGCAGCTTGCCGTCGGAGATGTGGATGAAGCTTGGAATGTTGCCGCGCAAGTCCAGCAGCGTATGCATCTTGACCGCCGCCTTGGTCGAGCGGAATGGCGCCCAGGGAAACAACGACAGCGAGAGATCGATTGTCGTCGAGTCCAGCGCGTACGCCGTGTTCTCCAACTCGAAGCCCAAGGCTTCGCCGACGTAGAGCTTGCGCGCCTGCGCGATCAGGCGCTGTGCGAACCCGGCGTAGATACGCCAGTCGCGCAGCTCGTTGGCATCGCCCAGTGTCGAGCGCTTGATCTCCTGCCGAAACCCCATGTGGTAGAGCTTCGCCGACTGCGCCGCCAGACAGACCTCGATGTCGCGCAAGCTCTCGCGGTAGGTCAATTGGGCGAAGGCCATAATGCGAAATTGCTCGGCGCAGGTAAGCGATTTGACGTAGTGATCGCCACCGTAGCGTTGAACGAGGCGGGTGAAGGTCGTCCAAGGCAGGAAGTCCATGAGTTGGGCGAACAGAGTCTTGCCAGTGTTCATGGCGGCTGCCTCCGGAATAAAACCCGCAAGACTGCACGAATCCCTGTTCGACGTTCAAATCGACACCACCCTTCATCGCTTCAAATCCCGCTCCAGTTCTGGATTTCCAGTTCATGGGGTTCGTTTTAACCGGACACTACTGATACGGTATATGTCCGTGACAGTTCGAGGACTATTCGAACTCTGCCACTTTAGCGCTGCAACCCCCAACCGGTAACCGGTTCACGTGACGCCCGGGTCGAGCGCGGGGAAAGCCCGCTTGCTTGCGCGAGTTCCTGCAAATCACGCGGACGGCATTCATAGGCGACGGCTTTCCGGAGTAGCGAGCGCGATTGAGTCGGAGCGTTCCAGGAACTCCTGGAAGCTCTTGCTGAAGGAGTGTTTTCGGTCCTTCCAAACGCGTTGCATTCCTGGACGGCGGAACACCCATAGCAAGTTCTCGCGATGGCCGCCCCAGAAGTCTTCGTCGACCAACCCCGACTCGTACTGGAAGAAAACGTTCTCGTAGCGACGAAGATCGCCGCACACACGCCTGCGATGGCGGACACTGCACTCCAGTCCATGTTGACTCCTTCTGCGCGGATTCACCGGAAAACAAGGGACAAGGAAATCAAAGGGACCCGGGGCCGCCGCTGAATCCATTTGGCTGATTACCTTCGTTAAGCCCGGAATCACTTCGTACCAAATCTTGTGTCCCCGCGAGTAGCCCAGCCGCCGGCTGTCATGAGCAATCGGGGAATTGCGCCCCCCCGTGATCAAGCTAACCGGAAGCCACCTTGCGTGACGCACGAGTCGAGCGCGAGGATAAACCCGTTGCCTGCGCGAGTTCCAGCAAACCGCGCAGCGCGTCATTAACCGCTTGCGCATTAGGGAAAGCTTTTTGCACTTCGGGCGAAATAACCACTACGTTTGAAGCTCTCCGGCAACGATCTGCGTATTTTCCGCGCGTCATCGCACCAAAGTCTTCACGCCGATACTCGGAGCGAAGCTCATCCTGCGTTGGTTTAGGCTTCTTCATAGACCTTCCTTTCGGCCCGTGTCGCGGGGCGCGCACTGATGATTCGAATTATGCCACCGCGTTCGGTATGCGAAACCAGCAAGACGCGATTTCTTGCAGACAAGCCGAAGGTCACAAAACGATGCTCGCCAACTGAATGATCAGGATCACGGCCAGTCAGCGACAAGTCATCCTGAAAAACGGTCGAAGCCTCCTCGAAGGACACCTTGTGCTTTTCGAGGTTCGCCGCAGCCTTGGTTTCTTCCCATTCAAAATTCACTTATCGAGTCGCCTTTCGCGGACAAATAAACGCACACTTCTGCGGCGCTTCGTTTGTGCCGCCATGAGGAATCGCCCTTGCCCTGGCTAGCGCAAGTGCGGCTTCGATCTTTGGTCTCAGCATGGTCGGGATCGGCAAAGGTCGGTGCCGGATGATAGCCCTGCTATTCGCCGGGCGGCGGCAGGGAATCCAGCCAGGCGTCGCGCCGCTCGCGGGCCGTGCTGAACATCACCTCGAGGCCGGCTGCGTCGGCCCCGGCGAGCAGCACCCGCGTGCGCATCAGTTCGACCATGTAGGCGTCGAGTTCCTGCAGCAGGGCATGGCGGTTGGCGACGCAGATGTCGCGCCACATTTCGGGATGGCTGCTGGCGATGCGCGTGAAGTCGCGAAAGCCGCCGGCGGCGAAGCCGAACAGCTGATCGGAATTTTGGCGTTGCGCGAAATCGTGCACCAGGGCGAAGGCCAGCAGGTGCGGCAAATGGCTGACAGCGGCGAAAACGCGGTCGTGCTCTGCCGCGGCGAGTTGCGACACCTTCGCGCCGCAAAGCTCCCAGACCGCACGCACCGCCTTCACGCCGGCGGCCGAGTTTTCCGGCAGCGGCGTCAGGACCACGCGTTTATCGACATAGAGGTCGACCTGCGCAGCGGCCACGCCGCTCTTTTCCGCGCCGGCAATCGGATGGCCGGGCACGAACTGCCGGATCTTGTCACCGAATGCAGCGCGGGCGGCCGCGACCACGTCGGACTTGGTGCTGCCACCGTCGGTGACGAGGGTGTGCGGCTGCAGATGCGGCGCCAGGGCAGTCATCACGGCCGGCATCTGGCCCACCGGCATGCCGAGCAGGACCAGGTCGGCGCCGTCCAGTGCGGACGCCCAGTCGGTGGCGATGGCGTCGATCACGCCGAGGCGCAGTGCCTGCTCCAGCGGCGCGCGGGTGCGCCCCATGCCGACGACCAGCAAGTCGCGCCGCAGCGCCAGCGCCGACTTTTTGAGGGCGAGCGCAAACGAGCCGCCGATCAGCCCGACGCCGCAGATGACGATCTTGCTTTGCGGCATTCAGCCTCCCCCCGAAAACGCCGCCATGCGGCGTTCTCCCCCCAGGGGGCGATGAAACGCTTGGGACGGCCCGGCGCGTTTCATCAGAGCGATTTTTGCAGGGCTTCGAGGAAGCGCAGGTTTTCGGTTTCGAGGCCGATGGTCACGCGCAGGTGATTCGGCATGCCATAGCCGCCGATGGGTCGCACGATCACGCCCTGCTTCAGCAACTTGCCATTGACCCCGGCGGCGTCGGCCACCTCGAAGGTGACGAAGTTGCCGTGGGACGGGATGTGTTCCAGGCCCAGGCGCTTCAGGCCGGCGATGATCTGATCCATGCCGCTGCGGTTGGACTCGTAGCTGCGCGCCAGAAACTCATGGTCGTCCAGCGCCGCGAGCGCTCCCGCAAGTGCCAGGTTGTTGACGTTGAAAGGCTGACGCACCCGGTTGAGCAGGTCGATCACGTCGGCGCGCCCGACGCCGTAGCCGACGCGCAGACCGGCCAGACCGTAGATTTTCGAGAACGTGCGGGTGACGACCAGGTTCGGAAAGTCCCTGATCCAGGCCACCGTGTCGGCACGATCGGCCGGCGCCAGGTATTCCGTGTAGGCCTCGTCGAGGACGACCGCAATATGCGCCGGAATCTTCGCGATGAAGGCGCGCACTTCGGCTTGCGGCAGGAAGTTGCCGGTGGGGTTGTTCGGATTGGCGATCCAGACTACGTGCGTGTCGGGACGGATCGCGGCCAGCATGGCGGCCGGATCATGGCCGTAGTTCTTCGCCGGCGCGGCGATGCATTCGGCGCCCGCCGACATCGAGGCCAGCGGGTAGACGGCGAAGGCGTGCCGGGAAAACACCGCGGAACGGCCCGGGGCGAGGAAAACACGGGCGGCCAGGTCGAGCACATCGTTCGAGCCGTTGCCCAGCACCACCTGCTCCTGCGCCACGCCATGGCG
The DNA here is from genome assembly GCA_044360105.1 of Sulfuritalea sp. Taxonomy (GTDB): domain Bacteria; phylum Pseudomonadota; class Gammaproteobacteria; order Burkholderiales; family Rhodocyclaceae; genus Sulfuritalea. The sequence continues at coordinate 53,104 of JBIKKY010000003.1, forward strand.
TTCGGCGATGGCGGCGATCAGGTCGAACTGATCCGGGTAGCGTTCGATTCCGGAAAGCGCCGCCTCGACCGCCTTGCGCGCCTTCGGGCTCATGCCCAGGGGGTTTTCGTTGGAGGCGAGCTTGACGATTTTTTCGACCGGAAGCCCCATTTGGCGGGCCAGTTCGGTGATCGGCTTGCCGGGGATGTAGGGCGAAATGGCGCGGACGTAGGAAGGAGCCTGCTCGACGATGCTCATGAGGAACCTTTCAGTAAGCGGCCCTGGGATAGGAGCCAAGTATCTTGACGAAACCTGCCCGGCTGCGCAGTTCATCGAGTGCCCGCGTGGCCGCCGCCTCGCTGCGGTGGCCTTCGATGTCGATGTAGAACACGTACTCCCAGCGGCTGCCGCCGAAACCGCGCGCCGGCCGGGATTCCAGCCGGCTCATGGAGACGCCGTTGTCGGCGAAGGGCGCCAGAAGCTGGTAAAGGCCGCCCGGCCGGTTCTGCGCCGAGCAGACCAGCGAGGTGCGATCCGACCCCGAGGGGCCGGCATCGTGGCCCGCAACCACGGCAAAGCGCGTGGTGTTGTTGGGATCGTCCTCGATATTGTCGGCGAGTATTTTCAGGCCATACAGTTCGGCCGCGGCATCGCCGGCGATGGCCGCCGTTGCGGCCTCGGCCGCCGCCAAGCGCGCGGCTTCGGCATTGCTCGCCACCGGAATTCGCTGCACCTGCGGCAGGTTGCGGTTGAGCCACTCGTGGCATTGCGCCAGGGACTGCGCGTGGGAATAGATGCGGGTGAGGTCCGCCGGACTGTCGCCCTGCCCCATCAGCTTGTGATGGATCGGCAGGTTTATCTCGCCGCAGATCTGCAGGGGCGAGGAAAGCAGCAGGTCCAGCGAGCGGCCGATGGCGCCTTCGGTCGAATTCTCGATCGGCACCACGCCGTAATGCGCATTTCCGGCTTCGACGGCGCGGAATACGTCGTCGATGCCGGGACAGGCCAGCAGCGTCGGCGCGCCGCCGAAATGCTTGCGCGCCGCCGATTCGGAATAGGTGCCGGCAGGCCCCAGATAGGCGATGGTCAGCGGCTGTTCCAGCGCCAGGCAGGCCGACATGACTTCGCGCACGATGCGCTGCGCCGCCGCGGCCGGCAGCGGCCCGGGATTGCGTTCGGCCACCCGCCGCAGCACCTGCGCTTCGCGTTCCGGCCGGTAGATGTTGCCGTGCTTGATCTCGCCGATGCGATGCGCCAGCCTGGCCCGATCGTTGATCAGGCGCAGCAGTTCGCCGTCGAGCGCGTCGATTTCATCGCGCAGCCTGGCCAGCTCTTGCGAATCGTCGGCCACCCTCAGTCCTCCAGCGGCAGATACCTGACGGCCAGCACGCCCGGAATGCCGGCGATCGCGTCGACCACCTTGCCCGGCACCGCGCTATCCACATCGACCAGCGTGTAGGCGACGTCGCCCTTCGACTTGTTCATCATGTTGTGGATGTTGAGGCCGGCATTGGCCATGGCGGTCGAAATCTGGCCGAGCATGTTGGGCACGTTGGAATTCGCCACCGCGATGCGGAAGCTCGATTCGCGCGGCATGGTCACATTGGGGAAGTTCACCGCATTCTGCACGTTGCCGTGCTCCATGTACTCGCGCAACTGGTCGGCGACCATGACGGCACAGTTCTCTTCCGCCTCGCCGGTGGACGCACCGAGATGCGGCAGCGCAATGACGCCGGGGTGAGAGTTGACATGGGGGCTGGGGAAGTCGCAAACGTAAGCAGAAAGCTTCTTCGCATCCAGCGCCGCGATCACGGCCGCCTCGTCCACCACGCCCTCGCGGGAGAAATTCAGCAGCACGGCGCCGTGCTTTGCGTGGGTCAGCATTTCGGCATTGATCATCTTGCGCGTCGCATCGACCAGCGGCACATGCATGGAAATGAAATTGGCGTGCTTCAGCACCTCGGCGACGCTGTTGGCCTTCTTGACCTGCGACGGCAGGCTCCAGGCCGCATCCACGGTGATCTCCGGGTCGTAGCCGAGCACGTTCATGCCCAGCTTGATCGCCACGTCGGCAACCAGGCAGCCGATCTTGCCCAGGCCGATCACGCCCAGCGTGTGCCCGGCCAATTCGAAGCCGGCGAAGGTCTTCTTGCCGTCCTCGACCTTCTTTTCCATTTCCGGATCCTTCGGGTCCAGCGCCGAAACGAACTTCATCGCGCCGCCGATGTTGCGCGCCGAGAGCAGCATGCCGGCCACCACCAGTTCCTTGACCGCGTTGGCATTGGCGCCCGGCGCATTGAATACCGGCACGCCGCGCGCCGACATGGCCTTGACCGGGATGTTGTTGGTGCCGGCGCCGGCACGCCCGATGGCCTGCACCGACTTCGGGATGTCCATCTTGTGCATGTCGGCCGAGCGCACCATGACGGCGTCCGGGTCGGCGAGATCCTTGCCGACCTGGTAACGCTCCGCCGGCAGGCGCTTGAGGCCGTTCTGCGAGATCTGGTTGAGGATCAGGACATTGATCGGTTTGGTCATGCTCATTTGGCAAACCTCGCCTCGAATTCCTTCATGTAGGCCACCAGGGCGGCAACGCCGGCGACCGGCATGGCATTGTAGATCGAGGCGCGCATGCCGCCGACCGAGCGGTGCCCCTTGAGCTGCGCCATGCCCTTGGCCTTGGCACCCTTGAGGAATTCTTCGTCCAGCGCGGCATCCTTCAGCGTGAAGGGCACGTTCATGCGCGAGCGGTCTTCCTTGCGCACCGGATTGGCATAGAAGCTGGATGCGTCCAGGTAGTCGTAAAGCAGATTGGCCTTGGCGATGTTCTGCTTCTCGATCGCCGCCAGGCCGCCCTGCTGCTTGAGCCACTGGAACACCAGGCCGGCGATGTAGATGCCGTAGGTGGGCGGCGTGTTGTACATCGAGTCGTTCTCGGCGTGGGTCTTGTAATCCATCATGGTCTGCGGGGCCGGTACGCCCTTGCCGATCAGGTCGTCGCGGATGATGACGATGGTCAGGCCGGCCGGGCCGATGTTCTTCTGCGCGCCGGCATAGATCAGGCCGTACCTGCTGACATCGACCGGCTTCGACAGGATGTTGGAGGACATGTCGCAGACCAGCGGCACATTGCCGGTCTCGGGCGTCCAGTGGAACTCGACGCCGCCGATGGTCTCGTTGCCGGTGTAATGCACGTAGGCGGCATCCTTGTCCAGCTTCCAGTCCTTCTGCGCCGGCGCATAGGCGAAATTGCCGTCCTCGCTGCTGGCGACGATATTCACCTTGCCGAAGGCCTTGGCGGCCTTGATGGCCTTCTTCGCCCATTCGCCGGTATGCACATAGTCGGCGCCGGGCTTGCCGGCCATGAGGTTCATCGGGATCATTTCGAACTGCAGCGTGGCGCCGCCCTGCAGGAACAGCACCTTGTAGTTGGCGGGAATGCCCATCAGTTCGCGCAGGTCGGCTTCGGCCTGGGCATGGATGCTCATGTATTCCTTGCCGCGATGGCTCATTTCCATCACCGACTGGCCGCTGCCGTGCCAGTCCAGCAACTCCTCCGCCGCCTGTTTTAGAACGGCCTCGGGAAGAGCCCCGGGGCCAGCGCTGAAATTAAAAATGCGTGCCATAACCAGCCTCCAATAGTGACTAAATCAATTTACGGAAATACCAGAAAGTAGTAAAGAATACAGGATACCGTATACATCAGGGCTCGCAGCTCGATGTTGCACGCCGGAAGCGCCCACGCCTAGTTGTCAGCAGGAATGTCCGAAGGCGAGTCCGGGAGATCCGCAGACAGGTCTTCATCTTCGGTCTCGATAACTTTTTCGACGCCGGCCAGGAAAGTGCCGTCATCGAGATTGATCAGCGTCACGCCCTGGGTCGAGCGGCTCATGACGCGAATGTCGGTGACCCGGGTGCGGATCAGGACGCCGCCGGTCGAAATCAGCATGATCTCCTCGCGGGTTTCGCCCAGGCCGGCGAGCACGGCGGCGACGACCTTGCCGTTGCGTTCCGAGGTCTGGATTGCGATCATGCCCTTGGTGCCGCGGCCGTGGCGCGTGTACTCCGCGATCGGCGTGCGCTTGCCGAAGCCGTTCTCGGTGGCGGTCAGCACCGCATAGTCCTCGCTGTCGGCCACCAGCATGGAAATCACCTTCTGATCATCCTCCAGCATCATGCCGCGCACGCCGCGCGCTTCGCGCCCCATCGGCCGCACGTCGTCCTCGGCAAAGCGTACGGCCTTGCCGGAATCCGAGAACAGCATGACGTCGCACTGGCCGTTGGTGATGGCGACGCCGATCAGGCGATCGCCTTCGTCCAGCCCGACGGCGATGATGCCGGCCTTGCGCGGATTGGCAAAGCTGGTCAGCGGCGTCTTCTTCACCGTGCCCATGGTGGTCGCCATGAAGATGAAGTGCTCTTCGTCGAATTCCTTGACCGGCAGGATCGCGGTGATCTTCTCGCCCTCTTCGAGCGGAAAGAGGTTGATGATCGGCCGGCCGCGCGAGGCGCGCTGTCCTTCGGGCGCTTCGTAGACCTTGAGCCAATAGACGCGGCCGCGGCTGGAAAAGCACAGGATGTAGTCGTGGGTATTGGCGACGAACAGGCGATCGACGAAATCATCTTCCTTGATCGCCGCCGCCTGCTTGCCGCGACCGCCGCGCCGCTGGGCGCGGTAGTCGGCCAGCGGCTGGCGCTTGATGTAGCCCGTATGCGACAGGGTGACGACCATGTCTTCGCGGACGATCAGGTCTTCGAGGTTGATGTCGGCGGTACTGAGCACGATTTCCGAGCGCCGCGCGTCGCCGAACTGGGCTTTCACCGCCGTCAGTTCTTCGCCGATGATCGTGGTGATGCGCTCCGGGCGGGCCAGGATGTCGAGCAGGTCGGCGATCTGGTCCATCACCTCCTTGTATTCGGCAACGATCTTGTCCTGCTCCAGGCCGGTCAGGCGCTGCAGGCGTAGTTCGAGGATCGCCTGGGCCTGCGCATCGGACAGCAGGTAGCCTTGCGCCGACAGACCGAACTCGGCGCCCAGGCCGTCCGGCCGCGAAAACTCTGCCGCGGCCCTGGCCAGCATGCCTTCCACCAGGGTCGAGCGCCATGTGCGCGCCATCAGCCCGCGCTTGGCCTCCGCCGGCGTCTGCGCCGCCTTGATCAGGGCGATGATTTCATCGACGTTGGACAAAGCGACGGCGAGGCCTTCGAGGATATGCCCGCGCTCGCGCGCCTTGCGCAGTTCGAACACCGTGCGCCGCGTGATGACCTCGCGCCGGTGGGCGAGGAAACACTGCAGCATCTCCTTCAGGTTGAGCAAACGCGGCCGGCCATCGACCAGCGCCACCATGTTCATGCCGAAGGTGTCCTGCAACTGCGTCTGCTTGTAGAGGTGGTTCAGCACCACCTCGGGCACCTGGCCCTTCTTCAGTTCGATCACCAGGCGCATGCCTGACTTGTCGGACTCGTCCTGGATGTGCGCGATGCCCTCGATCTTCTTCTCGTGGACCAGTTCGGCGATCTTTTCCTGCAGGGTCTTCTTGTTGACCTGGTAGGGGAGTTCATCGACCACGATCGCTTGGCGTCCGCTGCGCGGCAAATCCTCGATGTGGGTGCGCGCGCGCATGATCACGCGGCCGCGACCGGTCAGGTAGCCGTCGCGCACGCCGGAAACGCCGTAGATCAGTCCGGCCGTGGGGAAATCCGGCGCGGGAATGATGGCGATCAGTTCGTCGATCGTGGTATCGGGGTTGCCGAGCAGTACCAGGCAGGCATCCACCACTTCGTTGAGGTTGTGCGGCGGAATGTTGGTCGCCATGCCGACGGCAATGCCCGAGGAACCATTGATCAGCAGGTTCGGGATGCGCGCCGGCAGGATCAGCGGTTCCTGTTCCGATCCGTCGTAGTTCGGGCCGAAATCGACGGTTTCCTTGTCGATGTCGATCAGCAGTTCATGGCCGATGCGCGCCATGCGCACTTCGGTGTAGCGCATCGCCGCCGCGTTGTCGCCGTCGACCGAGCCGAAGTTGCCCTGGCCGTCGACCAGCATGTAGCGCAGCGAAAAATCCTGCGCCATGCGCACGATCGTGTCATATACCGCGGTGTCGCCGTGCGGATGGTATTTACCGATCACGTCGCCGACGATGCGCGCCGACTTCTTGTAAGCCTTGTTCCAGTCGTTGGAAAGCTCGTGCATGGCGAAAAGCACGCGCCGATGCACCGGTTTCAGTCCGTCGCGCACATCCGGCAATGCCCGGCCGACGATCACGCTCATGGCGTAATCCAGGTAAGAGTGACGCATCTCCTCTTCGAGGCTGATCGGCAGGGTTTCTTTGGCGAACGATGTCATTTAGGGGGCTTCAACCGGCTTGCGGCGGACGATGGCGTGAAAAGAGGCAATTTTAGCATGCGGGGATAGCCCGGCGGGTTGTCGCGGAGCACCAAATCTGGTTGAATCAGCACATGAATCCTCCCGCTGCTCCGGGCGCCGCTCCTGCCGAAATAGACCTCCTTATCCGTCCGGAGTGGATCATCCCCATCGAACCGGCCGGAGTGACGCTTGCGGGGCATTCGCTGGCGATCAGCGACGGCTGCATCGTCGCCCTGCTACCCGATGCGGAAGCCCTGCAGCGCTTCCACCCGCGGCAAACCCTCGATTTGCCCGGTCAGGTCGTCCTGCCGGGCCTGATCAACCTGCACACGCACGCCGCCATGAGCCTGCTGCGCGGCTATGCCGACGATCTGGCCCTGATGCGCTGGCTAAACGAACGCATCTGGCCGGCGGAAGCACGCCACGCCACACCGGATTTCGTGCACGCCGGGACCCTGCTGGCCTGTGCCGAAATGCTGCGCGGCGGCATCACGACCTTCAACGACATGTATTTCTTTCCGGAGGCGGCTGCCGCCGCCGCGCAAAGGCTGGGGATGCGGGCCGTGCTGGGCATCATCGCCATCGAGTTTCCCACCCGCTACGCCGCCGACGCCGACGACTACCTGGCCAAGGGCCTGGCGATCCGCGACGCGCTGAGCGGCGACCCGCTGCTGAGTTTCTGCCTCGCCCCGCACGCACCCTATACGGTTGCCGACAAGACCTTTGAAAAGATCGCGACCCTGGCCGCCCAACTTGAATTACCGATCCACATACATGTCCATGAAACCCTGCACGAGATCGAGGAGAGCCTGGCGCAGCACGGCGTGCGCCCCATCGAGCGGCTGCGCCGCCTGGGCCTGCTGGGCCCGCAACTGATCGCCGTGCATGCCGTGCATCTCGACGCCGGCGAGATCGACCTGCTGGCGCATGAGGGCTGCCACATCGCCCACTGCCCGACCTCGAACCTGAAACTGGGCAGCGGCATCGCACCGCTGTCGGCCGTCCAGGCGCGCGGACTGAATTTCGGCCTGGGAACGGATGGCGCCGCGTCCAACAACCGCCTCGACCTGTTCCATGAAATGCGCCACGCCGCGCTGCTGGCCAAGGGAGTCAGCCGGAACGCCGAGGCCCTCGACACCCATGCGACACTGCGTGCCGCAACGCTGGGCGGGGCGCAAGCGCTCGGACTGGAAGGCGGAATCGGCTCGCTGTTGCCCGGCAAGGCGGCCGACCTGTGCGCCGTGCGCCTTGACGAATGGCTGATGCAGCCGTGCTTCGACCCCGCCTCGCACCTCGTCTATGCCGCCGGCCGCGAACAGGTCACCCATACCTGGGTGGCGGGGAAGCTGGTAATGCGCAACGGCGCTCCATTAGAAATCAATATTTCGGAATTGCTTGACCTCGCAGGTTTGTGGCATACTCGCCTGACGTCCTGACCTTGCGTTCCGCTCAGGAAAATAACGAAACACTGAATTCAGTCTTCTACTTAGCCCAACAGGAAGGGGAAATACATGATTACTACGAAACATTCGCTGCTGCTCGCCACGTTGCTCGGGCTTTCCGCTGCAGCCTTTGCCCAAAATGCCGTGATGCTCAAGGCCGGCGACGTCATGCCCTACGCCATCGACTCGCGCGGCCTCGTCGTCAAGAGCGGTACCGGCCTTTGCTGGCGCACCGGCTACTGGACCCCGGCGGCTGCCGAGAGCATCATGTACGGTCAGTTCCCGGTCGGCTGCGAGTGCGACAAGGATCTGATGCCCAAGGCCAAGTGCGAGCCGCCGCCCCCGCCTGCCGCTGCTCCGGCCAAGCCCGCCGCTGCCGCCCCGGCTCCGGCTGCCGCACCGAAGCCCGCCGCGCAGAAAGTGACGCTCGCCGCCGACGCCCTGTTCGACTTCAACAAGGCCGACCTGCGTGCCGAAGGCAAGGCCAAGCTCGACAAGCTGGCTGCCGACATCAAGGGCATCAAGCTCGAAGTGATCCTCGCCGTCGGTCATGCCGACCGCTTCGGTGACGACGCCTACAACCAGAAGCTCTCCGAGAAGCGCGCCGCAGCTGTCAAGACCTATCTGGTGAGCAAGGGTATCGATGCCAATCGCGTATACACGGAAGGCAAGGGCGAGAAGCAGCCGGTCACCAAGCCTGATCAGTGCAAGGGCCCGAAGAGCCAGAAGGTCGTCGAGTGCCTGCAGCCCGACCGTCGTGTCGATATCGAGGTCATCGGCACCAAGTAATCCCGTCCGACCCGGAAAAAAGCCCTGCGACGCAGGGCTTTTTTTTGCCATTTCGCCGTCCTTTCCGGGCGAGTACGATAGCCAGCTGCGCATGGGAGCATCATGATGAACACCGCCGCCAACGCCGATCAACAGGAACTCGACAAATTCGGGGAAGTCGCCCACCGCTGGTGGGACCCGAATTCCGAGTTCCGTCCCCTGCACGACATCAATCCGGCACGCGTCGCATGGATTGATTCACACGCGGAACTCAGGAGCAAGCGCGTGATCGACATCGGCTGCGGCGGCGGCCTGCTGAGCGAAGGCATGGCCGCACTGGGGGCTCAGGTCACCGGCATCGACCTGTCGGAAAAGGCCCTGTCCGTCGCGCGCCTCCATCTGTACGAGAGCGGCCACAAAATCGACTATCGCCTGATTTCGGCGGAAGCCATGGCCGACGAAGCTCCCGGCGGCTTCGACCACGTCACCTGCCTCGAAATGTTGGAACACGTGCCCGACCCGGCCAGCACGGTGGCAGCCTGCGCCCGACTGGTCAAGCCCGGCGGCCAGGTGTTCCTGTCCACCCTAAACCGCAACGCCAAGGCCTACCTCGTTGCGGTGCTTGGCGCCGAATACCTGCTCAATCTCCTGCCGCGCGGCACGCACGACTACACGCGATTTCTGAAGCCCGCCGAACTTTCCCGCCTGTGTCGGGACGCCGGGCTGGACGTCCTCGAAATCACCGGCCTGCGCTACAACCCCTTCAGCCGCGAAGGCAAGGTCGGCGCGGACACCGACATCAATTACCTGCTGCGAGCGCGCCGCGGTGCCTGAAGCCGTACTTTTCGATCTTGACGGCACGCTGGCGGACACGGCGCCCGACCTTGGCGCGGCGCTCAATCAGTTGCTGCAGGAACAGGGGCGCCCCCCGTTGCCCATGGAATTGCTGCGTCCGCACGTTTCCTCGGGCGCGCGCGGCATGATCGGCGCCGGCCTCGGCATCACGCCGGCCGACCCGCGCTACGCCGCGCTGCAGCAGCGCTTTCTGGCCATTTATCAGGACGCCTTGTGCGTCGGCACCCGGCTGTTCCAGGGTATGGCCGAACACCTCGATGCACTGGAGGTGCGGGCCATACCGTGGGGCATCGTCACCAACAAGTCGCAGCGCTTCGCCATCCCGCTCCTCGAACAGCTCGGCTTGCGCCAGCGCACAGTCTGCATCGTCTGCGGCGACAGCGCGCGGCGCGCCAAACCGCATGCGCATCCGATGCAACTCGCCAGTGCCGTGATCGGCATTGCCGCAACAGACTGCATCTACATCGGCGATGACGAGCGCGATGTGATTTCGGGCCGCGCCGCCGGCATGCGCACCATCGTCGCCGGTTGGGGCTATCTGGGCGACGGCAGTTTGCCCGGCGAGTGGGGCGCCGATGCGATCGCCGCCGCCCCGCACGAAATTCTCGGCTTCGCCGCGGCAAAGGGCTAGAATCGCACTTGCAATCCGCGCATCGGCCTTCAACTGATGCGTACCATTTTGGGGGCGACATGGCTTCGACATGGGTGACAAAGCATGCAGGGCATACCGAGGATCCGGGTACCTCGTAAATCCATCTGGAACGCACTAACTGCCAACGACGAGCGTTTCGCTCTAGCCGCTTAACAGCGGCTGGCTTCCGAACTGGTTCTCTCACGGGCCAGGCAGCGCAAGCTGCATCGGAATCATATACGTGGGATAAGGCTGTGCGGAGTCGCGATGCACGGTTCGAAAATCCAGCGAATCGCTTGCAACCAGCCTGTCCGTCGGCGTGTTGCGGGTTAAACCAAATGACGCGGCTAAGTATGTAGAACTGTATGTGGCGCACTTATGGACGCGGGTTCAATTCCCGCCGCCTCCACCATTTAATCGGGACCGGACTCACCTCCGGTCCTTATTTTTTTTCCTGCACCCCAGAAACTTGAGGGCAAAAAAACGGCTCCCGTGGCGGGGAGCCGTTTTGACCTGGTGCCGGCAACCGGAATCGAACTGGTGACCTACCGCTTACAAGGCGGTTGCTCTACCATCTGAGCTATGCCGGCCCGGGGCGAATTATAACGGAGCCGATCCGCTATAAACTTCACTTCCACCACATCCGACGTCGCTCATGGTCGCCAGTTCGCATTCCCGCCAGCCCTTGCACCTGCTTGTTGCCGCAGCATCGGATGTCGACGTGGCGCGCCTGCTGCCGATGCTGGGCAAAGCCGACATGATTCAACGCATCGACAACGCCGACGGTTTGCGCGCCACGCTCGCCGACCAGCCCTGGGATGCGATGCTTTATCTGTCCGGAGTGGCCGCGCTGTCGCTGCAGGCTGCGTTGCGCCAGATCGAGGATCAGGGCGTCGATCTGCCGCTGATCCTGGTCGCCAGTCCGGGCGAGGCGCCCGCGATGCAGTCGGCGATGAAAGCCGGTGCGCGCGACGTGATCGACGCCGACCGCCCGGAGCGGCTGCTGCCTGCGATCGAGCGCGAAGTGCGCGAGGCGCGGCATCGCGCCGACCACCGCGCGGCGCTGGAAATGCTCAACGAAAGCCAGGCGCGCTTCGATGCACTGGCCTCCAATCTGCCGGGCATGTTGTTCCACCTGCGGCGCGATGCGCAGGGCGAATATCGCTTCCTGTTCGTCAGCGAAGGCTGCCAGAAGCTCTTCGGCTTCAAGCAGCAGCATTTGCTGGCCTCGGCCAACAAGCTGTTCGACGCCCTCGACACCGACAAGCGCAAGAGCCTCGAAAGCGCGCTGCACGAATCCGCCGCAAAGGGCACGCTGCTGAACTGGGAAGGCTATACCCGGGGGCGCACCCGGCAGAAGTGGGTCAACCTGCGCTCGACGCCGCATCGCTTCGACAACGGCATCGTCGAATGGCGCGGCATCGCCAGCAACGTTACCGAAAGCAAGGAAAGCGAAGCTCAGCTGCGTTCCTCGCGACAGCAACTGGCCGAACTGTCCACCCACCTCGAAGCCGTCAAGGAAGAAGAACGCGAACGGATCTCGCGCGACATCCACGACGAACTCGGTTCGATCCTGGTTTTTCTGAAGATCGAGGCGGCGCAGCTTGCCGCCAAGCTGCCCGCCGACGCGGTTCGGCTGCGCGAGAAAGCCCACTCGATCGAACACCTGCTGGACCAGGCCATGAGCACGGCGAGCCGTGTTGCACGCGAACTGCGTCCGGGCATCCTCAAGGAATTCGGCCTGCCGGCGGCCATCGAGTGCCAGGCCGAGGACTTCACCCAGCGCTTCGGCATCGCCTGCCGCGTGCAGTGCGACGAGGATGCGATCGAGCCGGAACCCGACACTTCGCTGGCCTTGTTCCGCATCGCCCAGGAGGCCCTGACCAATGTCGCGAAACACGCGCATGCATCGCTGGTCGTCATGCGTTTGCGGCGCGAACGCGGTAACATCCTGCTCGAGATCAGGGACAACGGTCGCGGCATTTCCGAGGTCGACATGCAGAAGCCGAAGTCGTTTGGTCTGCGCGGAATTCGCGAGCGGGTCCTGAGTCTTGCCGGTGAATTTTCCATCGGGCCGGCGGAACACGGCGGCACCCATATCGTGCTGCGGGTTCCGGAAACTGCCGGCATCGAACCGCCCGGCGAAGAAGAATTGCAACGCAACCTGTTTTAGTTACGGCATAACGCCGCTTCGCGGCATGAGCCTTCTCTGAAGTATAAAAGTATTTTGACCATGGCCGACAAGATCCACGTCCTGATTGCCGATGACCATGCCATCGTGCGGCAGGGCCTCAAGCAGATACTTTCCGAAACCGAGGACCTGCTCGTCACCGGCGAAGCCGACGACGGCGTGGAAGCATTGAACCTGGCCCGGCAACAGCCTTGGGACGTGTTCCTGCTGGATGTATCGATGCCCAACCGCAACGGCATCGATACCCTGAAACAGTTGAAGAAGGAATTCCCGCGCCAGCCGGTGCTGATCCTCAGCATGCATCCGGAGGAGCAATACGCGGTGCGCGCCCTCAAGGCCGGCGCTTCCGGCTATCTGACCAAGCAGAGCGCGCCGGAACTGCTGGTCACCGCCATCCGCCAGGTTGCCTCGGGCAAGAAGTACCTGAGCCCGGCGGTCGCCCAGCAGCTCGCCGAGGCGATTTCGGACAACTCCGACAAATCGCCGCATGAACGCATTACCGACCGCGAATACCAGGTGCTGGTGATGATCGCCGCCGGCAAGACGCAAACCCAGATTGCCGATGCGCTCAACCTCGGCGTCGCCACCGTCAGCACCTACCGCGCCCGGCTGCTGGAAAAAATGGGCCTCAAGAGCACGGCGGAGCTGATTCGCTACGGCCTTGAACACGGTCTGGCGGAGTGAACGGAAACACCAAGCGCGCAACTTCCTGCACAATGGCGGAAAAGCACCTGCCGCCAGGCAAACCGGCCACGCGAGGCCGAACTGAAATCGAGAGAGGAAACACATGAAGACCCTGAAAAAACTGCTTGAAGAACGCCCCGCGCGCGCGCCGCTTTCCGTTTCCCCAGACGACTCGGTGTTTTCGGCCCTGCAACTCATGGCGAAACACGATATCGGTGCCGTACTGGCAATGCACGACGGGCAGCTTGCCGGCATCTTCAGCGAGCGCGACTACGCGCGCAAGATCATCCTCCTCGGCAAGTCGTCGAAGGAAACCATGGTGCGGGAGATCATGACCGAGAAGGTCCTCTATGCCCTGCCGACGCAGACCACCGACGAAGCCATGGCGCTGATGACGGAAAAACACATCCGCCACCTGCCGATTCTCGACAGCAACAAGCAGGTAATCGGCATGGTCTCGATCGGCGACCTGGTCAAGGAAACCATTTCCCAGCAGGCCTTCCTGATCAAGCAACTGGAACAATACATCGCCGGCTGATCCGGCCGGATTAGCGCCATGGCAGCCAACGATTCGAGCGATACGCCCGAGACAGCGCAAGCCCGGCTGGTCGAACTGCGCGTCGAGCATCGCGACCTCGACGAGGCCATCAACCGGCTGACGCAGGCGCCAACGGACGACCAGTTGATGCTGCGGCGCCTGAAGAAGCGCAAGCTGCTGATCAAGGACCGCATCGCCCAGCTCGTGCGCATGCTCGATCCCGACCCCGACGAATACGCATGAGCGCCGCCACCGGGGTGCCCCAGGGCAGCGCAATCACAACCATGAAGCCGCGCCACCGGCAAACCACGATCACCCCCTTCCATGGGACGGGGGTTGGGGGGATGGCAGTCCAATGAGCTACAACTTCGATACCCTGGCCCTGCACGCCGGGCAGGTCCCGGACGAGCGCTTCGGCGCGCGGGCGACGCCGATCTACCTGACCACCTCCTTCGTCTTCAAGGATTCCGACCAGGCCGCGGCGCTGTTCAACATGGAACGCGCCGGCCACGTCTATTCGCGCATTTCCAACCCGACCAACGCCGTGCTCGAAGAACGCATCGCCGCGCTGGAAGGCGGCGTCGGCGCGATTGCCGTCGCCTCGGGGCAGGCCGCGCTGCACCTGGCCATCGCCACACTGATGGGCGCCGGCAGCCACATCGTCGCCAGCCGCTCGCTCTATGGCGGCTCGCACAACCTGCTCGACTACACCCTGCCGCGCTTCGGCATCACCACCACTTTCGTCGATCCGCGCGACCTCGACGCCTGGCGCGCCGCGATCCGGCCTGAAACAAGGCTGCTGTTCGGCGAGACGCTGGGCAATCCCGGCCTCGACGTGCTGAACATTCCCGAGGTGGCGGCACTGGCCCATGAGCACGGCCTGCCGCTGATGGTGGACAGCACCTTCACCACGCCCTGGCTGATGCGGCCCTTCGACCATGGCGCCGACCTGATCTTCCATTCCGCGACCAAGTTCCTCGGCGGCCACGGTGTCGCCATCGGCGGCCTGCTGGTCGATGGCGGCAGCTTCAACTGGAACGCCGCGGGCGGCAGGTTCCCGACCCTGACCGAGCCCTACGAGGGCTTCCACGGCATGGATTTCAGCGAGGAATCCACCGTCGCCGCCTTCCTGCTGCGGGCCCGGCGTGAGGGCCTGCGCGACTTCGGCGCCTGCATGAGCCCGATGACGGCATTCCAGTTGCTGCAGGGCGTCGAGACCCTGCCGCTGCGCATGGAGCGGCACATCGCCAACACGCGCCAGGCCGTCGCACATCTGGCGGGCCACGCGGCCGTGGCAGGCGTCGGCTATCCGGAGCTGGTGAACCATCCCGACCACGCCCTGGCGAAAAAACTGCTGCCGCGCGGTGCCGGTTCGGTCTTCAGCTTCACGCTCAAGGGCGGCCCCGCTGAGGCAAGGGCGGCAGGACGCAAGTTCATCGAGGCCCTGCGCGTGTTCTCGCACCTGGCCAACGTCGGCGATGCCAAATCGCTGGTGATCCATCCGGCATCGACCACGCATTTCCGCATGTCCGATGCCGCGCTGGTGGCGGCCGGCATCCATCCCGGCACCATCCGCCTGTCGATCGGCCTGGAAGACGCCGGCGACCTGCTCGAAGACCTCGATCGCGGACTTGCCGCCGCCGCGAAGGCTTGACCATGGAACTGGAAATCAACGGCCAGGCCGCCTACGCCTACACCGGCGGCAAGCCCTTCGATGCCGCCCTGCCCTGCGTCGTCTTTATCCACGGCGCGCAGAACGACCACAGCGTCTGGGGCCTGCAAAGCCGCTGGTTCGCCCATCACGGCTTTGCCGTCCTCGCCGTCGACCTGCCCGGCCACGGCCGTAGCGCAGGCCGCCCACTGCCGTCCATCGAAGACCTGGCTGACTGGATCGCGTTGCTGCTGGAAAAAGTTATGCGAAGCGGTATCCCTTTTCGGGACGGCGCCGGTGATACGGCGAAAAACGTCTCCCTGGTCGGCCACAGCATGGGTTCGCTCACGGCGCTGGAATGCGCCTCGCGCCATCCGGCGCGCATCTCACGCATCGCGCTGGTCGGCACCGCCGTGCCGATGCCGGTCTCCGACGCGCTGCTCGGCGCGGCGAAAGACAAGGAGCCCAAGGCCATCGGCATGATCAATACCTGGTCGCATTCGCCGCGCGGCACCATCGGCGGCAACACCGTGCCGGGGATGTGGATGCTGGGCGCCTCGCGCCGCCTCATGGAAAGGCAGAAACCGGGCGTGCTGCACAACGACCTGGCCGCCTGCAACGCCTATACGCACGGCATGGACGCCGCCGCCGCGCTGGCCTGCCCGGCCCTGATCATCAGCGGCAGCAGGGACATGATGACCCACCCCAAGGCGGCCGCCAAGCTTGGCGCCGTGATCAAGGACGCCAGAAGCGTCAGCCTCGACGGCGCCGGCCACGCGCTGATGGCCGAACAGCCCGACGCGGTACTTGACGCCTTGCGCAAATTCATTGTCTGAACCCTTGGAAGCAGCCAAAAAGCAGCCCCATCAGTTTCCGGTGATCCGCACCGGCCTGCCGCTGTCGGCGCCTTTCGACTGGCTGCGACGCGGTGCCGATGACCTCAAGGCCTGCGGCTTTGCCAGCCTGTTCTACGGCCTGTGCTTTGCCGCCGGCGGCTTGCTGCTCTTCCTCGCCTTCCGTCACGCCGTGCAGCTGGTTACGGCGGTCACTGCCGGCTTCTTGCTGCTGGGGCCGTTTCTGGCACTGGGCCTGTACGAACTCTCGCGCCGTCGCGAAACCGGCGAGCCGCTGAGCCTGGCGGCGACGCTGGCCGTCTGGAAGCGCAACCTCGGCTGCTTCGGCATCTACTCGCTGATCCTGATCGTCATCTATCTGGTCTGGGCGCGCGCCTCGCTGGTGATGTTCGCCCTGTTCTACCAGGGCGGCATGCCGACCCTGGCAAGCTTCATGACGCAGATATTGAAGTTCGACAACATCGAATTCCTGCTGGCCTACCTAGCCGTGGGCGGCTTCTTCGCCGCGCTGGTGTTCGCCTTCTCCGTGGTTTCCATTCCGATGATGCTGGAGCGCAACCAGGACACCGTCACCGCCATGCTGGCCAGCTTCCTCGCCCTGGTGCGCAACCTGCCGATGATGCTGATCTGGGCGGCGCTGATCGTCACGCTCACGGCCATCGGCATTGCCACGGGCTTCCTCGGCCTCATCGTCACCATGCCGCTGGTCGGGCACGCCACCTGGCATGCCTACCGGGCGCTGATCGAAGCCCCGACCGATTAACAGGGCGCTGCCGGCGCCGGCTTTTGCCGCCTCCGGGATAAAGCGCCGGCCGGCATCGCCGGTCGGTCCGGAGACCGCAGCCGGGGAAGTTAGAATGGCAGCCTTTTCGCCACAGGCCTCGGCGACACGGCAATGCGACTCACCGAACTCAAACTCCCGCTCGATCACTCCGCCGGCGACCTGCACAGCGCGATCCTGAAATGCCTGGGGATCGCGGCGGACGAACTGCTTGGCTACACGATCTTTCGCCGCGGCCACGACGCGCGCAAACCCGCGGCCATCGTCTTCATCTATACGCTGGATGTCGAACTGAAAAACGAGGCGGCGGTGCTGAAGCGGCTGCGCGGCGACCGCCATGTCGGGCCGACGCCGGACACGGGCTACCGTTTCGTCGCCCGCGCGCCGGCCACGCCTTTGCCGCTGCGCCCCGTGGTCATCGGCACCGGCCCCTGCGGCCTGTTCGCCGGCCTGCTTCTGGCGCAGATGGGCTTCCGGCCGTTGATCCTCGAACGTGGCAAGGCCGTGCGCGAGCGCACCCAGGACACCTGGGGCCTGTGGCGCAAGGGTCAGTTGAATCCCGAATCCAACGTCCAGTTCGGCGAAGGCGGCGCCGGCACCTTTTCCGACGGCAAGCTCTACAGCCAGATCAAGGACCCGCAGTTCCGCGGGCGCAAGGTGCTGACGGAATTCGTCAAGGCCGGCGCACCCGCCGAAATTCTCTACGTCGCCAAGCCGCACATCGGCACCTTCAAGCTGGTGGGCATGGTCGAACACATGCGCGCCGAGATCGAAGCGCTGGGTGGCGAAATCCGCTTCGGCAGCCGGGTCGAGGACATCGACATCGAGCAAGGACAGGTGCACGGCCTGCGCCTCGCCGACGGCGAATTCATCGCCGCCACGCATGTCGTGCTCGCCGTCGGCCACAGCGCGCGCGACACCTTCGAGATGCTGCATGGGCGCGGCGTGCACGTCGAAGCCAAGCCATTTTCGATCGGCGTGCGCATCGAACACCCGCAGTCGCTGATCGACCGCGCCCGCTTCGGCGCCAACGCCGGCAACCCGCTGCTCGGCGCGGCGGATTACAAACTGGTGCACCACTGCAAGGGCGGCCGCTCGGCCTACAGCTTCTGCATGTGCCCGGGCGGCACGGTGGTGGCCGCCACTTCGGAGCCGGGTCGCGTCGTCACCAACGGCATGAGCCAGTATTCGCGCAACGAGCGCAACGCCAACAGCGCCATCGTGGTCGGCGTCACGCCGGCCGACTATCCGGGCAGTGACGGCAACCCGCTGGCGGCGCCTTTGGCTGGAATTGCCTTCCAGCGCCACTGGGAAAGCCTCGCCTTCGAGGCGGGCGGTAGCGACTACAAGGCACCGGCGCAACGGGTCGGCGATTTTCTCGCCGGGCGTGCGTCGACCGGACTCGGCGCGGTGCTGCCCTCCTACACGCCGGGTGTGAAGATGACCGACCTCGCGCTGTGCCTGCCGGACTACGTGGTCGCCGCGCTGCGCGAGTCGCTGCCGGCCTTCGGCCGCGAGATCCCCGGTTTCGCCATGGACGACGCGCTGCTGACCGGGGTCGAGACGCGCACCTCGTCGCCGATCCGCATCACGCGCGACGATGAATTCCAGAGCGTGAACACGCGCGGCCTTTACCCCGCCGGCGAAGGCGCCGGCTACGCGGGTGGAATTCTTTCGGCGGCGGTGGATGGCATCCGGGTGGCGGAGGCCGTGGCGCTCAGCCTGGTCGATTCGGCCGGCAAGGCTTCATAGCCATTCCAGTTCCCAGCGTACGCAGGGGTCGAGTGCCGCCACGGCGCGCGCGGCGAAGCCCTGCAGTTCTTCGCGCTTGTTCGCGGCGCGACCCATGAGCCAACCCGCCAGCGGACCTTGCGGGTGGAAGTTCCATTCCGTGGGCGCGACGATGACGTAATCGGCGATGCGCCCGCCGTCGAGCGCGATCTCGTGCATCAGCAGGCCGCGTGCCGTTTCGACCAGCGCGCGGCCGCGTTCCGGTGCCGCTTGCGCCGCGCTCGCCGTACCGCAGGCGCCGACTTTTTCGCGGCCGTTCGCCCAGTCACGGAGTTCTTCAAGCCGCGCCAGCCAGCGCGCCGCGAAGGCGGTCGTCGCCGACCCAGCCGGGTGCCGCGCGATGGCGCCGGTTTCGGCGGCCTGCCCCTGCCACTGCGGGCGGACGCTGAACCCGGCGTCGAGCCGGGGCCAAGGCGCCAGCGATGCCGCGGCATCCAGCGGCGGCAGCAGGCGGCGCGCGGCCTCCGCCGGATCCTCCATCTCGCCGAGCCGGCGACACAGCCCCGCGATGTTCTCGCCCGCGAGGAATCCGGCGAGCGTCCCGCGTTGTCCGTCGGCAATGGCGCGCGCAAGCCGGGCGAATTCCACCGGGTCCGCTGCCATCCCGAGCAAGGGCGGCAGGTCGAGCAACCAGCGCCAGAGATGCTCGCGCATGGCCTCGGCTTGTATCGCCGGATCGAGCTGCGGCGCGCATTGCCGGCCGCGTGCCGCCGCCAGCGCCAGCTCCGCCGCGCGCCCCTGCGCCTTGCCGCACAGGGCGAACAGCAGCGGCACCAGTTTCACCGCCGCGTCGGCGTCCCGCCCGCGCAGGACTTCGGCGACCAGCGGGCGTTCGCTGGCGAGATCGACGGCGGCGACCCGTCCGCCTTCGACGGCAAGCCGCAGCCGCACGCGGCCCGGATCGATACCCCCGCTCACGCCAGCGGCAAGCGCAGGGTAAACAGCGCGCCGCCTTTCGGATGGTTGTCCGCCGTGAGCTTGCCGCCATGGCGCTCGACGATGCCGTAGCTGATCGCCAGGCCAAGACCGGTGCCGCGCCCGACCGGCTTGGTGGTGAAGAATGGGTCGAACAGCTTGTCGAGATTGGCCGCCGGGATGCCCGGGCCGCTGTCGCGAAACTCGATCACCGCCTGCCCTTCCTCATTGCGACCGGAAATCTCCAGGCGTCGCTCGCGGGAGTTTTCGGTGGCGTCGGCGGCGTTCTGAACGAGGTTCATGACCACCTGCTGCACCTGCCCCGGCGAGCCGAGCACTTCGAGTGCGGCAGGAAGCTGCAGCTTGACCTCGAATTCAGTCGCCGTGGCCTTGCCCACCCACTGCACGGCCCGTTCGATGACTTCGACGAGGTCGAAGGCGCGCCGCTCGTCGCGGTCGGTAACCGAAAAACGCTTGAGGGCATCGACGATGTCGCGCGTGCGCTCGGCGCCTTCCACCGTGCCGTCGATCAGCGAAGGCAGATCATCGAGCAGGCGGTCGATGCGCAATTCGCCGCGCAGCGCCTCCCGCTCGGCGTGCGGCATGTCGCCATGGACGGCGGCAAGATAGCGTTCCAGTCGTTCGGCATAGCGTTTCATGGCCAGCGTGTTGCCGTAGACGAAGCTGATCGGGTTGTTGAGTTCGTGCGCGACGCCGGCGACGAGGCGTCCGAGCGAGGCCATTTTTTCGGAATGGATCAGCTGCTGCTGGGTGGTTTTGAGGTCCTCGTGGGCGCGGCGCAGCGCCTGGTAGGCGCGGCGCAGTTCGCCCACCGGGCGGCCGGTAATGACCAGCCCCAGCATCTTGCCGACGCCGTTGTAGCGCGGCGTGCAGTTGAGCGACACCGGAATCGCGCTGCCGTTGGCGGCCTTCAGCAGCATCTCGATGTCCTCCGCGGATTGCCCGCTCTGGTCGGCAAACAGCCGTCCGGCGCGCTGGCGCGACTCATCGTCGGCGAACAGATCGAACACCGTGCGTCCGTGCAGCGCTTCCGCCTCGATGCCGAGCAGGGAGGCCAGGGCCTTGTTCACGCTCTCGATCACCCCGGCGCGGCTGCAGACGATCAGCAGGTCGGACATCGAGGTCAGCACCGAGGAGATGAACTGCTGGGTATCCTCCAGCGTCGCGTTCTTTTCCTCGAGCGCGACTTCGTACTGCAGCAGGTCGTTATAGACCTCGTCCATCTTGCGGATCACGTCGAGCCAGATGCCGTCCTCGGCCGAGGCGCCGGCGGCAGCCGCCAGCATCTCGACCGTGAGGGCCGAGCGCGGCTCCCCGGGCTTGGCGCCGTCAGGCAGGGGGGCTTCGGTTCGGGATTCCTTGTCCATCGGCGCAATGTACTTCAAGGTGCGCTGCCGGGCCAGCCCGGCAGCACCGGAGCTCAGCCTTCCTTGACGCCGAAGCGCGCGACAAACTCGGCCGGGGCCAGTGCCGGTCCTCTGTAGTCCGCCTGCATGTAATCGCAGCGCATTTCCTTGAGTCGGGCCGCCGCCGCATCGTCGGCGACGCCGACGGCCACCACGGCAAGCTTCAGGCTGCGCGCAAGTTCGATGAACGACTGCAGGATGCGCTCCGATTTCAGCCCTGCGGCAAGCTCGCTTCCCGCCGACACATCGATCTTGATTTCCTGGAAAGGCAGGGTCGTCAACCAGAACAGCGAAGAAAAAGACACATCCGGATCGTCGATCGACAGTTTGACGCCGAGCTCCCTGAGGCGGACGAGATTTTCACGGGTCACCGGCTCCGCACCCAGCACCGAGGTCTCCCCGATCTCCAGGGTCAGCGCGCCCGGCCGCCTGCTCCAGGTTCCGAGCGCGCGCTGGACCACTTCGATGAGTTCGGGATGCCGCAGCGCCCGCGCCGGCAATTTGACGCCGACCCGCAGGTCCAGTCCCGCGCTGTAACGGAATTCGGAAATGTTGCGCAGCGCCCGGTTCAGTATCGAGGAGACCAGCTGGATGACCACGTCGGCCGCTTCCGCGGCGACAAAGGCATCCGGCGCGGGAATCATGCCGAGCGCCGGATCGCGCCAGCGCAACAGGCCTTCCGCGCCCATCATCTGGCCCAGTCGAAGATCGTATTGCGGCTGGAATATCAGGTTGATCGCATCCTCGGCTACGGCGCTGCGCAAGCGGTTCTCGTACAGCAGCTTCGATGCCGCGAGGTTGTCGCTGTCCGCACCGTAGTCGGCGATGCTGCCATCCAGGTCGCGGGCCAGGACGCAGGCGCTCTTGGCGCGCTGGAGAAGGGTTTCCGCCTGCTCCCCATGCGCCGGAAACATCGCGATGCCGATCGCGGCGTCGGCAAATATTTCGTCGTCACCGATCCAGAACGGCGTTCCCAGCGCCCGCAGGGCCTTGGTTGCCGCCATCGTCGCCACGGCGGGTCCATCCACGGTCGACAGCACGCAGGCAAAATCGTCGCGGCCCAGTTCGCCGAGCAGGTCATCAGGACGCAGCACGTCGGCACGCAGCAAGCCGGCGACGCGGGCGCGCACCGACTCGCCGACATGGTAGCCCCACACGGCATCGATGCGGCTGATCACGCCGCATTCAATCAGCAGGACGGCAAGATTTCCGCCGTCGGCCTGCCTCTCCGCAACCCGGGCACGCAAGGCTTCGAGGAAGGGCGCGATGCCCGCAGCTTCGCCGCCGGACCCCGCCGTCGAGGCCGGAACGGCCTCGTTCACAGGAACAACTCTCTGGGATCGATTTCGACGGAACCGTACTCCAGGGAGCGCTGGATACGGTAGGGTTCGTCGGGCCTGACCTTGGGCTCCTTCATCAGGTCGAGCATCTTGTAGGGCTTGAGCGGGTTGCCGTTCATGTCCTTGACGACCATGATGCGCGGTTGCATGCGCCGCACCATGTTCTGTGCGATCACGATGGCGACCTCGCCGCTGCTCAACTCGACCACGCTGCCGACGGGGAAGACCCCGACGCACTGGATGAACTGCTCCACCAGCGCCGGGTGAAACTGCCTGCCGCGCTCCTTGTAGACCATGCTCAGCGCGTTGGCCGGCGAGAGGGCCTGACCCAGCGGCTTCGGGGCCGTCAGGGTGTCAAAGGCATCGACGATGGCGGCGATCAGGCCGGGAAAGGCGATCGCATCGCCCTTGAGGCCGCGCGGATAACCGGTACCGTCGTAACGTTCGTGGTGCAGCGACGCAAGCCCGGGAAGTTCCGGCGGCAGGCCGGGCGTATCGCTGAGGATGCGCACCGAATTGATCACGTGCGTCTTGTAGAGCTCGGTTTCCTCGTCATTGCCCGGCCCGCGCGCGGCGAGTTCGGGCGGCAGCTTGAGCTTGCCCACGTCCTGCAGCAGCCCCAGCATGCCGAGGATCTCGAGTCGATCCGGCGGCAGTTGCAGGAAGCGTCCGAAGATGGTCATCATCACCGAGACTTCCGCGGCCCGGCTCAACGTCGCACCGCTTTTCTCCTGCAGCTTTATCAGCAGCGCCATCGCATCCGGATTGCGCACGACGCTGGCGGTGATCTGCGCCGCAGCCTCATGCGAGCGCGTGCTGTCGATGGTGTTGCCCGAGGCCACCACGCGAGCGATCTCGCCGAGCACGACGGCCGTGTTGCTGAAGGCCTTCTGTGCCACCGGCAATTCGTGCTCGACGCTCGCCACATCCTTGTAGACCGTGGTGCCGCGTATTTTCGCGATGTCTTCAGCCGTGACCTTGGCGACATCCTGGATCACCGCTTTCTCGGGATCGACAAAAACATATTTGCAGTACTTTTTCAGGACTTCGAGCTGCTTGTCTTTCTGCAGGACGAAGCCCTGGAAGGCAAACGGTGTCTCCGTCCATGGCCTGTCCAGCTTCGAGACGAACATCCCGAAGGTCAGTTTTTCGACGGGTATTTCACGGAGTTCCATGCGGATCGGCACGTTTAAATCTGAAGGCTTGATTCTCGCCTCTACGCGAAAAAACATCAAGCAAGGTTTGAGTGCCGGGACTGCGCCGGCACGCTGTTCCCGCAGGGGCAAAGATTACCCTGAATCAACGCGACGCGGAGGCAAACCGCCCTGCTGAAATAACCTTTTTCCGATGAGCGGGATACACTTGCGTCATCAATTTGCGATGCACCCGCCAATGCCCCCGCCTTTCGGACCGCCACGTTCCAGCTCGATGCCGGGCCGCCTTACACGGGTTGGCATCCCGGTCTTCTACGCTTTGTGCGCCGCACTATGGATCATCGTGTCCGGCTATCTACTGGCGACGGGGGTCGACGATCCTGTGCTGCAAGGGCGCATGGAGATCGGCAAGGGATTGCTGTTCGTGGCGGTCACCAGCGTGCTGCTCTACCTGCTGCTGGGTCGCCTCGGCACGCCCAAGCACCCTGCCAGTCCTTTCCTGTTCGCCTCAGGGAGACGCCGCCTGGCGGTGGCGGTCGCGGTGTTCCTCATCGCCGCCGTCGCCAGCCTGCTCCTGGCGCGGCAATCCGAACAACTGCGCACGCATCAGCAACGAATCCGAACCATGGACATGGCCCACGACCATGCCCGCGCGGTCCAGCGCAGCATCGAGCATGCGCTTTCCGCCACCCATGCGCTGGCCGCGCTGGTGCGCCAGGGCAATGGTGTCGTATTCAATTTCGAAGCCACGGCGCAGGAGATGCTGCCTTTTTATCAGGGTGCGGCCTCGTTGCAACTGGCACCCGGCGGGATCGTGCGGCACGTCGTGCCGCTGGCCGGCAACGAAATGGCCCACGGCCACGATCTGCTGCGGTATCCGGCACGCAACAAGGAAGCCATCCTTGCCCGCGATACCGGCAAGCTGACCCTGGCCGGGCCGTTCACGCTGGTGCAGGGCGGCCTCGGGGCGGTCGGACTACTGCCGGTTTTTCTTGGCGAAGGCAAGCGGACATTCTGGGGCTTCACCGCGGTGCTGATCCGCTTTCCCGAGGTGCTGGCAGATGCCCGGCTGCCGCAGATGACTGAAATGGGATTCGCCTACACGCTCTGGCGCGTCCATCCGGACAGCGGGGAACACCAGACCATCGCCGCCTCCGGCGCCGCCACCCTGACCGATCCGGTGCATCAGTCATTCGAGCTCCCCAACGGCCGCTGGACGCTCAGCGTGGCCCCGGTACGGGGTTGGGGCGAGCCTTACGGCATGGCCGTCAAGATCGCGCTGGGCCTGCTGTTCAGCCTGCTGCTGGGCTATCTGGCGAAACTGCTGGTCGAATTGCGCATGTACAAGGAAGAACTCGAAACGCGAGTCATCGAACGGACGCTGCAGCTGAGCGCCAGCGAACAACGCTTCCGCGACATTGCACACGTGTCCGGCGACTGGATCTGGGAAGTGGATGCTGAAGGGCGCTATACCTATGTGTCGGAAGGCGTGACAAAGATGCTCGGCTACGTGCCCGGCGAGATCATCGGCAGGACCCCGTTCGACTTCATGCCTGCCGGGGAAGCGGAAAACGTCCGCAAGACCTTCGCCGATATCGCCGCCAGCAAGTTGCCGTTTGCCGATCTGGAGAATATCGTGCTCGGCAAGGATGGCACGCCGCATATCACGCTGACCAGCGGCACGTCGATTCTGGATGTCGCTGGCGGACTGCTGGGCTACCGCGGCATCGACCGCGACATCAGCGCGCGCAAGGAGGCGGAGCACCGCATCCGGCGATTGAGCAATCTCTACGCGACATTGAGCGAGTGCAACCAGGCCATTGCGCGCTGCAATAGCGACGCGGAATTGTTCCCGCAGATTTGCCGCAACGTAGTGCTGTTCGGCGGCATGAAGATGGCCTGGATAGGCCTGCTTGACAAAATCACCCGGGAGATCAGGCCCGTTGCCAGTGCCGGCAGCGGGCTGGAATATCTGGAAGACATCCGCATCTCGGCCGATGGCGAAGACCCGCATGGGCTAGGGCCGGTCGGTACGGCGGTGCGCGAGCAGCGTCCGGTATGGAACCAGGATTTCATCAACGATCCGCTTGCCACACCCTGGCATGCGGGTGCCGTGCGCTTCGGCTGGGGATCGGTGGCTGCACTGCCGCTGCACCGCGACGGCAAGGTCGTCGGCGCTTTCAACCTGTATGCCGGCGAAAAAGACGCCTTCGACGCCGAAGCGCGCAAGCTGCTCGAGGAGATGGCGACGGACATCAGTTACGCGCTGGACGGCTATGAGCGCAACGCCAGCATCAGGCTGACGGCCGAGGTGTTCGAGCAGGGCAAGGAAGGCATCATGATCACCGATGCCAGAAGGCGCATCGTGCGCGTCAACCGCGCCTTCAGCGCGATCACCGGCTACAGCGAAGCCGAGGCGCTGGGGCAAAGTACCGGCATGTTGTCCTCGGGGCGCCACGACGACGATTTCTACCGCGAAATGTGGGCGGCGATCGATGCCAGCGGCCATTGGCAGGGCGAGATGTGGGACCGGCGCAAGGACGGCCATGTCTATCCCGTGTGGCTGGCGATCAGCCGCGTGCTGGACGAGGACGGCAAGCCCGGGCACTACGTCGGTATTTTCAGCGACATCACCCAGCACAAGGAAGCCGAAGATCGCATCCAGCACCTGGCCCACTTCGATGCCCTGACCGGACTGCCCAACCGGACACTGCTCGAGGACCGCGCCCGCCACGCGATCAGCATGGCGCAGCGCAGCCAGGAGCAACTGGCGGTGCTGTTCGTCGACCTCGACCACTTCAAGAACATCAACGATACCCTGGGCCACCGCATCGGCGACGAACTGCTGGTCGAAGTCGGCCTGCGCATGAAGGCCACGGGGCGCGAAGAAGACACGGTATCGCGCCAGGGCGGCGACGAATTCATCGTGGTGCTGCCCGGCACCGATGCCGACGGCGCGGCACACGTGGCCGGAAAGCTGATCGACGCGATCGCGGTTGCGTTCAAGGTGGAGCAGTACGAACTTGTCGTCACCCCCTCGATCGGCATTGCCATGTACCCAAGCGACGGTGACGACTTCGATGCGCTGTCGAAATGCGCCGACACCGCCATGTACCGGGCCAAGGCGGAAGGCCGCAACACCTTCCGTTTCTTTACCCCCGAGATGCAGGAGCATTCGGCGCGCAAGATGCGGCTGGAAAGCGAACTGCGCCATGCCCTGGCGCGCGGCGAACTGCAACTGCACTATCAGCCGCAGCTGTCGCTAAAGGATGGCCGCATCGTCGGCGCCGAGGCATTGCTGCGCTGGCAGCATCCGGAACTGGGCGCGGTGGCGCCGACGGAATTCATTCGGGTCGCCGAAGACAGCGGCCTGATCCTGGCCATCGGCGAATGGGTGTTGTGCACCGCGGTACACCAACTGAAGGCCTGGCAGGCCGCCGGCATGGAACCGCTGGTCATGGCGGTCAACCTCTCGGCGGTGCAGTTTCGCCACGCGCACCTGGCGCAGCAGGTCGCCGGACTCCTGGCCGAAGAAGGTCTGCCGCCGCAGTATCTGGAACTGGAACTCACCGAAAGCATGGCGATGGACGATCCGATCGCCGCCATTGCCGTGATAGACGAACTGCACGCGCGCGGCATCCGCGTCTCGATCGACGATTTTGGCACCGGCTACTCCTCGCTGAGCTACCTCAAGCGCTTCCAGCTCTACAAGCTGAAGATCGACCAGTCCTTTGTCCATGACATCACACTGGACCCGGAAAGCCGGGCGATCGTCCGTGCCATCATCAGCCTCGCCGACAGCCTCGGCCTGCGCACCATCGCCGAAGGCATGGAAACCGAGGCCCAGCTGGACTTTCTGCGTGAGCAGGGCTGCCATGAGGTGCAGGGCTTCTACTACAGCAAACCACTGCCGCCGGAAGAGTTCGAAGCCTTCGTGCGTGCGCGACGGTAACGGCCACGGCTGATGCTGGATACCCGTATTGAGTTGCCGATATTGCCGGCGGACGGCGATGCGGAAAGCCTCAGTGCACCGTGCACACCATGCAGGGATCGAAGCTGCGCACGACATGGTGGATGGCGGCCGGCAGCGGCTCCGTGGCGCTCGCCGGGAGGCCGGCCAGCGCCTGCTCCAGGGCCCCGGGGGTCCCGGCGGCATCGCGCGGCGAGAAATTCCAGGTCGTGGGCGCAATGATCTGGTAAGTGTGGATGCGGCCGCGCCGCACGGTGAGCCAGTGGCCGAGCGAGCCGCGCGCTGCCTCGATGAGGCCGACGCCCGTGGTCTCGTCGGCGAATTGGGGCGTGATGCACCAGGGCTCGCCCGGCGCCAGTTCGGCGAGCCAGCGTTCCATCGCGGGCAGCACCAGCGCCAGTTCCAGCAGGCGCGCCACGACGCGCGCGGCGACGCTGCCACCGCTGCCTGCAACCATGTCGCGCACCAGCGGATGACCGGCTACCACCTGGCGCGCCAGGGCGCCGGTTTCCACCACCTGCCCCGCCAGGCGCGGCGCCTTGCACCAGGAATAGGCGCCCTCCTTCTCCGCCACCGGCAGCGTGCTGCCGGCGGCGGGATGCTGCGGCAGCCCGGCGGCGGCATACCAGGCATGGCTGATGTCTTCGCTGATGGCGGCAATGTCGAGCTCTGCCGCCCCGCCGTGCCATAACCCGGCAGGGAACAGGCGCCCATCGCCTTCGCTGTAGCAGCCGTAGCTCATGAAGCGATCCGTGCCGCGCCCGAGGTGCCAAAGATCGAGATCCTCGGCAATCGCCAGAAATGCGCGCAGATCACCGCCGCCCGGCTTGTCACACCATGATTCCAGTTCCCCGCGGCTGGCGATGGCAGCGACTTCCTCGAGCTTCGCGCCGAAGGTCACGGTTTCGAGAAAACCGCGAAATTCGCGCAGACTGCGATGCAGGCGGAATATCTCGGAACCCTGCAGCGGCCGCGTCGAACCGCCTGGCTGGACCGCAAGCGTATGCGGCCATTTGCCGGCGAGCAAGCCCATCATCTGCATGAAGCGCGCGCGTACCGGCAGCATCTGGTGCGGCGCGCTGCCGACGGTAGCCTTGAAACGCTCGACGGCGGCGGCATGCCAGGGGCGACCGGCGTAATCGGCGCGGGCAAAATCCGGCATGAAGAACAGGTAGAAATGCGTCAGGTGATCCGCCAGGTTTTCCGTCGCGAGCGTCAGGTTGGCCGCCAGGCGGCCGTTGGGCGGTGGTGCGATGCCGGCCGCGTCGGCCAGCGCCAGCGCCGAGGCGGCCGACTGGGCGACGGAACAGATGCCGCAGATGCGCGGCACCAGCACCAGCGCATCGGCCGGCAGCTTGCCCTGCAGGATTTGCTCGAAACCGCGATACAGCGGCGAATTCACGTAGGCCGCCGCAATACGCCCATCGGCGATGTCGAGCGTGATTTCAAGATCGCCCTCGACGCGATTGAAGGGGCCGACGATGCGCCGCGTGCTCATTTTTTGCCGCGCTTGACCGATGGTGCGCGCAGCTGGTGATCGGCCGTGGCGTTCTCGCGCACGCGCGCCGGCGTCGCCGATTTCGACAGCGCCGCCAGCGCGATGAACCAGGCCTTGGGCATGTCGGCGGGAAGACCAATGGGGATTCCGGCCACCTTCGGCGTGGTCTCGAAGGCGTGGCCGGGCTCCTCGAAACCGGGATCGGTGCAGCGGATGCAGGCATAACCGCCGCGCAGGCAGGAGCCCTCGCCGTTCCACAGGCGCTGATTGCAGTCGGCATGCGCCTGCGTGCCCTTGCAACCGAGCTGTTCCATCAGGCAACCCTGTTCCGAATGCCTGGAGGCGCTGGCCTTGAACTCGTAGTACTCGTTGCGCGGGCAACCGTGGTGCACCAGTTGGTCGGCATAAAACCGCGGGCGACCATAGTCGTCGAGATGTTCGGCGCGCAGGCGGCCATGCGCCAGCGCCGCCAGGGTTTCGGTGATCCAGTCCGGATGCGGCGGACAGCCGGCAACGTTGATCACCGGCAGTCCCGCGGCGTCGCGGAAATCCGGTCCGAGCAGGCCGCCCGCGGCTTCGCCGTCATACTGCAGGCCGCAGGCATCGGTAGGATTCACGCCCGCTGCCGTGATGCCGCCCCAGGCCGAACAACTGCCGATGGCGACGACGTGCTTCGCCCGCGCAGCGATCTGCCGCACCCAGGCTATCATCGGCTGCGCACCGCCGCCGAAGCGATGGAATCCGCCCGTGCCCAGCGGCCCGCGCAGCAGGGAACCTTCGATGCAGAGCACATCTAACGCGGTGCGGCCGTCGGCACAGCGCGCGATCAGGTCGCGCGCTTCATCGACGCCGGCCTCGGAAAGACTCGGATGCCAGAGCAGTTCGATGCCTTCGTCGGCCAGTTCGCGGAACAGCGAGCCGTGCTCGCTGCCCAGCCACGACAGAGTGCAGCCGCCGCAACCGCCCGACTGGAGCCAGAGCAGGTTCATGCCAAAAATCTCATTTGACACAGAGAACACCGAGAAAAGCACAGAGAACACAGAGAGTTGGATTGCATTGACGGCTTACCCATCGGGTGAGCAAGGCTTCTGCTCTGTGCCCTCTGTGGCTCTGTGTTCTCTGTGTTTGAAGTGGTTGCAATTGTGGTTTCGAGGTTCATCATTCGCTGCCTCCGAGTCCCAGCCGGGAAAGCTTCATGCGCAGGCCGACGCGGGTCAGGCCGAGCTCCTCGGCGACGCGCGTCTTGTTGCCCTTGTGGCGCTGCAAGGCGTCGGCGATGAGCTGCGCTTCCAGCTGTTCGAGATGCTCCTTCAGCGTCGCGCCCTCCGGATCGAATCCGGGCTTCGAGCCCTTGCAGGCGACGGCCCGCCCCACGCGCGGGGAAAGCAGGTCCGCATCGAGCATATCGCCGTCGCCCAGCGCCAGCGCACGCAGGACTTCGTTCTGCAGCTCGCGCACATTGCCCGGCCAGTGGTGGGACATCAGCGCCCTCATCGCCGCATCTGAAAATCGCCGTCCCGCCAGCGCCGACTTCTTGAACATGCCGGCGACGATCGGCGCAATGTCCTGCGGCCGCTCGCGCAGCGGCGGCAGGTGCAGGGAAATGCCGGCGATGCGGTAGTAAAGATCGCGGCGGAAGTGCCCGCTGGCGACATCGGCGTCAAGATCGCGGTTGGTCGCGGCGATGATGCGCACATCGACCGGCACTGCGCGCGCGCTGCCTACCGGGCGCACCTCGCCTTCCTGCAGCGCGCGCAGCAGCTTGACCTGGAAAGCCGGCGAGGTGTCGCCGATCTCGTCGAGGAACAGGGTACCGCCGTCGGCCTGCTGAAACAGTCCGATGCGGTCTTCATGGGCGCCGGTAAAGGCTCCCTTCTTGTGGCCGAAGAGTTCCGCTTCGAGCAGCGTGTCGGGCATGGCGCCGCAGTTCTCCACCACGAAGGGGCGCTCGGCGCGCTCGCTGGCGTAATGGATGGCGCGCGCCAGCAGTTCCTTGCCGGTGCCCGACTCGCCGGTGACCAGCACCGAAAGCTCGTGCCCGGCGATGCGTTGCGCCAGCTGGCAGATGCCGTTCAGCGGGCTGTCGGGGGCGCAGGTCAGGCGATCGAAACCGGAACGGGCCTTGATCCGACCGCGGCGCGCGGCGACCTGCTGCACCAGCAATTCCGGACTGTCGCGCAGTTCCAGCGACATGCGCTGGTTTTCCTGCTGCAGGCGCCACAGCTCGCCTGCGCTCTTCAGGGTCAGCAGCAGATGCTCGGGATGCCAGGGCTTGAGCAGGTACTGCCAGATGCCGGCCTGGTTGATGCCGGCGATGATGTCCTCGGCATCGGTGTAGCCGGAAAGGATCAGGCGCACGGTTTCGGGCCACTGGCTGCGCACGCGACGCAGGAACTCGACGCCCTGCATGCCCGGCATGCGCTGGTCGGACAGCACGATATGCACGAACTCGCGCGCCATGATGCCCTCGCCCTCTTCCGCCGAAGTTGCGGTGAATACCGTGAAGTCCTCCTCCAGCGTGCGGCGCAGGGTTTCCAGCGAGCGCGGCTCGTCGTCGACCACCAGTATCGCCAGAGGAGCGCGCGGCTTCATCATCATGCCGGCACCTTCCAGCCGAGATCGCGGTGACGCGCCAGGTGGCGCGGCGTCCATGACGCCGGCGACTTGCGCACGAAATGATGGCGCGCGACGTGGTAGCTCGGATCGAAGCCGTAGAAGTTGCGCCGCATGTGTGCCAGCTCCTCGGCCCGATAGGCCGCGAGCGGCTTTGTCGCTTCGTCGCGCGTGCGGGTTTCGCGCTTGGACGCGAGACGATCGGCGAGGTCGGCGGCGGCCGCGAGTTCCATCGCGCGGTGCGCGACATCGATGCGGAAAGCCTGTACATCGCCACTGAAGCAGGCATCGCTGAAGCCTGTTGCGACGGCGGCTTGCGCCGTCAGCGGCTGCCGGTTGCGCATGATGTCGAGCGCGCCCTGCCCGCCGACGCGGCGCGGCAGCAGATAGGTCCAGTATTCCGAGCCGTAGAGATTGCCCATGTTCTTGTAATGCGGGTTCTGCAGCACGCCGTCGCGCACCCAGACCAGATCCGCCGCACGCGCCAGGAAACAGCCGCCGGCGCCGGTATTGCCGCCCAGCGCCGCCACCGTGATCTGGCCGCCCGTTTCGATCAGTTCCAGCGCGAGGTCGTTCATCGCATTGATGTTGTTCCAGGATTCGTCGGCCGGCGACCCGTCGTTCAGGCTCGCCGCCTCGATCACGTTGAGATGGATGCCATTGGACCAGAAATCAGCGCCCCCCAGCAAGACCAGCACCTTGATCGGACGTTGTCTGGCCCAGGCCAGTGCCTCGCGCAGGCGCCGGCACTGCGCGGTCGACATGGCGCCGTTGTAGAACTCGAAGTGCAGAAAGCCGACGCTGTCAGCCTCCTCGTAGGCGATGTCCTGCCAGGTCGCGTGGCCGATGCGCCACCAGTCGTCCAGCTTCGCCTCGGGCAGAGCCGCGGATTCGACAGCGAAGGCCAGCGTCGCCGGCAGCTTGAAGTCGCCTTCGCGCCTGGTCTGGCCTATCCAGACCGCGCCGTCGACAGTCCGCCGCAGCACGGCGGTTTCGCGACGCGCGATCAGGTCGCCCGGTTTGGCGTCTGCCGTGCCGCGCAGCACGGCTTCCGGCCATGCGTCGTAAATATGGCAGGCCTGCCCGAACAGCGAATCGGAAAGCCCGGGAAAGCCATCCGCGGCATTGATCCTGCGCAGGATGGTGGCGCTATCGTCGCGCTGCCAGTCGATGGTACGGTCGGCCTGTTTCATCAGCGGGCGCAGGCTGCCGCGCACGTCCCTGGAGGCTGCCAGCGGCGTCGGCACGAAATCGCCGGCGGCGAAGCGCCCGACGGCCAGCAGTACCGCCTGCGTCGCTGCCTGAGTCACCTCGTTGCGATAGATGCTGGCTTTCCTTGCCGCTCGCAAGGGGAATTCGATACTGGCCCAGACCGGCCCGGCATCCATCTCGGCTTCGGCCTGCAGCACGGTGACGCCCCACTCGGTTTCCCCGGACTGAATCGCCCAGTCCAGCGCCGACGGCCCGCGATCGCCGACGATGCCCGGATGGACGACGAGGCAGACGTGATGCTTCCAGATCGACTCGGGAATCGCCCGGCGCAGATATGGGGCGATGATCAGCTCCGGCCGGAACAGCGCCACCGCTTCTTCGGCGACGCTGTCGGCGATGTCGAACTCGATGGATGTCTCGTGGCCGCGCTGCTGCAACTCGGCAGCGAGCCGCTGCGTCATGCTGTTGAAGGCATGGGTCAGGAGAAGAATCCTCATCAGCAAACTTGCCTGTCATTCCGGCGAAAGCCGGAATCCAGAATAGTCGGCCAAGAACATCCTGGATTCCGGCTTTCGCCGGAATAGCCTGCCCCGGACTTGATCCGGGGACGAATCAAACTCGACATACGCAAGAAGTCTGTTTGGGAATTGCTGACGTTCATTGCGAATCGGATCAGCAGATGCGCGGCAGTTGATCGCCCGCCAGCCAATCGACGATGCGCTTGCCGCCGAAGGCGGTGGCGAGCTGGACGAAATGGTGGTCGTCGGCAATCACCTCGCCGATCTGCACCGCTTCGCGCCCCAGCGGATGGGCGCGCATCGCGGCCAGCAGGCGTTCCGCGTCCTGCGCGGCGCAGATGGCGATCAGTTTTCCCTCATTGGCGACGTAGAGCGGATCGAGGCCGAGGAATTCGCAGGCCGCGGCGACCACCTGTTTCACCGGGATCGACTTCTCGCGGAGCATCATGCCGACGCCCGACTGGCCGGCGATTTCGTTCAAGGTGGCGGCGAGACCACCGCGCGTCGGATCGCGCAGGCAGCGCAGGTCGGCGCCGGTGGCCAGCATCGCGGCGATCAGGCCGTTGAGCGCTGCGGTATCGGACTCGATCGGCGCGTCGAACGTCAGGTTCTCGCGCTTGCTCATGATCGCCACGCCGTGGTCGCCGAGCGAGCCCGAGACGATCACCGCGTCACCCGGCCGCGCCCGCGCACCGCCGAGGTCCAGTCCGTCGGGCAGCACGCCGACGCCGGTAGTCGTGATGAAGATGCCGTCGCCCTTGCCGCGCTCGACGACCTTGGTGTCGCCGGTCACCACCGGCACGCCGGCCTGTTTCGCAGCGCGCGCCATGGATTCGACGATGCGCGCCAGGTCGGCCAGCGCAAAGCCTTCTTCAAGGATGAAGCCTGCCGCCAGATACAAGGGCGTGGCGCCCATCACGGCGACGTCGTTCACCGTGCCATGGACCGAGAGGCAGCCGATGTCGCCGCCGGGAAAGAACAGCGGCGAAACCACGTGACAATCGGTGGACATGACCAGGCGCCCGGGTTTGCCATTAAAAGTCGGCGCTGGCAACACGGCGCCGTCGTTGCCTTGGCCGAGGTATTCGTTGCCCAGATGCTTCGCGAACAGCTCGGAAATCAGCTGCACCATCGAGCGGCCGCCGGAGCCGTGCGTCAGGTCGACACGGCCGTGTTTGAGGTCGAGTGGGCGGACATAGCCGCGTTTGACCTCGCCCATCAATGCATGTCCTTGTAGCGGCCGTAGCTGTAGTGCGCGGCGCAGGCGCCTTCGGAGCTGACCATGCAGGAGCCGATGGGATTCTCGGGCGTGCACACCGTGCCGAAGATCTTGCAGTCCTGCGGCCGCTTGACGCCGCGCAGGATGGCGCCACATTCGCAGGCCTTGTTGTCGGGCACCGAGCGGTAATCGAGCTTGAAGCGCCGCTCGGCATCGAAAGTTGCGTAACGGCCGCGGATGCGCAAGGCCGAATAGGGCACCACCGAGAGCCCGCGCCATTCGAATTCGCGGCGCAGTTCGAAGACCTCGGCGACGCGGTCCTGTGCCTTGAGGTTGCCGTCGCGACTCACCGCCCGCGAGAACTCGTTTTCGACTTCGGCGCGACCCTCGTTCACCTGGCGCACCAGCATCAGGATGGCCTGCATCACGTCCAGCGGCTCGAAGCCGGCAATGACGACGGGCTTCCTGTATTCCTCGGCGAAGAACTCGTAGGGCCGGCTGCCGATTACCGTCGACACGTGCGCCGGGCCGATGAAGCCGTCGAGCGGCACCGTGCCCCACTGGCGAACTTCCGGCGATTCGAGGATGTTGCTGATCGCCGCGGGCGTCAGCACATGGCAGCAGAGCACGCTGAAATTCTTCAACCCCTCCGTCTCGGCCTGCTGGATCGCCACGGCCGTCGGCGGCGTGGTGGTCTCGAAGCCGATGGCGAAGAACACCACTTCGCGCTGCGGATTGTCGCGCGCGACCTGCAGCGCATCAATGGTCGAATACACCATGCGGATGTCGCCACATTTGTCGCCGACCCCGGCCTTCGCCTTCATCAGCGACCGGCCGTCGGAAGCCGGCACGCGCAGCGTATCGCCGTAGGTGCACAGGATCACGCCCTGCTCCAGCGCCAGGTCGATCGCCATATCCACGCGGCCGATCGGCAGCACGCAGACCGGGCAGCCGGGGCCATGCACCATGCGCACCGTCGGCGGCAGCAGGTCGGAGAGACCGTAGCGCGAAATGGCGTGGGTATGCCCGCCGCAGAACTCCATGAAGCTGTAGCTGCGTTCCGGCTCGACCTCGGCGGCTATGCTGAGCGCCAGGTTCTTCGCCAGTTCGCCGTCGCGGAATTCGTCGATGTACTTCACGTGGCAGCGAGGCCCGTCTGGTTGATCTCGGCAAACAGGGCGAGGGTCTTTTCCGCTTCCTCGGGATCGAGTTTCGACAAGGCATAGCCGACATGGAGGATCACGTAGTCGCCGACTTGCACGTCGGACAGCAGGGCCAGCGAGATTTCCTTTTTCACACCGCCAAGATCGACAATCGCCGTATCGTCAGCGCCGACTTTTATGACCTTTACAGGCAATGCCAGGCACATGTCAGTTTTCCAGAGAATGAAGCGCGACCCAGGCCTGGCCCAGCGCCAGGCCGGCGTCGCCGGGAACCAGCTTGATCGGCGCCAGCACGCGCAGGCCGCGCGCCTCGCAGTCGCGGCGCAGGCCGCTTGCCAGCAGGCGGTTGAAAAAGCAGCCGCCGCCAACGACGAGCGTTCCGAGACCGTTCTCGTCACAGGCGCGTTCGGCCCATTCCGCCAGCGCGGAAACCAGCGTGGCGTGAAACAGCGCGGCGCCCTGCTCCGCATCGCGTTCGTCGGCAAGCCGCACCAGCAAGGGCCGCAGGTCGAGCACCCCGTCCTCGATGCGCCAGCCGCCGGCCATGGCTTGCGGCCAGCCGCCGGAATCGATGCGCCGCGTCGCCGCCTGTTCCAGCCTGATTGCGGCCTCGGCGTCCATTTCCATCCTGAGGCAGAGACCGAGCAGGCCGGAGGCCGCGTCGAACAGCCGCCCGGCGCTGGAAGTGCGCGGACAATTCAGATTCTTTTCCAGCATCGCCACGACCGTCGCCGCCGCGGGTTCGCCGGCGTAGCGCGCGGGCACTTCCCCGCCACGACCGAGATCGTGCAGCACGGCCGCCGCCATGCGCCAGGGTTCGCGCGCGGCGCGGTCGCCACCGGGCAAGGCCAGCGGCGCGAGATGGCCGAGGCGTTCGAAGCGCGCGCCCGAGACCTTCAGCAGTTCGCCACCCCAAGGCGTGTCGTCGGTGCCGAGCCCGACGCCGTCGAGCGCGAGGCCGATCGCCGCGCCGCGCTCGCCGTGTTCGGCGCAGACCGAGGCGATGTGCGCGTGGTGGTGCTGCACCGGCACCGCGATGGCGCCGACGCGCGAAGCCATCTCCACCGCATGGCGCGAGGAATGGAAGTCGGGATGCAGGTCGTGGGCGATCGCCGCCGGCCGGCCCAGCCAGGACAACAGCTTGTCGGCTTCATCTTCGTGCCCGATACAGGCCTCGGGCGTATTGAGGTCGCCGACCACGCGCGACATCCGCGCAGCGCCGGCCTTGACGCCGCACACGGCGTTCTTGAACCACGCTCCCGCCGCGAACACCGGCGGCGCGGACGCGAAGGACGCCGGCAATGAAATCAGCGCAGGGTTCATCGAACTCCGGCGGCGGCCTGCGGCGCCGTGCCGGCAGCCGGCTTCCCTGCGACAGTCTGCGCGGAGCCGCCAGCTATCCATGCCAGCCACTGTTCCATGCCCTGCCCCGTGGTCGCCGAGACCTGGATCACCGCGATGCCCGGATTAACGCGGCGGGCAAACTCGATCGCGGTCTCGACCTTGAAGCTCACGTAGGGCAACAGGTCGCACTTGTTCATCAGCATCAGGGTCGCGGCACGGAACATGTCGGGATACTTGATCGGCTTGTCCTCGCCTTCGGTGACGGAAAGGATCACCACCTTGTGCGCTTCGCCGAGGTCGAAGGCCGCCGGGCAGACCAGGTTGCCGACGTTCTCGATCATCAGCAGCGAATCGTCCTGCAGGTCGAGTTGTTCCATGGCATGGCCGACCATGTGGGCGTCGAGGTGGCAGCCCTTGCCGGTGTTGATCTGGATTGCCGGCGCCCCGGTGGCACGGATGCGTTCGGCATCCTGGCTGGTCTGCTGGTCGCCTTCGATGACCGTGACGCGCCGCTCGCCCTTCAGCATCTCGATGGTTTTCACCAGCAGCGTGGTCTTGCCAGATCCCGGGCTGGACACCAGGTTCAGCGCAAAAATGCCCCGGTCCGCCAGTCGCTGCCGATTTTGCGCGGCATAGGCATTGTTCTTGGCCAGGATGTCCTGCTCGATCTGCACCATGCGCTTCTGGCTGACCCCGGGGGCGTGCGAATGTGCCGTCGCGCGGGAATGCACGGGGGCATAGCGATGGCCGTGGTCGTGCGCATGCTCGCCATCGTGCCCGTGGTCGTGGCTGTGCCGCGTGCCGTCGGCATGGACATGCTCGTGCCCGTGATGGGGATCATTGCCGTCAATCTTCACTTCGCCGGCGGCGCAGCCGCATGTCGTACACATAGTCCGTCTCCGATCGCTTACGCTACTTCAAGTTCCTTGACCCGCATTTCAGTGCCGCCGGTCACCTGCAACTGGTAACTGCCGCATTGCGGGCATTCGTCGAACAGTTCCGCCATCGGCACCGGTTTCGAACACGCCATGCACCAGCCGACACCGGGCAAGGAAATAATTTCCAGACTCGCACCGTCGGCGATGCTGTCGCGCGTGACGGCGTCGAAACAGAACTTCATGGCCTCGACTTCGACCCCGGAAAGCTGGCCGATCTCCAGCCAGACCGTGGTAACTTTCGCGAAGTCCTGCTCGCGCGCCGCGTCTTCGATGAGTTGCAGCACGCCCTCGGCAAGCGACATTTCGTGCATCCCTGGCCGCGCGCCTACAAGCCGTTGCGCACGTAGTCGGCGAAACGCCGGTCGCGCGTCGCGATGTGCCTGCCGATGAAGTCCAGCAGCTCGGCCGCCCTGCCCGCGATGAGCGCGGGATCCCCCCCGGCGTGGCTTGCGGCAATGCTGCGCAGCGTGTCGACCATCTGTACGTGGTCCTCGACATGGTCCTCGTAGTCGTCATAACTCTTCAGGCGCATCAGCAGTTCTTCCGACATGAAATGCGCTTCGCTGTAGGAAATCAGGCGGTCGAGAATTTCGGCCACGGTGGCCGCATCACGGCTCTCTCCCGCGGCGGTGCACAAGGCCCGCAAGAGCCCGAGCTGAATCTCGTGCTCGCGATCGGTGCTCTCATTCGAAACGGTATTGAACTCGCTGATGTTCGACATTTGAAGCCTCTTGAAATGGCGTCCGGCAATTTATTGTTGTACAACACCCGCGCACCCGGCGGCGACGGACCCCAAGCTTAGCGCAAAGCGAGGAAGCGGCGACGGGAAAGCGAGGGTTCTCCGGCCGGTTTTTCGGCCGCCGCGGCCTTCGCCGGCCGCGGATCGGTCAGCAGTGCGATTAGTGACGCCCGTGCCGTCATCGTCGCCTCGGACTGGGAAGAAAATTGTCCCATCGGAGAGAACAATGGACAGCTCTGATACTCCCCGAGTTCCATTTCCGCGCTGCCCAGAAAGGCAAAATCACCCGCGGGAAACCTGACGAAACGCCGTTTGTTGTCGCCGGTAGACACCCAGTTTTCACTGTTGCCCGGCACCAGCAGCATGCTCATGCACCAGGGCGTCACCACGATGCCCAGCCAGTGCCCCTGCCAGCGCTGGAAATCGACGGCTTCCACCGACAGTGCCGGATTGAGGATGGGTACATCGGCCATCTGCTCGCGCTGGATGCGGAAAAAGGCTTCCTCCACCGCATCGGCGGGGCTGGCCTCATGAATCCGGAAACTCATGCCGGCTCCAGACCATCGCCCCAACTGCGGGCGTCGCCTCCCTGTTCCATCAGTTCCCGCATCACGGCGAGGGCTTCTTCGGCACGTTCGGCCTCGATCCGTTCGAAGGCAAAACCGCCGGCCTGGATCAACAGGTAGTCGCCCACCGCGATTTCCTCGTTCATCAGCAGCAGGCTGACCTCGCGTGTCTGACCGAAACACTCGGTGACAGCCATGCCCTCACGAACTTCGATCACCCGCGAAGGCGCGGCGAGGCACATTTCAGGCGGCCTTTCGCAACGGTTCGAGCGCGTAGCCGCGACTGATCAGTTCCTCTGCCGCCATGGCGGCCAGGACCGGCACCTTCTCCGCCACGGTCGGCGTCATTTCCATGCCCAGTTCCAGCGAAATGAACTCGACACCGAGCACGACGATTTCCTTCGGCATGGTGTCGAGCAGTTCAAGGCTGGCCAGCACGTCGGGTAGCGCGATCTGGTGCGGCGAAAGCTTGCTGCGGAAAAACACCGGGATCTCGTCGCCCGCAATCTTGACCACCGTACCCGGCGCGGCGCCGGTCTTGACCACGTCGAGGACGATCAGGAAATCCAGGTTGGAAAGATCCTCGATCATCTCCATGCCCGAGGTGCCGCCGTCGATGGCCAGCACATTCTCAGGCAGCTTCCAGCCGCGCTCCAGCGCCTCGACCGCGCGCACGCCGGCAGCCTCGTCGGTGAGGATGGTGTTGCCGATGCCGAGAACGACTGCGTGCAAGTCTCAGCCTCCTTCAACACAGAGAACACGGAGACACGGAGTACACAGAGACAGGTCGAAAAAATGGTATCTCCGTGCCCTCTGTGCCTCTGTGTTCTCCGTGTCGAAAGCGGTTTCATGTCGCATCACACAGCCTTTACCGTTATCGCGGTGTTGCTTTCCTTGTCGGTCAGGTGGATGGCGCAAGCGATGCAGGGGTCGAAGGAATGTATGGTGCGCAGCACTTCCAGCGGTTTCTCCGCATCGGCGATCGGCGTGTCGAGCAAGGATGCCTCGTAAGGCCCCGGCTCGTCCTTTTCGTTGCGCGGACAGGCATTCCAGGTCGAGGGCACGACGCACTGGTAGTTCTTGATCTTGCCATTGTCGATGACAACCCAGTGCGACAGCGCACCGCGTGGCGCCTCGTGGAAGCCGACGCCCATGACTTCGTCCTTGGGGAATACCGGCGCATTGAAGGTCTTGAGATCGCCCTTGCCGATGTTGCCGATCAGATTCGTCCATTGCTCGGCCAGCATATCCACGTTGACGCAGCAGGAAATCGCGCGCGCGGCGTGGCGGCCGATGGTCGAATGCATCGCCTCCAGCCCGACCTTGGTCTTGGCCAGCGCGGACACCGTGTCGAGGGCGGCCGTGGCGTATTTGGTGGTCGGTGCATGGCCTGCGGCCAAACCGTTCATCACGCGCGCCAGCGGCCCGACCTGCGCCACCTTGCCATAGAAGGTCGGCGATTTCATCCAGGAATACTTGGCGTCGTCCTTGAAATCGGTGTAGTTCGGCTTCGTTTCGCCCTTGTAGGGATGCAAAGGACCATTCTTGTCGTAGTTGTACCAGGAATGCTTGACCGACTCCTCGACGCCCTTGATCCAGTAGTCGTCGTTGAACGTGGAGATCGGCTTGCGCTTGCCGAGGTCGCCGCCCTCGATGAAACCACCCGGAAAGGCGAACTGCGTGCCCTTGGTGTCGAGCGGAATATCCGGAACCGATAGATAATTGGTGACCCCCTTGCCGACCTTGGTCCAGTCGGCGTAAAAGGCGCCAACGGCGGCAACGTCGATCAGGTAGACATTCTTGACGAAATCGGCCAGTTCATCGATCCAGGCCTTGATCGCCATCAGGCGCTCGACGGTCAGCACCGCCTGCGAGTCGGTGGCCAGCGGATTGGCAACGCCGCCGACGGCGACGTTCTGGATGTGTGGCGTTTTCGCGCCGAGGATGGAAACGATCTTGTTGGCCTTGCGCTGCACTTCCAGTGCCTGCAGGTAGTGGGCGACGGCAAGGAGGTTGACCTCGGGCGACAGCTTCATCGCCGGGTGGCCCCAGTAGCCGTTGGTGAAAATGCCGAGCTGGCCGCCGTTGACGAAATGCTTGAGCCGCTCATGCACGCGCCGCATCTCGTGCTTGCTGTTGAGATGCCAGGAAGACAGGCTCTCGCCTAGAATCGCCGTCTTGTCCGGGTCGGCTTTCAGGGCCGAGGTCACATCCACCCAGTCGAGCGCCGACAGATGATAGAAATGCA
This sequence comes from Sulfuritalea sp., assembly GCA_044360105.1. Classification (GTDB taxonomy): domain Bacteria; phylum Pseudomonadota; class Gammaproteobacteria; order Burkholderiales; family Rhodocyclaceae; genus Sulfuritalea. The sequence continues at coordinate 94,500 of JBIKKY010000003.1, forward strand.
CGATGAAGTCGTGCACCGAGTGCGCCAGGATGACCAGGTTGCGGATGTACTGGGCATTGAGCGGGATCTCCATCTTCAGCGCGTTTTCCACGGCCCGCACCGAGGTGATGGCATGCACCGTGGTACACACGCCGCAGATGCGCTGGGTGATGGCCCAGGCGTCGCGCGGATCGCGACCGAGCAGGATCAGTTCGACGCCGCGCCACATCTGGCCCGAGGACCAGGCCTTCTTGACGCGGCCGCCATCCACATCGACGTCGATACGCAGGTGGCCCTCGATGCGGGTGATCGGATCAATCGTTATGCGCTTGGACATTTTCTGTCTCCATCCTTATCTTAGTGAGCGGCCTGCACATCTTCCCGGGGTAGCACCGGGAAGCGACGGGTGATGATGATGTAACCGAGAACTTCGATGGCGAACATGCCTGCGGTGACGAGAACCTCGGCCAGGGTCGGGAAATAGGTGAAGTCGCCGCCGGTTTCGTAGCCGATCAGGAATCCGGACAGCCGCATCAGCGCGCCACCCAGCATCAGCAGGATGCCGGCGAGGAACAGCTTCGCCGGATTGCGCCGGTTGCTTTCGGCTCCGATCAGGATCAGCGGGGCGATGAAGCAGGCCATCTCCAGCCAGAACATCAGCGCCTGAACCGACGGCTCAAACGCCCTCGGCAGTGCGCCGCGCAGCACCACGTCGCCAAACCGGACCACGATGAACACCGCGAGTATGCCCAGCATGATCTTCGCCATCGGCGTCAGCATGTGCATCTCGATCTTGCGCCGATAGGCAGAAGACGCCACACAGGACTCGAACAGCACAACCGCATAGCCCATGAAGATCGCGGACAGCAGGTAGAGCAGCGGCAGCATGGGCGTTTGCCACAGCGGATGGACCTGGCCGCCGAGCACCACCAGCAGCGTACCGAGCGAGGACTGGTGCATCATCGGCAGTACCGTGCCCAGAGCGATGATGAAGAACATCGCCCGGCCGACCTTGCGTCGTGCTTCCTCCTTGCCGAGTTTTTCGAGAACCACCGGCGAAAACTCGATCCACATAACCACGATGTAGAGTGTGATGCACACCGCGACCTCGAACATCACCGAGTTCGGATTGATCGAGCCCGGCCAGAACATGTTCCACACATTCCACCAGCGACCGAGGTCGAAGATGACCCCGGCGCCGGCCAGCGTATAGCCGAACAGGCTGGCCAGCAGGGCTGGCCGCACCAGCGGGTGGTACTCGCCCTTGTTGAAAATATAGACCAGCATCGCCACCGAGAAGCCGCCGCAGGCAAAGGCCGAGCCGATGACGACATCGACCGCGATCCAGATGCCCCAGGGATAGCCGTCGTTGAGCGCCGTCACCGAACCGAGGCCGAACAGGAAGCGGACCATGAGAATCGCCGCCATGAGCGCGATCAGTACGCCGCAGGTGAGCGTTACGGCATTGACCAGGCTGCCGCCTACGGGTGCCGGCGCCGCATGTTGATTATTGGCCATGGTCTTTCCCCTCCTTGTCCGACGATTCCTCGTCAGGCTTGACGTTGCGCTTGGCGACCCATGTCATCGCGCCGAGCACCGCGAAGGGCATGATGAGGTTGCCGTAGAGGTTGTGCTGGATGGTCTCGGACATCGCTGCCGCCGCGTCCGGTCCCAGATTCGGCATGCCGACCTTCTCGAAATTGACGCCGGAGAGCTTGAGCACCTGGGTGCCGCCGTACTCCTTTTCGCCATAGACGTGCTGCAGGTACTTGCCGGCCTGCGTCTCGTAGCTCTGATCCGGCTCGTCGCGCCAGCCGGCGCGCATCATCACGCCCTTGCCGTCGGGCTTGCCCTGCAAGGCCTTCTCCTGTGCATGGCGCAGATGGCCGCGCGGGAAGCGGTTCATCTCGCCCGGCTTCATCGCCAGCCGCCGTTTGGCCTCTTCGAGCAGGACCGAGGTCTTGCCAAACAGCGTGGCGCCGGTCGGGCAGACTTCGGCGCAGGCCGAGTAGTGGCCATCCTTGTGGCGGTGGCGGCACAACTCGCACTTGCCGATGCGTCCCGTCGGCGAGTCGTACTGATATTTCGGAATACCGAAAGGGCAGGCGGCGACGCAGTAGCGGCAGCCGATGCACTTGTCGGGGTCGTAGCTGACCACGCCATTGACCGGATCCTTGATCATGGCCGACACCGGACAGGCCGACACGCAGGACGGATCGCCGCAATGCATGCAGGAGGTCTTCATGAAGGCGTAGCCGTTCGTCTCCTGATCCTTCGCCTCCATCGTGCCGTTGCGGTACATCTTGATGATGTTGTAGGTATAGCCGGAGGTATCCAGCGGCGTATCCCACAAATGGTCGGCCGTCGAGAACTCGGCCGGATTATTGTTGGCTTCCTTGCAGGCTGCGACGCAGGCCTTGCAGCCGACGCAGAGCGTTCCGTCATAGAGCAGGCCGAGCGCTTCGGGCGGCCGTGGCCGGGTTTCGCGCGCGACGGCGGGGGGTGAAACCACGCAGGCCGTGGCCGCCGCTCCGCTGGCGAGGACTCCCTTCAGAAAATCACGCCGGGAGCCCATGATCAGGCTCCTGCCTTGTCTGCGGGCTTGGCCAGGGCTTTCGCGCGCTCGGCTTCCTCGGCCGCATGCGACAAGCCCAGGTTGCGCGTCAGCATGATCGCCGCACCTGCCGCTGCGCCGGCAACCGCTGCCACTGCTGCGGCGGAGGCGAAGGAAGCGGCCTTGCCCTGCTCCTCGACGATGCGAGGGTACTGCAACGGCGGCGCCACGTTGAGCATCTTGGCCACTTGGAAGAGCGGCTTGGTGAAGCCGACGCCTTTTTCCGTGCAGCCGATGCAGGGTTGGCCGCAGCCGACCGGCCAGTTGTTCTCGCCGGCGTCGCCAAAGCCCAGCGTCGGGCAATTGGCATAAGTTTCCGGGCCCTTGCAGCCCAGCTTGTACAGGCAATAGCCCTGGCGATGGCCGGCATCGCCGAATTCCATGGCGAAGCGGCCGGCATCGAAGTGGGCGCGGCGTTCGCAGTTCTCATGGATCAGGCGCGAGTAGGCAAACTTCGGACGGCCCAGCTTGTCCAGTTCCGGCAGCTTGCCGAAGGTCAGGAAATGCACCACGGCGGCGAGGAAGTTGTAGGGATTGGGCGGGCAGCCGGGGATGGTCATCACCGTCTTGCCAAGAATTTTATCGACGCCTTCCGACCCGGTCGGGCTGGAATCGGCGCCGGAAATCGAGGGAATCGTCGAGGGCATGCCGCCCCAGGAGGCGCAGGAGCCGATGGCGATCACGGCGGCGGCATCGGCCGCGCACTCCTTGAGCATCTCGATCGCGGTCTGGCCGCCGATCTTGCAGTAGATGCCGTTGGCCTTGGTCGGGATCGCGCCTTCGACCACCAGCACGTACTTGCCCTTGTTGGCCTTCATTGCGTCCTTGCGCGCCGCTTCGGCCTGGTGGCCGGCGGCGGCCATCAGGGTCTCGTGGTAGTCGAGCGAGATGACGTCGAGGATCAGCTTTTCCAGGGTCGGATGCTCGGCGCGCAAGAGCGACTCGGAACAGCCCGTGCATTCCTGGAAGTGCAGCCAGATCACGGATGGACGCTTGGCCGCCTCAATCGCCTTGGCCACGGCCGCTTCGGCACCGGCCGGCAGGCCCAGGGTCGCCGCCAATGTGGCGCAGAACTGCAGAAATTCGCGCCGCGGCATTTGCAAACGCCGCTCAACATCCTGCAGCGTTTCGCGGCTGATATCGAAGATTTCGTTGAGATTGCCCATGTCTGCTGTCCCCCTGAAGTGCCGGACCGCACGCGGGCCCGAATTTAAGGAGAGACAAACGCAAGTCCCGGGCCAGACTAGGGATTTTCCCCGCGCCACAATCATTCAATGGGTTGCGAAGATTTGCTTTCCACCTGAAGTTTCATTTTTGGTTACTTTCTAATCGCCTCAATAACCACTCACCGGACGCTTCAGCGAACCAGGCTCAGGACCAGGCCGAGCGCGGCACAGACGCCGATCACTTTCATGATGTCGGCCTTGAATTTCCACAGCGCGATGAATGCCGCGATCGCAATCAGCACCGGCAGCCATTCAAAAGGCCCGGCGAAGGGCGCCGCATCGGTCCCCTTGGGCCAGAAGGTATGCCAGGCGAAAAAGGCCGCCAGGTTGAGGATTACGCCGACCACCGCCGCGGTGATGGCCGTCAGCGGCGCGGTGAATTTCAGTTCGCCGCGCGTGGCCTCGACCAGCGGCCCGCCGACCAGGATGAACAGGAAGCTGGGCAGGAAGGTGAAGAAGGTCGCCACGGCGGCCCCCGCCAGGCCCGAGGCCACGGCACCGCCGGCAACGGCCTTGGTCACGCCGCCGACATAGCCGACCCAAGTCACGATCATGATCAGCGGACCGGGCGTAGTCTCGCCCAGCGCCAGCCCGTCCATCATCTGCGGGCCGCTGAGCCAGCCGTAGTGCTCGACACCGCCTTGATACACGTAGGGCAGCACCGCATAGGCGCCACCGATGGTGAGGAAGGCCGCCTTGGTGAAGAAGTCGCCCATGTGCCACAGGTCGGGAATGCCGCTTATCGACAGCATCGCCAAGGCCCAGACGGCGACGAAGGCGCCCAGCATCAGGGCCAGCCCGCCCCAGGTGAAGCGGGCGTGGTCGGGCGGCGGTGTGTGATCGTCGATCAGTGCCGGTCCGTAGCCCTTGTGCGCCCCGCCATGGCCGCCACCGCCGGAGAACTTCTCCGGCATCAGCTTGCCGCCGATCGCGCCAAGCACGCCGGCCGCCAGCACGATCCACGGGAAATCGATGCGGAAAAAGAAAATGCCGACGAAGGCCAGCGCCGTAATGCCCATCAGCAGGCCGTTACGCACGGCACGCGAGCCTATGCGCCAGGCGGCGAACAAGACGACAGCCACCACAGCCGGTTTGATGCCATAGAACGCGCCCTGCACTGTCGGCATGTCGCCGAAGGCGAGGTAAAGCCCGGCCAGCAGGGACAGCAGACCGAAAGCCGGCAGGAAGAACAGCAGCCCGGCCATCAATCCGCCGCGCAGGCCGTGCAGCAGCCAGCCGGTGTAGATCGCCAGCTGGCAGGCCTCCGGGCCGGGCAACAGCATGCAGTAGTTGAGCGCATGGAGGAAGCGCTGCTCGGAGATCCAGCGCCGGCGCTCGACCAGCTCCTGGTGCATGATCGCGATCTGCCCGGCCGGCCCGCCAAAGCTGATGAAGCCGAGCTTGAACCAGAAACGCAGGGCTTCGATGAAGCTGGGTGGCGGCGGCGCGGCGGCGGTATCAGTCATGGGTCTGTTCCTCCTGGTAGTTCCGGTAGAGGCCGTCAAAGATGCGGCCAGCCTCGTTCACTAGCTTGTCGTCGTCGGCCGCGCCTGCGCGCAGCCCCGCCAGCACGGCCTCGATGCCGGACGCTTCGGCCACCGGTACGCCGCCGACGTCGAGGCAATGCACGATGGCGGCGATCCGCGCCAGTGCCGGATCGCCGTCGAGGCCGAAGCTCGCGGCCAGCACCTCGAACGTCACCCGGCCGCCGATGTGGGGGAAGGCCGCGCCGTCGAAGTCGAATCCAAGGGCCCACTTCGGGCATTTCTTCGGATCGTCCAGCCAAACGAATTTCGCCTTGGGGTCGATGAAGCGGCGGATCAGCCAGGCCGATGCCATGCGGTCGACCCACAGGTGCTTGCGCGTCGCCCAGGTTCGCCCCAGAAAGTCGGCGCCGGCGAGACGGCGAATTTCACCCCTACTCGCCACCGGTTCGCCGCTGGCCGCCGCCTCGAGCGCCGCGAGGGCCGCTTGCGCCTGACGCCGGGCCTCGCCGGGGTAAAAATCGATGGCCGTCAGGGCCGTCAGTTCGCGCCGCAGGCTGCGCAGGGCTTTGGCATTGTCCGCAGCGGTTGCGCCAATGACCCGCATAAGGTCGGCGTACTCTGCACTGCGATCAAACAGCGCGACGATTGCGGCCTGCTGCCCTTCGTCCCGCCCGCCCAGGCGAAACTGATCAGCGGTACCTTGTACCGCACGCACCTGGTCACCGATTAGTGACAAGGCGACAGCATGTTCGCTTGAGTCAGGCAACAAATAGACACCGTCGCGCAGGGTCGCGCAACCCAGCGCGCGCAAGGCGCGCCAGATGCGCATGCGGCCGGCTGTTTGCCGGCTCGGCAGACTGACAAAAAGGGCGAGGAATTCCACGGGAGGGCTATATTGAATTAATATATGTAGCAAGTATAACAATAATACTTACTATATAACTCATATTGTGCAACACGGTCGACGCCCATCAGCCCAAAGGCAAAAAGCCCGTTTCGGCAGGATCACCAAAAGGGCTTTTCGCTTGACGCTTTAGCTGGACTTGTAATGCGCCCGCAAGCTGGAACTCAAATCGGCGCTGCCCGTCGGGGCTGGAGTCAGCAAGACTCCGGATCAAAGGGTAAAACACTAGGTCGCGAATTTTGGTTCAGCGCTAAGTTCCTCCCGAAGATGCCTTCAAGTCGAACGCGAATTCAATGTATGCCTCCGCGCCGGCAAAGTCAAATCGGAATCGCCGACGACCGTGTTGCGTTTTTCAAGTTCGGCAATTCCCAACTTGTCGTAGCGGGCGTCATCCCGAACTTCACCCTGGATCCAGTTCTACCCTGAAAGCCTGGATTCCGGCTTTCGCCCATAAGCGCTAACTTGACTGCGCTAGAACATTTCTCCCTCCCCTTCAAGGGGAGGGTTGGGGAGGGGATGGGGAACAATTCCGCAGCTTCCGACCCCATCCCCCTCCTGGCCTCCCCCTTGAAGGGGGAGGAACTGAGTAACCTGACCTCCCCCTTGAAGGGGGAGGAACCGAGTAAGTTAGCGCTTATGGGCTTGCGCCGGAATGACGACCTGGCGATTGCCGGTGCAAAGGTATTCGTGCGATTGCCCTGCCCGATTTGCCGGTCCGCCATGCGCCAGCGCCAATCTGTAGTCTAATGTGGCCCACTTTTCCCAACGCGCCATGGCCCTCAAATCCACTATTTTCAAGGCGGAACTCCAGATCGCCGACCTGGAGCGCAACTACTACCAGAACCATACGCTGACCGTCGCCCGGCATCCGTCGGAAACCGACGAGCGCATGATGGTCCGGGTGCTGGCTTTTGCCATGTACGCCGATTCCGCCCTGACTTTCGGCAAGGGCCTGTCAGCGGAAGACGAGCCGGACCTGTGGCGCAAGGACCTGACCGGCGTCATCGAACTCTGGATAGAAGTGGGCCTGCCCGACGAAAAGCGCATCCGCCGCGCCTGCGGCCGCGCCCGGCAGGTCGTGGTGGTGACCTACGGCGGCCGCGTCGCCGACATGTGGTGGCAGCAGAATAAAGCCGCCCTGCAAAGGCAGGACAATCTGACGATCATCAACCTGTCGACGGAGGATTCCCGGGCGCTGGCCGCGCTGGCCGCGCGCGGCATGCAGTTGCAATGCACCCTGCAGGATGGCGAACTGTGGCTGATCGTCGACGGCGAGAACACGCGCATCGCGCCGGAAACCAGGCTGGCGCCGCCCGCGCGCTGAGGCGCTTCCAGCCCGCGCCTCAGTCGGAATTTCCGCCCGTATCCCGTTCGGCGATCTTCGCCAGCGCCGTCCTCAACAGCACGGCATCGTCCTCGGCGCCCCAGCCGCGTTCCAGGGTTTCCGCGAACAGCGCGAGCGCGCGTTCGCCAAACGTCGCGTCGCAGCCGGCGGCGGCGGCCATCGCCAATCCCAGTCCGATGTCCTTGTGCAGGATGCGGGCGTGGGCGCGCGGCGCGAAATCGCCGGCAAAGGCGCGCGGCATGCGCTCAGCGACGATCCAGCTCTGCCCGGAACTGGCGCCGACCACGTCCAGCATCAGTTGTGGATCGAGACCCAGGCGCTGCCCCATGGCCAGCACTTCGGCCCCCGCGGCGAGGTTGATCCCGGCCAGCAGGTTGTTCACCAGTTTCATGCGCGCGCCGTCGCCGGGGCGCGCGGAGACGCGGAAACGTTTGTCCGCCAGGGCCGCCAGCACCGGCTCGGCGCGCGCCAGGACCGCCTCCGCGCCGGCCAGCATGAGCGAAAGCCGCCCCGCCTCGGCGCGCAGCGGCCCGCCTGAGATCGGCGCGTCCAGCACCGCGGCGCCGGCAGCCTCGATTCGCGCGGCGAGCCTTGCGGCATCCTGCGGGGCGATGGTGCTGCACAGGGCGACCAAGGTATCTGCGCGCCAGCCGGCGGCGGCCGGCTCGACTTCGCGGAACAGGGCATCCTCGATTTCGCCGGCATCGACCACCACGACCAGGATCATCCCGCACTGCGCCGCCAGTTCGCGGGCGCTGGCGGCCAGCCGCGCGCCGGCCGCCCGCGCCGCCGCTTCCGCCGCCGGCCGCAGGTCGCGGGCGACGACATCGAAACCGGCGCGGCGCAGGGCCTTGACCATGGGCAGGCCCATGTTGCCGACGCCGATCACGCCTATGGTTTTCATGGGCTGCCTCCGCTTTCCTGCAATGCCTGCAGCGCCGCCGCGACGTCGCCCTGCACCAGCGGCAGCGGCACCGCCAGCATCAGGTTCAGCGGCAGGCCGAAATCCTCGACGGCATGGCCGCCGGCATCGCGCCAGCGCCCGTCGGCACCCGGCCCGCTGGCACGCAGGCGCTCGCGCAGGGGCCGCAGGTCGTCGGCGTAGCCGATCACGAGCTTGCCCAACGCCAGCGCATAACCGATTTCAACGCAGGTTCCCGAATCCGGCTCGTCGCCGCGAAACGGATTGAGGTTGGCCAACACCGCATCGGCCGCGGCGATGTGCTGCAGGTTGCTGCGGTAGATTGCGGCGGCGGTCGCCGGCACGTCGTCGTCGAGCGGAACCAGAGCCTCGTGTCCGGCGGCGCGGCACAGTTCGCGCACCCGGCCGGCCCAGTCTTTCGCATCGGACCGGAACACGTCCGGCCCGGCAAGGTAGAGCCTCATCTGCCTACCATCGCGCCGGCCTTCATGCCATCCGCCGCCGGAAAGCGCGGCCTGCGGCCTTCTGCTTCAGAACTCCTCCTGACCGAGCATGATCAGTTCGTAGATGGCCTTGGGCGTGCCCGGCAGCTGTGCGATGTGGAACGCGGTCATGCCGTCGAGCCGGGCTATCTCGATGTCGGCACCGACGGCCAGCAGCAGTTCGACGGGCGCGGCGTGGCCATGGAGGATCGCCGTGATCAGCGGGGTGTTGCCATCCTGGTCCTGGGCATCGACATCGCAACCGGCGCTGACCAGCGTCGCGGCGATGCTTTCATGGCCGCCGGCGGCGGCCGCGTGCAGCGGACGTTCCCGGTTCGGCCCGATCACTTCGACATTGGTCCCGGCCTCGCACATCACCCGCACCGCCGCGACGCAGCCGAGCTTGGCCGCGACATACAGCGGCGGACCGTCGCGCGCCAGCATTGCCTCGGTGAGGCTGATGTTGACCCAGTCGGCGGGTGTCAGTTCGGGTGAGGGCATGGATCGCTACAAGGACACGTCTTTGCGCACGGTCATACCGGCGAAAGCCGGTATCCAGAGGACAGGTAATACGCACCATCGTCCTGGATTCCGGCTTTCGCCGGAATAACGATCATTTGAGTGTTTCATGTCAATCGTGTCGCACTATCCCAGGTGTTTGCCGAGGAAGGCAACCGTGCGCTCCCAGGCCAGGCTCGCGGCAGCGGCGTCATAGACATCGGCGCGGCGCTCGTTGAAGAATGCGTGGTCGCCCTCGTAGCGGAACAATTCGGGCGGATTGCCGGCGGCGCGCATGGCGGCTTCGAGGCCGTCGGCGGCGGCCGGCGTGCACCAGTCGTCCTTGCTGGCGAAATGTCCCTGGAAAGGAATCCGGATATTCGCCGGGTCGGCGAACTCCTTCGGCGGAATGCCGTAGAAACACACGCCGGCGGCGAGATTCGGAACATGCACGGCGGCGGCGATGGTCAGCGCACCGCCCATGCAAAAACCCATCGCGGCAACCTTGCCGCAGCCCAAGCCGTGCAGATGATCGACGGCGCCGCGGATGTCCTGGTGCGTGGCGCCGGGAAAATCGAGGCCATTCATCAAATGGCTGGCCTCGTCGGGCTCTTGCGTGACGCGGCCCTTGAACAGGTCGGGCGCCAGCGCATTGAAGCCGGCGCGGGCAAAACGGTCGGCAACGCCGCAGATCTGGTCATTGAGCCCCCACCACTCCTGGATGACGATCACGCCCGGACGGCCCTTGTCCGCAGTTGCCAGATAGCCGCGACACGCGCTGCCGTCGGGCCGTTTGAAATCGATCATCTGTCCCATGCCAGCCTCCTCACGATCTGAAAAACTTGCAATTTACCGGAAATCGACGGACATCGATACGCGGATTCCTCCTCGGGTCCCTCTCGTATAATGCAGCCCTTCCATCGCCGATCAATCCGCCGTGAATCCCGACCTCGCCCGCCTGCAGCCCTACCCCTTCGAAAAGCTGCGCCACCTGTTTGCCGGCGTGTCGCCGGCGCCTACTTTTCGCGAGATCAAGCTGTCGATCGGTGAACCGCAGCATCCGACGCCGCCTTTCATCCAGCGCGCGCTGGCCGACAACCTGGCCGGCCTTGCCAACTATCCGACGACGCAAGGCACCGACGCCCTGCGCCAGGCCATTGCTGCCTGGATAGCTCGCCGCTACGGCGTGCCGGTGCCGGATTTCGTCACCCAGGTGGTGCCGGTGAATGGCTCGCGCGAAGCGCTGTTCGCCTTTGCCCAGACGGTGATCGACCGCAGCCGCGGCGGCGCCAAAGTGGTCTGCCCCAACCCCTTCTACCAGATTTACGAAGGCGCCGCCCTGCTCGCCGGCGCACAGCCGGTGTTTCTCAATACCGTGCCGCACGACGACTTCGAAATGGACTGGGCGGCGCTGCCGGAAAGCACCTGGCGCGAGGTGCAACTGGTGTATGTCTGCTCTCCCGCCAATCCGACCGGCAAGGTCCTCGGCCTGGATTCGTGGAAAATCCTGTTCGAGCTTTCCGACCGCCACGGCTTCGTAATCGCCTCCGACGAGTGCTACTCGGAAATCTATTTCGATGAAGCGAAGCCGCCGCTGGGCGGCCTCACCGCGGCGGCGAAACTCGGCCGCCACGACTACCGCAACCTGGTGACCTTCTCCAGCCTGTCGAAGCGCTCCAACGTCCCCGGACTGCGCTCGGGCTTCGTTGCCGGTGATGCCGAGATCCTGAAGAAATTCCTGCTCTACCGCACCTACCACGGCAGCGCCATGAATCCGGCGGTGCAGGCGGCGAGCATCGCGGCCTGGGGCGACGAGGCTCATGTCCGCGACAATCGCCGCATGTATGCCGAAAAATTCCACGAGGTGACACCGCTGATCGCGCGCCACCTCGATTGCCGCATCCCCGATGCCGGCTTCTACCTGTGGGCGAAGACGCCGATCGCCGATACCGACTTTGCCCGCGAACTGCTGCGCCAGAAGAATGTCGTGGTGCTGCCAGGGAGCTACCTCGCCCGCGAGGCGGGTGGCATCAATCCCGGCGCCAATTACATCCGCATCGCGCTGGTGGCGACCCACGAGGAATGCCTCGATGCCGCGCACCGCATCAACGATTTTTGTCTATCCTTGTGAAAGATTCCGCCATGAACGAACTCCAGCAGATCATCGAAGAGGCCTGGGAAGGCCGCGCCACCCTGAGTCCCGGCTCCGCGCCGGCGCGTTTCGGCGAAGCCGTGGCCCACGTGCTGGGCGAACTCGACTCGGGTGCCCTGCGCGTCGCCGAGAAAATCGACGGCCAATGGACCACGCACCAGTGGATCAAGAAGGCCGTGCTGCTGTCCTTCCGCCTCGAGGACAACGCGCTGATGGATGGCGGCCCGATGCGCTACTTCGACAAGGTGCCGAACAAGTTCGCCCATTACGACACCTACAACTTCGAGAAGGGCGGCTTTCGCGTGGTGCCGCCGGCCGTCGCCCGGCGCGGCAGTTTCATCGGCAAGAACGTGGTGCTGATGCCGAGCTTCGTCAATATCGGCGCCTATGTCGATGAAGGCACCATGGTCGATGCCTGGGCCACCGTCGGCTCCTGCGCGCAGATCGGCAAGAACGTGCATCTGTCGGGCGGCGTCGGCATCGGCGGCGTGCTGGAACCCCTGCAGGCCAACCCGACCATCATCGGCGACAACTGCTTCGTCGGCGCCCGTTCGGAAGTCGTCGAAGGCGTCATCGTCGAAGACAACTGCGTCATCTCGATGGGCGTGTATATTGGCCAGAGCACCAAGATCTACGACCGCGCCACCGGCGAAGTGATGTACGGCCGCATCCCGGAAGGTTCGGTGGTGGTCAGCGGCAACCTGCCCTCGGCCGACGGCAAGTACAGCCTGTATTGCGCCGTCATCGTCAAGCGGGTGGATGCGCAGACCAGGGCCAAGACCGGCATCAACGAACTGCTGCGCGACTGAGGACTTACCGATCAAGTGTCAAATCGTCATTCCGGCGGAAGCCGGAATCCAGAAAATGCAACGCACTGGACACCGGCTTTGGCCGGTGTGACGGCTTTTTCAGTGCTTCCATAAACCCGCCAGGCGACACGCACCGGAGACAAGAACATGGGAACGATGCAGCGATTGTTCAGCCTGATGGCGGAGAAAAAGGCCTCGGACCTGTTTATCTCCGTCGGCGCCCCGATGACCATCAAGATGCTCGGCAATTCGATGCCGATCAATCCGGCCATCCTCGATCCGGCGACAGTGCGCAACCTGCTCGCCGAAGTCCTCAGCGAGGACCAGTTGGCCGAGTTCGAACGCGAGAAGGAACTGCAGACGCGCGTCGTGGCGCCGGACGTCGGCGTATTCCGGCTCTCCTGCTTCTTCCAGCGCGGCACGCCGGCCATGGTGGCGCGCTACATTCCGGTGGATATCCCGAAATTCGACTCCCTCGGCCTGCCGCCGGTCCTCACGGAAGTCATCATGGAAAAGCGCGGCCTGATCCTGATGGTCGGCGCCACCGGTTCCGGCAAGTCGACCACGCTGACCTCGATGATCGACCACCGCAACGAGCATGCCTCGGGCCATATCCTGACGCTGGAAGACCCGCTCGAGTTCCTCTTCAAGAACAAGAAGTCCATCGTCAACCAACGCGAGGTCGGCACCGACACCAAGGCCTACCAGATCGCCCTGAAGAACGCCCTGCGCCAGGCGCCGGACGTGATTTTCATCGGCGAGATCCGCGACAAGGACACCATGAGCCAGGCCATCGCCTACGCCCAGTCCGGCCACCTGTGCCTGGCGACGCTGCACGCCAACAACAGCTATCACGCGATGAGCCGCATCATCAGTTTCTATCCGCTGGAAAACCGGCCGTCGCTGCTCGCCGACCTGTCGGTGACGCTCAAGTGCGTGATATCGCAGCGCCTTTGCAAGAAGCCCGACGGCGGGCGTGTCCCGGCCATCGAAGTATTGCTCAACTCGCGCTACATCGCCGAATTGATCGAAAAAGGCGACCTCGGCGAAATCAAGGACGCCATGGAAAAGAGCATGGTCCCGGGCAGCCAGACTTTCGAGCAAAGCCTGTATTCGCTCTACAGCACCGGCGTCATCACGCTCGAAGAGGCACTCGGCAATGCGGATTCCGCCAACAACCTGCAGCAGGTGATCAACAACGCCGCCGCCCCGGTCGCCGCGACGAAACCATCCGCTACTACCGCTGCCAATCCGAACGCCGCGCCCGACTACACCAAGTCGGCCACGCCGGGATCGTTCAGCGACTTCAAGCTGAAAATGGACGACTGATGCCGGTCCTGGAAAAAGCCCGGGCCCTGATCGCGCGGCCCTCGGTCACCCCGGACGACGCCGGCTGCCTCGAACTGATCGCCACCTGGCTGGTTCCGCTGGGCTTTCGCATCGAGCGCATCGATGCCGGCGGCGTCTCGAACCTCTGGGCCCGACGCGGCACCGGCGGAAAACTGATCTGCTTCGCCGGCCACACCGACGTGGTCCCCACCGGCCCGCTGGAACAATGGACCTCGCCGCCCTTCGAACCGACGGTGCGCGACGGCTATCTGTATGGCCGCGGCGCCGCCGACATGAAAAGTTCGATCGCCGCCTGCGTCGTCGCCATGGAACGCCTCATCGCTCGCCGCGATTTGGCAAATGCGGCCAGCGCCGACTCTTTGTGTTTGCTGCTCACCTCCGACGAGGAAGGCGACGCCATCGACGGCACGGTACGCGTGGTCGAGGCGCTCAAGGCGCGCAATGAAACCATCGATTTCTGTATCGTCGGCGAACCCACCTGCGTCGCCCGCCTCGGCGACACCATGAAGAACGGCCGGCGCGGTTCGCTTTCGGCGAAGCTCACCGTGCGCGGCGTGCAGGGTCATGTCGCCTATCCCCACCTGGTGAAAAACCCGGTGCATCTCGCCGCCCCGGCCCTGGCCGAACTCGCCGCGACTTCCTGGGACAGCGGCAACGAGTACTTCCCGCCGACCAGCTTCCAGATCTCCAACGCCCACGCCGGCACCGGTGCCGGCAACGTCGTGCCGGGCAGTTTCGTCATCGACTTCAACTTCCGCTTTTCCACCGCCAGCACGGTGGACGGCCTGCAGTCCCGCGTCCATAAGCTGCTCGACCGCCACGGGCTCGAATACGACATCGCCTGGACCCTGGGCGCGCGCCCCTTCCTGACCCCGCGCGGCGAACTCTGCGCGGCGCTGGCCGCCGCCGCCGCCGAAGCCACCGGTATCGCGACCGAATTGTCGACTACCGGCGGCACCTCGGACGGCCGCTTCATCGCCGACATCTGCCCGCAGCTGGTCGAGTTCGGACCGGTCAACGCCAGCATCCACAAGGTCGACGAACGCATCGCCGTCGCCGACCTGGAACCCCTCGCGCGCATCTACGAACTGACTTTCGAGCGCCTGCTTCGAAAATGATCAACAGCGCCACCGACGAACTGGTCACGGTGCGCGACTGGCTGCGCTGGGCGGTCAGCCGCTTCAACGAAGCCGGCCTGTGCTACGGCCACGGCACCGAAAACGCCTGGGACGAAGCGGTCTGGCTGGTGCTGGCCACCCTGCACCTGCCGCGCGACACGCTGGAGCCCTGGCTCGACGCCCGCCTGACCCATGCCGAGCGTCTGGCGCTGCTGGCCAACCTGCAGCAGCGCGTGGCGCATCGCCTGCCCGTCGCCTACCTGCTGCACGAAGCCTGGCTCGGCGAATTCCGTTTTTACGTCGACCAGCGCGTCATCGTGCCGCGCTCATATTTCGCCGAACTGATGGAACACGGCTTCGCGCCCTGGATCGAAGATCCGGCGTCCGTCGAATCGGCGCTCGATCTTTGCACCGGCTCCGGCTGCCTCGCCATCCTGATGGCCCACGCCTTCCCCAATGCCGCGGTCGATGCCATCGACATCTCGCCCGACGCGCTGGTGGTGGCCAGCCGCAACATCGCCGACTACCACCTCGAAGACCGCATCAAGGCCGTCGAATCCGACCTTTTCGCCGCCGCAAAAGGCAAGCGCTACGAGCTCATCGTCTGCAACCCGCCCTACGTCACGGCCGAGGCCATGGCCGCCCTGCCCCCCGAATACCGCCACGAACCCTCGCTGGCACTGGCCGCCGGCGCGGACGGCCTCGACGTGGTGCGCCGCATCCTCGCCGAAGTGCGCGAGCATCTCAAGCCCGGCGGCATCATCGCCATCGAAGTCGGCCACAACCAGGACCTCGTCACCGCCGCCTTCCCCGATCTGCCGGCGGTCTGGCTCGACACCGAACACGCCGAAGGCAAGGTCTTCCTGCTCACGCGCGAAGATTTGCCGGCCTGAGCGGGCACGCGAAAGCCACGGCTTGCGGGCAACGAGCCCGGAATGACACCCCGTCATTCCGGCGCACGCCGGAATCCAGACGGCGACCGAGGGCGATCCCTGGATTCCG
>JBIKKY010000112.1:0-4658 GCA_044360105.1 Sulfuritalea sp.
TATGGCGCAGCCTTGGGCGGGTATAGCCACATCCTGTTGGATGCCTTGGTTCATGCCGATGTGACACCGTTCGGGCCATTCATGCAGGGAAATCCCTTGTATCTGGATATTCACGCCGAGGTTTCAATTGTTTGCGCTGTTGTCCTCACCTTCTACTTGGCAAAATGGGTCGAGTCCCTTCGAATTGCTGAGAGGTGTGCGTATATGCTTAAGCGCAACAAACCATAGGAAGGCTGGTTAACATCACATCGCAGGCACTTTGTGCCCGGTGAGCATCCTTGAGTAAGAGAATTACTTTGCCAATACAGCTCCGTAGAAGGCCGATTTTGGCGAACGGCAGCTATCGAATTAGGGAATGACAGCAATGGGTCGGGACGCGTCAGTCCTCTCTTCGACTTCATAGCCGAAAAGCGGCCAGTGAGTCTTCACGACCCACAGCAGCCGTTGAACGGCTTTCTTTTATCTGACTGCTTTAGGTGGTGTTGCCGACATGCAGTGGTAATGCATCAAGCAGAAGGTTGCATCGCAACTACCGCCATGCCAACGAGGACTCAGATGTAGAAGTTCCATGGAAATTCTCGAAGCAGCGGGGTCCGCAATACTGCCTCAGTTAGCCGGCCGTTGTGCCAGAAGCCCAAAGTGATACGGCGCAGCCAGTCCCAGGTCGACATGCACTATCGAGTCGAATCCAGCCTCGGCCAGCCATGTTGCACATTGCTCTGGCCGGGGACGTATAGTCAGCGGGGGGCCACGCGGGGTCTCAATATCGCTGCGCCAGTGAATCACCGATAGAATGCCTCCCGGTTGCAGGCTCCGATACACCTCGCGCAGCAGAATAAGCGGCTCCTCGATATGCAGCAGGTTGAATACCATGGCGTGTCCCTGCGAACCGTCCTCGACGCCTGTGCCATGCTCCACGAAGTCGCGTAGTGCTGCCCGAACATTCGACATTCCCATGGCGTTGGCACGCTGTTCTACCAGGCTCACCATATCAGGCTCAATATCGAGAGCCGTTACCAGCCCCCGCGTACGACTCGCCGCGGGCAGCGTGAAAGTGCCGTAGCCACAACCGAACTCGACCACGTTATAGCAGCCGTCCCGCGTAACCAGCAGGCAGTCGAGGATGGTTTCGTGGTCAAAAAACGAGGCCCAGTAGACCTCGTCCGGCATGCCGCTTTCACGTCCCTTCATCGTGCCCTCAGTGCTTGGCTTGGCCGGTGGCCTTGGCGGCGGCATCAAGACCGCCCTTCGCCTTCCACTCGGAAAAACCGCCTTGCAGGATACGCAGATTGTCGTATCCAGCGATGCGAAGCGCGAAGCCAGCCTGCGCGGACAAGCTGCCCGTATTGCAGTAGATGAGGACCGGCTTGTCCTTTGGAATGTTGCTGCGCTTGGCCAGTACCTGGCGCCATTCGATATTCACGGCACCGGGAATGTGTTCCTTGGCGTACTGGTCCTTATCACGAGCATCGATGACGTAGAACCGCTTCCAGTCCTCCTTGGGGATTTGTTCCGGGAAGATGGTGGCGCCGCCGTAATCGACGAAGTCCAGATACTCCTCCATGGCCTTGACGGCTTCTTCATTAGCCATGGCCGGTGCCGTGACCACGGCGAGCGCCAACGCAGCGGCGCGCATCAATTTGAATGACATCTTGTCTCCTGTTGGGATTGTTGTATTGCGTTGAGAAATCAGAACACCAGCACCTTGTCGGCTGCCGCTGTCCATTCGGCCAGTTCCTTCAGGGTGCTACGGCGAGCGCCCTCGACCACCTGGTCGGCGCCCATGCCACGGGCGTCCATGCAGGTGCCGCATAGCCCCACCTCGCCACCCACCATGCGCACCATGTCCCCAGCGTTGTAGTAACCCTCGGGGACTTTCTGGCCACTCTTGGCACAAGTCACTGCATCGCCCATCAGGAATACACGTACCGTCTCGCCTTCCATCTTGCTGAGGGTGCGTGCGAGGCGCAGGGCGTTGTAGCTGCGTTCTGTGCCGTACGGGCCATCGTTGAGGATGAACAAGGTGTTCATGCTGGGCTCCCTATTGTTGTTGAGAAAGCTATTTGCCCCCGGCCTTGATGGTGGCCTTCAGGGCGTCGAAATCCTTGCGCACACCGTCCTGGAATAGCAGCCCCGATTTGGCCTGCTTCGGTACGCTCTCCAAGTCCAGGACGTCGGCGACGATTTGGTAGCTGGCGGCTCCGTTGAAGTCTTTGCCATCGGCGACGATGAGCTGGGTACCGTAGAAGACGGCCGGCGCCGGTAATCCGGGGGCTAGACTGGAGGGCAGCAACTGGATGGGGACGCGGTAGGTGTTGGCGACTTCAGCGGCCACTTGCAGGTTGCCATTGCAGCGCTGTCCCGGTGGGTCTTTGGCGATGAAGGTCAGGACCTTCTGACCGCTGGCCGTCTGTGCACCGGGGACGGCCATCGACACATCGGCCGCCAGTGCCGACAAGGCCAGCGTGCCGCACAGGGCGAAGATGGATAGATGCTTCACGAGTAGTCTCCTCTTTTTGGTTTTTATTTCAGTTCTCGATGGGTAGGCCGCCAGCGCTCCATTCGCTGACACCATCGGTAATCTTGTGAGCGGTGTAGCCACGTTGGCGCAGTAGCTTCACAGCTTCGTCGGACATCAGACAGAACGGGCCACGGCAGTAGGCGACGATTTCCTTACCAGCCGGTAGGTCTGCCAGTCGCTTCTCCAACTCAGCCAGGGGCAGGGAACGGGCAAATGGCAGGTGGCCGGCGTCGTATTCAGCTTCCGGGCGAACGTCGATGACTACGATGTCGCCGCTGCGGGCTTTGGCCAGTAGGGATTCGCGGCTCTCCGATGACAGGGCATCCGGCGAGGCGGCCATTTGGTCTAGTGCTACGCGCAGTTCGATGAGGTGTTCCTCGGCAACTTCTCGAACATTGACCCACAACTGGGCGACATCCGGCCCGCTCAAGCGATAGTGGATGAACTTGCCTTCGCGTCGTGTTTCAACCAGACGGGCTTCACGCAGGGACCGAAGATGGGCGCTTGCCAGTCGCATGTCGATGCGGGCCTGTTCGGCCAAGGTCTCGACGGTTTTTTCGCCTTGCGCTAATAGCTCAATGAGTTCCAAGCGCTTGGGGCTGGAAATCGCCTTGCCGATACGGGCAACGTGTTCGTAGAGGTAGGACTTAGTAATGGTCTGTTTCATAGTGACAATCTAACGAATATTAGATTGTATGTAAACCTTCAGCCCAGAACGACTGCTACCAGTCAGTCATCAGACATTGAAATGCTGGACACGAATTGGCCGCTTTTGGCCGAGTTGCGGCAGTGCCGCCGTCAATTTGAGCTCCGAATACCGGTCACTCACCTCTATCACCGGACATCCTACCTACAGAAATTGAAACGTAACCTCGACCGTCGCCTTCTGGCCGAGTGCAGAAATTTCCGCCGCCGATTTGCTCGCCGAATAACTGCCGTTCAACTCAGTCAAATGCAAAAAAGTCAGATGTAACAGTCAACGGCAGGTAGTGGCCGGGTTGCGTCAGTGAGGTCATCGATTTGCTCGCCGAATACCGGCCACTCAACACTATCAACGGGCGCACCACCAGCGGAAATTGAAACGTAACCTCGACCGGCGCCTTTTGGCCGATAACTGACCTAGTCATCTATCCCGCTAACGTTGGTTGATATGACGGGTTCCTCACATGCTGTCGGTTACGGCTTTAGTAATGCTCGCCGCAAACGAAAAGGTTGCTTCAAAACGACGAATTTCTTCCGGTGGCATGCCTTCGTCGGCCATCACTCGACGCCATTCCACGGTGATGTGCCTAGCTGTTTCGAGCAGATAAGCTCGAGCATCTTCAACGCTGAAACCGTAGTGTTCGACGGCAGCTGCTAGCAGGTCATCGACGTCAATACGGGCGACTAATCTTGCTTGGGTGGTTTGTAGCCGACGTCTGTTGGGCTGAACGAAGTGATACGCCATCGATAGTGCGGGTTGCTGTGCAGTTGCAGCCGCCGGCACTAAATCAAAGGCGGGCGAAAGCCGCCAAAGTTGTTCTCTCATGTCTTCGCATATCAGGCCGTGGTTTTTGGTGTGGTCATCCAGGTTGCGAATTAGGGCGTTAAAGACGATACGACGCCATAGCTCTTGGCGCTCAGAAAACTGACGTGCTTGTCCCCCGCACCATCGAGCCATATCAGTTGAGAAGGCGACATAGCTCTTGCGAATACTTTGCGGAGAGAAACCCATCGGTCCAAAAGCAAGCGTGTCTGCGGGCGTCTGATGCAGCAGGTCGAGCCTCAATAGCGCGTGAGCGCTGATGTAGCCACGGCGATATACCAGGCCCCGTTCCGTATGCCGGTCGAAGCGCTTGACCAGCAGTGCGGCTCGACCATCCGACAATTGCCAGACTTCGGGGCTGTCGCAGGCCCGAATGCCACAGGCAGTTGCCAGCTTCAACATGGCACATTCGATATGCGGTAGCCAGCGACTATCACCAAGGGCTGGAAATTTCGCCAAATACTGGATGCCGTTACGTGAGACCGTCAGCTTGGGTTTGGTGCCACCCAGGCTTGTGCCGTTATGAGCCGCATCGAGCACTTGTTCTTCCACGTCGTTGCCGGCGACTCCTCCGGCTTCCAAGTCCGAAAGGATGCTCAGGAATTCCTCAGT
>JBIKKY010000113.1:0-4592 GCA_044360105.1 Sulfuritalea sp.
GCGTTTCCCAACGCCGTTGATCCATCGTCCCCACGATTTTGCCGGGTAAGCCATCATCCATCTGGATGATGCATTCATACTATGACAAAGAGTAGCCTTGATGACAACGGGGCAGTGGAAATAGGCCTTGAGCGGTTATTTGAAGCAGTAATGTCAAAAGAGTGTTCCTTTCGCGATGGAACCTCCTGCGTGGCGGCAGTTTTGCACAAAACGGGGATAGGAGGGCTGGGCATGAAAGCCATCGTCGAATGGAGGCAGATGGGTCTTGCGATTTCTGCATTCATCGTCTTCCCGCTTGCCGGCTGCGCACAGCTCTTCTACGAGAAAACACCATCAGGTAAGTTCGTGGGCCGCCTCGATGTTGAGTGGATAGCGCCCAACCTCTTTATCTACCGGCCGCACTCGACTGAGCCGCTTACATATACTGCCGCCAACGGTAAGGCCATCCGCCCACAGCTGATGTACACAGATGGCGGCTCCATCCCGCGGCTTTTTTGGTCCGCGCCGAACATGGGGCCGTGGGACTTCGCGCCGGGTTTCATCATCCATGACTGGTTATTCCTGCAACACCGCTGTAAGTCGGGCGACTGGCAGGACTTCAGCTTCGAGCGTTCTGCCGACTTGCTGGCCGAGGCACTCAAGACGCAGATGGCGCAGTCCCAGCAACCCGACCCGGTAGTGCTGTGGGCCATCCACGAGGCGGTGAAGACGCCGGTGGCAAAGGCGTCGTGGGAGTCGAGCGATTGCCGGATTCCGCCAGGGCGGGAACTGCCATCGCCACCTGCCGCGCCCGGAATGCCGAGCCCCGTGCCGATCCGCATCCTGAGCATCGACATGAAGTGAGGGAGACCATTATGAGGTTGAAGACTCTTCTTGTTCTGATGCTAGCCGTTACTGTGCCGGCTTCCACCATGGCGCATGGTATCGTCGATGAGGCCAATCAGAAACTTAAATGGCAGGCCAAGCGTGCGGGCTACATGCCGCTGGACCGGCAACTACCTAAGGTAGATCGCAAGCCAGACGAATACGTCGTGGTACTGGCCAACCTGTGGTCGCTCAACCAGCAGATTCGAGTCTGCTTCTATGGCGGCAACACGGCGTTGCGGCAGCGCATTCTTGCTATCGGCGCAGAGTGGTTCAAGTACGTCAACCTGAAGTTCGATGCGACGCAGGCTCGTGACTGCGCACCGGGAGACCGAAGCGAGATCCGCATTGGCTTCACTGAGCCAGGGTACTGGTCGTACATCGGCACCGATTCGCTGAGCCCCAACCTCGTGCAAAGCGACCTCGCCTCCATGAACTTCGGCGGCTGGGATTTCCAGCCGATCGACGAGCCGCGCTTCACCGGTGTCGTGCTGCACGAGTTCGGTCATGCTCTCGGTTTCCACCACGAGCACCAGAGTCCCGGCACTGACTGTAGTGCGGAATACGACTGGGACAAGCTCTACGCGTGGTACTGGGACAACTACAAGTGGCCCAAGGTGATGGTCGACCAAAACCTGCGGCCGCTAATGCGCGATGTGTCTGCGTACGAATGGTCAACACGGGATGCCAGGTCGATCATGGTCTACGCGTCCAACACGCAGTTCCTGATCAAAGGCCAAGCGAGTAAGTGCAACTTCACCGAGAACTACGTGCTCTCGGAACTCGACAAGCAAGGCGCCCAGCGCTCTTACCCCGCACAAGGTTCCACGCAACAGGCTCGCATCGACAAATTGCGCCGTGCAGTGGCGATGGCTACAAATCCACAGCAACGCAAGCAGCTCGTGCGACAACTCCAAGGCGTGGAACTGCAAGCGGCAGCAAAGTAGGAGGCGACATGATCCGGCTACTTATCGCAATGGTCGTTGGCATCATTGTGTCGGCAACGTTTGCGACCGAGCTGACGCAGGAACAGGTGCCGAACTCGACGCAAGCGCAGGCTCCTGCCACGAACAGCTTCGTCTGGCAATCACGCAACTCCAATCTGAATGACCTTTCGACTGAATTCGGCCAGCTCTATGGGATGCTGCTGGATGCCGCGAAGCAGGGCGTCGGCATAGAGACATACGTCTACCAGGGCGATACGAGGCGCAGTCTCGAATCGATCATGCGAACAGAGCGCCTTGTGGCGGGGAAGTACTTCCCGAAGGAGGCGGACCTCTTCGTTTGCCAGGTGAATCCCTCCATCTGCAAAATTATCACCAAGGGCAGTGAGCGCAGGGCGAAGTGGACGAACGGGACCGCTGATAAAGTTCTGCTGCCCAAGCTAACATTCGAGCCCGTCATCGTGCACCGCGAATACCCGAAAAAGGCCGAGCAGCGGCTTAGCAGCATCGTCGTCGACGAGCGCGGCGGATGCGAGCAGTACGACGGGGACTGCCGCAAGTACGTTGGCAACCTCAACCGCGTGCCGTTGGAGGAGCTTGAAGGCCGGTACAAAGGTTCAGTCCTCGTGCCCACGCTCGCGTACCGGACGCGGATCACGCTCACGAACCTCCCGGTTGCCGCCAACTTTCCCGCATCCGTTCCGGCCGCGACCGCCGTGCCGGATGTGCTGCAGAAGCGTCCGAACATGATCCGGAGCCTAGTGCCGGAAGTGAATTTCATGATCCAGGGCGATGGCATGGATGCATCCGGCGAAGGCTCGCGGCAGAAAATTTTCGAGCTGATCTCGCATCCGTTCGCGCGCAAGGCGGATATCCCGAGCGGGCACATTGTGATCGGCGTCTTCGATACTTGGCTTGATGCAACGCACTGCGACATCGCTTCCTCAATCACGTCGTACATTGACCCGGGCGAGAAGCCTCCTGGCGTAGAATTCGGCAAACCCTGTGGGACCCGCGGCGATTCTTCTGAACCGTTCGACCACGGCACGCACGTCGTCGGCCTGCTGGCGGGCAGTCCGAGCGGCAAATCCGGCCCGGGCATGAGCCCCAATGCTCGCATCTACTTCGTGCGAATCAACCCGCAGGCAATGAAGAGCGACGACTCGGTGTACCTGAACCACGTTGCTGAGCGGCTGAACGCGATCTACAGAGATGAGCGCCCGGAAGTCGTCAACCTCAGCTTCCAGTATCCCTTCCCGCAAGGACTGAACGACACGTTCCTCTCGGCTATCGCCCACAACAGACATACGTTGTTCGTCGCCGCAGCTGGCAACTATAACCAAGAGCTTCTCGCAGGTGGTCTCTGCGCCGTGCGCCCCGCTTGCGCGGGGACGGCCAACCTGATTACCGTTGCATCGCTGGACTTGTCGCTCGACAAGCCAGTCCTCGACTCCTCGAACTACGGTAGCGCCGTGCACATTGCGGCGCCCGGCAAAAACGTAATAAGTTCGATTTCAGGCGGACGAATGGGCGCGATGAGTGGGACGTCGCAGGCTGCACCGCTCGTCGCTGGTGCCGCGTCGCTCCTGCTTCTACAGAACCCGAAGTTGTATCCGGAAGCGGTCAAGAACCGGCTCATCTACACGTCGGACCTGTTCCCCTCGCTCTACAATCGGGTCCTGGGTGGGCGCCTAAACGTGTCAAGGGCGCTGGCATTCGAATCGGCGCAGCTGTCGCTGGCTTCGGGGCAGTCATTGCAGGGGAAGGTGGTTAACCTCACCAGCAGTATCGCACTTTTCGATACGAAGACGGGCAACAGGCTGAATCCACTCTGGTCGCAGATTCGTCGCCTCAAGTATGACAAGCAAGCCAGTTCATACACCATGTTCTGGAAACAGGGCAACGATGAGCCGCTAAAGAGAAGCTTCGTGGTGCCGCAGAACTCCAAGCAGAAGCTGCTGTTAAGCTCCGACCAGACCCCACCAGAGATTAAGTCCTACACCCTTGGCCAGATCGACGACTATGTGGCAGCCATTCCGCTGGATTCGCAGTGACTGGTGCTGGGCGGTGGCGCTCGTCCTCGGCGTCTCCGTGGCGGCAGTGACGCCTCGCGCGCAAGCAGATCCGGCGCAGGAAGGTAGGATCGTCGCACTCAAGATTCCTGCGATGCTACTCACTCAGGACAGCGGGATGTCGTGGCTGTCGCCGCCTATTCGATTCGACAATAGCAATTTCCTCCGTTTGCACTTCACTGGCATCCGCCTCGAAGGACCTGGCAAGGGCAAGGTCAGGGTGATCAGCGAAGGCGGCGATGTGCTGGCGCAATGGACCTTCACGGAGTTCGCAGCCCGCGGTGAACGGTGGACACGTATGCTGCCTGAAGGCTATGCCGTTGTGCAGGCCATGCGGGAAGGCGACCAACCTGTGCGACTGCAATTCACTATCAAGGAAGCCGCGCGCGAAAGCAAGGGCGGAACCGTGCTGAGCCGGCAGGATCCTAACCATATCCGGGACAAGGACGTCAGCGCGTACGCGGACAACGCGGCGATCATGGGTGTGGCCAGGAGTGTCGCGAAGCTCAGCTTCCCTGTTGGCGACAAGCTGGCTACCTGCACCGGCTTCATGGTCACGGCCGACTTACTCCTCACCAATCATCACTGTGTGAGCTCGATAGACACCTGTTTCGGCACAGTGGCGATATTCGGGTACCAGCGCAATGCAACCGGCCAGGTGCTGCCTACGAAACAATACGACTGCATCGCCGTTATCGCGACGAGCAAGGTG
>JBIKKY010000068.1:0-14336 GCA_044360105.1 Sulfuritalea sp.
TCAACACCGATTCGGCGCACTATGGCGGCAGCGACCTCGGCAACGGCGGCCGCGTCGCGGCCGAGGCGAAATCCTGGATGGGCTTCCCCGCCTCCGTCTCGCTGACTTTGCCGCCGCTCGCTGCGCTGGTGCTGCTGCCGGCCTGAGAGCTTGTGAATAAATCTACTGCGCGTGCCGGATCGGGGCTTGGGCGGTGCTCGCTATCCTCACGTATAAAACATACGTTCCGGTAGCTGCGCTCCGGCCGCACCCCGCTGCGGCCCGCTCGCTACGATTTCTTCACAAGCTCTGATCCGAGCGGCGCCGGATTCAGCTACCCAGAAGCCCTTCCGCCAACAGCCGGTCGATCTCGGCTTCGGCCTGCACCCAGTCTTCCAGCGGATTGCCCGGGGCAAATCCGCGCCGTTCGGCGATGTGATAGGCGGCCACCTCGACGTAATTCCTGCGCTGTTCCAGAGGGACGCCTCCAGCCTTTTTCGCGCGCGGACGCACCGGCTTGGCGGCCGCGACCTTTGGCGCGGTTTTCGGCGCCGCTTTCGCTTTTGCCACCGGCTCCGGCTTCACCGCAGGTTTTGCCTTGGGCGCAGGTTTGGTTTTGGCGGCACCGGTGACCGCGGGTGTTGCCGTACGCTTTGCCGGCGCAGTCTTTGAGACGCTTTTTGCAGTTGCCATGGTCTACTCCTCCTGACAGTCATGAACCCTTCGATCCAATGCTGCGCTCATTGCATGACAGCATGTTGACAAGCGTCAAGAGTCAGGTTTGTGCGAGTTAGAGCCTATTTCAGTAGGAATCGTACCTCGCGCCGCCGGGCGTTGGGATGGCGGAGGGAGTGCGGCATGGTCCCTCCATGCAAGCGACCGACAACGTGGCAGCGCGCCCAACGTCCAGCGGCCCTTCGGGTTGAGATCAGGATCGGCGTCTGCGGCGTTGCAGCGCTTGCCAATGGAACAACCATTGGCCGCGCACTGCGCCTTGCATCCATCCGATCCTGATCTCAACGCGGGGTATGATTCCTACTGAAATAGGCTCTTAATGCGCCGCGCAGGCCCAGCAGCGGATCCATTGCGACGTGGATCGGCATGCGCGCGGCGATGGCGGCATGCTCGGCCTTGGCATTGAAAGCGGCCAGGAAGCCGCTTTGCGGCAGCAGCGGCAGCAGTTTGGCGGCGATGCCGCCGGCGAGGAAGACGCCGCCGCGTGCCAGGCAGGCCAGCGCCATGTCGCCGGCAAAGGCGCCGTAGGCGGCGAGAAACAGGTCCAGCGAGCGTCGTTCGGCACTGGCCGGGTTGGCCGCCGCGCGGGTCGAGATTTCTTTCGGCGACAGACTCGCGCCGGTGAGGGACTCGTGGATGGCGGCGAGCCCCGGCCCCGAAACCACGCGCTCCCAGGTGACGCGGCCATGGCGCCGGTTGAGGAAGGCCCACAGGGCCGCCTGCGCTTCGTCGGCCGGCGCGAAGGCAACGTGGCCGCCTTCGCCGGGCAGGATGCGCCAGGAATCGCCTTGCGGCAGGACGATGGCCATGCCCAGCCCGGTGCCGGCCCCGACCACGAGGCAGGGCGCCGTGGTCAGGGGTTCGCCTGGCTGCAGGGTGAATCGCTGCGCCTGCGACGAAGTGACGGCGCCCATTGCGGCGGCGGCGAAGTCGTTCACCAGGCGCAGGGCGGGCAGGCCGAAGCGGGACGACAAGGTCACGCTGTCGATGGTCCACGGCAGGTTGGTCAGCTGTGCCGAACGGCCGTCATCGGCAATCGGGCCGGCCAGAGCGAGGCAGCCGCCCTCGATCTGCGCGGGATCGGTTTGCGTCTCAGCCAGGAAGGCGGCAAGGACAGCGGCGAAATCGGGAAAGTCGGCGTTGGCGTAACGGCGATGGCCAAGCAACTCGCCGTTCCGGGCCAGACCCAGCAGCGTTTTTGTCCCGCCGATGTCTGCCCCGAGGATCACACCGCCACCGGCGCCGGGATGTGCGGATGCGGGTCGTAGCCCTGCAGCGTGAAATCTTCGTAGCGGAAACCGAAGATGTCTTTCACCGCCGGGTTGAGGACCATGGTCGGGCGCGGCCGCGGTTCGCGCGAGAGCTGGAGGCGGGCTTGTTCGAGGTGGTTGGAATACAGGTGGCAGTCGCCGCCCGTCCATATGAAATCACCGGGCGCGAAATCGCAGACCTGCGCCACCATCAGCGTGAACAGCGCGTAGGAGGCGATGTTGAAGGGCACGCCGAGGAAGATGTCGGCGCTGCGCTGGTAGAGCAGGCAGCTCAGCCTGGGAGGCTGTCCCGGGCCCGCCGCCGGGGCGACATAGAACTGGAACAGGGCATGGCAGGGCGGCAGCTTCATCTGCGGGATGTCGGCCGGGTTCCAGGCCGAAACGATGTGCCGGCGCGAATCCGGATTCTTCTTCAGGCCGTCGATCAGCTGCGCGATCTGGTCGATCTCCCGTCCGTCGCCGGCGGGCCAGTGCCGCCACTGGTGGCCGTACACCGGGCCGAGGTCGCCGTTGGCGTCGGCCCAGTCGTCCCAGATCGAGACGCCGTTTTCCTTCAGGTAGCGGATGTTGGTATCGCCCTGGAGG
Organism: Sulfuritalea sp.; assembly: GCA_044360105.1. Taxonomy (GTDB): domain Bacteria; phylum Pseudomonadota; class Gammaproteobacteria; order Burkholderiales; family Rhodocyclaceae; genus Sulfuritalea. Next base: position 2,571 of record JBIKKY010000068.1, read on the forward strand.
AACCACAGCAGTTCGTGGATGATCGAGCGCAGGTGCAGCTTCTTGGTGGTGAGCAGCGGAAAGCCCTCGGCCAGGTCGAAGCGCATCTGCCAGCCGAACACCGAGCGCGTGCCGGTGCCGGTGCGGTCGGCCTTCACGTGGCCGTGCTCGAGTACGTGGCGCATCAGGTCGAGGTAGGGGCGCATGGAAAGTGGCGGCGGGACTTATAATCGATCGGCCGGTTATTTTAGAGGCTATTCCGGCCGGAATGACACCGCCGGTACGACCGGTTATCCTGTCGGCAAGTAATCGGGAACTCGATAGACCTTCCATGCTCGGATTCTTTTCCAACAAGCCCACCCACCCGCTGGCCGATGCGCGCGAAGCCAAGCGCATTCTGGCGGAGATCGCCAACGGCGAGCCCTTGAGTGCGCTGGAGGATGCCGGCGCGTGGCTGGAGTCGCTTGCCGCCGATGAGGACTTCAAGCTGGGACAACGCCTTGATCTGATATTCAGGCTTGACGAAGCCGCCGCGGCCCAGGCGCGACGCCTCGGCCGCGACTACCCTGCACTGGTCGGCAGCAGTCGCGCGCAGGAAGCCCGGCACTGGCAAGTCGGTCACGGCTTCTGGCAGCAACTTGCCGTCGCCTACCTCGACTGCATGGCCGGCTACCCTGCGGCGGAGAAGGAAGGCGATGCCGACCGCGCCCAGTTACCCCTGCTTCATGGCCGCCTGATCAGTGCCCTGGCGGCGCAGCTCAAGTGGGACCAGTTTCGCTATGGGCCGGTCGAGCGCGAGTACTGGAAGACGCTGGGCGGCATCTACCTGGCGGCAGTCGATGCCAAGGCCGCACAGAAACCCTTGCAGCTCTATACCGGCGCTGACGAGAGCACGATCGAGGCGGAGTACCTGAAGGTGCTGGTTTTCCACGCCTCATCGATGGACAACTTGCGTCCGCTGGAGATCGAAATTGCCGAACGCTTCATCACTTACTTCCTGCCTTTCTTTTCCCTGGTCCGGGAAGTCCGGCCGGAGAGCGTGTATTGGGTCGATGTCGCCAGGGCGTTGCCGCCGACGCGGCTGGCCAAGCTTCCCGGGATCACGCCGACTTTGCGCTTTTTCAATGGCACACGCGCGGTCGACGCGGTACGGAAGACCGTAGAGCAGATTCGCGGCGAGGGACGCGTGCCTGCGGGCATCAACCTCGGCACGCAATACCCGGTCGAAACGGTTATTCCGGTCCTGGAGCATCTGGCGATGTGCTGGGCGCCCAAGCCGCCGATGCGCAGCGATGCGCGGCGCCGGATCAATGCGCCGCTGCGGGTGGTGAATGGACTGGCCGGCGTGCATCAAAGGCTTTCGGCGCGCGGCAACGGCACCGACGGTGTCGAATCCTGGGTTATCGGCGATGTCAGCCTGGGCGGCCTCGGCGCGCAGGCAACCATCGCCAACCCCGACTGGATCCGTATCGGTTGCCTGATCGGCCTGCAGCCGGACGGCGGCGAGAACTGGCTGATCGGCATTGTCCGCCGCTACGTTCGTACCGGGCAGAAGCAGGCCTCGGTCGGCATCCAGACCCTGTCAAAAGTGCCTCGCGCGGTATTTGCCGACGCCGGCGGCTTTCACACCGAGGCGCTGCTGCTGGATGTACCTGAAGTGGGCGAGTACGCCCGCATGGCGCTGCCGGCAAATGCGCTCGAAGACAAGGTGGCGCTGTTGTTTTCCATCGACGACAAGAATGCCCGCCTGCATCCGCGGGAGACCCTGGTCACGGGCCACGATTTCGTCATCGCGAACTTCTTCGTGCAGTCGTTCAGCTGAACGTCGGCTTCAGCCGGCGGGCCGGACTGCCGACTTCGGCCGGAAGGCCTTGACCACCGAACCCCTGGTTTCGACGTAAGGCCCGCCTATCAGGTCGAGGCAGTAGGGTACCGCGGCAAAAATGCCGGATACGCGCTGCGTGCCGTCGGCATCCTTGACGCCTTCGAGGGTTTCCCTGATCGACTTCGGCTGTCCTGGCAGATTCAGGATCAGCGATTTGCCGCGAATCACGCCGACCTGGCGCGACAGGATTGCGGTGGGCACGAAGGCCAGCGAAATCTGCCGCATCTGCTCGCCGAAGCCGGGCATGATTTTGTGCGCCACAGCCAGCGTGGCCTCCGGCGTCACGTCGCGCAACGCAGGGCCGGTGCCGCCGGTGGTCAGCACCAGGTGGCAGCCGGCGACATCGCAGAGTTCGATCAGGGTTTGCTCGATCTTCGCCTGCTCGTCGGGAATCAGGCGCGTCTCCATGCGCCAGGGCGAAGCCAGCGCCTGGCCGAACCACTCCTGCAGCGCAGGGATGCCCTTGTCTTCATAGACGCCGCTGGAAGCACGGTCGGAGATAGAGACGAGGCCGATCAGGAGTTCTTCGTTCATCGCTTCTCCGCAGGGCCGCCCCAAGGCGAAGCAGCCAAAAAGTGGAGCGGGCGAGGCCCGCGAACAATGGTCGCCCCCTTTCCTGGAAAGGGGGATGGGGGAAATGTCATTTTATGTCCTTGAGGCGGTTGTAGAGTTGGCCGAGGTATTCGTTGAGGGCCTGGCGGCTGCGATTCATCGCGCCGGGAAGCAGGTTTTCGATCGGTGAGGGCGATCCGGTGCTGAAGGCGGTTGGTGCCGGCGTCACTTCCAGCCCCTGCTTCTCGAACAATGGAATCGCCCGCGGCAGGTGCCAGCCGTGGCTGACCAGGGCGATGCGGGTGACGCCGGCCGCCTTCAGCATCGGTGCCGAGAGGCCGGCATTCTCCGCCGTGTCGCGCGAGGAAGCCTCGACCCAGCGCACCTTGACACCGAAGTCGCGCTCCAGCGATTCACGCATCGATGCGGCCTCGGCGCGGCCGCCGAAGGGCGCGCCGCCGGTCACCAGCAAGGGCAGGTTCGACTCGCGCGCCAGACGTGCGCCGTAGCGCAGGCGTTCGAGCGTCGCTGCGCTCACGGTATCCCCGCCATATTCCGGGGCGCCGAAATAAGAGCCACCGCCGAGGATGACAATCGCCCGGACGCGCTGCAGTTGGGCCGCGGTGATCGGCGGGTTCGGTTCCAGCGGCGCCATCAGGGCGTTGCCGACCACGGGCAGCGACAGAAGCAGCAGCGAGGCCAGCGAGAGTACCGCCAGCGCCACGCCGCCGTGTTGCCAGCGCCGACTCTTCGCAGAGCGTGCAAGCCATATTCCGAACAGCGCCAGCAGCACCGGTCCGGCCGGCGGCAGGATCAGGGCGGCGAGGATCTTCTTCAGCAGGAACATGGCTCGGGCGGCGGATTGATCGCGTATTATTCGCAAGGGCACGGGCCGCCATTATCGACCCAAACGCCCTGACCAAGACCATGACGGATCGCCAATTCGGAATCGAAACGCTCTGCCTGCATGCCGGCGCCCAGCCCGATGCGGCGACCGGCGCGCGCGCCCTGCCGATCCACCAGACCACCTCCTTCGTCTTCGATTCGGCGGAACATGCCGCCAGCCTGTTCAACCTGCAGACCTTCGGCAATGTCTATTCGCGCATCGGCAACCCGACCGTCGCCGCCTTCGAGGAACGCATGGCGGCGCTCGAAGGCGGTCGCGCCGCGGTTGCGGCGGCCACCGGCCTGGCGGCGCAGATCGTCGCGCTGCTGACCCTGTGCCAGGCCGGCGACCGCATCGTCGCGGCGCGCTCGCTGTATGGCGGCAGCTTCTCGCAGCTCGATGTCAGCCTGCGCAAACTGGGCATCGAAACCGTCTTCGTCGATTCCGACGATCCGGAGAATTTCCGTGCCGCGCTGTCGGACAACACGCGCTGTATCTTCGCCGAGACCGTCGCCAATCCACGCCTCAACGTGCTCGACATCGCCGCCGTGGCGGGGGTGGCACACGACCATCGCGTGCCGCTGATCATCGACAACACCGTGCCCTCGCCTTACCTCTGCCGTCCCTTCGAGCACGGCGCCGACATCGTGGTGCACTCGGCGACCAAGTTCCTCGGCGGCCACGGCACCACGCTGGGCGGCGTGGTCATCGAGTCCGGCAAATTCGACTGGGGCAACGGCAAGTTTCCCGGCATGACCGAGCCCTCGGCCGGCTACCACGGTGTCAAGTTCTACGAGACCTTCGGCGACTTCGGCTTCACCATGAAGGCGCGCATGGAAACCCTGCGCACCTTCGGCCCGGCGCTGTCGCCGTTCTCGGCCTGGCAGCTGATGCAGGGCATCGAGACCCTGCCGCTGCGCATGCAGCGCCATTGCGAGAATGCCCTGGCCGTGGCGCGGCACCTGCAGAAGCATACGCGCGTGGCCTGGGTCAATTATCCGGGCCTGCCCGACAGTCCCGGTTATTCTCTGGCGCAGCGCTACCTGGGCTCGCCCCGCCATCCGGGCGCCGGCGCGCTGCTCTGCTTCGGCGTCAAGGGTGGCCAGGCGGCCGGCGAGCGCTTCATCGACGCCCTGCAGTTCTGCTCGCACCTGGCCAACATCGGCGACGCCAAAACCCTGGTGATCCATCCGGCATCGACCACGCACCGCCAGCTGAGCGAGGCCGACCAGCAGGCGTCCGGCGTGACGCCCGACCTGGTGCGCCTCTCGGTCGGGCTCGAAACCCTGGACGACATCCTTTGGGACATCGACCAGGCCCTCGCACGCAGCGCATGAAGGCGGCGCGCTGAAACCATCCACACCTGAACAGGAAACGACATGAGCCGAAAAATCATCTCCACCACTGCCGCACCGGTCGCCATCGGCACCTACTCGCAGGCAGTGCAGGTCGGCAACACGATCTACATGTCCGGCCAGATCGGCCTCGATCCGGCGACCATGACCATGGTCGACGGCATCGACGCGCAGATCGTGCGCGTGTTCGAGAATCTCAGGGCCGTGGCGGAAGCCGCCGGCGCGACGTTGAACGATGCGGTAAAGCTGAATATCTACCTTACCGACCTGGCCAACTTCGCCAAGGTGAATGAAACCATGGCGAAGTATTTCAGCCAGCCCTTCCCGGCGCGCGCCGCCGTCGGCGTCAAGGAATTGCCGCGCGGCGCCCTGGTCGAGGCCGACGCCGTCCTGGTCCTTGGCTGAACGCAAGGCTCCGGCGGCCGCCAACACTCTCGCGGCCCGCCTGGCCAGGCTCGGCCTGAAGAGCGACAGCGACTTCGTTCTGCACCTGCCGCTGCGCTACGAGGACGAAACGCGCATCACCGCGCTGGCCGATGCGCGTCCCGGCGTCGCCGCGCAGTTCGAGGTCGAGGTGGTGACCAGCGAGATCGCCTACCGTCCGCGGCGCCAGTTGATCGCCCGGGTGCGCGATGCCGGCGGGGCGCTCTCATTGCGTTTCCTGAACTTCTATCCGACCCAGCAGAAAGTCCTGCAGCCCGGTGCGCGCCTGCGCGTCTTCGGCGAGGTGCACGAGGGCTACCTCGGTCCCGAGATCATCCACCCGCGTTTCCATCTCGTGGCGGCCGGCGAGTCGCTGCCGGAAGGCTTGACGCCGGTCTATCCGACCACGGCGGGCCTGGGCCAGGCCACGCTGCGGCGGCTGATCGGGAAAGCGCTGGCGCGCGTCGATTTCACCGATACGCTTCCGGCGGAACTGTTGCAGCGCCTGAACCTGCCCGACTTTGGCGCGGCCATCCGCTTCCTGCACACGCCGCCGCCCGACATGGCGCAGGCGGTGCTCGAAGCGCGCGACTATCCGGCCTGGCGCCGCGTCCAGTTCGACGAACTGCTGGCGCAGCAACTCAGCCTGCGCCGCGCCTACCTCGCCCGTCGCGCCCGCGGTGCGCCGCGCCTGGCGCCGACGGCGAAGCTTACCGCTGCGCTGCTGAAGTTGTTGCCCTTCCGCCTCACCGCGGCGCAGAGCCGGGCCTGGGGCGAGATCGCCGCCGACCTTGGGGAACCGCATCCGATGCAGCGCCTGCTGCAGGGCGACGTCGGCAGCGGCAAGACCGTGGTCGCCGCGCTGGCCATGCTGCATGCGGTGGAAGCCGGCCACCAGGCGGCGCTGATGGCGCCCACCGAAATCCTCGCCGAACAGCATTACAGGAAGCTCGCGGCCTGGCTGCAACCCCTCGGCATCGAAGTGGCCTGGCTCACCGGCAGCCTGAAGAAGCGCGAGAAGGATGCCGTCATCGCAAAAGTCGGCGCCGGCGACACGGCGATCGCGATCGGCACCCACGCCCTGATCGAGGACAAGGTCGAATTCGCGCGCCTCGGGCTGGCCATCGTCGACGAGCAGCACCGCTTCGGCGTCCGCCAGCGCCTGGCGCTGAAGGAAAAAGGCCTGTTCGCCCACCAGCTGGCCATGTCGGCGACACCCATCCCGCGCACCCTGGCCATGAGCTACTACGCCGACCTCGATGTCTCGGTGCTCGACGAACTGCCGCCGGGGCGCACGCCGGTGACCACCAGGCTGGTCGCGGAAGCGCGTCGCGACGAGGTGGTGGCGCGGGTGCGCGAGGCCTGCCGCGGCGGGCGCCAGGCCTACTGGGTCTGTCCCTTGATCGAGGAGTCCGAAACCCTGCAACTCAAGACCGCCGAGGAAACATTCGCGCGACTGACCACCGACCTGCCCGACCTGAAGATCGGCCTGGTACATGGCCGGCTCAAGGCCGGCGACAAGGCGGCGGTGATGGCGGCCTTCGTCCGCAACGAAATCCAGGTGCTGGTGGCGACCACGGTGATCGAGGTCGGCGTCGATGTGCCCAACGCCAGCCTCATGGTCATCGAGCACGCCGAGCGCTTCGGCCTCGCGCAACTGCACCAGTTGCGCGGCCGCGTCGGCCGCGGCGCTGCGCAATCGGCCTGCATCCTGCTCTATGCGCAGCCGCTGGGCGAACTGGCGCGGGCGCGGCTGAAAGTCATTTTCGAAAGCACGGACGGCTTTGCCATCGCGCGCGAGGACTTGCGCCTGCGCGGCCCCGGCGAATTCATCGGGGCGCGGCAAAGCGGCCTGCCGCTGTTGCGCTATGCAGATCTGGAAGATGCCGCGCTGGTGGAACAGGCGCGCGCCGTCGCCGAGGACATGCTGCGCAACGCGCCGCAAGCCGCCGCGGCGCATCTGCAGCGCTGGCTGGGCGGCCGCGAGGAACTGCTCAAGGCGTAAAATCCTGCCATGACTTTCGCCGAACTCAAGCAACGCATCGACCTCTATGAAAAGCTGATGCGGCTGGACAAGCCGATCGGCACGCTGCTGCTGCTGTGGCCGACCTTGTGGGCACTGTGGATCGCAACCAAGGGGCAGCCGCACTGGCTGCTGGTCTGGATTTTCGCCCTGGGTACCCTGCTGATGCGCTCGGCCGGTTGCGTCATCAACGACTACGCCGACCGCGATTTCGATCCCCATGTCGAGCGCACCAAAGACCGGCCGCTGGCGGCGGGCACGGTGTCCACGCGCGAGGCGCTGACACTGGCGGCCGGGCTGGCCTTCTGCGCCTTTCTCGTGGCGCTGCCGATCGTGCGCGAGGTCTGGTGGCTGATGCTGATCGCGCTGTTCCTCGCCGCCAGCTACCCTTTCACCAAGCGCTTCTTCGCCCTGCCGCAAGCCTATCTCGGGGTCGCTTTCGGTTTCGGCATCCCGATGGCCTTCGCCGCGGCGACCGGCCAGGTCGGCACGCTGGGCTGGACGCTGCTGGTTGCCAACATCTTCTGGGCGCTGGCCTACGACACCGAGTACGCCATGGTCGATCGCGAAGACGACCTCAAGATCGGCATCCGCACGGCGGCGATCACCTTCGGCCGTTTCGATGTGCTTGCGGTGATGCTTTGCTATGCCGCAACCCTCGGCATCCTCGCCGCGGTCGGCTGGCAATTGCGTTACGGCGCAGGGTATCTGGGCGGCCTGATGGTGGCCGCCGCGGTGGCCGGCTATCACTACACGCTGATCCGCAGCCGCAGCCGCGAGGGCTGCTTTGCGGCCTTCCGCCACAACAAGTGGTTCGGCGCGGCGATCTTTGCCGGCATCGTCGCCGAACTCAACCTGCGGCCCTGGTTGGGACAGTGACAGCCGCGGCGCTGACCATGCGGCACGGCCAGCCATGGCCGGTTAAAATCGAAAAATGAAATACACCGACCTGCGCGATTTCATTGCCCAACTCGAATCGCTCGGCGAACTCAAGCGGATTTCGGTCGAGGTCGATCCCGTTCTGGAAATGACCGAAATCGCCGACCGCGTGCTGCGCGCCGGCGGGCCCGCGCTGCTCTTCGAAAAGCCCAAGGGCCACGCCATGCCGGTGCTGGTCAACCTGTTCGGCACGCCGCGCCGGGTGGCTCTGGGCATTGCCGCCGCCGAAGGCGACGACAGCGCGGCGCTCGACTGGAAAACCCGCCTGCGCGAGGTCGGCAACCTGCTTGCCTACCTCAAGGAGCCGGAACCGCCCAAGGGTTTCAAGGATGCCTGGGACAAGCTGCCGGTCTTGAAGCAGGTGCTCAACATGGCGCCGAAGGTACTGAACTCGGCACCCTGCCAGGATGTGGTGTGGGCAGGCGGGGACGTCGATCTGGCGCGTCTGCCGCTGCAGACCTGCTGGCCGGGCGATGCCGCACCCCTGATCACCTGGGGCCTGGTCGTCACCCGCGGGCCGGTCAAGACGCGGCAGAACCTCGGCATCTACCGCCAGCAACTCATCGGTCCGGACAAGCTGATCATGCGCTGGCTCGCGCATCGCGGCGGCGCGCTGGATTACCGCGAACATTGCGCCGCGCATCCCGGCGAACCCTTCCCCGTGGCGGTGGTGATCGGCGCCGACCCGGCGACGATACTGGCGGCGGTCACGCCGGTGCCCGATACGCTGTCGGAGTACCAGTTCGCCGGCCTGCTGCGCGGTGCGAAGACCGAGGTCGTGAAGTGCTTCGGTTCCGACCTACAGGTGCCGGCATCAAGCGAGATCGTCCTCGAAGGCGTCATCCATCCCGGGGAAACGGCTGCCGAAGGCCCCTTCGGCGACCACACCGGCTATTACAACGAGGTGGCCGAGTTCCCGGTGTTCACGGTCGAACGCATCACGATGCGTCGCGACCCGATCTACCACTCGACCTACACCGGCAAGCCGCCCGACGAACCGGCCATGCTCGGCGTGGCGCTCAACGAAGTCTTCGTCCCGCTGCTGCAAAAGCAGTTTCCCGAGATCACCGATTTCTACCTGCCGCCCGAAGGCTGCTCCTACCGCATGGCGGTGGTCAGCATCAGGAAGCAGTATCCGGGGCACGCCAAGCGTGTCATGTTCGGCATCTGGAGCTTCCTGCGCCAGTTCATGTACACCAAGTTCATCATCGTCACCGACGACGACGTCGATGTGCGTTCCTGGCCGGAGGTGATCTGGGCCCTGACCACCCGCGTCGATGCGGCACGCGATACACTGATCGCCGAGAATACACCCATTGATTACCTCGATTTCGCCTCACCGGTCGCCGGTCTTGGGAGCAAAATGGGCATCGACGCGACCAACAAGTGGCCGGGCGAGACGACGCGCGAGTGGGGGCGTCCCATCGCCATGGACGAAGCCGTGAAGCAGCGCGTAGACCGGCTCTGGAGCGAGCTGGGACTCTAGGAGGTGGAATGACCGAACCCGAAGTGATTCCTGCACCCAAAGAAACGGCCGGCGGCCAGGATGGCTCGTTGGACGGACAACTGGACGGACCCCGGGCCTGGTGCCATGTCATGTACGGCTTGCATGCCCTGTCCGCGGCATCGGGAATACTGAGCTCCGCCACCATCATCGGCGCCTTCGTCTTCGGTTGGCCGTCGATCATCGCCGTGATCATCAATTACGTCACCCGCGACAAGGTGCGCGGCACCTGGCTGGATAGCCACTGGCGCTGGCAGTTGCGCAGCTTCTGGTTCGCCGCCTTGTGGCTGCTGGCGGCAGGTGTGCTGATGCTTACCCTGATCGGCATTCCGGCGGCCTTCATGGTCATCGTCGGCACCGGTTTGTGGGTGCTCTACCGCGTGATACGCGGCTGGCTGGCGCTGCTCGACCGGCGCGGCATGCCGGTGACGGTCGTGGTGCCGACGGCCTGACCGGCGGCCGCGGCACGGATTGCGGCATCCGGGGCGCGGACTATACTTTGCCCATGCGTCGCCTTTACCTCGTTCTCCTGCTAGCCCTGTACGGCTGCATCCAGTCGTTGCCGCTGTTTGCTGCCGAAAAGGAGGACGAACGATCCGTGCTCCTGATCGCCTCCGAGGACATGGCCGACCCGCGCTTCCGCCAGAGCGTGGTCCTCGTCACCCGTCACGGCCGCAGCAATTCGACGCTCGGGGTCATCGTCAATCGTCCCCTCAATGCCGGTCTCGAACGGGTTTTTCCCGAGATCAGGCAGGCGGCGCAGCACCGCCTGCATTACGGCGGCCCGGTGGCGCCGGCCGACCTCGTTTTCATGCTGCGCGGCGAAACGGCGCCGGCGTCGTCGATCATCCTGGCCGAAGGCCTCTTCCTCAGCAGCAATATCGAAAGCCTCCAGCGCCTGCTCGAGGCGCCGACGCCGGCGACACGGCTGCGGGTCTTCCGCGGCTTCGCCAGCTGGGCGCCGTATCAGCTGGAGAACGAGATCGATCGCGGCGACTGGCATCTGCTGCCGGTCGATGCCGATGCCCTGTTCAATGATCCGCTGGACGGAATGTGGCTCAAGCTGTGGCGCCGCGCGACGCAGCTGATGGTGCAGGCGCCGCAACGGACCCGGGGCGTCTCGCTGGCCCTGCGCTGACACCGTCAGCGGCGAAAAACAGCCCGGGTACCGCAGGGGCATTAGGCGAAGCAGACTACTTTCCGGCGCCGGCCGCCTACATACTGCGGGACCTCCGTCGTACCCACAGGATTGATCATGACCATTTGCCCGATTGCCATCGTCGCCGGCTGCAAGAAATGCCCGGCTTTCAAGATCTGCCCGCTGAAGGGTGTACTCGGTGATGCGCCTCCGGCTGCCGTGGAATCTGTCGCCGCCCCGACGTCACGCAAGGCCGTCACGCGCAAGAAGAAATAGTCGGGCCTCGCGGCCCCGGCCTCGCGCGTTCCGAATTGCTGGCGATCAACCAGGGCGATCTCGCGCCGATGGTCGGCACGCCGTTTGATCAGACCGCGGCAAAACGCCCGCGCAGATATTCGATGATGGCGCCGGATTCATACAGCCACCGGCTGTTGCCGGCCTGATCGGTGATCTTCAGGCAGGGCACCTTGGCTTGGCCGCCGCCGCGCACCAGTTCATCCCGGTTTGCCCCCGGCTGCTGTGCGTCCAGCGTCCCGATGTTCAGGGACAGGCGGCGGATCTCCCGCCGCACCTTCATGCAGAACGGGCAGGTCCGATACTGGTAGAGGACGATGTCGCGACATTGAACATCCACCGCCCCCTGCGCCGCAGGCGGGCGCGCAACACCTTTCGGCCGGGTAAGCATTTCCCACAGCAGCACGAAGGGGCCGAGGATGATGCGCAGGATCTTGAAGAAGCTTCTGATGACAGTTTTCATGGTCGATACCGGAAATGAAGTGTGGAAAGCGTGTTTGCGCCGGAGCGGTCGAGCCTGTTATCCAGCACGAAACGATCCAGTTGCGCCGCCGTCATGCCGGGCTTGACCTGGCTGCAGGCGGCCCGCATCCGGTCTTCGCCGGCGCGGCGCGAGTGATCCTAGAAACCGCAATTGCAACCGCTTTCAACACAGAGAACACAGAGCCACAGAGGGCACGGAGAAAAAGCCTTGGCTCAGCCGATAGGAGAGTCCTCAACGCAATCTGACTCTCCGTGTTCTCTGTGTCAAATGAGGTTGGGTCTTCGTGAAAGAGTGTGGGTAAAAA
>JBIKKY010000069.1:0-14162 GCA_044360105.1 Sulfuritalea sp.
ACGACTGGCACCTGCACCTGCGCGATGGCGCCGCGCTCGCCGCCGTCCTGCCCGATACCGCGCGCCGCTTTGCCCGCGCCATCGTCATGCCCAACCTGAAGCCGCCGGTGACCACGGTGGCGCTGGCGGCGGCTTACCGCGAGCGGATACTCGCGGCGCTCCCGGCCGGATTGAGCTTCACGCCCTTGATGACGCTTTACCTCACGGACAACATGCCTCCGGCCGAAATCGACGCGGTGAAGGCCAGCGGCTTCGTGCACGCCATCAAGCTCTACCCGGCCGGCGCCACCACCAATTCGGACGCCGGCGTCAGCGACCTCAGGAAATGCGCGGCGACGCTGGCGCGCATGGAAAAACTCGGTGTGCCGCTGCTGGTGCATGGCGAAGTGACCGACCAGGCCGTGGACATTTTTGACCGTGAGGCGGTGTTCATCGATACCGTGCTGAAGCCGCTGCTGCGCAAGTTCCCCGAGTTGAACGTCGTGCTCGAACACATCACCACGAAGGACGGCATTGACTTTGTTCTGGAGCACGGCGCCAACGTGGCGGGCACGCTGACGGCGCACCACCTGCTGCTCAATCGCAACGCGATTTTTGCCGGCGGCATCCGTCCGCACAACTACTGCCTGCCGGTGCTGAAGCGCGAGAGCCATCGCCAGGCACTGGTCGCCGCGGCGATCTCCGGCAATCCGAAATTCTTCCTCGGCACCGATTCGGCGCCGCACGGGCAGAGCACCAAGGAGGCGGCCTGCGGCTGCGCCGGCTGCTACACGGCGCACGCCGGCATCGAACTGTATGCCGAGGTCTTCGAGGCGGCCGGGGCGCTTGACAAGCTCGAAGCCTTCGCCAGCTTCTTCGGCGCCGATTGGTACGGGCTACCGCGCAATACGGAAAAGATCACGCTGCGGCGCGAGGCCATGGCGGTGCCGGCGAGCCTCGACTACACGGCCGGCGACCGGCTGGTGCCGCTGCGTGCCGGCGAATCGGTGGCCTGGCAGCTCGCCTGATCACCGTGGCGTGAGCGCCGTCCCGCAAGGGGATACCGCGTTGCATAACTTTTCGGCATTGCATCCGCTGTCGGCCTATCTGGCGCCGTGGCTTGCGGATGGAACACCCGATTTGCTCCGGCTCAATGTCATGGCCCGCGAGCGCGGCTTGGTCAGCGGCAGCGGTGCTCCCTTGCGTTTCGTTTTGCCCGTTGCGGACGATCAGGGCTATGAGGAGCGGGCCTTCCTCGTCGGCGAGATCGCGACGCGTCCCGGCAACCGGCACGACTTGTTCAACGCGCTGGTCTGGTTGGCGTTTCCGCTCAGCAAGGCGGTAATCAACCGGCGCCACCACGCAGCGCTGGCTCAGGCGCGGGCCGGAGGTAATGCGGGGCGCGGAACCCTGCGCGACGCGCTGACCCAGTTCGACGAATGTGGCGTGATCGTCGCCGGATCGTCGCCTGATCTGTGGCAGGCCCTGTGCGCGCATCGCTGGCGCGAGGTTTTCGTCGAGCGGCGCGAGGAACTGCTGCGCAGCACGCGCTTCATCGTTTTCGGCCACGCCAGCCATGACGCCCTGGCCGCCCCGTTCGTCGGCCTGTGTGGCAAGGCATTGTTCATGGAGGTCGATGCGGCGTGGCTGGAATTGCCTGCGCCGGCAGCGCTGGCGTCGCTTGATGCACGCCTGGCGGCGCGGTTCGACGGCGGAGATTTTGCGCCGCGCGACTGGCAGCCGCTGCCCCTGCTCGGAATCCCCGGCGCCACGGCCGCCAACGAGCGGCCGGATTACTACGATGACACGCGCCAGTTCCGCCCGGCGCGTACAATGCGGGCGGGAAGTTCGCCAGGCAACCGCTGATCACGAAAGTGGTTGGAGGAAAGTCCGGGCCCCACAGGGCGGAATGCCGGCTAACGGCCGGGCGCTATAAGTCGGGCGGCGCAAGCCGCCGGACCCAAGGCGACAGACAGTGCAACAGAAAGATACCGCCTAAGTTCGCAAGAACCGGTAAGGGTGAAATGGTGGAGTAAGAGCCCACCGCGGACGTGGTAACACGGACGGCATGGCAAACCTCATTCGGGGCAAGGCCAAATAGGGGAGTAATGGCGTGGCCCGCGTCGCTCCCGGGTAGGCTGCTAGAGGCCGTCGGTAACGGCGGTCCCAGAGGAATGGTTGCCCACGACAGAACCCGGCTTATCGGCGGACTTCCCACCCCCGCTGCGCGGGGGTGGGAAGTGCTTTTGATGGACTATCCCCCCATCCCCCTTCCTGAGGAAGGGGGCGACTATTCGGGCCGCCTGCGGCGGCGAAAGATGAACGAAGAGTCGGCGCTGGCGATACGGCGATTCAGCGCACCATCAGCACCGGCACCTTGGACAGATGCACCACTTTCATCGCTACCGATCCCATCAGGGTACCGGTCAGCCCGCTGTGGCCGCGGGTGCCTATCAGGATCTGGCTGCAGCCGTGGCTGTCGGCAAAGTCCGTGATGGCCGATGCCGCATCTCCTACCAGCACGTGCAGTTGCGGAGCCAGGCCCGCCGCGGTCAGCTGATCACGGGCGGCGGCCAGTGCGTTCATGCCGGCTTCGAGGTGGAATTCGCGCAGCGTCTCGGCGTTGATGAAGCGCCCGATGTCGTTGGACAGCGCGGCCTGCACGTTGATCAGGTGGATTTGCGGCGGCTCGCGATATTCCGCGGCGTGCCTGACGATCCAGCCTACGGAATGCAGCGCGATATCGGAGCCGTCGATCGGCACCAGCCATTTTTGCGTCATGATGAACCTTTCGTGGAATCGCCGGCCGTTAGCTCGACGGCGGCGCGCGGTGTCGCCCGCAACGCCAGCCACTTGCCGATGACGATCACCAGCAGCGCTCCGGCGATGGACATCAGCTGCTTGGGATAGGGCAGGGCCGCAAACAAGTCCGGCGGCAGGGCCGGATCACTGACCATCATGCCGCCGCCGATCCAGCCCAGAAGGGCGCCGCCGGCGGTGATGACCATCGGATAGCGGTCCATCAGCTTGAGCACCAACTGGCTGCCCCAGACCACGATCGGGATCGAGACCAGGATGCCGAAGGTGACCAGCAGCATGCTGCCGTTGGCGGCGCCGGCCACGGCGATGACGTTGTCCAGGCTCATCACGGCATCGGCGACGATGATGGTCTTGATCGCGCCGGCCAGGTTGGTCGATGCCGCGACGTCGCCGTGGGCGTCCTCCTCGGGCACCAGCAGCTTGACGCCGATCCAGAACAGCAGCAGCGCGCCGACGATTTTCAGCCAGGGCACCGCCAGCAGTTGCAGGGCGAAGAAGATCAGCACGATGCGCAGGCCGATGGCGCCCATCACGCCCCAGAAAATGCCCTTCTTGCGTTGTTCGGGCGGCAGCTTGCGGCAGGCCAGGGCAATGACAACGGCGTTGTCGCCGCCGAGCAGGATGTCGATCAGGATGATTTGCAGTACCGCAATCCAGAAGGCGGCGGTGGTAATGTCGAGCATGGGGACGGGTGTCGTGGTCGAGGTGAGATGCGGGCGCCAGTTTAACGCTTGCTGCGAGTCTTGGCGGCCGCCGCCACCGGCGCTGCGCGTTCGAGGTCGAGCGCCAGTTGAATGCCGAGACGACCGGCGGAGCCGCGCAGATGATTCATCGCGCAGCGGCGCGCGGTTTCACCGTCGCCGCGCGAGATCGCCTCGAACAGGGCACGATGCTCGCGCTGGGAATCCTGTGGCCGTGCGAGTTCACGGTTCGCGCTGTTCCAGGAAAGCTTGCGCGAATCGGAAAAGTGCCGACCGAGAAATTCCACCAGTCGGCTGACGTAGGTATTCCGCGTCGCGCGGGCCATGGCGATATGGAAGTTGTCATCCGCTTCCGTCCCGTCGGTATCGGCAGCCAGCGCGTCGTCCATCGCCTGGAGCTGTTCGGTCATGTTGCGGAGGTCGTCCTCGTTGCGGCGCTGGGCGGCCAGTTCAGCGACCGCGCCTTCGACCATGGCGCGCAGCTCGAAGATGTCGCGCAATTCGTCGAGTTCCGGCCCGGCGCCCTGCCAGAAGCGCAGGTTGATGGTTTTCGGTGCCTCGATGATGAACGCCCCGGAACCCTGCCGGGTTTCGATCAGGCCATCAGCCTTGAGGCGCGCAATGGCTTCGCGCACCACGGCGCGGCTGACGCCGAAGGCCTCGCCCAGAGCTTTCTCCGTCGGCAGGCGGTCGCCGGGCTTGATCTCGCCACGCGCGATCCGGCGCTGCAGGTCGCCCGAAACTTCTTCCGAAAGCCTCAATGGCCGGGCGATGCGGCTCAGTTCAGTGCCGGGTTCCGCGACGATCTCGGTTGCGTGGGGCGAGCGTGCTGACATGGGATACCCTTCAAAAGGTTGTCCTATTGTCAGACAAATTGCCTTTCTGGTAAAGTCTGTCGGTCAGTCGTAGTAAATGGATTCAAAATCAAGACCGCGGATCGAGATGGCGCCGCCACGCACGACCGCACAATCTCAAATGATCTCTCAGGAGGAGACTATGTCCCATACCAAGCAACCCGAACAAAAACCGTCCCGCCGCAAGTTCCTCGCTGCCGCCGCCACCGGCACAGTGGGTGCCGTCGCCGCGGGTTTCCCGATGATCGCCAAGGCGCAGGCCGGCCCGATCAGCATGCGCTGGCAATCGACCTGGCCGGCGAAAGACATTTTTCACGAATACGCGCTGGATTTTGCCAAGAAGGTCAACGACATGACCGGTGGCGACCTCAAGATCGAAGTGCTGCCGGCAGGTTCCGTGGTACCGGCCTTCGGCCTGCTTGAAGCCGTCTCGAAGGGCACCCTGGACGGCGGCCACGGCGTGCTGGGCTATCACTACGGCAAGCAGAATGCACTGGCGCTGTGGAATTCCGGGCCGGCTTTCGGCATGGACGCCAACATGCTGCTGGCGTGGCACAAGTACGGCGGCGGCGCCGAACTTCTGGCCAAGCTTTATGCCTCCATCGGCATCACCACGGTGCAATCCTTCCTTTACGGCCCGATGGCGACGCAGCCCCTGGGCTGGTTCAAGAAGCCGGTCACCAAGGCGGAAGACTTCAAGGGCCTCAAGTTCCGCACCAACGGCCTGGCGATCGACCTGTTCACGGCCATGGGCGCGGCGGTGAATGCGCTGCCCGGCGGCGAGATCGTGCCGGCCATGGATCGCGGCCTGCTCGACGCGGCCGAATTCAACAATGCCAGCTCCGACCGCCTGCTCGGCTTTCCCGATGTCTCCAAGATCTGCATGCTGCAGAGCTACCACCAGAGCGCCGAGACCTTCGAGATCATGTTCAACAAGCCGAAGTACGATGCCCTGCCCGCAAAAATGCGGGCCATCATTGCCGGCGCCGTTGAGGCCGCCTCGGCCGACATGTCATGGAAGGCCATCGACCGCTATTCGAAGGACTATATCGAGCTCCAGACCAAGGACAAGGTCAAGTTCTACAAGACCCCCGATGCGGTGCTGCAAAAGCAGCTCACGCTGTGGTCTGAGATCATGGAGAAGAAGTCGGCCGAGAATCCCATGTTCAAGGAAATCGCAGCCTCGCAGCGGGCGTTCGCCGAACGCGCGGTGAAATGGGACCAGGACACCTACGTCAGCCGGCGCATGGCAGTCAGCCATTTCTTCGGCGCCAAGAAGGACGCACCGGCGAAGGCTGCTCCCAAGAAGGGTTGAGGGGCGTCGTTTCTTCAGCAACGATCAACCACCCGGGCAGGTTCCGGGTGGTTGATTTTTTTCGGCGGGCCAGGATATGCAAATGCAGAAGTTTCTGCTGACCATCGACCGGATCAGCACCTTCGTCGGCCAGACCTTTTCGTGGCTGATCGTCTCGCTGACCTTCATGATCACCTGGGAGGTGATCTCGCGCTACGCGTTCGACAACCCGCACCCCTGGGCTTTCGATGTCATGAGCATGATGTACGGCACGGTGTTCATGATGGCCGGCGCCTATACCCTTTCCAAGAACGGCCATGTGCGCGGCGACGTTCTGTATGGATTCTTTTCGCCGCGGGTTCAGGCCAGCCTGGACCTGCTGCTGTACTTCCTGTTCTTCATCCCCGGCGTGTTCGCCCTGGCGTGGGCCGGCTACAACTTCGCCGGTGACTCATGGGCCATCAACGAGCATTCGAACGTCACCGCCGACGGCCCGCCGGTCTATCCCTTCAAGACCATCCTGCCCCTGGCCGGAGCCTTCCTGCTGCTGCAGGGCGTGGTCGAGATCATCCGTTGCATCATTTGCATCCGGCAAGGCGAGTGGCCTTCGCGCGAGCACGATGTCGAGGAAGTCGATGTCGAAAAGCTGAAGGAAATGGTCCATGTCAAGGACGAGGACATTGCGGCCCTCGACAAATACGTGGTCGCCCAGGAACTTGAGCATCAGGCGCATGCCGGAGCGGCCAAATGAAAATCAGGAAAGAGCTCTGGTTCGGCTTCTCGCTGATGGCGCTGATCCTGACGGTCACCGTGATCTTCATGCCATGGACAAATATGCAGAACGGCCATATCGGCCTTCTGATGCTGTCCCTGGTGGTGGTCGCGATCATGCTCGGGTTTCCCACGGCCTTTACCTTGATGGGCATGGGCATGTTCTTCGCCTGGCTGGCCTATCGCAGTGGAAACCCGGACCTCGCGGTGCGCCAGACGCTGGACCTGATGGTGCAGCGTGCGTATTCGGTGATGTCCAACGACGTGCTGATCTCGATTCCGCTGTTCGTCTTCATGGGCTACCTGGTCGAGCGCGCCAACCTGATTGCCAAGCTGTTCCGCGCGCTGGAACTGGCGCTGGCGCGCGTGCCCGGTGCGCTGGCGGTGGCGACGCTGGTCACCTGCGCGATCTTTGCCACGGCTACCGGCATCGTCGGCGCCGTGGTGACGCTGATGGGTCTGCTGGCTTTGCCGGCCATGCTCAAGTCGGGCTACGACGTTCGCCTGTCAGCCGGCGTGATCACCGCCGGCGGCTGCCTGGGCATTTTGATTCCGCCCTCGGTGATGCTGATCGTCTATGGCGCCACCGCCGGTGTCTCGGTGGTGCAACTCTATGCCGGCGCCTTCTTCCCCGGCATCATGCTGGCCAGCCTCTATATTCTTTATGTAATTATCATTGCCAAGCTCAATCCGCACATGGCACCGCCATTGCCGATGGAAGAGCGTCACATCGATCTGCCGTCCGCCAACGAGAAAATGCGTGAGGTGATCAGCCACCGGGTGCTGCCGGGCCTGATCGGCGCGCTCAAGGGCTCGCGCAACCTGGGCATCAGTACCGGCACGATTGCGAAGCAGGGGATCATCGCGCTGCTGCCGGCGATCACACTGATACTGTTCCTTGGTTTTACCTGGCACATGACGACCAAGCCGATCGTCAACGCCGAAACCGAGGGATTGATGCAAATGGGCGGCGGCATCGCCGAGGAATCTGCCGGGGCTGCGCCGGGCGGGGGCCTCCAGGAGCCCAAAGAAGAGGGCGGCCTGGCCGAACCCAAGGCGGAGGGCGGCGACCTCAAGGAGCCACCAACCGACGGAGTCAAGGAACCACCGGCGGAAGGCGTACAGGAGCCACCCGTTGCCAAGGAACTGGGCGGTGCAGTGAAGGAGCCGCCTGCCGCAAAAGTTGCTGCGGCGCCGGCCAAACCGGCTGCGGTCGCCGCGCCACCAGAGCAGGTCGCTGACGCTGCAGAGCGTCGGCCGGTTCCCACCTGGTACTGGATCCTGTTCGCTGCCAGTGTGGCCAGCGCCATCGGCTTCTACACGATCTTCACTTTTGTCCGTCTTGAAGTGTTCAAGATGCTGCTGGGATCCTTCTTCCCGCTGGCGCTGATGATCCTTGCCGTGCTGGGCAGCATCGTCTTCGGCTTCGCCACGCCGACCGAGGCCGCCGCGCTGGGCTCGGCCGGCGGCTTCATCCTCGCCGCCGCTTACAAGCAGCTCAACTTCACTGTGGTCAAGGAGTCGGTATTTCTTACCGCCAAGACCTCGGCAATGGTCTGCTGGCTGTTCGTCGGTTCCTCGATCTTCTCGGCGGCCTTCGCGCTGCTGGGCGGGCAGAATCTGGTCGAGCAATGGGTGCTGTCGCTCAACATGACGCCGCTGCAGTTCATGCTGCTCAGCCAGTTCATCATTTTCATCCTCGGCTGGCCGCTGGAATGGACCGAGATCATCGTCATCTTCATGCCGATCTTCATCCCGCTGTTGCCGCATTTCGGGGTCGATCCGCTGTTCTTCGGCCTGCTGGTGGCGCTCAACCTGCAGACGGCCTTCCTCTCGCCGCCGGTGGCGATGGCGGCCTTCTACCTGAAGGGCGTGTCGCCGCCACACGTCACTCTGAACCAGATCTTCGCCGGCATGATGCCCTTCATGGGCATCCAGGTCATCGCCCTGATCCTGCTTTACAACTTCCCCGGTATCGGCATGTGGCTGCCGCAGGTGTTGTACGGCAACTGATCGCCATGAAACCCAGGATTCTCGTCGCGCGGCAGGTGTTCCCCGAGGTGCTCGACCACCTGCGCCCGCACTTCGAGGTTGACGACAACCAGGCCGATGTCATCCTCGGCGTCGAGGGCCTGAAGGCGCGTTTGGCCGACAAGGCCGGTGCGATGACGGCGGTCAGCGACCCGGTGACGGCCGAGGTGATCGCCGCCGCGCCCGGGCTCAAGGCAGTGTGCAATTTCGCCGTCGGCTACAACAACATCGACCTCGCCGCCTGCACTCGCGCCGGCGTGGTGGCGACCAATACGCCGGGCGTGCTCGACGACACCACGGCCGACCTTGCCTGGGCCCTTCTGATGGCCACCGCGCGCCACATCCAGACCTCCGAGCACTGGCTGCGCGCCGGGCACTGGCAGGGTTTTCGCATGATGGACTGGCTGGGCACCGATGTGCATCACGCCACGCTGGGCATCCTCGGCATGGGACGCATCGGCCAGGCCGTGGCGCGGCGCGCGCTGGGCTTCGACATGCAGGTGATCTACCACAACCGCAGCCGCCTGCCCGATGACAAGGAAGCCGCCTGCCGCGCGCGCTGGGTGGACAAGGAAACGCTGCTGCGCGAGGCGGATTTCCTGGTCCTGCTGCTGCCCTATTCGGCGGAAAGCCACCATGCCATCGGTGCCGCCGAACTGGCGCTGATGAAACCGACGGCGCACCTGATCAACGTCGCGCGCGGCGGTATCGTGGACGACGCGGCGCTGATTTCGGCGTTGCGCCAGCGCCGACTTTCCGGGGCGGCGCTCGATGTGTTCGAGGGCGAGCCCAAGCTCAATCCAGGCTTCCTCGAACTCGACAACGTCACCCTGACGCCGCATATCGGATCGAGCTCGCGCGCCACGCGCATGGCCATGGCCATGACGGCGGCGGACAACCTGATTGCGGCGCTCTCCGGCCGGCGTCCGCCCAACCTGCTTAATCCTGAAGCGTTGCAATGAACGCAAGAAAATCTACTGCAACCGCTTCAGACACGGAGGACACGGAGACACAGAGAACACAGAGACAAAGAGAACAAAGAGGGTTGAGTGTCGGCGACGACTCATTCGAGAGATTATTGAAGCCTGTTCTCCGTGTCCTCTGTGTCTCCGTGCTCTCTGTGTTGAAAGAGGTTTCTTGATGAGCGGCACGACCCATCGTCCAGCCGTGCTGCTCGGCCTCGGCGTGGCGATCGCCGCCTACCTGCTGTCTTTTTTCCATCGCGTCGCGCCGGCGGCGATCTCGGGCGACCTGCAAGTCAGCTTTGCCATCGGCGGCGCGCAACTCGGCACGCTGGCGGCCACCTACTTCTACGTCTATACGCTGATGCAGATTCCCACCGGGGTTCTGGCGGACACGCTGGGTCCGCGCCGCATCCTGTTCTGGGGCGGATTGATCGCCGGCGGCGGCGCGATCATTTTCGGTTTGGCGCCGAGCTTCGAGATTGCCTTCGTCGGCCGCACCCTGGTCGGGCTTGGTGTGTCGGTCACTTTCATCGCCATGCTGAAACTGCTGGCGATCGGTTTCGACGAGCGCCGCTTTGCGACCCTGACCGGCCTGTGCATGCTGATCGGCAACCTCGGCTCGATCCTGGCCGGCGCGCCGCTGGCCTGGGCGACGCAGACGGCCGGCTGGCGCCAGGTCTTCGTCGTGGTCGGAATCCTTTCCTTCGCGCTGGCCTTTGCCAGCCGCGCCTGGGTGATCGAAACCCCGGCCGGCAAGGTGGATCGCACGGCCTGGCTCGCCGGTCTGGTTTCGGTGCTGAAGAACCGCGCCACCTGGCCCGGCTTTTTCGCCAACGCCGGGCTTTCCGGCGCCTTCTTCACTTTCGCCGGACTCTGGGCGGTGCCCTACCTGACGCAGATGCACGCCATGTCGCGTGCCGTCGCTTCCAATCACGTGAGCATTTACTTCCTCGGATTTGCTGTGGGCTCGGCGCTGTGGGGCCGTGTCTCCGACGCGGTTGGGCGGCGCAAGTCGGTGGCGCTGGCGGTTTCGGGTGTGCATGTGCTGGGCTGGTTTACCTGGTTCTGGGTCACGTGGCGGGCGGACGGCCCCATGCCGCTGGTGGCTTCCTACACGCTTTGCGTCCTGATGGGACTGGCCACGGCGGGCTTCACGCTATCCTGGGCCAGTGCCAAGGAAGTCAATCCGCCGCAACTGTCCGGCATGGCCACCAGCGTGGTCAATGTCGGCATCTTCCTCGGCCCGGCGATCCTGCAACCTACCGTGGGTTGGCTCATGGAGCGCACCTGGGATGGCACAATGGATGCCGGCGTCCGCATCTATTCCGCGGGCGACTGGCGCAACGGCATGATGCTGTTGACGGCGGCAGCGGTCGCCGGCTGGATCGCGACGCTGTTCGTCCGGGAGACCGGCTGCCGCAACATCTGGAAGGCGTAGGCTTGGAAACGACAACTGCAACCGCCTCAAACACAGAGAACACGGAGCCACGGAGAACACAGAGAGGTAAATCGCATTCAGGCGGCACCTATCGGGTGAGCCAAGGATTTTTCTCCGTGCTCTCTGTGCCTCCGTGTTCTCTGTGTCAAAAGAGGTTTTTTGGGGTAAACGAATGAAAGGTATCCTGCTCTATGGCCACGGCGCCCGCAACCCGGAATGGGCGCAGCCCTTCCACCGCATCCGTGATGCGATCAAGGCGCGCGATCCGCGCGCGTTGGTGGAGCCCGGTTTCCTCGAACTGATGCGGCCGACCTTCGATGAAGGGGTGGCCTGCCTGGTGGAGCAGGGTGCGACATCGATCATCGTGGTGCCGATCTTCATGGCCGCCGGCAGCCACGTGAAGAAGGACCTGCCGCGACTGGCCGGGGATGCCATGGATCGCCATGAAGGGCTTGTCATCGAACTGGCGGCGCCGGTGGGCGAGGCCGAGTCGGTGCTGGCGGCGATGGCGGAGTACGCGTTGGGCGCGCAACCGGCGGACTGCTAGGCCGCCACTGCCCAAAGCCCGGGGTTGTCCCTGTCCGCGGGAAGCCCGACGCAGTGTTCGACCATGGCATCGGTGCGGTTCAGCAGGTCCTCGCTGATGCGGAACACCTTGCGCGCCACCTGCGGGAATTCCGCCGGATCGAGAACTTCCATCGCCGAGCGGAACAGCGCCCACAGGTTGACGGTCGACTCCAGCCTGGCGTTGAAACCCGGCGCATCCCGAATCGACGCCTTGAGTTCGTTCAAGGCCGCCGAGAATTCGGCGTTGGCCTCGTCGAGTTGCGAACGGCAGTCCGCGATCTGGATGCCCATCTGGCGGAACATGAAATGCTTGGCCGCACGTTGCGAAAGCATCCTGCCGCGACCGGCCAGGTTCACCAGTTGTCCCTTGCGCGTTCCCTCGGTTCGGGCGAAGCCACGCGCCAACTGGTCGGCCACGGTGAGCACTTCCTCGTTGACGGCAAAGAGTTCGTGCGCGTCGCCGGGATTGGGAGGTACTTCGAGCAGGCTGCGGTAGCGCGGCCACAGGCGTGCGAGTTCGGCGCAGGTGGCCTGGTTTTCGGTACCGGCCGTCTGTGCCTGGAGTTCCTTGAGGCGGCTGTCGAAAAGCTTTACCGATTGCCTCAGGATCAGCCGCGACTGGCGGGCCAGCAGCCCTTGTTCCATCATCAGCCAGGACTTCGCCATGCGCTGGGACAGTGCTCTCTGACGGCCCGCACCGTTGATCCAGCTGCACTGTGTCCAGGATTCCGGGGGGTACTCGTGATCCCGTGTGCCGCCGGGGTCTCCCGTTGCAGCGCAAACGCGGTGGGCGCCACCGATGTCGATCAGGCGCGGATCCGGATTTGTCAGGAGATGGCGTTCTATTTCCGCGTTGTGGAGCAAAACACGGTTCTTGTGGACGACTATCAGACCCGCTTCGCTGAGGTCGCGCAGGTTGCGCGAAAGGGTTTCCGGTTGCATGTCGAAGCGGGAGGCGAGCACTTTCTTGCTGGTTTCCAGCGTCACCGTGGTTTCACCCGCGCTCTTCCGATGCGGCCCGGCCAGTTCGAGCAGATAGCCCAGCAGGCGTTGTCCGGGCGACCAGGAGTTTTGCGCGATGAGGTCCGCTTCGGTTTCGAGCTGGCGGCGGGCCAGCACTTCGATCACGCGGCGCGCGATGCCGGGTTCGTTGGCCATGACGCGGAACAGCGTGTCGCGGCGGATCGCCAGCACATGCGCTGTCTTCACGGCGAACGCGGATATCAGGTAGGGCCCGGGAACGAAGAGTTCGGCCTGGCCGAAGGCTTGCCCGGGATTCACCAGTTCCAGCACGCGCTCGTTGCCCCGTCTGCAGGAAAGCGAAAGCTTTACCTGGCCCGAGACCAGCACATGCAGATGGGCGACGATGTCGCCCGCACGGAAGATCGCCTGTCCTTTCTGGTAGATGACGTTACAGGTGTCATGCACCAGTTCGTCCAGGTTGCCCGGTGCGAGGTCGGCAAACAACGGAAGTTCGCTCAGCGACTTTCTGAAGTTGCGGGTGATCTGTGATGACAGGTGGTCTTTCATGGATCCTCGTGATCATACAGCGCAACGGGCGCCGATATCCGGCCAATGGATTTCGGCACCCGTCGGCATGTGGCTATGTCAATACACGTCGTGCTGGGTGTTATGCACGTTGAATTTTCCGGTCGGCGTAATCAATTTCGGATCCTTGATCACGGCCTTCAGCTTGCGCGTCTTGTCGTCGACCACCACCAGGGCGGAAATCTTGTCCTTCGCGCTCCACACCGAGAACCAGACTTCGTCGCCGGCCTTGTTGTACTCCGGTTGGACGATACGTCGAGCGCCATCATCCTTGATGCCGGCCCATTCGCCGATGGGCAGGACTTCGAAGCCCTTGTCCAGGTTATTGATATCGAACACGGCGATCGACTGGCTGACGGCCGATTCGGGGTTGAGCGGCGTATCGACCCAGAGGTTCTTCGACTTCGGATGGGTCTTGATGAACAGCGAACCGCCGCCCTGGGCCTTGAGCGTCTGCACTACCTTCCAGGCATTCGCCTTGTGCTTCTTCGGATCGGTGCCGATCAGGCTCACCGTCTCGTCGCCGAGGTGGCTGGTGGCCCAGACCGGGCCGAACTTCGGATGCACGAAATTGGCGCCACGACCCGGATGCGGGATCTTGCCGACGTCGATCAGCGCGGCCAGCTTGTCTTCCTTGGTGTCGACCACGGCGATCTTGTTCGACGCGTTGGCGGCGACCATGAAGTAGCGGCCGGTGGAGTCGAAACCGCCGTCATGCAGGAAGCGGGCGGCGTTGATGCTGGTGATCTTCAGGTTGTCGAGGTCCTTGTAATTGACCACCAGGATCTTGCCGGTCTCCTTGGCGTTGACGATGAACTCCGGATGGTAGTGCGAGCCGACGATGGCGGCGACGCGCGGTTCCGGATGGTATTCCTGGGTATCCACCGTCATGCCGCGGGTCGATTCGATCTTCAGCGGCTTCAAGGTGTCGCCTTCCATGATGACGAACTGCGGCGGCCAGTAAGTGCCGGCGATCGCGTACTTGTCTTCGTAACCCTTGTACTTCGAAGTTTCGACCGAGCGTGCTTCGAGGCCGACCTTGATCTCGGCGACGTTGGTCGGCTCCGGCATCCACAGGTCGATCAGGTTGATGCGCGCATCGCGGCCGATCACATACAAATAGCGTCCGGACTTCGACATGCGCGAGATGTGCACCGCGTAGCCGGTCTTGAGGATCTTGACGATCTTCTTGGT
>JBIKKY010000029.1:0-39921 GCA_044360105.1 Sulfuritalea sp.
ACTTCGCCTTCGCCGGCATCGACGGCGAGACGCTGGTCGGCAAGCTCGATCGTGCCGGTTTTGCCGTGGCGGCCGGAGCGGCCTGTTCCAGCGCCAATCCGGAACCTTCGCGGGTACTGCTGGCGATGGGTGTGCCATCCGCGCTGGCGCGCGGCGCCGTGCGCGTAAGTCTTGGCGCGGACAACAGCGCGGACCAGGTGCGTGATTTCCTGGCTGCATTGAATACTACAATCCTGCAACTCAGGGGCCTCACGGCCCTCACTAGCTGAACTGGAGAAATTGGTAATGAAACTGCCGGTGTACCTCGACTATTCCGCAACCACCCCGGTCGATCCGCGTGTGGCCGCAAAGATGATTCCCTGGCTGACCGAACATTTCGGCAATCCGGCCTCGCGCTCCCACTCTTATGGCTGGGAGGCCGAGAAGGCTGTGGAGGAAGCGCGCGAAGAAGTCGCGGCGCTGGTCGGTGCCGATTCCAAGGAAATCATCTGGACCTCGGGCGCGACAGAATCGAACAACCTTGCCATCAAGGGCGCGGCGCATTTCTACGCCGGGACCAAGGGCAAGCACATCATCACGGTGTCCACGGAGCACAAGGCGGTGCTGGACACGGTCAAGGAACTCGAACGCCAGGGCTTCGAAGCGACCTACCTCACCCCGCAGGAAAACGGCCTGATCACCGTCGAGCAGTTCAAGGCCGCGCTGCGGCCCGATACCGTGGTGGCCTCGGTCATGGCGGTGAACAACGAGATCGGCGTGATCCAGCCTCTGGCCGAGATCGGCGAGATCTGCCGCGAAAAGGGCGTGATGTTCCACGTCGATGCCGCGCAGGCCACCGGCAAGATGCCGATCGACCTCTCCAAGCTGAAGGTCGACCTGATGTCCTTCTGCGCGCACAAGACCTACGGCCCCAAGGGCATCGGCGCGCTTTACGTGCGCCGCAAGCCGCGCGTCCGGCTGGAAGCGCAGATGCACGGCGGCGGCCACGAGCGCGGCATGCGCTCGGGAACCCTGGCGACGCACCAGATCATCGGCATGGGCGAATGCTTTCGCCTCGCGCGCCTGGAAATGGCCACCGAGAACGAGCGCATCCGCATGCTGCGCGACAGGCTGCTCAAGGGCCTGATGGACATCGAGGAAACCTACATCAACGGCGACATCGAACAGCGCGTGCCGCACAACCTCAACATCAGCTTCAACTTCGTCGAAGGTGAGTCGCTGATCATGGCGATCAAGGACATTGCGGTGTCCTCCGGTTCGGCCTGCACGTCGGCCAGCCTGGAACCGTCCTACGTGCTGCGTTCGCTGGGCCGTTCGGATGAGCTGGCGCACAGCTCGATCCGCTTCACGCTCGGCCGTTTCACGACGCAGGAGGAGGTCGATTTCACCATCAAGCTGCTGCACGACAAGCTGGGCAAGCTGCGCGACCTTTCCCCGCTCTGGGAGATGTACAAGGAAGGTGTCGATCTGAGTACGGTCCAGTGGGCAGCGCATTGATGCGGCTTGCCGCATCAATGCGTTGCCCTGCGGGCAAATTGTGAACTACCCACCCCCCGGCCCCCGCCCCGGGGGCGGGGGTGACTAGTTAGAAATACTTAAGGAGTTGCATCATGGCTTATAGCGAAAAAGTACTCGAACACTATGAAAACCCGCGCAACGTCGGTTCCTTTGCCAAGGACGACGAAGGCGTCGCCACCGGCATGGTCGGTGCGCCGGCCTGCGGCGACGTCATGAAGCTGCAGATCAAGGTCGGCAAGGACGGCATCATCGAGGATGCCAAGTTCAAGACCTATGGTTGCGGCTCGGCGATTGCCTCGTCGTCGCTGGTCACCGAGTGGGTCAAGGGCAAGACCCTGGATCAGGCCCTGGACATCAAGAACACCCAGATCGCCGAAGAACTCGCGCTGCCGCCGGTCAAGATCCACTGCTCGATCCTCGCCGAGGATGCGATCAAGGCCGCCGTGGCCGACTACAGAAAGAAACAGGGAGCCTGAGATGAGCGCCACGCACGGCCGCCCGAAGGGGCGCCAGCCACAAACCGGAGCCGCGCAGCGGCGAACCTTGGTCACCCCCTTCCGTGGGGAGGGGGCAGGGGGGAGGATAGTCCAATGAGTGCCTGCACCACACCCGCGGCCGATACCGCCGTCATGCCCGATACTCCGCCGGCAAACTGGCAGGGCAGCGAGAGCGCCAGTCCGGTAACGCTCAGCGAGCGCGCCGCCGACCACATCGCCAGGTACATCGCCAAGCGTGGCAAGGGCCTCGGCATCCGCCTCGGCGTGCGCACTTCGGGCTGCTCGGGCATGGCCTACAAGCTGGAATTCGCCGATGCCTCGAACCCCGAAGACATCGAGTTCGTCAGCCACGGCGTCAAGGTGCTGGTCGACCCGAAGAGCCTGCCCTATCTGGCCGGCACCGAGCTCGACTATGCCCGCGAAGGTCTCAACGAGGGATTCAAGTTCAACAACCCGAACGTGAAGGATGCCTGCGGCTGCGGCGAATCGTTCAATACCTGATGCCCGCCTGACCGACTCGCAATGACCACGTTCGACCTGAATTTCGCTGCCGATCACTTCACGCTGTTCGGCCTGCCGCAAGTGCAGGCCCTCGATCAGGAAAGCCTCGACAATGCCTTTCGTGCGATCCAGTCCCGGGTGCATCCGGACAAGCACGCGCATGCCTCCAAGGCCGACCAGCGATTGGCCATGCAGTGGGCGACGCGCATCAACGAGGCCTACCAGACGCTGAAGTCGCCGGGCCGGCGCGCGCGCTACCTGCTGCAGCTGCTGGGCCACGATCCGCAGATCGAAAGCAACACGGCGATGCCGGCGGAATTCCTGATGAGCCAGATGGAATTGCGCGAGGCCGTCGAAGAAGCCCGTTCGGCGGCCGACGAAGATGCACTGGATGCGGTCCGCGTCCGTCTGCTGAACGAGATCAAGGCCGACTACGAGCGGCTGGCGGGTTTGATCGATATGGACCGCGATCTGGATGCGGCAGCCGACCTGGTTCGCCAACTCATGTTTCAGGAAAAACTGCTGAACGAAATCGACGACGCGCTCGAAGCCGTCACTGCTTAGAACTCATTTATGGCACTTCTTCAAATTGCGGAGCCGGGAGAATCCGCGGCGCCCCACGAGCATCGTCTTGCCGTCGGCATCGATCTCGGCACCACCAACTCCCTCGTCGCCACGGTCAGGAGCGGCATGAGCGTGGTGCTCAATGACGTCCAGGGCCGCTCCCTGCTGCCCTCGGTGGTCGCGTATGCGGCCGACGGCAACGTCGAGGTGGGTTACGGCGCGGAAGCGAAGCAGTCGATCGATCCGAAGAACACCATCGTTTCGGTAAAGCGCTTCATGGGTCGCGGGCGAAACGACATCGCCCACATCGAAACCCTGCCCTACGACTTCGTCGATACCGAAGGCATGGTCAAGCTGAAGACCATTGCCGGCATCAAGAGTCCCGTCGAAATCTCGGCCGAGATCCTGAAGACGGTGCGCAACCGGGCCGAGGCTTCGCTGGGCGGCGAACTGACCGGCGCCGTGATCACCGTGCCGGCCTATTTCGACGACGCGCAGCGCCAGGCGACCAAGGATGCGGCGCGCCTTGCCGGCATCAACGTGCTGCGCCTGCTCAACGAGCCGACCGCCGCCGCCATCGCCTATGGCCTGGACAATTCGGCCGAAGGCATCTACGCCGTGTTCGACCTGGGTGGCGGCACCTTCGACATTTCCATCCTGCGCCTGTCGAAAGGCGTCTTCGAGGTGATGGCGACCGGTGGCGATTCGGCCCTGGGCGGCGATGACTTCGACCATCGCGTGTTCTGCTGGATCATCGAGCAGGCCAAACTTGCGCCGCTCTCGCCGCAGGATGCGCGGCGCCTGCAAATGCGCGCGCGGGAAGCCAAGGAGCAGCTCTCCCAGCACGGTCAGGCCCCGATCACCGTCAAGCTCGCCAGCAACGAGTACGTCGACCTGGTGTTGACCACGGAGATATTTACCGAGATCACCCGCACCCTGGTGCAGAAGACCATTGCGCCGACCAAGAAGGCCTTGCGCGATGCGGGCCTCAGCGTGGCCGATGTGCGCGGCGTGGTCATGGTCGGCGGTTCGACGCGGATGCCGCAGATCCAGCATGCCGTGGCCGAACTGTTCAAGCAGGAACCGCTTAACAACCTCGATCCGGAAAAGGTCGTGGCGCTGGGCGCAGCGACCCAGGCCAACCTGCTGGCGGGCAACCGCGCGGCGGGGGACGACTGGCTGTTGCTCGACGTGATCCCGCTGTCCCTGGGCCTGGAGACCATGGGCGGCCTGGTGGAGAAGGTCATCCCGCGCAATTCGACGATCCCGATCGCGCGAGCGCAGGAATTCACCACTTTCAAGGACGGCCAGACGGCAATGGCGATCCAGGTGGTGCAGGGCGAACGTGAACTGGTGTCCGATTGCCGCAGCCTGGCGCGCTTCGAACTGCGCGGCATCCCGCCCATGGTGGCCGGTGCGGCGCGCATCCGCGTGACCTTCCAGGTCGATGCCGACGGCCTGCTGTCGGTCACGGCCCGCGAGCAGACCAGCGGCCGCGAGGCGCGTATCGAGGTCAAGCCTGCCTACGGTCTTTCCGACGACGAAATCGCGGGCATGCTCAGGGACAGCTTCAGCCATGCCGGCGACGACGCCTTCCGCCGCGCACTGCGTGAAGCCCAGGTGGAGGCGCAGCGCCTGATCGAGGCGACCCAGTCGGCGCTGGAGGATGATCCGGCCCTGCTGTCGACCCTGGAACGCGCGCATATCGACGCGGCCATTGATCGAATGCGGTCGGTTATGATCGGCGACGATCGACGCGCCATCGATGAAGCCCTGCGGGACTTGAGCGCCGCCACCAACGAATTTGCGGCACGGCGCATGAACCAGAGCGTGCAGCGCGCGCTCGCCGGCCGCAATGTTAACCAGATATCCCTATGACCCAGATAATCGTTCTTCCCCATGTCGAGTTGTGTCCCGAGGGCGCGGTGATCGATGCCGAACCGGGTATTTCGATCTGCGATGCCCTGCTCGGCAACGAGATCGACATCGAGCATGCCTGCGAGAAATCCTGTGCCTGCACGACCTGCCATGTCGTGGTGCGCGAAGGTTTCGAGTCGCTGGCCGAGGCGGAGGAGATCGAGGAAGACCTGCTCGACAAGGCTTGGGGCCTGGAGCCGAAGTCGCGGCTGTCGTGCCAGGCGATCGTCGGCGCCACCCCGCTGGTGATCGAGATTCCGAAGTACACCATCAACATGGTCAAGGAAGGGCACTCGAAAAAATGAAGTGGACTGATTCCCTGGAGATTGCGATTCAGCTCTCCGAAACCCACCCCGACGTCGACCCGACGCGCATCAATTTCGTCGACCTGATGACCTGGGTCATGGACCTGCCCGGCTTCGAGGAAAGCGAGAGCCACTGCGGCGAAAAGAAGCTCGAAGCGATACAACAGGCCTGGATCGACGAGCTGGAGTAAAAGCTCATGAATAAATCTACTGCGCGTGCCGGATCGGGGCTTGGGCGGTGCTCTTCCACGGCCGGCTTTGCACAGCCGGCCGGCTGCGGCGGCGCAAAGCATGCTTTGCGAAACCCCGCCTCGCCCTCACATATAACGACATATGTTCCGGTAGCTGCGCTCCGGCCGCACCCCGCTGCGGCCCGCTCGCTACGATTTCTTCACAAGCTTTGATTCGATGCTGGTCGACACGCACTGTCACCTGGATGCCGCCGAGTTTGATGGCGACCGCGCTGCCGTCGCGGCGGCGGCAGCGCAGGCGGGTGTCGGCCTGATCGTGGTGCCGGCGGTCGAGCGGGCCAACTTCGGCGCCGTGGCCTCGGTCTGCCGCGAGCATGCCGGTTGCGGCGCGGCCTACGGCATCCACCCCATGTACGTGCAGCGCGCGCGCGAAGCCGATCTCGACGCCCTGCGCGAAACCGTGTTGCGCGAACATCCCCTGGCGATCGGCGAAATCGGGCTCGATCACTTCGTCGAAACGCGCGACGAGGCGCAGCAGGACTTCTATTTCAGCGCCCAGTTGCGGATCGCCCGCGACAACAACCTTCCGGTGTTGCTCCACGTGCGGCGCGCCATCGATCCGGTGCTCAAGGCCTTGCGCCTGTGCCGGGTGCCGGGCGGTATCGCCCATGCCTTCAACGGCAGCCGGCAGCAGGCCGATGAATTCATCAAGCTCGGCTTCAAGCTCGGCTTCGGCGGCGCCATGACCTTCCCGCGCGCCAACCGCATCCGCGAACTGGCCGCGACCCTGCCGCTCGATGCCATCGTGCTGGAAACCGATGCGCCGGACATTCCGCCCGAATGGAAAGTCGGCGCCCGCAACACGCCGGATCAGTTGCCGCGCATCGCCCTGGCGCTGGCCGGCCTGCGCGGTATCGACGTCGAGGAAGTCGCCGTGGCCACCACGCGCAACGCGACGGCGGTTCTTCCGGGGCTGGCACGGATACACTAGACTTTTTACACCACCGCAACCCATCTAAATAAACAGGAGATATCCATGAGCACTACCATTACCCTGCGCGGCACCCCCCTTCGCGTCGACGGCGACCTGCCGGTCGTCGGAGCCAAGGCTCCCGATTTCAAGCTGACCAGCGGCGCCCTTGCAGAAGTGTCGCTCAAGGACTTCGCCGGCAAGCGCAAGGTGTTCAACATCTATCCCAGCATCGACACGCCGACCTGCGCCACCTCGACCCGCAAGTTCAACGAAGCCGCCGGCAAGCTGGCCAACACCGTGGTGCTCTGCGTCTCCGGCGACCTGCCGTTTGCCGCCAAGCGCTTCTGTGAAGTAGAGGGCTTGGCCAATGTGTCGCACCTGTCAACCTTCCGCAATCCCGGGTTCATGAAGGACTGGGGTGTCGCCTTCGCCGAAGGCCCGCTGCTCGGCCTTACGGTGCGCGCCGTGGTCGTGGTCGACGAGAACGACAAGGTGATCCACGCCGAAATGGTGCCGGAGATCGCTCAAGAGCCGAATTACGACGCGGCGCTGAAGGCGCTGGGCTGATCTCTGCCGGCAATCGGCGTGTCGCCAGCGCCGATTTTTTGAAAGCAAAAACAGGAGCCGCGGCTCCTGTTTTTCAGGACGGTATCGACCGGCAGGGACTTTTCTTGCCGCCTTCAGGAAAGGGACGCGACGTGGCGACTGAAACAGACGCAAGCGGTCGAAGGTCCGCCGCTCATCCCGGGCGGGTGTTCGCAGTGCTGGCGGCCCTGCTGCTGGCGGTCCTGCCGACGTTTTCTGCAGCAACCGAATTGGCGGGCACGTCCTGGCAGCTTGTCGCCATCCAGTCGATGGATGACGCGCAGGGCACCACCAAGGTGGCCGATCCGGGCCATTTCACGCTCGAGTTCGGGCGCGACGGCCGCGCCGCGCTGCGCCTCGACTGCAACCGCGGCAACGGCGATTACAAGGTCACGCCGGTCGGCGACGGCTCCTCCGGCTCGCTGAGCTTCGGTTCCGTGGCGACGACGCGCGCGATGTGCCCGCCGCCGCACCTCGACCAGCGCGTCGCGCGCGATCTGCCCTATGTGCGTTCCTACCTGCTCAAGGACGGCAAGCTCTACCTCTCGCTGATGGCCGATGGCGGCATCTACGAGTGGGCGCCGCAGCAGGCTGCGACTGTCGCTGCCGCTGCGGACACCGACCGCAGCGTCAAGCCGGTGCGCTTTGCCAAGGGCAAAACCGCGACGGTCATCAAGGACCGCATCGTCGGCCGCCACTACATCGACTACACGCTGCGTGCCGGTGCCGGCCAGCGCATGACGGTGAGCCTGAAGGGCAGCAACCGCGCCAACTACTTCAACCTGCTGCCACCGGATTCGAGCGGGCCCGCGATGGTGCGCGGCGAACTTCTCGACAACAAGTTCGACGGCCTGTTGCCGGACGATGGCGTCTATACGATCCGCGTCTTCCTCTACCGCGCCGCCGCACGCCGCAACGAAGCCAGCGACTTCGCGCTGTCGGTCGGCGTCACGGGCGTGCCGCTCAAGCCGGTTTCGGCCAAGACCGACGCCGTGCTTCCCGGCACGAACTATCACGCCAGTACTACCGTGCCCTGCGCGCCAGCCTACACAAAGACGCGCGAGTGCGAGGCGCTGGTGATCCGCCGCGGCTTCGACGGAACGGCGACGGTGGAACTGCGCTGGACTATCTCCGAAACCCAGACCGGGAAGCGTCGCATCCTGTTCGTCAAGGGCGAACCGAAAGCGGCGGATGTGCCGGAGGCGATGACATTCACCCGCAACGAGCGCGGCTGGAAGGTCACGTTCAACGGCGATGAACACTTCGAGATTCCCGAGCCGCTGGTATACGGTGGCTGAAAAGTCGGCGCTGGCGGGACGGCATGAATCATCAAGACTTGGGACGGTACGTGGAGACTGCAGCAGACGCAAGCGGCCGGATGTCCAAAGCTCTTCCCGGGCCGATGTTCGCCGTGCTGGCGGGCGTACTGTTGGCCGGCTGCCTGTCGCAGGTAGCGAGGCCGGTCGGACCGCCGCCGCCGGAGCGCGTGCGCAGCATTTCAACCGGTGCCGATGCGCAGAGGATCGCCCGCGCCCGCATCCGAATTGAAGCCCAGCGCGGCGGCGCCGCAATGGTCAAGGCTTATCACCTTGCCAAGGCTGATGCCTGGCTGGACTTTGCCGCCGAGGCCGAGCGCAACGAGGCCGGCGCAGACACGGCAGAGGATGCCCTGGATCAGGCCGAATCGCTGATCGGCGCTTTGGAGCGCGGCAGGACACCGCCGCTGCGAACCTTGCATGTGGTCGCCAGCAGTCCGGTTCGCCAAGACCTCTGGGCAGCTGTCGACGAAATTAGGAACAGCGCCGCCTTCCCCTGTGCCGGCGCGCCGCTGGCACGGGCCGAGGTGGCGCTGGTGTGGGCCGGGCACAAGGCCTTCATCGGCGACGCCAAGGCTGCGGACGAAGTCGTGGCGCGTGCGCAGGCGTATCTTGACGACACGCGGAGCGAGGCCGCCCGCTGCCTGACAGTCGGGGAGTCCCCCCCGGCGCAGCCCGTGAAGCCGCCACCAACTCAGCCAACGGCACCGGCACCGACACCGACACCGGCACCGGCACTGGCATTTGCTCCGGTCTCACCGCCAATAGCAGCGCCGGATCCGGTGGCGAGTCCTTCCGTCGCTGATGCACCTGCGAGCCGGCATGTCGAGCGTGTCCAGTTGGCGACCGACAGTTTGTTTCCGTTCGGCGCGGCGCGACTGGATCGTACCCGCAGCGAGTCTTTGCGCGATCTCGCGCAGCGCATTCGCCTTATGCCGGACGTCGTTGCCGTGCGCATCCACGGGCATACTGACCGCTTGTCACGCAGCGGATCGCGCTACAACCAAAGGCTTTCCGCCTCCCGTGCGCGCGCGGTCGGCAAAGTCCTGGTCGCGTACGGCGTCAGTCCGGGTCTGATCGATGCGCGCGGCCATGGCGACACCATGCCCATGGTGGATTGCCCCGGTCCGCGCAACAAGGCCACCATCGACTGCCTCGCCCCCAACCGTCGCGTCGATATCGAGATCGAGCGTGCGCTTTGAGTCATCGTTTTCGGCGTGTCGCCAGCGCCGACTTTTGAAGTAAAAACGGGAGCCGCGGCTCCCGTTTTTTAGGCCGACGCCTTGTTGGCGCGCTTGCGTTCGATTTCCGTGAGGAAGCGCTTGCGCAGGCGGATCGACTTCGGTGTGATCTCGACCAGTTCGTCGTCGGCGATGAATTCGACGGCCGATTCGAGCGTCATCAGGATTGGCGGCACCAGGCGCACGGCTTCGTCGGTGCCCGACGAACGCACGTTGGTCAACTGCTTGCCCTTGATCGGGTTTACCACGAGGTCGTTGTCGCGGCTGTGGATGCCGATGATGATGCCTTCGTAGAGCGGGTCGCCGTGGCTGACGAACATGCGGCCGCGGTCCTGCAGCTTCCACAGCGCGTAGGCGACGGCGGCGCCGTCATCCTGCGATATCAGCACGCCGTTGCGGCGTTCGGCCATGATGCCGGCCATCGGGCCGTAGTCGTCGAAAATGTGGCTGGCCATGCCGGTGCCACGGGTCGCGGTAAGGAACTCTCCCTGGAAGCCGATCAGGCCCCGTGCGGGGATGCGGTACTCGAGCCGCACGCGGCCCTTGCCGTCGGATTCCATGTTGAGCAGTTCGCCGCGGCGGCGACCGAGCTCTTCCATCACGGCGCCCTGGTTATCGTTTTCGATGTCGACAGTGAGCAGTTCATAGGGCTCGCACTTCTCGCCGTTGATCTCCTTGAACAGCACGCGCGGGCGCGATACCGCCAGTTCGTAGCCTTCGCGGCGCATGGTTTCGAGCAGGATGGTCAGGTGCAGTTCGCCGCGGCCGGAGACGAGGAATACGTCGGCATCCGCGGTTTCCTCGACGCGCAGGGCGACGTTGGAGAGCAGTTCCTTTTGCAGGCGCTCGCGGATCTGGCGGCTGGTGACGTATTTGCCTTCCTTGCCGGCCAGCGGCGAGGTGTTGACCTGGAAGTTCATGGTCAGCGTCGGCTCATCCACCACCAGCGGGGCCATGCCATTCGGTGCCGCCGGATCGCAGATGGTGACGCCGATGCCGACCTGTTCGATGCCGGTGACGAGCACGATGTCGCCGGCTTCCGCCTCGCTCGCCTGCTCGCGTTCGAGGCCGGTGAACATCATGATCTGGGCGATTTTCGACTTGCCTTTGTTTTCGTCGCCGTACATCACGGTGACTTCCTGGCCGGCCTTCATGCGGCCCTGCTTGATGCGGCCGATGCCGATGCGGCCGACATAGCTGTTGTAGTCGATGGAGCAGATCTGCAGTTGCAGGGGCTGGTCGACATCCACGTCGGGCTGCGGCGTGTGCTTGATGATGGCTTCGTAGAGCGGGCGCATGTCGGTGCCGGGCTTGGTCGCATCGAGCATGGCAAAGCCGTTGAGTGCCGAGGCGAAGACCACCGGAAAATCCAGTTGCTCCTCTGTGGCGCCGAGTTTGTCGAACAGGTCGAAAGTATGGCTGATGACCCAGTCGGGGCGGGCGCCGGGACGGTCGATCTTGTTCACGACCACGATCGGCTTGAGGCCCAGGGCCAGGGCCTTGCGCGTGACGAAACGGGTTTGCGGCATCGGGCCTTCGACGGCATCGACCAGCAGCAGTACGCCATCGACCATCGACAGCACGCGTTCGACCTCGCCGCCGAAGTCGGCGTGGCCGGGGGTGTCTACGATGTTGATATGTGTGCCTTCGTAGTCGATGGCGCAGTTCTTCGACAGAATGGTGATCCCGCGCTCTTTTTCGAGATCGTTGGAATCCATGACCCGCTCGGTAACGGCCTGATGGGCGGCGAAGGTGCCGGACTGACGCAGCAACTGGTCGACGAGGGTGGTCTTGCCGTGGTCAACGTGGGCGATAATGGCGATGTTTCTGAGGGCGCGGGACATAGGGGCGTTTGGCGTTGTTGCGATGCGGAAGAACCCGCAATTATATCACCCGATGAGGCGTTTTCCGATTGAATTTTCAGGGAATTTTTTATGCTCGGCATCATAGGCGGCAGCGGCTTGACCGAATTGGCGAACCTCGACGTTTCGCACCGCGAAGTGGCGCGAACGCCCTACGGCGACCCATCCGGTCCGCTCACCTTCGGCCGCATCGGCTGCAAGGACGTGGTGTTCATCGCGCGGCACGGCTATGGCCATACCATTCCGCCGCACCTGGTGAATTACCGCGCCAACATCCATGCGCTGGAGGCATCGGGCGTGACACAGGTGATTTCGGTGGCCTCGGTGGGAGGAATTCGCGACGATCTTTTGCCCGGTGCGCTGGTGGTACCGCACCAGATCATCGATTACACCTGGGGCCGCGAGATGACATTCCAGTCCGGCGGCGACGGCTCCGTGATCCATGTCGATTTCACCGAGCCCTATGACGAATCCGTGCGCCGGCTGATGCTCGACGTCGCGCAGCGCACCGGCGAGCGAGTGTTCGACGGCGCGGTGTACGCGACCACGCAAGGCCCCCGGCTGGAGACCGCGGCCGAAATCAACCGCATGCAGGGCGACGGAGCCGACATCGTCGGCATGACCGGCATGCCGGAAGCCGCCCTGGCGCGCGAACTGGAACTGCCCTACGCGGCGCTCTGCCTGGTGTCCAACTGGGCGGCCGGCCGCGGCGACTCGGTCCACGGCATCAAGTTCGAAAGTCTCGAAGCGGTGCTGCATCTCGCCATGGGGCGCGTGCGCCGCATCATCGAAGGCATTTGCGCACAATGATGGCCCCCCACGCTCGCAACCCCGGCTCGCTGCCCCCCCGAGGGGGGCGTATTCCGCCTTGGGGCGGCCCGGCGGCAGAATGATCCGCGAAGTACTTCGCATGGGCGACCCGCGCCTGCTGCGGGTGGCGCAACCGGTGACGGAATTCGGCACGCCGCAGTTGGCCGCGCTGCTGCAGGACATGCGCGATACCATGGCGCAGCTTGACGGGGCCGGGCTTGCCGCGCCGCAGATCGGCGTCGACCTGCGCGTGGTGATCTTCGGTTGCCAATCGAACCCGCGCTACCCGGATGCGCCGCCTGTGCCGGAGACAGTGCTGATCAATCCCGTGCTGACCCCGTTCGGCGACGAGGAAGAGGAGGGCTGGGAGGGCTGCCTCTCGGTGCCCGGCATGCGCGGCTGGGTACCGCGCTGGAAGCGCCTGTACTACGAGGGTTGCGACGAAAGCGGGCGCCGCTTCGAACGTCGCGTGGAGGGCTTCCATGCGCGCGTGGTGCAGCACGAATGCGATCACCTCGACGGCATTCTTTACCCGATGCGGGTGCGCGACTTTCGTCGCTTCGGCTTCACCGACGTCCTGAATATCCCCGGCGTCGTCGACGAATAGGGCGCCGGCGGCATTTGCCGCCGTTCCGTCAGCGCCGACTTCTGAGGGTTTTGCCGGCCAGCGACAATGAATCAGCCGCCGGCCTTGGCGCGCTTGGCCTGCAGGCGTTGCGCGGTTTTCTCGATGCCGACGATGAAGCGATTGTGCTTGCCGCGCGCGACTTCCTCCACGGCATCGCGCGCCGTGAAGTCGAAGGAGACGGCGCCGCCATTCACCTCGGTCAGCGTCACCGTGACCTCGACCCACATGCCCATCAGCGTGGCGCCGACATGGTCGAGTTCGACGCGGGTACCGACCGAATCCTTGCCCGCCTCGATGTTCGCCAGCAGCAGGTCGCGGCAGGCCATTTCGATGTCGTAGAGCAGGTTGGGCGTCGAGTAGACGCGGCAGTCGTCGCCCATGAAACTGATGGTGCGATCGCGGTCGATCTCGACGCGGCGGGTGGCGCTGAGGCCTGCTTTCAGGGTGTCGCTCATGATTTCTCCTTGATTGGTGTTTTGTGGTTCAGTGACGATTCTTCAGTGCGTCGGCATACAGGCGGGCTTCGATGTAGCGTACCAGCGCCTTGGTGCCGCGCGCGCAGTTGCGGAAGATGCAGACGCCCTGGTCCATCAGGCGCGCAGCCATGGCGTCGTAAAGCTGCCCGCCATCGACGATGCCGATCACCGGCTTGTCGTTGCGTGCGACCAGCGGCGGCATCAGATGCACGGTGCTCTTCGGATCAGTGATGTCGAAGCCGGGGCGCAGCTTGCTCGATTCGAGGGCTCGCACGGAGGGCGCGGTGGGATCGAGTCCGACCACGACGGCGTCGATCTCGGGATCCTGCAGGAAGGCCTCGACGATCTGCAGGTGGGCTTCGTCGTCGGCGCCGGGATTGATGTCGATCGGGTTTCTGACTTCGACCAGGGCATCCAGCTTCTTCGCCTTGAGGATTTCCTCGAGCCGGCTCACGGTACCGGTGTCGAGCGCGCCCATCTCCATGGCGAAGGTCGCGGACTCGATGAAGTCGGCCATGCCGACCGCTTCGAAGCCGGCGCCGCTGATGGCGCCGAGACGATTGCCGCCTATCTTCTTGCCGTGCAGCGCCCCGGCGATGTAGAACAGGTCGTCGAAACTGTTGAAGTCTTCCGCGACGATGGCGCCAGCCTGGCGCACGACCGAATCGAACAGCACCGGGCCGCCCGCGATGGAGGCGGTATGGCCCATGACGCCGCCCATGCCGGGCGCGGTTTTGCCGGACTTGTAGACCACGACCTGTTTGCCCCCGACGACGGCCTTGCGCACGGCCCTGGCGAAGTCGAGCCCGTCGAGATCCTTGAAGCCCTCGATGTAGATGCCGATGGTTTCGATTTCCGGCAGTTCGGCGAAGTAGTTCAGCATGTCGCCGTGGGTCAGATCGGTCTGGTTGCCCAGCGCCAGCATGTAGCGCGGGTCGAGCCACGGGTTCTGGCTGATGCGGGTGATCATGAAGGCCCCGCTCTGGCTCAGCATCACCGAGTTGCGCTCGGCCTTCTTCGGCGGCTTGGGCAGGCGCTCGAGGGGGATGAACCAGGAATCGTAGGAGCCGGGGTGGGACACCACGCCGAGGCAGTTGGCGCCAAGGAAGACCGGGCCGCCGCCGGGTTTGCCGTGGGCGGCGTTGATGCGTTGGGCGAGTGCGGCGGCTGGCTCGCGGCTCGCTTTGGTCTCGCCAAGGCTGCCGGGAATCAGCATCACCGATTCCACCGCGTCGGTTTCGATGATTTCGTCAACGAGTTCGTATACGGCGCTGGCGGCCACGGCGACAATCAGCAGGTCGAGCTTGCCGTCGAGAGCTTTCAGGCTTTCGACGCACCTGACGCCGTCGATCTCGGTCTCGCCCGGGCGGATGATGCACAGGCGTTCCTTGCTGTAGCCGCTGCCCATCAGGTTCTTCAGGATGATGCGCCCGAAGTTCATGTTGGTGGAGGAGACGCCGATGATGCCGATCGACTTGGGGTGAATCAGCTTGTCGATCTTGGCGATGGGGCGCGGCAGGCGCGCGCCCGGCTGGGCGCCGAATTCGCAACGGGCTTGCGTGGCGCTCAACCCGGAGCCGACATGCACGGGGTTCAGTTCCAGGCTGCGCAGCACGAAGGGGGCATCGGGGTTGGCGGAGGCGCCGGCCAGCGCGAGCAGGGTCTCGAAGCAGGTTTGCAATGCCTGGTCCGGCAGTGGCAGGCCGTCGCGGGAGGAAATCATCGCCAGCCGCTGATACGCCAGAGTGCGCCGGAACAGTCGGAGGAAACCGGCGGCATCGGTGAGTTCGGCGGCCGCGTAGACCGCGGCCCGGTCCTGTCTGAAATTGCCTTCGTCCAGACCCGCATCCAGTCCGCCCACGCCGGCGCTGATGACCATGCCGAATTCCCGGGTGTGGTCGAGGCTGATGCGCAGATCGACCGCGGCGGCGGACACTTCCGGGCCGGAGGTGACACCCAATGCCGGCAGCAAAGTGTCGAGCTCCGTCTGGTTCAGGGTGTCGCGTCCCGCGGCGGCGGCCTGGCGGAAAAGGCGGGTCGCCAATGCGGCGAAGGACGGTGACGATTCATGCATGGTGTTGGCTCCCGGATGCGGCGCAGTCGACAGGACAGGATGCTTCGCGCAGGGCCACTATATCAGATACAGAAAAATCAACAAAAATAATTAAAAATGTATCGGTTGATTTCCATCAAATTTTGGCGGAACCCGGATTTCTGCCGATCGCGGCTGGTTGCAGGCCGCCGAAGCGTTCGTAGAAATACGGCGCGGCAGGGGGCAGGGACCCGTTTGCGGTCTCGCAGACGGACAGCAGGTGCTGCTGGGCGAAGGGGCAGGTGATGCGGTAGATGTCCTCGCAAAGCTGCCGGGCGATGCCGCCGCTCCAGTTGGCCGGGAGCAGTTGCGAAGGAAGCTGCGGATCGTGCAGCAGGGCGCGCCGGAAGTCGTGCATGAGCAGCGTCTGCACCAGGAAGCATTGCTCCGGATCGAGGTCGCCGGCGGCGCGCAGGGTGCGCAGCACCGGGCGGAACAGATCGATGAAACCGGTGTATTTCGCCGCAAGGACATCCAGGTTCCAGCATTCGTGCACCAGATCCTGCAGCGGCTTGCTGGTCAGGGCGCTGACGTTCATGGCCTTCATCGCAACCACCTTGTCGTGGGCGCCGGTCTCCTGCAGGATGTCCAGCAGCGCCTCGGTATCGGCCGAGGGGTGGGCCAGGATACCGGAGGCCAGGGCGCCGTAGCCGGCCCAGGCGAGTTCCTTGCGCAGGGCGTCCCGCGGCGCGCCGGCCAGTGACGGCGGGATCAATACTATCTGCCATTCGCCGCTCCAGGTGTCCTGCGGGGCGAAGTAGATGCGCCGGTAGGCGTGCTCGAAGCGGCGCCGGCCCGACGCGGTCAGGCTGTAGAAACTCTTGCGCCCGAGCTGTTCCGAGACCAGCCATTTTTCCTGGGACAGGCGATAGACACTGGTGCGCACCATGCGCTCATTGAGCCCGAGCGGCAGCACCAGGCGGATGAAACTGCCCAGCCAGACGGTGCCGCCGTGCGGGGCGATGAAGTCGCCGTAGATGGTGATGATCAGCGAGTTGGCGCGGGTCGGGTGCTGGTCGAGGAAGTCCTTGACCCACTGGCTGATATGTCGGCTCTTCACATTGTTCCCATTCGCACGATCGGTGGCACCCGGCGGTAGCGGGCAGGGCGGGATGTCCACCCAGGCCGCTGCATTGTATTTGATGCACCGGTATCCGGTATGCCGTATAAGACAATTCTAATGTGATACAAAAAACTTGCAAATGACTTGTATAAACTGTATCGTAATTAAAGCGCGGGCAAATTCATCCCGCCGTAAGCGGGCGAGGCGAACCATGCATCATGAGTCGATTGCGGGGATCGGGGCACATAACAGCTACGGCGCGCGGCGCTGGGTCGGCAGCATTGCCACGCACGGCGCCGAGACGGTGGCCGAGGAAGTGCCGGTGGCGCTGGTCTATAACGGCATCTCCCATGCGGTGATGCTGGCGACGCCGGCAGATCTCGAGGATTTTGCGGTCGGTTTCAGCCTGAGCGAATGCGTCGTCGGGCGTTCCGGCGAAATCCACGATCTGGAAATCGTCGAACAGGCCAACGGCATCGAAGTCCATATGCAGCTTTCCGCCGAACGCGTCCATGCGCTCAAGGCGCATCGGCGGACCCTGGCCGGGCGCACCGGTTGCGGCCTGTGCGGCAGGGAAAGCCTCGACCAACTGGCCGGGCGCGCCGTCACCGTGCAGTCGTCCGCCGCCCTGAGCCATGGCGCCTTGCCGCGTGCCCTTGAGTCGCTGCACTCGGCGCAGCCCCTGTTTCATCTGACCGGCGCGGTGCATGCCGCGGCCTGGTGCAATTTTGACGGCGGCATCGAACT
The DNA here is from genome assembly GCA_044360105.1 of Sulfuritalea sp. Taxonomy (GTDB): domain Bacteria; phylum Pseudomonadota; class Gammaproteobacteria; order Burkholderiales; family Rhodocyclaceae; genus Sulfuritalea. Next base: position 17,287 of record JBIKKY010000029.1, read on the forward strand.
GCTGCGCGAGGATGTCGGCCGCCACAACGCGCTGGACAAGCTGATCGGCGCCCTGGCGACGCAGCGCAGCGGCTTCGATCGCGGCTTCGTCCTCATGACCAGCCGTGCCAGTTATGAAATCGTGCAGAAAGCCGCCGCCGTGGGCATCGCCGTCGTTGCCGCGGTCTCCGCACCCACCGGCATGGCCATCCGGGTGGCGACCGACTCCGGGGTCACGCTGATCGGCTTTGTCCGCGGCGAGCGGCACTGCGTGTATTCGCATCCCGAACGCGTTCATTAGCCGCAGCCTCTTTCAAGGGAAATGAGCATGCAAGCAACCGAACCCAAGTCCGTCAGACACGTTCCGACCTATTGCTACAACTGCGTTTCCGGTCCCGACTTCATGACCGTCAAGGTGGTCGACGGCGTGGCGACCGAGGTGGAGCCGAATTTCGCGGCGGAGAACGTGCATCCGGCCAAGGGCAAGGTCTGCGTCAAGGCCTACGGCCTGGTGCAGAAGACCTACAACCCGAATCGCATTCTGTCGCCGATGAAGCGGACCAATCCGAAGAAGGGGCGCGACCAGGATCCCGGCTTCGTGCCCATCTCCTGGGATGAGGCACTGGACATGCTGGCCGAAAAGCTCAAGGCCACGCGCGCCAAGGGCGTGCTCGACGAGTCCGGCGTGCCGCGCCTGGCCGCCTCGTTCGGCCATGGCGGCACGCCGGCCATGTACATGGGCACCTTCCCCGCCTTTCTCTCCGCCTGGGGGCCGATCGACTACAGTTTCGGCTCCGGGCAGGGCGTCAAGTGCGTCCATTCCGAACATCTATACGGCGAGTTCTGGCACCGGGCATTTACCGTCGCGGCCGATACGCCGTCGGCGCGCTATGTGATTTCGCTGGGCGCGAATGTCGAATCCTCCGGCGGTCCCTGCGCCGTGACGCGCCACGCCGAAGCGCGCATGCGCGGCTACAAGCGGGTGCAGGTCGAGCCGCACCTGTCGGTCACCGGCGCCTGTTCGGCGGAGTGGGTGCCGATCCGGCCGAAGACCGATCCGGCCTTCATGTTCGCGCTGATCCATGTCCTGCTGATCGAGCACAAGCTGGATGAACTGGATGTGCCCTTCCTGCGCGACCGGACTTCCTCGCCTTACCTGGTGGGACCGGACGGCCTGTATCTGCGCGATGCGCAGAGCAGGAAGCCGCTGCTGTGGGACACCGTGTCGGGCAAGGTCGTGCCCTTCGATACCGCCGGCGCCGTGCCGGCCCTGTCGGGCAAGTTCGCCGTCAGCGGTGCGGTCAGCGTCGATGCCGATGAAGAAGTGCGGGAGGCGGGCAACGTCGAGGGCGTGACCGCCTTCACCAAGCTGGTCGAACATATCGAAAAATATTCGCCGGAATGGGCGTCGGGTGTATGCGACGTGCCGGCGGCGAACATCCGGCGCATTGCCAACGAATATCTGGAAAACGCCAGCGTCGGCGCCACCACGGTGATCGACGGCGTCACGCTGCCCCTGCGGCCGGTGGCGGTGATCCTCGGCAAGTCGGTCAACAACGGCTGGGGCGCCTTCGAATGCTGCTGGGCGCGCACCGTGCTGGCGGTGCTGGTCGGCGCGCTGGAGAATCCCGGCGGCACGCTGGGTACCACCGTGCGCCTGAATCGTCCGCACGACAACCGCCACAAGAGCGTGCTGCCGGGCGAAGACGGCTTCATGGCGCAGAAGTTCAACGCCACCGACAAGGCCAACTGGGCCGTCAAGCCGACGGGCCGCAACATGCACAAGACGCTGGTGCCCATCGTCGGCAACACCGCCTGGAGCCAGGCGCTCGGCCCGACCCAGCTGGCCTGGATGTTCCAGCGCGAGCAGCCGTCGGCGGATATGCCCAAGCCGACGCTGCCCGATGTCTGGATCATCTACCGCACCAACCCGGCGATTTCCTTTTGGGAAACCCAGACCCTGGTCAAGACCATCGCCACCTTTCCCTTCACGGTCGCGTTTGCCTACACGGTTGATGAGACCAACTACATGGCCGACATGTTGCTGCCGGAAGCCACGGATCTCGAATCGGCACAGATGATCCGCGTCGGCGGTACCAAGTTCATGGAGCAGTTCTGGGAGCACAAGGGCGTCGCGCTGCGGCAGAAGGCCGTCGAGGCGCAAGGCGACACCCGCGATTTCACCTGGATCACCACCGAGCTGGCGAAGCGCATGGATCTGCTCGAGCAGTACAACGATGCGATCAATCGCGGCGCGGCCGGCGTCTCGCCGCTCAAGGGCGCCAACTACGACTTCAGCCTCGACCCGAAGGTGGAACACGCGCCGGAAGTGATCTGGGATGCGGTATGCCGGGCGGCAACGACATCGCTGTCCGAAGGCAGGGAAACGCACGACCTTGAATGGTTCAAGGAGCACGGTTTCTACACGGTGCCGATGTCGCGCCTCGAATGGTACCTGTCGCCGACCATGGAAAAGCAGGGCCTGCGCTACGAGTTGCCCTACCAGGAGCGCCTGCTGCGCGTCGGGCGCGAACTCAGGAACCGGCTGCACGAGAACAAGATGGCCTGGTGGGACCACCAGCTGTCGGAGTATGTCGCGTTGCCGGAATGGCACGACGTTCCCGGACGCTGGGATGCCGCCCTGGTGAATGCCGGCGCCAAGATCGAGGATTACCCGTTGTGGCTGCTGGCCAGCAAGAGCATGCAGTACCACGCCGGCGGCAATGTCGGCATCGAACTGATGGCCGAGGTTTCGCGCAACATCCGCGGCCACGATGGCGTGATCATCAACGCGAAAACGGCGGCGCGCTACGGCATCGCCGACGGCGATCGCATCGAAGTCCGTTCCCATATCGGCGCCACCTATGGCGCCGCGGTGCTGGTGCAGGGGGTGCGGCCGGACACACTGGTGATCCTCGGCCAGTTCGACCACTGGGCCCAGCCCTTCGCCAAGGATCTCGACCGGCCCAGCCTGAACACGATCGCGCCGATGTCGCTGGAGCTGACAGATGCCACCGGTTCCGGCGCCGACATCGTCAAGGTCCAGGTGCGCAAGATGGAAGGACATATGGAAAGGGCGCAGGCATGACCCGCTACATCACCACCATCGATCTGCGCCGCTGCGTCGGCTGCCAGACCTGCACCGCCGCCTGCAAGGGCGCCAATGCGACGCCGCCTGGGATCCAGTGGCGGCGCGTGCTCGACATCGAGAGCGGCGAGTTTCCCGACGTGCGCCGCACCTTCCTGCCGATGGCCTGCATGCATTGTGCCAATCCGCCTTGCGAAGAGGTCTGCCCGACCAAGGCCACCACGAAACGCGCCGACGGCCTGGTGGCGATCGACTACGACCTGTGCATCGGCTGCGCCAACTGCGTCATGGCCTGTCCCTACGATGCCCGCTCGATCGTGCATGCCCAGCACTATGCCTACGGCGACCGGCCGCTGGCATCGGAAGCGATGGGTTTCGATCCGGCGCGCATCGCGGTCTCGATGAAATGTACCTTTTGCGTTGATCGCATTGATGAAGCGGCAGTCACCGGACGCATTCCCGGCGTGCATCCCGAGGTCACGCCCGCCTGCGTCAATTCATGCATTTCCGGCGCCATGGAGTTCGGCGACATCGAGGACCCGGAAAGCAACGTCAGCCAGCTGCTGGCGCGCACGCAGCATTACCGCATGCACGAAGAGCTCGGCACCGAGCCCGGCGTGTATTACATATGGGATCAGTCATGAAGAAACCGGCCAAGAGAATCTCCGACCTGGTGTCGCCGCGCCAGCAGCGCAACTGGGATTGGCGTGCGGCTGCCAACTTCATTGCCGGCGGCGCCGGCGGCGGCCTGCTGCTGTTCAATGCCCTGGTCAGCGTCGACCCGGACGTCATCCGCACCGCAACCCTGCTCGGCCTGATGCTGATCGGCGGCGGGCTGACCTGCGTCTGGTTCGAGATCGGTCGGCCGTGGCGCGCCCTGAACGTCTATCGGCATTTCGGCACTTCCTGGATGACGCGCGAAGCCGTCGTGGCACTAGTCCTGTTTCCCCTCGGCGCCCTGGCGTTGCTGACCCTGCAGCCGATGGCGGTTCTGCTGACCGGGATCCTGGGTCTGGTTTTTCTCTACAGCCAGGCCCGGATCCTCGCGGCGAACAAGGGCATCCCGACCTGGCGGCATCCGCGCAGCATCGGGCTGATGATAGCCACCGGCCTGGCCGAGGGCGCCGGATTCCTGGCCTGCGTGGTGTCGCTTTCCCCGCTGCCGATCGGTCCCCTGGCTCTGACTTTCCTGATCGTCCTGATCGCCGTTCGCGCCTGGTTCTGGAAAGCTTATATCGCCGGTCTGCTTGCCGACGGCGCGCCCGAGGGCGCCTTGCGGATATTGACCGGATTTGCGCCGAGGTTTGTCTTGCTGGGCCACGTCGTGCCGGTACTGTTTGTCGTCCTGGCGCTGGCGGGCCTGCCCGGACGGGCCGGTCTGGTCTTTGCCGCCGGACTCATGGTGGTTGCCGGCGGCTGGATGATGAAGTTCACGCTGGTCCGCAGGGCCGCATTTACCCAGGGCCTTGCGTTGCAACAACTGCCGGTGCGCGGGGGAGGGCCGTCAGGCCCCGCCGTCAAACCCGGCTGGAAGGCCGTTGCAGGCGTATAAGTCGCATAATAGGTTTCGGGGAAACAAACAACAGGCGGGGCCGACGAGCCGCGCCGAACCGGAGGAGTCGGGATGTACGAAGTACGCTTTCATGGCCGCGGCGGCCAGGGTGCCGTTACCGCGGCAGCGATGCTCGCGGCGGCGCTGCTGGAAGAGGGCAAGTACGCGGTGTCGATTCCGTCCTTCGGCTTCGAACGGCGCGGCGCGCCGGTGGTTTCCTTCCTGCGTTGCAGCGATCGCGAGATCCGCCAGCTGACCAACATCTATACGCCCGATTGCCTGATCTGCGTCGATCCGACGCTGGCCAAGTCGGTCGATATCTTTGCCGGCCTCAAGCCCGGCGGCACACTGGTGCAGGCCACGCACCGGCCGCTGGACGAAGTTGCCGTTTCCGACGCGGTGGGCAGGGTCGGCCTCTGCGACGCGATAGGCATTGCGCTGCAAATATTCAAGAAGCCGATCACCAATACCCTGATGCTGGGCGCCTTCGCCAAAACGACCGGCATCGTTTCGCTGGATGCGCTCAAGCGTTCGCTGGAAGACTCGGACTTTCGCGATGCCGGCCTCAAGCAGAACATGGATGCGCTGGAGCGGGGCTACAACGAGACCACGGTGCACACGATCGAGCGGAGGGCGGCGGCATGAGGCATAAAAGCTATCCGATGTTCAATCTGGAGCTGGCCAATGTGCCCGACGACCTGAGCCCCGTCGCCACCGTCATGAGCCCGATGCTGCCGGGCGACTGGCGCAGCATGCGGCCGGTGGTCGATCGCGACAAGTGCGTCAAGTGCGCCGTGTGCTGGTTGTACTGTCCGGTGCAGTGCGTCGAGGAAAAACCGGCCTGGTTCGATTTCAACCTGCAAACCTGCAAGGGCTGCGGCATCTGCGCCAACGAATGCCCGCAGCGCGCGATCACGATGATTCCGGAGGCGACATGACCATGACAGATGGGCTGGTTGAAACCGCTTTCAACACAGAGAGCACGGAGACACAGAGGGCACGGAGAAACCCCAAAGCCTTTCCTCTGTGTTCTCTGTGTCTCTGTGTCCTCCGTGTCGAAAGAGTTGCTTTTCGCTTTTGGCGCCGTGTCGCCAGCGCCGACTTTCCTGTTTTGGAGGCCGCATGACTACCGCCACCCTTGAAACACCGGCCCAGGCCAAGCGCGCCAAGCAGAAGGTCATGCTGGTCGAAGGCAATGAAGCCGCCGCGCTGGGCGTCGCCCTGGCGCGCCCGGACATGGTCGCCGTGTATCCGATCACGCCGCAGTCGTCGCTGGTCGAGCACGTCGCCAAGCTGATCGCCGACGGCAAGATGGATGCCGACATCGTCGATGCCGAAGGTGAGCATTCGGTACTTTCCGTGCTGCAGGGCGGGGCGCTGGCCGGGGCGCGGACCTATACCGCGACCTGCGGCCCGGGCCTGGCTTTCATGTTCGAACCCTATTTCCGCACCTCCGGCATGCGCCTGCCCATCGTCATGTCCATCGTCACGCGCGACGGCATTACGCCGCAGTCGGTCTGGGGCGGCCACCAGGACGCGATGACGGTGCGCGAGGTGGGCTGGGTGCAGGTGTATTGCGAGACGGTGCAGGAAGTGCTCGACACCACGATCATGGCCTTCAAGATCGCCGAACACCACGACGTCATGCTGCCGGTGAATGTTTGCCTCGACGGCAATTACCTGTCCTACGGTACCTCGCGCGTCGAACTGCCGAACCAGGAGGACGTCGATGCCTTCATGGGAGCGAAGGATGTGAACTGGCACGTGGCGCTCGATCCGCTGCGGCCGATGGCGGTCGACCCCCTGACCGGCGGTTCCAGCGGCAAGGGACCATCGACCTTTGTCCGCTACCGCAAGGGACAGTGCAAGGGCATGCAGAATTCGCTGCGCGTGATCGAGGAAGTGCATGCCGAGTGGGCGCAGCGTTTCGGCCGCAGTTTCGCGCCGCTGGTCGAGGAATACCGCCTCGACGGCGCCGACTACGCGATCATGACCCTGGGCAGCATGACCGGCGCGGCCAAGGATGCGATCGACGAGGCGCGTGATGCCGGCAAGAAGGTCGGGCTGATCAAGATCAAGACCTTCAGCCCCTTCCCGATCGATGCGCTTCTCAAGTCCTTCGCCAAGATACAGGCACTCGGCGTGGTCGACCGCTCGGTCGGTTTCCGCTGGAACTGCGGGCCGATGTACCAGGAAACCATGGGCGTGCTCTACCGCCTCGGCCGCCACATTCCGTCGATGAGCTTCATCGGAGGCCTCGCCGGCGCCGACATCACGGTTGGGCATTTCCATCGCGTCATCGAAGCTACCGAGAAGCTGCTTACGAGCCCCAATGTCACGATGGCGGTCGAGCCGGTCTGGCTCAACGAGAAGGATTGACCATGGAACAGACCAAATACCTGGTGGTCGGCAGCAGCCACGCCGCGCTGGAAGCCGTGACGGCGATCCGCATGCACGACCCTGAAGGCAGCCTGACCCTGCTGACGCGCGACCCGCACCTGCCGTATTCGCCGACCGTGCTGCCCTATGTCGTTTCCGGCCGCTCGGCGCCCGACGGCATTTTCCTGCGCGACGAGAAATTCTTTGCCGACCACCACGTTCAGTTGAAGCGCGGCACGGCGCTGAAGGCGCTGCATGTCGAACGCAATGCGGCCGAACTTTCCGACGGCAGCGAAATCGCCTACGAAAAGATTCTGCTTGCCACCGGCGCGGTACCGGCGATTCCGCCGATTCCCGGCCTCGACCAGGTGTCCTACCACGTGCTGCGCACGCTGGACGATGCGACCAAACTCAACGCCGCGATCAGGAACTCGAAGCAGGCCGTGGTGCTCGGCGCCGGGCTGGTCGGCATGCACGCGGCCGAGAACCTGGTCAAGGCCGGCGCTTCCGTCACCATCGTCGAGATGGCCAAGCAGCTCACCGACGGTTACTTCGATGCGACAGCGGCCGGGTTGATCGAAAAAGCCTTTACCGACAATGGCGCCAGGATTCTTACCGGCAGCCGGGTGGTCAAACTGGCACCTTCGGCCGTCGGCGCCACGCTGACGCTGGAAAACGGCACCATGCTCGAAGCCGACCTGCTGCTGGTGGCAACAGGCGTCAAGCCAAACATGGACTACCTGGCCGGCAGCAAGGTCGAGCATGATCGCGGCATCCTGGTCAGCGACACCATGCAGACCAGCGTGGCCAATGTCTGGTCCGCCGGCGATTGCGCTCAGGCCAAGGGCTTCTACACCGACGCCAAAATCATGAACGCCATCCTGCCGGACGCCACCGAGCAGGGCCGCATCGCCGGCATGGCGATGGCCGAGGATCCGGGACTGAAGAAGTATCCCGGCGGCGTTCCGCTCAACACCTATCACTTCTTCGGTCGCCATGCGATTTCCGTCGGCAGCAGCAAGGCGCCGGATGGTGGCGAGGTTGTGACCCGCTTCGATGAAGCCAGCGGACGCTACCTGAAGGCGATCTTCAGCGCCGACAACCGACTGACGGGAATCTACGGCGTCAATGAATTCTTCGACGGCGGCGTGATGTGCCAGTTGATCCTGCGGCGCGTCGATCTGACGCCGGTCAAGGAGCGCTTTCTGGCGAATCCCCTGGCCATCGGCCGCGAACTGATGTCGAAGCTGTGGAGATAAGCATGGCGAATTTTAGTGGGGCCTACAACACCATAGCGTTCGACGCCAACAAGTGCGACGGCTGCGGCGACTGTATGACGGCCTGTGCCACGGCCAAGACCGGCACCGTCGATCAGTCGCGCTCGCGCATCCAGATCGTCGGCAGCGCCGATGACGGCTTCGAACTCGCGCTGTGTCGCCAGTGCGCCGACCCCAAGTGCGTCACGGTCTGCCCGGCGGCGGCGCTGACCAAGAACTACGCGAACGGCGTGATCGACTGGAATGCCGACAAGTGCGTCGACTGCCTGCTATGCACCGTCGGCTGCGCCTATGCCGGCATCGCGCTCGATGCGGGTACCGGTCATGTCGCCAAGTGCGACACCTGCGAAGGATCGCCTGCCTGTGTGCCGGCCTGTCCGCACGACGCGCTGACCTACGTCACCACCTCGCGCATCTACAACGAGGTCGGCGACTGGGAAGACCTGTTCGCTCCGGGTCTGGCCGGCTGCCAGGGCTGCAACACCGAACTGCTGATGCGCCACACGCTGCGTCGCGTCGGACCGGAGACCGTACTGGCGACGCCGCCGGGCTGTGTGCCGGGCATGGGCTCGGTCGGTTTCAACGGCACCACCGGCACCAAGATCCCCGTCTTCCATCCGCTGCTGACCAATACCGCGGCCATGCTGGCCGGCGTCAAGCGCCAGTACAAGCGCGTCGGGCGCGATGTGACGGCGCTGGCGATTGCCGGTGACGGCGGCGCCTCGGACGTCGGCTTCCAGTCGCTGTCGGGCGCGGCCGAGCGCAATGAGCAGATCCTCTTCATGGTGGTGGACAACGAGGGCTACATGAATACCGGCATGCAGCGTTCGAGCTGCACGCCCTACGGCGCCTGGACCTCGACCACGCCGATCGGCAAAGGCCCGGGCAACATTCCTTCGCAGGGCAAGACGCAGGACGCCAAGAATCTGCCGCTGATCATGGTCAACCATCGCTGCGAGTATGTCGCGACCGCATCGACCGCCTACATGGAAGATCTCTACGACAAGCTGGACAAGGCCATCGCTGCCTCCAAGCGCGGTTTCGCCTACCTGCACGTGTATTCGCCCTGCACCACGGGCTGGCGCTTCCCGACCGACCAGAACATGGAAGTCGCGCGCAAGGCGGTCGAAACCAATTTCGTGATGTTGTGGGAGTACAACCCGAGCGACGGCCTGCATTTCACCAAGCCCGTCGATAATCCGCTGCCGGTAACCGATTACCTGAAGGCGATGGGGCGTTTCCGCCATCTCAGTCCGGAGCAGATTTCACACATTCAGGGCAAGGTCGTGGAAAATCTGGCCTTCGTCAAACAGATGGCTCACAGAGAAGCCGTTTAGCGCGAAATAATTTGTTGAAAGCGACGGGTGATTGTCGAGCGAAGCGAGCCGTATAGAAACCTCCCCGCGAGGGGAGGATGGGAGGGGCGGGCCCATTTGCCAGCCTTAGGAGTTGCTACGTTATGGTGTTTCATGATGCGAGTTGGTTCATCGAAGTCATGAGCGTTAAGGGGGGAGCAGCATGAGCAAGCAGAATAGTCCGGCCGCCGGCCTGGAACCCATCGAGAAGGCCAGTCGCGACGAATTGCAGGCGCTGCAGCTGCAGCGCATGCAGTGGTCGTTGAAGCACGCCTACGACAATGTGCCGCACTACCGCAAGAAGTACGATGCGGCGGGAGTGCATCCGGACGACCTCAAGCAATTGTCGGATCTGGCGAAGTTTCCCTTCACCACCAAGCTCGACCTGCGCGACACCTATCCCTATGGCATGTTCGCGACGCCCATGCGCGACATAGTGCGGATTCACGCCTCGTCCGGCACCACGGGCAAGCCGACCGTGGTCGCTTATACGAAGAACGACATCGCGATGTGGGCGGGCCTCATGGCGCGTTCCCTGCGTGCCGCGGGTTGCTCGGCCGACGACATCATCCTCAACTCCTACGGTTACGGGCTGTTTACCGGGGGCCTTGGCGCCCACTACGGCGGCGAGGCCCTGGGCGCCACGGTGATCCCCATGTCCGGCGGCCAGACCGAAAAGCAGGTGCAGCTGATCCAGGACTTCAAACCGACCGTAATCATGTCTACCCCGTCCTACGTGCTGACCATCGCCGACGAGATGATCAGGCAGGGCATGAAGCCGAACGCCAGCAGCTTGCGTGTCGGCGTCTTCGGCGCCGAGCCCTGGACCAACGAAATGCGGCGCGAGATCGAGGAGCGCCTCGGCATCGATGCCGTCGATATCTATGGCCTGTCGGAAGTCATGGGTCCCGGCGTGTCCTGCGAGTGCGTCGAGACCAAGGACGGTCCGCACATCTGGGAAGACCATTTCTACCCGGAAATCATCAATCCGGAAACGGGCGAAGTGCTGCCCGACGGCGAACTGGGCGAACTGGTATTCACCTCGCTGTCGAAGGAGGCCCTGCCCATCCTGCGCTACCGTACGCGCGACCTGAGCCGGCTGCTGCCCGGCACGGCGCGCACCATGCGCCGCATGGAGAAGATCACCGGACGCAGCGACGACATGCTGATCATCCGCGGCGTCAATGTCTTCCCGACGCAGATCGAGGAGGTCCTGCTGAAGAACCCGAACCTGTGCGCCCAGTATCAACTGCAGGTATCGCGCGACGGGCATCTCGACAAGCTGGACGTCTATGTCGAAGTCCGCGCCGACCTGTCCGACAAGATCAGCGCGCAACAGCGCAAGGATATCGGCGCCGAGGTCAAGCACCACATCAAGTCGCTGGTGGGAGTCAGCGCGGAGGTCCATGTGGTCGAAACCGACAAGGTGGAACGCACGCTGGTCGGCAAGGCCAGGCGCGTCATCGACCGGCGGCCGAAATAATTGATTCGCGTTAAGACGATAACCCTACAGCTAAAGTAATATTGCTCAGCTGACCCGCAAGGGAGCGGAAAACTAGTGCCCGGGCCGTGTGTCCGGGTGATCGGTACCAAGGTAATTGATGTTTTTGCAGCACCCGGGCAATTTCAATAAGGCGATGAATTCGCCAAACCAAGAGGAGACGTAGATGAAAAAGCTGTTCGCAAAAACCCTGATTGCCGCATCGGTCGCCGGCACCGCGTTTGCGGCCCAGGCGCAGGAAGTCACGCTGAAGGTGCATCACTTCCTGTCGCCGACAACGTTCATCCATGCCAAGGTGTTCGAGCCCTGGTGTGCCAAGCTGAACAAGGAATCCAACAACCGCATCAAGTGCCAGATCTACCCGGCGATGCAGCTTGGCGGCACGCCGCCGCAACTCTTCGACCAGGCCAAGGACGGCGTCGCCGACATCGTCTGGACTGTTCCGGGCTATGCCGCCGGCCGCTTCCCGATGTCGCAGGTATTCGAACTGCCGTTCATGATGACCGAGGCCGAGGCGACCAGCCGTGCGTCCTGGGATTACGTGCAGGCAAACGCCAAGCAGGAATTCAAGGACGTGCATCTTCTCGCCACCCATGTCCATGGCCCCGGGGTGTTGTTCACCACCAAGAAGGCGATGACCAAGGCCGAGGATTTCAAGGGCATGAAGTTCCGTGCGCCGACGCCGCTGACCAACAAGATGCTCGCCGCGATGGGCGCCACGCCGGTCGGCATGCCGGTGCCGGCGATCCCCGAGGCCTTGTCCAAGGGCGTGATCGACGGTGCGGTGATTCCCTACCAGGTTGTCCCCAGCCTCAAGGTCAATGAACTGGCGAAGTTTGCCGCCGAGACCGATCCGAAGTATCCGGCGCTCTACACCACCTTCTTCATCGTCGGCATGAACAAGGCCAAGTACGATTCGCTGCCGCCCGACCTGAAGAAAGTCATGGACAACAATTCCGGCCAGGAATTCTCCGCCATGATCGGCAGGATCCAGGCGGGTGACGACGCACCGGGACGCGAGGCGGTGAAGGCCTCGGGCGTCGCGATCAACGTGATCCCGGCGGCGGAGCTCGAAAAGTGGAAGAAGCTGACCGACAGCCTCGATGACGAATGGGTCGCCGCAATGAACAAGGCGGGTCACGACGGTCCCAAGCTGCTCAAGTCCGCGCAGGACCTGATCAAGAAGTACACGAAGTAGCGGAAGCAAAGCAGCGCCGGGCGCCGGTAGTTCCGGCCCCGGCGTTTTTGCTGCCCTCGCCGAATCCAACCGACATTAACGGAACCAGGAGAATCTCATGGCCGACGTGCTTTACGTCGAAAAGGACGAACAGCCCGTCGCGCTGGTGGGACGGGTCCTGAACACGCTTTGCCGCGCCTTCGCGGTCGGTTCGGGTGTCACCCTGATCCTGATGGCCTTGATGTCCTTCACCAGCATCGTCGGTCGCACCTTCTTCAGCAAGCCCATCCTCGGCGACTATGAGTTGGTACAGATGATGTCCGCCGTGGCGGTGACCATGGCCCTGCCTTTCTGCCAGATGATCCGCGGCCACATCATCGTCGATTTCTTTACCACCGGCGCGCCAAAGAAGTTCAACAGGGCCTGCGACGTCATCGCCAGCCTGATACTCGCCGGCGCCGGCTTCCTGTTCTCCTGGCGCATTACGCTGGGCATGCTCGAACTGCGCGAAAACGGCGACGCATCGATGCTGCTCAACATGCCGACCTGGCTGGGCTACCTGCCGATGGTGCCGTCCTTCTTCCTGCTCGGCTGCGCGGCGCTTTACACCGCCTGGGTCGATCTCACCGGAGCCGCGAAATGACAGGTATCGAACATGGCCTGGTGATCGGCACCCTGATGCTGTTGCTGATGGCGCTGCGCGTGCATATCGCCATGGCCATGATGCTGGCCGGTTCTGTCGGCTACATCTGGATGACCGGCTCCGCGCCGTTGCTAAGTTACATGAAGACGGCCGCCTGGGCGCGCTACTCGATTTACGATCTTTCCGTCGTGCCGCTGTTCCTGCTGATGGGCCAGTTCGCCACCCACGGCGGGCTCTCCAGGGCCTTGTTCCGCGCCGGCGCCACGCTGATCGGCCACTGGCGCGGCGGGCTGGCGATGGCGGCGGTCAGCGCCTGCGCCGGCTTCGGCGCAATCTGCGGCTCGTCGCTGGCCACCGCGGCGACCATGGGCCAGGTGGCTCTGCCCGAATTGCGCAACCACAAGTATTCGGGCCGCCTGGCGACGGCGGCGATCGCCGCCGGCGGCACGCTGGGCATCCTGATCCCGCCTTCGGTGCCGCTGGTGATCTACGCCATCCTCACCGAGCAGAACATCGCCAAGCTGTTCATGGCGGCGGTGATCCCCGGCATCATCGCCATGCTTGGCTACATGCTGGTGATCGGCATCATCGCCCGCGTCGATCCCGACGCCGCCCCCCGCGGCGACAGGGCGAGCTTCGCAGAGAAGCTGACGGCGATCGCCGAAACCTGGCCGGTGATGCTGATTTTCGTCGCCGTGATCGGCGGCATCTACGGCGGTTTCTTCACGCCGACCGAGGCCGCGTCGATCGGCACGCTGGCCACGGCCTTCGTCGCCTGGCGCTCGGGTGGGCTATCAAAACGCGGCTTCCTCGAGTGCGTGTATGGCACTTCGCAGGCCACGGCGATGATCTTCCTGATCCTGCTCGGCGCCGACATCATGAACGTCTTCCTCGCCCTGACGCAAATGCCGGCCGAACTTGCGAAGTGGGTGGTCGGCCTCGGCTATTCGCCCATCCTGATCCTGTTCGTGATCATTTTCATCTACCTGGTGCTCGGCTGCATCATGGACAGCCTGTCGATGATCATGCTGACGGTGCCGATTTTCTTTCCCATCATCATGGGCATGGATTTCTGGGGGCTGAATCCGGAGAGCAAGGCGATCTGGTTCGGCATCCTCTCGCTGATGGTGGTCGAGATCGGCCTGATCACGCCGCCGGTGGGGCTCAACGTCTTCATCATCAGCAGCATGGCCAAGGAAACCCCGATGAAGGAAACCTTCATCGGCATCATCCCCTTCCTCGCCTCGGACTTGCTGCGTATTATCCTGATCGTCTTCGTGCCCTCTATCGCGCTGATCGCTTTGAAACTTTGAAAGTCGGCGTTGGGCGTAGCGGGGGTTTCGCAGAGTATTGCTCTGCGCCCGCGAAGCCGGCAGGCTGTGCAAAGCCTGCCATGGATGGTACGGCGATTGCCTGCCGCCGGCGCCGTGAAAGGCGCGGAATACGCCTTCGCTGATCAGGCGACGATCACCAGCTTGCCGCGCACCTGGCCCGCCTCGCTGAGGCGTAGCGCCTCGGGCGCCTGCGTCAGCGGAAATTCCTGCTCGATCCGCAGCTGCAATTCGCCCCGCGCCAGCTTATCCAGCAGCATCGCCAGTTGCGCACCGTCCTCGCGCATGAACCAGTAGCGGTAAGCCACCCCCTGCGCGCGCGCCGCCGCCCGCGGCCGGCGCGACAGCAGCCAGAACACCGGCGCCAGCCAGGGCTTGCCGAACTCGCCCGCTACTTCCGGCGTCGGCAGGTCGCCGATGCTGACCGCGCGGCCGCCGCGCCGGGTGTGGGCGATCGAGCGCAAAAGAATGTCGCCGCCGATGGTGTCGAGCACCGCGTCGAAGGGCACGCACTCGCGCGTGAAGTCGGCGTGGCGGTAATCCACGCAGTGGTCGGCACCGATTCGGTGCAGCCAGTCGTGACTCGACGCCGATGCCGTGGTCGTGACATGGGCGCCCAGGCGCTTGGCGAGCTGGATCGCCAGGTGCCCGACGCCGCCGGAGCCGGCGTGGATCAGCACCCGCTCGCCGGCGCCCACGCGCAGCACCTCGTCCAGGCATTGCCAGGCCGTCAGCCCCGCCAGCGCCACCGCCGCGGCCTGCGCGCAACTCACGCCCTCGGGAATCCGCGCCAGATCCTGCTCCCGCGCCAGCACGAATTCGGCAAAGCCGCCCATGCGCGCCTTGTCCAGCCGCGCCGCGACCCGGTCGCCGACGCGAAAGCCAGCCAACCCCGGCCCCAGCGCCGTGACCACGCCGGCCGCATCGTTACCGAGGATCGCCGGCATGCGGTAGGACTGCAGCGCCCGCAGCATGCCCTTGCGCGTCTTGAAATCCACAGGATTCACGCTGGCCGCCTCCATGCGGAACACCAGCTCGCCGGGTCCGGGAGTCGGCGCTGGCAACACGCCGATTCTGACGACCCCGGGGCCGCCGTAGCGTTCGATGTAGCAGGCTTGCATGGGCATTCCTCAGGGAGCGGGCAGTGCCCGGAGCGGCGGCCGTTCGCTGGCAGGGCGAAGATCCGGGCGATGAATCACCGGTCGGCTGATGGACGACAGGGATGGTGACGGTGGCATGTGGTGCGGAGGATAGCCGTGGAAGGATCAAGTATCCCGCAATTTGCCCTTGATCCGGGTGTGACGGGAATTACGAAGGGGCCGGTTATCGGCCAGAGGCCGCACTCGCCGGTGTTGTCACAAGACTGGTGTATGACCGCAATGCGGGGGATTTGTTGACCTCACACTTTCGGCCAACTGCCGACCTTGGACCTTCCTCTTGAGCGGTCTTACAGAGGGCCGGTGTACTCTGAAACCTGCCGGACGGCCTATGAGTGCTCGTCGGCCTGAACGGCCATTGAGGGTGGCAAAGATGTAGGGCCGGTGTTGCTCAGTTTGCTGCCGTTGGCTAGCCGGACCAGCTGAATGGCTACTTCCCTCTCCGGCGAACCGGTGCTCCCGACCCATTGCGGCCAGTTACAGGGCATTCCTTCCAGCGACCGATTTACGCCCACTTGCAGATTTCGCCCGCCTGTACCGATCACCACTTCATGAAAGGCGGTGGCGACAACGGATGACGAGCAAACCATCCGCCCGCCGCCTTTACCAGCATCTTGTGGAATCCAGCATTTGGGAACTCCCGTTTCAATCGCCTCATAAACTCAGCGGGAACGCCGCCCAAGATCATCCCGAGTGAAAAGTCGGCCAGGTCGGCTCGTCGAAATACCTCGACCAGAGGGTACTGACTGGCAATCGGATCTTTGACCGCTCTGATTTTATGATGGAGATCGATGATAAGCGTGACCTCTTCTTCCCAGTGACCCAATTGGTGGGCCCTGAGGTACTGAGCAGCCTCCCGAATCGAAGGTGGCAAGTAGTCGACGGTATGGTCCGACCAGATCCCGATGTCGTGATGGCAGGCAGCGATGATTAGCTTCTGGCGATCCTCATCACCGCATGGCGTTAAGGCAAAGCAGCAATGCAGCATGCGGTAAACGTGGTTCTTGTAACCTTCGTAATCTGCGCCGATCCTTTTCTGCCAAGGTGAAAGGATCTGTTCGACAAGTAGCAGCGACGAATGCACAGTCAGATCGTTGGTCATGTAGAGGCTCGCTTTCGGTTGGGGTAGATGCATTTTTCCGCATCGACCTGTGCTTCGGAAGTGGCCTATACGACAATTAGCGGTAGGATTAGGCCAATATGATCAATTCGAAGCAATCTCGCCTATCCGTTGTTGTCGTGGCCTTTGATCGGATCAGTCCGTTCCATCTATCCGCTCCCTGTGTCGTCTTTGGCGAGGATCACCCAGGTTGCCCGCCCTTCGATTTCAAGGTGTGCGCTCTTGAAACCGGCATGCTGCGGACCTCCGCAGGTTTCGATATTTCCGTGCGCTTTGGCCTCGCTGTTCTGCGGAAGGCGGACATCATCATCGTGCCGAGTTGGCGCAATCCGGAAGAGAGCCCCCCCGAACCGCTGCTCAAGGCGCTAACCACTGCTCATGCCCGTGGCGCAAAGGTTGTTGGCCTATGTCTCGGTGCGTATGTACTGGCGGAAGCTGGCCTGCTCGATGGACGTTCGGCGACAACACACTGGGCCTATGCCGGCGACTTCGCCACCCGCTTTCCTCATGTTGTGCTCGATGCGGACGTACTTTATGTTGAGGATCGCGGCATCGTGACCTCGGCAGGAACCGCCGCCGCAATCGACTGCTGCCTCTATCTGTTGCGCCAGCAATATGGCGCAGAAGTCGCCAATAGCGTGGCTCGAAGACTGGTGGTTCCGTCGCATCGCCAAGGCGGCCAGGCGCAATTCATCGAGCAACCAATACCGGAGACATTTGCAAACTCCCGACTCGCCGATCTTTTTGATTGGGTGCGACAAAACATCCATGAACTCCACACTGTGGAGTCGATGGCAAGACGCGCCATGATGAGCCGTCGAACCTTCACCCGCCAGTTCAAGCTGCTGACCGGTACAAACTTTCTGACTTGGCTGCAAGCGGCACGTTTGGCTTTTGTTCAGCGACTTTTGGAATCTACCGACGCGCCAATAGAAGTAATTGCCGAGAACGCCGGATTCGGATCAGTTGAATCGCTACGGGTTCACTTCCGACGAGACTTTGGCATTTCCCCAAGCGAATGGAGGAAGCAGTTTCGTTGCTAGAAGGAAATCATGAAGCAGCCGTTCTATAGGCTGCTCAGGAAGATTCGGGACAGCTGCAATAGGCCGAGCTGACAACGACGATCGCACTCCGCGCAGTGGGCCGACCGTTCAACAGCCAAACTCACCCTATCGCCCCTCTACGGCCATTGCCCTTGCCGGCTCGAACGCCTTTGGAACTGCGTTTGCGGACACCGGACACCATCTAGGAGCACTCAGTTAAAGCTCCGTGAATGTTAGCCATGAGGATGTCAATATCCGCACTAGGATTAGCCGCCACATTGCGGAACCATTTACCACCCGAAATCGACGTTGTGGACGTGGAACCAACAGGCAGCTGCTGCAATAGATGGCCAAACAAATTCTCGTCTTTTGGACGCCAGACAACAATGCCGGTTTGGGGCTCAGCATAAAGCTCAAGGCGTTCGTCAGCAGCAACAAAATCTCGCAAACAGCGTGCAAGATCCATGCAGTGCTCAATGCGCTCCGCAACTCCTTGATACCCCCAAGCAAGCAGCGTTGCCAGAAGGGTTGTGGCAGTTGCACCATGTGAGCCAAGAACTCCAACATTGGGTGTGGCTAGGTACACCCCACCGAAGCTAACGGCTGCGTGGGCTTTCGCGGTATCTTTGAATAAGACAAGCGCGGATTCTTTAGGTTGAAAAAGCCACTTATGCGCTGATACTGCGACAGAGTCTGCTGACTCGATGCCGGCAAGTAAGTGGGCGTATTTACTCATCCGCAAAGGACCAGCCCAAGCAGCATCGACGTGGGTCCAAGCAGCCCTGCCAGCCAGTTCGAGCGGGTCTATTGCACCAGTGCTTGTGGCTCCAACCGTGAGTACCAAGGCAGATTTGCTCAAGTCGGACGGCGATTGCGCCGCGTCCATTGAACCAATGGCGTTAATCGGCACAGTCCGAAATTTAAGACCCAAGATATGGGCTGCTTTCGCAATGGAGAGATGCGCTCCCTCTGATGCAATCACCTCGGTAACGCCTGCGCACTCTCGCGCGGACCACAAAGCGGTCAAATTGGCTACTGTCGAACCCGGCGTCATGTGCCCACCGTTCATGCCGAAGAATGGTGCGAGCCATGCCACGACCCGTTGTTCCATTTGGCGCGCGACAGGTGCTGTTGCAGGGTGAAGTAGGTTCTGATTGAGCGATGCGTTCCAAAGCGTAATTGCCCAAGTTATCCATGGGGTGGGCGGGTCCATGTGGGCAAATGATGTAGCCTGACCTAAACGCGCCGCGCCGCCCAGAATGCTCGGCGCCAGCGAGTTCAGTGCAGCCGTCGAACCCATCCCAACTTGCGGCAGTTCTAGCGGCAAGGCAAGACCTTCTTCGTTACTGAAATCACGACTCATCAATTCGACGGCCTGATGCAACCCGTCCGAGTCAACAGAAAATTCCTTGTCCATGCTACTTACCTCATTTGGTACCTGAAACTCAGTTTAGCCGCTCACCAATTGGCTCGGGCGTGCACGGGTTCAATGACCGCAGTCGCCACGAGCGGCCATTGCCAGCAAAGTCAGAGAACAGTCATTCGGTCCTCATGAACTTTGTAGAGCAGCCACCGCTGCCTCGACTGATGGGTTAGGTCTAGCCCCATTCCACGCCACGGCAGTTGTCACAACGCTCAGTTTCTCGGTCAGGGGACGCACGACCACCGTTTCGGGGGCCATCCGCTTCATCCCGGAAGGAATGAGCGCCACACCCTGACCACAGCCGACAAAGGCAATCTGCGAGGCTACTGACGTCACTTCATAAACAATGCGCGGCGAAAAGCCGGTATTGCGGCAAGCAGTCACCAAACTATCAAAATAGCCGGGGCTGACCCGGCGATAGAACATGATGAAGTCCTCTTCTGCGAGCGAAGCCAGTCGAATTCGCGACCTTGTGGCTAGCGAGTGTGATTTTGGCAGCGCGACAGCCAAGCGATCTTCACGCAACGGCATCGACTTGATGCCGGAGCCGATATCCCCCTCAAGTCGGGCAAACGCCAGATCAATGTCCCCTGACTGAAGGAGGGGAACAGCTTCAACGCTGTCGATTTCCCGCATCGAGATGGTCATGTCGGGATGCGTGGTTTTCATCTTTTCAATCAACGGTGGCAATACTTCCACCATTGCAGAGGTGATTGCTCCCACCGTTAGCATACTGCGCTGTCCGGTTGCAGCTTCGCGGACAGCAAGCTCCAGCCGTTCCAACTGTTCGGCAAACTTTTTGACGGCGGGGAGGATGGCGGCACCAGCCGGCGTTAGCTTTGTTCCTCGCCGTGATCGTTCAAACAGCTTGACCTTGAGTGCTTGCTCGAGGGTTTGTATCTGATCGGTCAGCGGGGGTTGCGACATGCCCAGTCGCTTGGCGGCACGGCCAAAATGCTGCTCCTCGGCGACAGCGAGAAACAACCACAGGTGGCGAATGAGACGAAAGTTGATCATGGGCGACTGATATCTTGAAGCTATCGTAGCATTTCTGAAACAGTATTGGACGTATCAGGCATGGCAGCGCACTATGCAAGCCACTACTGACTTGAGGCCGTCATGCTAGATACCACCGCAATCCTGTCTGCCGCCGTTGTTTGTTTGGCCGGCGTGATGAGTCCAGGCCCAAACTTCGTGGCGGTGACTCACCGTGCGATTTCATCCTCTCGGGTTGAAGCGGTTGCCATGGTGTTCGGTATTGCCATGGTCAATACGCTTTGGGCAGCCATGGCCTTGTTTGGACTCAACCTGCTGGTGACTTCCTTGCCATGGCTGTTCTGGTCAATCAAGCTGATGGGGGCAGCCTATCTGGTCTGGTTCGGCATCCAACTGCTGAAACGATCAGGCCATCCGCTCAAGGCAAGAAATGGGGTGGCTGCGGCTTCTTCCTTCCGTTCCGCCCTGCGTGACGGGATCGCGACTAATCTGGCAAACCCGAAGTCGATGGCGTTCTATGCGTCAGTGTTCTCAGGGGCGGTTCCCGCCGACGCTTCCATGGAAACGCTGCTGGCCATGGTGGTGATGGTCGGAGTCCTTGCTGTCCTTTGGTATGGCAGCGTGGCACTGATTTTGTCTGCGGATCGAATGACTGATTTGTATCGGCAGGGCAAGAAGATTGTCGAGCGCACATGCGGCTTGTTTCTGATCCTGCTGGGTGCGTGTCAGGGTCTGCTTTGAGAAGGACCGACTGGCTGCTCAGGGTCGAATGTGTGAGTTCGCCAGGCGGGGGAGCGGCCATTGACCTCCATCAGCGACTGAAGGGCCGTTAACTGGCGCTTTGCTGACCGAATTTTGCCTCAGGCCCAACGGCAGTTCAGGCCGACGAGCACTCAGTCAGCTTTCAATCTGAACGGCCGGTACGCTCAGAATCCAGTCCTTGGATGAGCGTAAAGGCGAACGTCTCGTTTGGGCACAAAGTACGCATTCGCCAGACTGAGAAGCAGACATTCAATCCGGCTTTCGCGTCTTGCTCCGACGCTCCATTGCGACATCGGCGCGAAGTGACGGATCAGTAAGTCTCCACGTGATACCGCCCCTGCTGCAATAGCTGCGGGCGCAGCGTGTTCCAGTCCAGGCCGTTGGCGCGACAGGCTTCGGTGAAGGCTTCTTCGACGCCTTGTTCCATGCCCTTGAGGCCGCACAGATAGACGTAGGTGTTGTCGTCCCGCAGCAGGCGGGCGACGTCGGCGCCGCGTTCGCGCAGCAGGTCCTGCACGTAGCGCTTGGGTTCGCCCGGCACGCGCGAGAAGGCCAGGTTCATGTCGATGAATTCCTTGGGCAGCTTGGTCAGCGGCCCGAAGTAGGGCAACTCGCCGGGCGTGCGGGCGCCGAAGAACAGCATCTGCTTGCCAAGGGATTCGCCGGCGGTGAACTTGCGGCGGCGGCGTTCGGTCATCGCCCGCATCGGCGCCGAGCCGGTGCCGGTGCAGATCATCAGCAGGTTGCTGCCGGGGTGGTTGGGCATCAGGAAGCTGGTGCCGTAGGGGCCGACGACATTGACCTTGTCGCCCTTCTTCAGGTCGCACAGGTAGTTCGAGGCGACGCCCTGCGCCGCCTGGCCTTCGTGATCCTCGGTGACGCGTTTCACGGTCAGCGAGAGGTTGTTGTATCTGGGGCGCTCGCCGTCGCGCGGGCTGGCGACGGAATACAGGCGCACGTGGTGCGGCTTGCCGTTGGCGTCGAGCCCCGGAGCCAGGATGCCGATGGTCTGGCCTTCGAGTACAGGGAAGGAGGCATTGCCGAAATCGAGCACGATGTGGCGGATGTCGCTCGAGGCATCTTCGGCGGTGAGGCGGAAATTGCCGCTGACGGTGGCCACGGCGGGTGCCTGGATGCCGTAGAGGTTGATGTAGGGGTGGGCGGCGGACCAGGGCGGAGGGGCGACGCCGCCCTGACCTGAAGTGGAGGCCGCGGCGATCTTCTCCACGTCGTCGGGCATCTCGGTCGCCGTGTCGCCAGCGCCGACTTTTTGGCCTTCGTCGAGGGCGATTTGCCCCGGCAGGCTGTCCCACAGCAGTTGTTCGGCGAGCGGGTAGGCCTGCTCGGCGGGCATGTTGCGCCAGCTGTCGATGGCGCCGGTGGGGCAGGGCGAGATGCAGTTGTAGCAGAGCTTGCACTTCGCGGCGTCGACCACGTAGTTGCGCGAGTCGTGGCTGATGGCGTCGACCGGGCAGGTTTCCTCGCAGGTGTTGCAGCGGATGCAGATCTCGGGGTCGATCAGGTGCTGGCGCAGGATGGTCCCGGCAGCGGTGGTGGCAGTAGTCATGTTCGCTCCTCGCGCGCCATGTTAGGCGAAAACCGCTCTCGACACGGAGATCACGGAGACACGGAGGACACAGAGCAAGGCGAGTTTTCTGGTTCGGGAACTCTCCGTGATCTCTGTGTCTCTGTGTCCTCCGTGTTGAAGGCGGTTCGCATTTTTAGTTGGGTCTTCGTGGAAGAGTGTGGGTGAATTTCGTCATGAAATCGCTGGGAAGCCTTGCTGGAAGCGGGTTTTAGCGGATTGACAGTGCCGTGGAAACTGGCATGCTTTTGCAATGGCTACTTTACG
>JBIKKY010000004.1:0-105551 GCA_044360105.1 Sulfuritalea sp.
GTTGCATGAAGTTGACTCGATAGCATCGAGTCAAACGTTAACAGGGTTTACAAGTGTTTACAATAGGTTGCGCAATAAATAAGAATGCCGTTCAGTGCTAACTGAACGGCATTACCGCCGCAGCGGGGTCTGTCCTGAATACCGGCCACGGATGGCCGGACTGATCCGTCTTACTTCTTCGCCGGCGCGGCCTTTGCCTTGGCGAAGCGGCCACGCTGCATGAAGTTGTCGAAGTTCGCTTCGGTGAAGCTGAACCAGAGGTTCTGCTCGTCGCGGAACGCGGCGTAGTCGGAATAGACTTTCTTCCAGGCCGGGTTTTTGCCCGAGAGGTCGTCGTACAGCGCCATAGCCGCGTCATGGGCGGCCTTCATGATGGTCGCGTCGAAGGCGTGCAGCTTGGCGCCGGAAGCCACCAGACGCTTGAGTGCGGCCGGGTTCCTGGCGTCGTACTTGGCCTGCATCACGACGTGGGCGTGCGAGGCTGCCGCAGTGACGATGCCCTTGTAGTCCGCCGGCAGTGCGTCGAATGCCTTCTGGTTCACATAAAGCGAGAGCTGCGGACCGCCTTCCCACCAACCCGGGTAGTAGTAGTGCTTGGCGACCTTGACGAAGCCCAGCTTCTCGTCGTCATAGGGGCCGACCCACTCGGTGGCGTCGATGGTGCCCTTTTCCAGCGCCTGGTAGATTTCGCCGCCGGGAATGTTCTGCGGCACGCCGCCGATGGCCGACAGCACCTTGCCGCCGAAGCCGCCGATGCGCATCTTGAGGCCCTTGATGTCGGCCAGGGTCTTGATCTCCTTGCGGTACCAGCCGCCCATCTGGGCGCCGGTGTTGCCCATCGGGAAATTGACGATGTTGTAATTGGCATAGAACTCACGCATCAGCTTCATGCCGTTGCCTTCGTACATCCAGGCCGTCATCTGGCGGCTGTTGAGGCCGAAGGGGATCGCGCAGTCGATGGCGAAGGTGTCATCCTTGCCGAAGAAGTAGTAGGGAGCGGTATGGGCGCACTCGACCGTGCCCTGCTGCACGCCATCCACTACGCCGAAGGCAGGCATCAGCTCGCCGCCGGCATGGACCGAGATGGTGAACTTGCCGCCGGTGGCGTCGGAGACCGCCTTGGAGAAGGTTTCGGCAGCGCCGTAAATCGTGTCGAGCGCCTTGGGGAAGCTCGACGCCAGGCGCCAGCGGATGGCCGGGGCCTGAGCGTGGACCGCCGGCGCAACGCCGGCAGCCAGGATGCCGGCAATACCGGCGTTTTGCAGAAATTTGCGACGTTCCATGTATGAATCTCCTCGTTTGTTGTTGAACCAAAACGGCGATGCCCGAATGGCATGTCGCCGGATACTACACCACACCTTCTGCCACTATTTCTTGTCCTTGTTCATCGACCGCATCAAGGCCTTGGCGGGATCTTCCTCCTCCTCCTCTTCCTTCTCCCGTTTGGCTGTTTCCTCGGCAGTCTCTTCCTTGCCGTCGGCCGGTGCGACCAGTTCTTCCGCGGGCGCCGCCTCGAGCTTGATGTTCTGCATATCGGCCGTCGGCGGCTTGTCGAGGCTGTCGAGCACCAGGTTTGGGTAGAGCACCACCGAGGCGACCATGATCACCTGCAGCACGATGAAGGCGATCGCACCCTTGTATATCTGGGCGGTCGTCACGGCCGGAATGCGCTGACCCGTAACCCGGTCGTTGTAGTCGCTCTTGGCCGCCACGCTACGCAGGTAGAACAGCGCGAAGCCGAAAGGCGGCGTGAGGAAGGATGTCTGCAGGTTAACGGCGATGATGACGCCGAACCAGATCAGCGCATCGCTGCCCGCCGGCAGCAGCGCGGGCAGCAGCTTCTCGGCCACCGGCACCAGCAAGGGCACCACGATGAAGGCGATCTCGAAGAAGTCGATGAACATGCCCAGTATGAATACCAGCACGTTCACCACAATGAGGAAGCCCATGGCGCCGCCGGGCAGTTTGCTGAACAGGTGTTCGATGAAGATGTGGCCGTCAGCGGCGTTGAAGGTAAAGGAAAACACCGTCGAGCCGATCAGGATGAAGAGGACGAAAATCGCCAGCTTGGCGGTATTTTCCAGAGCCTCCTTTAGTAGCCGCATTTCCAGCTTGCGCCGTGCCAGGGCCATGATGAAGGCGCCCAAAGCGCCCATCGCGCCGCCCTCGGTCGGGGTAGCGAGGCCGAGGAAGATGGTGCCCAGAACCAGGAAGATCAGCACCAGCGGCGGAATCAGGACGAAGGTCACGCGCTCGGAAAGTTTCGACAGCAGGCCCAGCTTGAACAGGTGATTCAGGATGGCCAGGGTGAGTGCGACGAAGGCGGATACCGTCATCGACAGGATCAGGATTTCGTCGCCGGGCGCGGCCAGTTCGCGACCGGTCCAGCCGCGGATCATGCCGTCATGCACCTGGCTCCAGGCGAAGCCGGCCGCCGCCGCGATCAGCAGCAGCACCAGCAGTGAGGTGTGGCCGGAGGAACCGTTGGCTTCTTTGTAGATGCGGGCTTCCGGCGGCAGGGCAGGCACCCAGGCCGGCTTGACGATGGCGACGACAACCACGAACGCGGCGTAGAAGCCGACCAGCAGCAGGCCGGGAACCAGTGCGCCGGCATACATGTCGCCCACCGAACGGCCGAGCTGGTCGGCCATCACGATCAGCACCAGCGAGGGCGGGATCGCCTGTGCCAGGGTGCCCGAGGCGGTGATCACGCCGGTGGCGATGGTGCGGTTGTAGCCGTTGCGCAGCATGATCGGCAGCGAGATCAGTCCCATCGAGATCACCGCGGCGGCAACCACGCCGGTGGTGGCGGCCAGCAGCGCGCCGACGAAGATCACCGCCAGCGCGAGGCCGCCACGCACCGGGCCGAACACCTGGCCGATGGTCTCGAGCAAATCCTCGGCCATGCCGCTTTTTTCGAGAATGATGCCCATGAAGGTGAAGAAGGGAATCGCCAGCAGCGTGTCGTTTTGCATGATGCCGAAGATGCGCAGCGGCAGCGCCTGGAACAGCACCGGCGGAAACAGACCGGCTTCCATGCCGAGGAAGCCGAAAAACAGGCCGGTGGCAGCCAGCGCAAACGCGACCGGAAAACCCGTCACGAGGAACAGCAGCAGGCCGCAGAACATCAGCGGCACGAAGTTCTGGGCGATGAATTCCATCAGCGGACTTCCTCTTGAACGTGGGCGGCGTGCTCTTCGATCTCGTGGCCGATTTCGTCCTTGGACTCGGTCTCGATGTGGCTGATGACATCCGGACCGGCACCGCTGAGAAAGGCGGCGCGCTTGATCAATTCGGACAGGCCCTGCAGCGCCAGCAGGGTAAAGCCGAGGGGAATCAGGCCGTACATCGGCCAGCGGATCAGGCCGCCGGCGTTCTGCGACATTTCACCGCTTTTCCATGCGTTCGCGAAGGTCGGCCAGGAGAGCGTGACGAGGAGGTAGCACAGCGGCAGCAGGAAGACGACGATGCCGACGATGTCGATGATGTTGCGGGTGCGCGCCGAAAGATGGTTGGAAATGAAGTCGATGCGGACATGGGCGTTCTTGAGGAGGGCGAAGCCGGCGCCCAGCATGAACACGGCGGCGAACAGATACCACTGGATTTCGAGCAGGGCATTCGAGCTCATGTCGAAGGCCTTGCGCACGATGGCATTGCCCGCCGAGATCAGCACGGCAGCCAGGATCAGCCATTTCAGGCCGCGGCCAAGGCGCTCATTCAGCCAGTCGACCCCAGCTGAAAATTTCAGGATGCCATTCATGCGCGGACCTCCAAGACTGTGTTTTGGCCGCGCAGGAAACACAAGGCATGGCCCTGAACCGCGCGCACGTATTTACGCAGCATCTTAACCCGAGCCTTCAACATTTGTTGATTCAAGTGCTTCTCCTCGTTTGCTGCAGATCGGCATCTGTGTGCCGGTTAGACCCTCATCGAGGGTTTGCGCAGGAATCTTGAGTCGTGGAACAGTGGTAAGACCAAAAGATGGAAAATGATACTGGGAGGAATCGCCTCTGTCAATAGGGCTTTTGAATTTTTCTGACTTGGTCGAATGCTTATTGATATTTTGGTAAGACCAGTGATATATTGAAAAGATGGATGTGAAGATGATTGCCCCCAAGCTCGCCGACGTAGTCGCGCGGGAAATAGAAAACCGCATGCTCGATGGTCGCCTGAAGCCGGGTGACCGCCTGCCGTCCGAGCGCGACTTGTCCGTGCAATTGGGGGTTTCGCGCCCTTCGCTGCGCGAGGCGATCCAGAAACTGGCGGCGCGCGGGTTGCTCGACAGCCGGCAGGGCGGGGGAACCTTCGTCACCGACCGGCTGGATTCGAGCTTTGGCAACCCGTGGGAGGAAATCCTGCGCGACCATCCGGGCGTCCATGAGGACATGCTGGAGTTCCGCCACATGCTGGAAGCGCGGGCTGCCGAATGCGCGGCGACGCGGGCCACGGCGGCCGACCGCGAGCGCGTCCGGCAGTGCCTGGCGGCGCTGGAAGATTCTTTCGGCGGCCAGGACCTGGACCTGCAGGTGGATAGCGACCTCGCCTTCCATCAGGCCATCGCCGAGGCTTCGCACAACGTCATCGTCGGCCACCTGACGGCGAGCCTGTTGCGCCTGATGCGCGACAACCTGCGGCGCAATCTGAGCGAGCTGATGCAGGTGCCGGCCGCCAAGGAGCAGTTGCTCGACCAGCATCGCGCCGTGTGGCACGCCATCGAGCAGGGGGATGCCGGCCAGGCGCTGGATGCGGCGGCCAACCACATCGGCTATGTGCGGCAGAACCTGACCCGCATGCTGCGCAGTGACGCCCGCCACAAGGCTTAAAATCGGGGGTATGAACCCGGCACACATCACCCGCTTTTGCCTCATCCGTCACGGCGAAACCGACTGGAACGCCGAGAGGCGGGTCCAGGGGCAGATCGACATCGACCTCAACGCAGCAGGCGAAGCGCAGGCCCGGGCAATCGCCGGAGGCCTGCGCGGGCAATCCTTCGCGGCGGTCTACAGCAGCGACCTGCTGCGCGCCTGGAACACGGCGCAGATCGCCGTGGCGGAGCGGCAGATCGCCGTGTCGCCGGCGCCGACTTTGCGCGAGCGGCATTTCGGCGTGATGCAGGGCGTTACCGCGAGCGAGGCGCGCGAGCAGTTGCCGCACGTCCATCAGCATCACCAGGCGCGCACGCCCGACTACGACTTCGACAGCGGCGAATCCCTGATCGCCTTCGCCGCACGCGTAATGTGCGGGCTCGATGCCCTGGCTGAACGCCATCCCGGACAAAGCGTGCTGGCCTTCACCCACGGCGGCGTGCTCGACATTGCCTATCGCGCCGCCACAGGCCGCGCACTCGACGCGCCGCGCGATTTCACGCTGCCCAACGCCGCCCTCAACTGGCTGGAACGCGATGACTCGGGCTGGCGCCTGGTTTCCTGGGCCGATTGCGGGCATTTGACCCGGGCGCTCGACGAGGTCAGAGGCTAGCGGGCGGTTGGCGGCCGGACGGGAGCGGGTGTTAAAATCCGCGCCTTCCCATCCATCTCCGGATTCCGCCATGTTTGCCAAGCAGAACACCCTCGCCAAGACCGATCCCGAACTCTGGGCCACGATCCAGAACGAAAACCATCGTCAGGAAGAGCATATCGAGCTGATCGCCTCCGAGAACTACGTATCGTGGGCGGTGATGGAAGCGCAGGGTTCGCAACTGACCAACAAGTACGCCGAGGGCTATCCCGGCAAGCGTTACTACGGTGGCTGCGAGCATGTCGATGTGGCCGAGCAACTGGCCATCGATCGCGCCAAGAAGCTCTTCGGTGCCGATTGCGCCAACGTCCAGCCCAACTCCGGCTCGCAGGCCAACCAGGCGGTGTTCTTCGCCTTCCTCAAGCCCGGCGACACCATCCTCGGCATGAACCTGGCCATGGGCGGCCATTTGACCCACGGCATGCCGCTCAACATCAGCGGCAAGTGGTTCAAGATCGTGCCCTACGGCCTCGACGAAAACGAAGAAATCGACTACGCGGAGATGGAAAGGCTGGCGCACGAGCACAAGCCGAAGCTGATCATCGCCGGTGCCTCGGCCTATGCGCTGAAGATCGATTTCGAACGCTTCGCCAGGGTGGCGAAGGCGGTCGGCGCCATCTTCATGGTGGACATGGCCCACTATGCCGGCCTCGTCGCTGCCGGTTGCTACCCCAATCCGGTACCGCACGCCGATGTCGTCACCTCGACCACACACAAGACCCTGCGCGGCCCGCGCGGCGGCCTGATCCTGATGCGCGCCGAACACGAAAAGGCGATCAATTCGGCGATCTTCCCCGGCATTCAGGGCGGACCGCTGGAGCATGTGATCGCCGCCAAGGCGGTGGCCTTCAAGGAAGCCATGACACCCGAGTTCCGCGACTACCAGGAGCAGGTGATCGGCAACGCCCAGGTCATGGCCAAGGTGCTGAAGGCGCGTGGTCTGCGCATCGTCTCGGGACGTACCGAGTCGCATGTGTTCCTGGTCGATCTGCAGGCCAAGAACATCACCGGCAAGGACGCCGAGGCGGCGCTGGGCCGCGCCCATCTCACGGTCAACAAGAACGCCATCCCCAACGATCCGCAAAAGCCCTTCGTCACCAGCGGCATCCGTCTCGGTACGCCGGCCATGACCACGCGCGGCTTCACCGAGATCGAGGCCGAGCAGGTTGCCAATTTGATCGCCGACGTGCTCGACGCGCCACAGGACGAGGCGGTGCTTGAGCGAGTTCGCGGCGAGGTGTCCGTCATCTGCAAGAAATTTCCGGTTTACGGCTGATCGCCAGCGCCGGAGCACCATGGAGCCTCCGTTCATCAAATCACCCCGCGAAGCGGGGAGACTGACTGGTCATCCCCTCCCTTGGGGAGGGGGCCGGGGGGGGGGCACACATTTTGTTCAGCGGACACTTCATGCATCGCTCAGCGGGAGCGATGCATGAAGTGTCCTTACTGCGCCGAGCCGAACACCCAGGTTGTCGATACGCGGGAGAACGAAGACGGCGACACCGTGCGCCGCCGCCGGCGCTGCCTGTCCTGCGACAAGCGCTTCACCACCTACGAACGGGTCGAGCTGCAACTGCCGCAGGTGGTGAAGAAGAACGGCAGCCGCACCGATTACGACCGCGACAAGCTCAAGGCGAGCATGATGCTGGCGATGAGGAAGCGTCCGGTCACCACCGAGAGCATCGACCTGGCGCTCGACCGCATCGAGGAAAAGCTGGTGCAGCTGGCCTTGCGCGAAGTGGCGTCGGACCGCATCGGCGAACTGGTGATGCGCGAACTCAAGCGGCTCGACAAGGTGGCCTATATCCGCTTCGCCTCGGTGTATCGCAACTTTGAGGACGTCGACGAGTTTTCCGATGCCATCCGCGAAGTCAAGAAGCCGCGGCAGCCCCGCGCCAAGTCCTGACGGGCGGCGGCTGGTGAGCGCCGCATGAGTTTTTCGGCCGCCGACCATGGCTTCATGGCGCGAGCCTTGCAACTCGCGCGGCGCGGTCTTTGCACTACGACTCCCAATCCCCGTGTCGGCTGCACAATAGTTCGCGACGGTCGCATCATCGGCGAGGGCTGGCACGAGCAGGCCGGCGGGCCGCATGCCGAGGCGGCGGCGCTGACTGCAATAGTCGGCGCCGGCGCGCTCTGCGTACCTGGAATTCCGCTTCGCGGGCAGGTAACGGCGAAGAGTGCCTTCGGTGGAGTAGCGCGTGGCGCCACGGCCTACGTCACTCTGGAACCCTGCAGCCATTTCGGCCGCACCCCGCCCTGCGCCGATGCATTGATCGAGGCGGGTGTCGTTCGCGTCGTGGCGGCGATGCCGGATCCGAATCCGCTGGTGGCCGGGCAGGGCCTGGCGAGCCTGGCCAAGGCCGGCATCGACGTCACCAGCGGGCTGCTGGCCGCCGAGGTGCGGGAACTCAACATCGGTTTCGTCTCGCGCATGACGCGCGGGCGGCCCTGGCTGCGGCTGAAAGTCGCCGCCAGTCTCGACGGCAAGACCGCGCTCAACAACGGCCTCTCGCAATGGATCACCGGCGCCGCTGCCCGGCGCGACGCCCACGCCTGGCGCGCGCGGTCCTGCGCGGTGATGACCGGCATTGGCACCGTCAAGGACGACAATCCGCGGCTCACCGTGCGCGAGGTGCCTTCCACGCGCCAGCCCTTGCGCGTGGTGATCGACAGCCGGCTCGAAACGCCGCCCGACGCCGCGATTCTGGAAGGCGGCAATGTCCTGATCGCCGCGGCGCAGGACAACGAACGTTCCGCCGCCCTGCGCGCGCGCGGCGCCGAGATCGTGATCCTGCCCAACGCGCAGGGCAAGGTGGATCTGGCCGGCCTGATGCAGGAACTCGGCCGGCGCGGCATCAACGAAGTGCTGGCCGAGGCCGGCACGCGCCTCAACGGTTCGCTGCTGAGCGAACGCTGCGTCGATGAACTGCTGATCTACCAGGCACCGATCCTGCTCGGCGATGCGGCGCGCGGCATGTTCGGCCTGGCGGAACTCGCCGACCTGGCCGGCGCAATGCGGCTCGATATCGTCGAGCGCCGTGCCGTCGGCGCCGACTTTCGCATTCGAGCCCGCCTTGCGTGAAGCGAACGGGCTTGATTTTGAGAGACACTCCTGAGTATGAAAGCCACGCCCGTTCCCCTCACCCCCAGCCCCTCTCCCGCAAGCGGGCGAGGGGAGCATCGAGAGCCGCTTCGCGTCTTTCAGGTTAAGGAAGACGACGGCCATCGCGACTTTCCCGGTCGCGGGCTGCTGATCAATATCCTGCGCGTGTTCCATATCGTCGGGCTGGCGGGTATCTCTGCGGCGGTGTTGGGCGGCGCCGGTGACGCCGGGAAGTGGGGAGGCCTGATGCTGGTTTCGGGGTTGGGCATCATCGCCCTCGACGCCTGGGCCAACCCGGTTTACTTCCGCCAGGCCAAGGGGCTTGGCACCCTGCTCAAGATTGCGCTGGTGGCGCTGATGGTGCTCTGGGAACCTGCGCGCCTGATCCTGTTCTGGTTCGTTCTGGCGTTTTCGGTGGTCCTGAGCCACGCCCCGGGCCGCATCCGCCACCGCCGGCTGGTTTAGTTCCCGCGCATGACATGTCCTCGAAAAAGTCGGCGCTGGCGGGACGGCGCGCAAGGCTTTTTTGTCGGCGAATCCCCCCTACAATAAGCCCTCTTTCCCATTTCAATGCTCAGGAGATCAAGATGACACTGTCCCGCAGACATTTCCTCGGCGTCGGCATGGCGCTGGGTGCGGCCTGGCTGGCTCGCCCGCTGTCCGCCATTGCGGCCGCTGCCAAGGCCACGACGCTGGCGCCAGGCATCACCCGCGTCACGCTCGGCAAGGCGACGATCACGACCATCCATGACGGCTTTTTTGTCCGCCCCCTGGACGACAAGTTCGTCCGCAACGTGGCGTTTTCCGAGGTGCAGAAGGCGCTGGCCGACGCCGGTTTGCCGATCGACAAACTCGAAGTTCCATTTACGCCGGTGGTGGCCGACATCGGCAACGAGCGCGTGCTGTTCGATTGCGGCAACGGCGAGTTCGGCGCCGCCACCGCCGGCAAGTTGCTGGAGAACATGGCCAAGGCCGGCATCGCGCCGGACTCGATCACGGCAGTGGTGTTCTCGCACTTCCATGGCGACCACATCAACGGGTTGCGCAACAAGGCCGGCGCGCTGGCATTTCCCAAGGCAAAGATTTTCGTTCCGGCACCGGAGTGGGGCTTCTGGATGGACGACGCCAAGATGGCGGCGGCACCGGAGGCGATGAAGGGCAATTTCAATGCCGTGCGCCGCGTGTTCGGCCCCATCGTCGATACGCTGAAGCGATTCGAGCCGGGGACCGAACTGCTGCCGGGCTTGCGCTCGATCGCCGCCTTCGGCCATACGCCGGGGCATACCGTGTTCACCGTCGACGGTGGCGCACAGAAACTGCTCTACTGGGCCGATACCACGAACGTCGCGTCGCTGTTCGTGCGCAATCCCGATTGGGCCGTGATGTTCGACATGGATGCCGAGGCCGCACGCATCACGCGGCGCAAACTTGCCGACATGGTGATCGCCGAGAAGATGCTGGTGGCGGGCTATCACTTGCCGGGTTCGGCCATCGGCACCCTGGCCACACGCGGCACCGGGTACGAGTTCACGCCGCTCGCCGGCTAGCCGATGACGCGTGCACCGGCGCCGATTCGGGCGCCGGTGACGGGCACTTCACGCGCCGCAGACGGCGCAGCCCGGATCGCGCGGCACGCGGATCTCGCGCCATTCCATGCCAAGGCCGTCGAGCAGCAGCAGGCGCCCGGCGAGGCTGCTGCCGCAGCCGATCAGCAGTTTCAGGGCTTCCGCCGCCTGCACCGTGCCGATCATGCCGGTGATCGGGGCGAACACGCCCATCACCGCGCAGCGAACTTCCTCGACATCCTGGCCTTCGGGAAACAGGCAGTGGTAGCAGGGCGCGTCCGGCTGGCGTGAATCGAATACCGCCACCTGGCCGTCGAAACGGATCGCGGCGCCCGACACCAGGGGTTTGCGGAATCTGACGCAGGCGCGGTTGACGGCGTGGCGCGTGGCAAAGTTGTCGCAGCAGTCGAGCACGACATCGGCCAGCGCTATTTCCTCTTCCAGGCGCGCGCCGGCGAGGCGCTCGGTGAGGGCGATGACATGGCATTCGGGATTCAGCTCGGCCAGCGTGCGTTTGCCGGAGACGGACTTTTCCATGCCGACCGCATCGCTGCGATGCAGGATCTGGCGCTGCAGGTTGGTCAGGTCCACCGTGTCGCCGTCGGCCAGCACCAGGGTGCCGATGCCGGCCGAGGCCAGGTAGAAGGCCGCCGGCGAACCGAGGCCGCCGGCGCCGATCACCAGCGCGCGGGCATTGACGATGTTTTGCTGGCCTTCGATGCCGATCTGCGGCAGCAGGATGTGGCGGCTGTAGCGTAGCAGCTGCTCGTCGGTCACGGCTGGGAGCCCATTTCAGTAGGAATCGTACCCCGCGCCGCCGGGCGTTGGGATGCGATGCGAGGCGGAGGGAGTGCGGCAGGGCTCATCCCTGCAAGCGACCGACAACGTGGCAGCGCGCCCAACGCCCAGCGGCCCTTCGGGTTGAGACCAGGAGCGGCGTCTGCGGCGTTGCAGCGCTTGCCAATGGAACAACCATTGGCCGCACACTGCGCCTTGCATCCATCCGATCCTGGTCTCAACGCGGGGCATGATTCCTACTGAAATGGGCTCCTACCTTTCCTGTCTTAATTCAGGCGGCGTTTCATCGTGGTCGCCGTGGGGATGGTGCTCCCAGGCCTTGGAATAGACGTCGTGCGATTTCTTGATCAGGCGCTCGGGCACGCGCATGTTGCGCATCTGGGTTTCCTCGCAGAAATACACCACCGTGCGCATCAGCTTGCTATAGACGCTGTTGTCGAGATGAAAGCCCTGGCGTACCAGCGCGGCTTCGAGTCCCTCCAGCGAGTAGTCGCTGATTTCGTACCAGATCGACAGGCTGTAGGGCGCGATGCCGGTATCGATTTCCATGCCTTCGAGCCCGGCCAGCAGCTTGCGGGCTTCCTCGACATGTTCCGGATGCCGGTGGTCGAAGCGCAGTTCGCGGTGCTTGCGCGTGCCGGGCTGCGGGACGAAGGCGGCCGGACGCTGGCGCGGCTTGCCGTCGCGTATTTCATCGCGCAGCTCGCGGGCCTTTTCCGGAGTCATCCTGCTCATCGTTTCCGTCCCGCCCTCAAAGCCTGTGAAGAAATCTTAGCGCTTGATGATCTGCCAGGCTTTGAGCAGATTGACCGCCTGCCCCAACTGGTAGTCTTTCAGCGAGGCGAACTCGAGTGGTGCCTGAGGTGTCTCGTCGGCCTCGTCACCCTTGTTGTCCTTGCCATTCTTGCCGTCCTTCTTGCTCTTGGTCTGCGGCTTGGGCGGTGCCGGCTCGGCGGGCTTTTCCTTCTCGCCGCCGAGGTGCCGTTCGAGGTCGGCCTCGCGCACCCGCTCGCGCGAAGGGCCGTTGGCGCTTTCCTCGACGATGATGTCCGGCGTGATGCCCTTGGCCTGGATCGAGCGGCCCGAAGGCGTGAAGTAGCGCGCGGTGGTGAGCTTGATCGCGGCGTTGTTGGACAGCGGCAGGACGGTCTGCACCGAACCCTTGCCGAAGGTCTGGGTGCCCATGACCACGGCACGCTTGTGGTCCTGCAGGGCACCAGCGACGATCTCCGAGGCGGAAGCCGAGCCGGCGTTGACCAGCACCACCATCGGCGTGGTCTTGGCCCAGGCCGGCAGGCCCTTCATGAAGTCATCCTTGCGGCCGCGCTGGTAATCCTCCGGGCTTGCCATGTAGCGCCGCTTGGCGTCTTCGGTGCGGCCGTCGGTCGAGGTGACCAGCGTATTGGGCAGCAGGAAGGCGGCGGAAACGCCGACCGCGCCGTTGAGCAGTCCGCCCGGATCGTTGCGCAGGTCGAGTACGAGGCCCTTGATGCCATCGCCCTTGGCGTCCTTGTCTTCCTTGGCCAGTTTTTCCAGGTGCTTCACCACATCCGGCGCGGTTTCTTCCTGGAACTGGCTGACCCGCAGATAGCCGTAGCCGCCTTCGAGCAGCTTGGATTTGACGCTTGTCACCTTGATTTTCTCGCGCGTCAGAGTGACTTCGAAAGGCTTGGCTTCGCCCTTGCGCACGACGGTGAGCTTGATCTGGGTCTTGGGCTTGCCGCGCATTTTCTTCACGGCATCGTTGAGCGTGAGCCCTTTGACCAGGGTGTCGTCAAGCTTGATGATCAGATCGCCTGATTTCAAGCCGGCCCTTTGCGCCGGGGTGTCGTCGATCGGCGCCACCACCTTGACGAAGCCGTCTTCCATGCCGACCTCGATGCCGAGGCCGCCGAATTCGCCCTGGGTGCTGACCTGCAGATCCTTGAAGGAGTCGGCATCCAGGTAGGCCGAATGCGGATCGAGATTCGCCAGCATGCCGCTGATGGCATGGGTGATCAGTTTCTTGTCTTCGACCGGTTCGACATAGCCCTGCTTGATGGCGTTGTAGACATCGGCGAAGCTGCGTAACTCCTCGATCGGCAGGGCCGCCGTGGCCGCATCCTTGCTCGCGCTGGCGGAAAAATTAAGGCTGATGAAAATGCCGGCGACCAGACCGGAAACTACCAGACCGACTTGTTTCAGCTTGCTGCTCATAGGAACTCCGAAGAACACAAAGGCAACTTGAACACCCCCGCCCCCACCCGGGCGGGGGCTACTGGTTGGCTCGCTGCGCTCGAAAATCAAGCGCCACTCCCGTAAAGCACACTAGCGACTACTGGCCCACTTCAAGGGGTCGAAGGGCTGGCCCCGATGCCTCAACTCAAAGTATAAACCCGAGTCGGGGTTGCCGCCGCTGTTTCCCACGGTGGCGACCGATTCGCCATCCTTGACGCTGGCGCCCACCGCCGCCAGCAGGGATTCGTTGTTGCCATAGACGGAAAGGAAATCGTCGCCATGGTCGATGACCAGCAGGTTGCCGAATCCGCGCAGCCAGTCCGAAAACACCACGGATCCGCCAGCCACGGCCCTGACCTCGGCTCCCTCGGCGGCGCGGATGAAAATTCCCTTCCATGTCGCACCCCCCTCAGGCCTGGACTGACCATAGCGACCGGAAATCGTTCCCTTGACCGGCAGGCGGAGCTGGCCGCGCCGGGCGGCAAAGGCGCCGCCGACATTGCCGGGGTCATGGCTTTTTGCTTTAGGACTTCTTGCGCTCGCCGTATCGCCGGCGCTGCGCGTCTCCCGGGAGGCTTTCGGCTTGGATCTCTTCGCCGCCGCGATGCGCGCCAGCCCCTCGATCAGTTTCGTCAGTCGTTGCTCGTCCCGCTTCAGGGTGTCGATTTCGCGGCGTTGTGCCTTGAGGCGGTTCCCTATGGAGGCCAGCGTCGTCAGGCGCTGCTTCTTGCGCTCGAGCAGTTGCGCGCGACTTTCCTGCTGCCGGCGTTCGACTTCCGCCAGTTGCGCCTGGCGTTCGCGTACGGAATCCGCCAGTTGTTTTTTTTCGGCGGCGACTGCGCGCAATTGCTGGATCAGATCGGCTTTGGCGCGCGACAGCTGGGTCAGGAAGTACTGGTCGCGCGCCGACTGGTTGGGATCCTGGCCCGACAGCAGGAGCTTCAGCGCATCCGAATCGCCGCCGACGAACTGTCGATTGAGCAGGCGCGCCAGCTGGTTCTGCTGCGTTCCGGCCTGGCGTTCCAGGCGCCGGCTTTGCGTGTCCAGATCCGCCAGTTCGGCCTTTAGTACGGAACCTTCGGCCCCCAGTCCATGCAGGCGCCGGTTGACGTCCGAAATCGCCGATTCGGTCTCGCGCAGCTGGTCGGCGGCGTAGGATTTCGATTCCTCGGCCTTCGCCATGTCGCGACGCAAGGCCTCGATGCGGACCTTGAGGTCCTGCAGTTCGTCCTGTTTCGAATCGGCGCCGGCGGCGAATGCGGTGGCAACAAAAAAAGTTGCCGTGAAAAGTGAAACGTGAAACGTGAAACACAAGAGGCAGCGCGGTTTACTCACGTTTCACGTTTCACGTTCCACGGTGTCCTTGAGGCATTCAGTGCGCGGAAACTGGACGGCGGGAAGGTCGGCATAGTGGCGTTCTTTGAGCCGCCACGAGCGCTGCACCGGGGTATGGGCAATGCCGACGGCGAAGCCTTCCTTCTTCAGCAGTTGGCCGGCGGCGAACGCCTCGGCGAACCCTTTTTCGACAAGGCCGGCATCGGTCCAGCCGGCCCGGTCGGTGAAGCGGTTTTCCTGGTTCCAGGTGGATTGGCCTTGGCGGAGCAGAGCGATCTTGTGCATGGAGAAAGCCTCGACGCAGATCAAAGCAGTATTCTATAATATTCCGAATTGCCGCCGGCCGATCAAAGGCCGTGGCAAGGTCACCATCAGGGGTCAGCAAGGCATGCACATAGCGATCAATGAACTGATAGGCAAGCAGGAACACATCGAAACCGCGGCGCGGGCGCTGAAGGCGATTTCGCATCCGTTGCGGCTGAAAATCCTTTGCGTGGTCGGCGACCAGGAAACCTGCGTGCAGGATATCGTCGAAGCCGTTGGCACCTCGCAGAGCAACATCTCGCAGCACCTCGCCATTTTGCGCGACAAGGGCGTCCTGCAAACCCGCAAGGATGCCAACAAGGTTTTTTACCGCATCGCCGACCAGCGCACGCTGCAGCTCATCGCAATGATGCGCGAAGTGTTCTGCGGCGTGCCGGCTCACAGGGAATAAATCACGATGGAATTTCTGCAAGAGAACATGATCTGGGTTGCCATTGCCTGCACCAGCGGTGGCATGCTGCTGTGGCCGCTGATCGCCGGCGGCACCGTGGCGAATCTGACCCCGGCCGAGGCGACCCTGCTGATGAACCGCGAAGATGCGCTGGTGCTGGACGTGCGCGAAACCGGCGAATGGGGCAGCGGCCACATCACCGGCGCGCGCCACATCACCCTGGGGCAGCTGGACAAGCGCCTGTCCGAACTGGACAAGTTCAAGGAGAAGCCGATCATCGTCGTCTGCGCTACCGGCAACCGTTCTTCGTCGGCCTGCGGGCAATTGAAGAAGAATGGTTTCGGCAAGGTTTATAGCCTCGGCGGCGGCATATCGGCCTGGCGGGATTCCAGCCTGCCCCTCACTACCAAGTCCTGAGCAAGGAAGTTCAAATGGCGAAAGTCCTGATGTATTCCACTGCCGTCTGTCCCTACTGCGTGCGTGCCGAGCAACTGCTGACGCGCAAGGGCGTCAAGGACATCGAGAAAGTCCGCGTCGACCTCGAACCGGAGCGCCGTGCCGAAATGATGCAGAAGACCGGCCAGCGCACCGTGCCGCAGATCTACATCGGCGAAACCCATGTCGGCGGTTGCGACGAACTCTATGATCTGGAGCGCCAGGGCAAGCTCGATCCGCTGCTGGCCGCGTAGAATCACCCCCTTTCCCCTCACCATCCCCAATCCATCATGAGCGACGAGCAGCCGGTTTTCAGCATCGAAAAAATTTACGTCAAGGATCTATCCATCGAGGTGCCCAACGCACCGCAGATTTTCCTCGAGCGCGAAACGCCGGCCATCGAGGTGCAGATTCAGAGCGCGGCGAAGGGGATCGGCGAGGGCATGTTCGAAGTCGCGCTGACGATCACGGTGAATGCCAAGCAGGAGGAGAAAGCCTTCTTCCTGGTCGAGGTGGTGAAAGCCGGCATCTTCCAGATCCGCCACGTACCCGAGCAGGACATGGAGCCGATCCTGGCCGTGGCCTGTCCGAACATTCTTTTCCCGTATGCCCGCGAAACGATTTCCGACGCCATCAATCGCGCCGGCTTCCCGCCCGTGATCCTCGCTCCGGTCAATTTCGAGTCGCTCTACCAGCAGCGCCTGATGGAGCAGCAGCAGGCCGAAAGCAAGATCCAGCTGCAATAAGAGCCCATTTCAGCAGGAATCATGCCCCGCGTTGAGACCAGGATCGGATGGATGCAAGGCGCAGTGCGCGGCCAATGGTTGTTCCATTGGCAAGCGCTGCAACGCCGCAGACGCCGATCCTGGTCTCAACCCGAAGGGCCGGCAGGCGTTGGGCGCGCTGCCACGTTGTCGGTCGCTTGCATGGATGTACCATGCCGCACTCCCTCCGTCTCGCATCGCATCCCAACGCCAACCGGCGCGGGGCATGATTCCTGCTGAAATGGGCTCTATGGCGATGGCGCTACGGCGGTTTTGCACTCTGCTGATCCCGCTGGCCGCGCTGGCCGTGGTACCGCCGGTGCATGCACTGGACTACCGCACGCTGGCCGAGGCGGCGCCGGCCTACGACGCGCCATCGGCCAAGTCCAAACCCCTGTTCGTGGTGCTCGCCGGCACGCCGGTGGAACTGGTGGTCAGCCTCGAAGGCTGGTCCAAGGTGCGCGACAACCGCGGCGACCTGGTCTGGGTCGAAAAGAAAAACCTGGCGGAAAAGCGCAATGTCATTGTCCGCGCCGAGCGCGCCCAGGTGCGTGCCGCCGCCGAAGACAAGGCGCCGCTGGTATTCGAGGCCGAGCGCGACGTGGTGCTGGAATTCGTCGAGACCGTGCCCGGCGGCTGGGCGAAGGTGAAACATCGCGACGGCCAGAGCGGTTTCGTCAAGGCACCGCAAGTCTGGGGCCTTTAACGTGAAAGTCGCGTTAGCGACTCTCGACGCTCCCCTCGCCCCTCGCGGGGCGAAGGCGGGGTTTCGCGAAGCATGCTTCGCGCCGCCGCAGCCGACCGGCTGTGCAAAGGCGGTCGTGGGGCGCGGAGCGGGGGTTGGGGGAGAGGGAAAGCTGCCATGAGCCAGCAAGCCCTTCGAGGCACCCGATGCGGATAGCGGTCCTCGGCGCCGGCGCCTGGGGTACGGCGCTGGCCATTGCCTTCGCCGCGCGGCATCAGGTGACGCTGTGGGCGCGTGATCCCGGGCGAGTGGCGGAGATGTCAAGCCGCCGCGAAAATTCACGCTACCTGCCGGACTGTCCGTTCCCGCCCACACTGCAGCTTACTGCCGATTTCGGCGCCGCGCTGGCCGGCGCCGACCTGGCGATTCTCGCCGCGCCGCTGGCCGGGTTGCGATCGCTGCTCGAACAGTACAAGGCTGCCGCCCCCTCGGTGCCCTTCCTCTGGGTCTGCAAGGGGCTGGAAGCCGGCAGCGGCCTGCTGCCGCACCAGGTGGTGGATTCCGTGATGGGCGACGTTGCCTGCGGCGTGCTGACCGGGCCGAGTTTCGCCCTCGAGGTGGCGCGCGGCCTGCCCGCCGCCGTCACTCTGGCCGCCACCGATGCCGCGTTTGCCGCGAAAACCGCGCAAAGCCTGCACGGCGGCAAACTGCGCATCTACGCCACCGAAGACCTGATCGGCGCCGAAGTCGGCGGCGCGGTGAAGAATGTGCTGGCCATAGCCACCGGCATCTGTGACGGCCTCGGGCTGGGCAACAACGCCCGCGCCGCGCTGATCACGCGCGGCCTGGTCGAGATCACCCGCTTCGGCGAGGCGCTCGGCGCCAAACGCGAAACCTTCATGGGCCTCGCCGGCATGGGCGACCTGATGCTGACCTGCACCGGCGACCTCTCGCGCAACCGCCGCGTCGGACTCCTGCTCGCCGAAGGCAAGGCGCTGCCCGTCATCGTGCGCGAACTCGGCCATGTCGCGGAAGGTGTGCCTGCCGCGCGCGAAGTGGCCCGTCGTGCCGCCGAACTCGGCATCGACATGCCCATCACGCGCGCCGTCACCGCCGTGCTCGACGGCCGCATCACCCCAGCCGCCGCCGTCGAACAACTGATGGCGCGCGAGGCCAAGCACGAGTGAAGGGTCAAATGCCGCCGGCGAAGCCCTGCTGCCGCCAGGCCTCGTAGACCATTACGGCCACGGCGTTGGAGAGGTTCAGGCTGCGGTTGCCGGGGATCAGCGGCAGGCGCAGGCGATGACTTTCCTCGATGCCGGCCAGCACCTCGGCCGGCAGGCCGCGCGATTCGGAACCGAAAACGAAGGCATCGCCTGGCCGGTAGCGCGGCGTCGCCGTATCCGAAAAGTTATGCGTAGCGGTATCCCCTGGGACGGCGCCGGCGTGACGGCGACTTGCCTTCGTCGTCAGCGCGAACAGCCGCGCGTCGCCCAGCGCGGCGCGGCAGGCGGCCCAATCCGGATGCACCGTGACGCAGGCCATCTCGGCGTAGTCCAGCCCGGCGCGGCGCAGTTGGGCGTCGGAAAGATCGAAGCCCAGCGGCTCGACCAGATGCAGGCTGCAACCCGTATTGGCGCAAAGGCGGATCGCGTTGCCGGTGTTGGGCGGGATTTCGGGAGTTACCAGGACGACGTGGAACACGTTTGTCGATGTCTCGTTTGGCGGAGGTCTTGTCGAAGAAAGCGGCCATGGCCCCGTCCGGATTGGGTCAGGAGTGGCGAATTGTACTGTTGAAGCTCAGTCCTTCAGCGCCCGCGCCAGCACGCAGTTCTCCACCCGCGCCGCGCCGTGCGCCTTGAGCGTGCGCGCCAGTTCGTCGAGTGTGGCGCCGGTGGTCATCACGTCGTCGACCACCAGCACCGTCTTTCCCGTCAGGTCGAGCTCGCATTCGAAGGCATGGCGGATGTTCTGTTTGCGCTCCTTCCACGGCAGGCTGGCCTGTGGTGCGGTGTCGCGGCGGCGATGGACGCGGCTGGTCTCGAGCGACACGCCCAGGGCGCGGGCCAGCGGGCGGGCGAGTTCAACGGCCTGGTTGAAGCCGCGCTCGGCCAGGCGCGCCGGGGACAGCGGCACGGGCAGGATCAGGTCGGGCTGGAAGGGGACGGGACTTTGTGCCAGCTCCCGGCCCAAAAAGTCGGCGCCGGCGAGACGGTGGGCGTACTTCAGCGACTGGATCAGGCGGTCCAGCGGAAATTCGTAGCGGAACACGGCCCGGGTGGCATCGAAATGCGGCGCCTGTTTCAGGCAGGCGCCGCAGACGGCTGATCCCGGCGTCGGCAGCGCGCAGACCGGGCAGCGCTCGGGCGTCAGGCGTGGCAGGCCGGCGACGCAGGCCGCGCACAAAAGGCGGTCGCCGGCGGGCGCGGCGCAGAGGAAGCAGTCCTGCGGCAACAG
Source organism: Sulfuritalea sp. (assembly GCA_044360105.1). Classification (GTDB taxonomy): domain Bacteria; phylum Pseudomonadota; class Gammaproteobacteria; order Burkholderiales; family Rhodocyclaceae; genus Sulfuritalea. The sequence continues at coordinate 19,595 of JBIKKY010000004.1, forward strand.
GGCGTTTGCGGCGCTCTGTACGGTTTTCTTCAGCTTCGCTGCCGCAGTGTCCACAATTGACAAGCCCGGCTCCTTCCACCAAGATTCGCGCCTCCCCGCATTCTAGCGAGTCCCCCGCGATGACCGCCACCGCCACTGCCACCGTCCAAGCCGCCGCCGCCTTCGTTCCCGCTCCGCGCTGGACCGTCGAGGCCCTGGTCGCCCTGTTCGAACTGCCCTTCAACGATCTGCTGTTCCGCGCGCAGGAAGTGCATCGGCAGAATCATGACGCGAATGCCGTGCAGCGCTCGACGCTGCTGTCGATCAAGACCGGCGGCTGCTCGGAAGATTGCGGCTACTGCTCGCAGTCGGCGCACCACGGCGAGATCGAGAAGGAAGCCCTGCTGGAAACCGAAGAAGTCGTCGCCGCGGCGCAGGCCGCCCGGGACAAGGGCGCCACGCGCTTCTGCATGGGCGCGGCCTGGCGCGGGCCGAAGGACAAGGACCTGGATCGCGTCGCCGACATGATCGGTGCGGTCAAGGCGCTGGGTCTTGAGACCTGCGTCACGCTGGGCATGCTCAAGGACGGCCAGGCCGAGCGGCTCAAGGCGGCGGGCCTCGACTACTACAACCACAACCTGGATACGGCGCCGGAGTTCTACGGCCAGGTCATCAAGACCCACGCCCAGAGCGAGCGCTTCGACACCATCGACAAGGTGCGCGAGGCGGGGATCAAGGTCTGCTGCGGCGGCATCGTCGGCATGGGCGAGACGCGCCGCCAGCGCGCCTCGCTGCTGGTCGAACTGGCCAACATGAGCCCGCCGCCCGAGTCGGTGCCGATCAACGAACTGGTGCCGATGCCCGGCACGCCGCTGGAAAATGCGCCGCCGCTCGATCCCTTCGAGTTCGTCCGCACCATTGCCGTGGCGCGCATCACCATGCCCGGCTCGATGGTCAGGCTCTCGGCCGGCCGCCAGGAGATGAGTGACGAGTTGCAGGCGCTGTGTTTCCTTGCCGGCGCCAATTCGATTTTCTATGGCGACAAGCTGCTGACGGCCGGCAACCCCGAGGCCGATCGCGACGAGGCCTTGTTCGCGCGGCTGGGGCTCAACGCCGCTTGAGTTGATCCCGCGGTGGAAAAGATTTCACCACCAAGACACCAGGGGCACAAAGATGCACCAAGAACGGCAAGATCGTTTGGCATTCAGGCTTGCTTGGTGCCACTTGGTGTTCTTGGTGTCTTGGTGGTGAGGCCTTAGCCTCGTCGTGCGCGACGACTTCGCGGCGGCGGCGCAAACCTACGACTCGGCTGCGGTGCTTGCCCGCGAAGTGGGCGCTCGCATGGGGGCGCGGCTCGACCTGGTAAAAATCGCTCCGCAGCGCATTGCCGACATCGGCTGCGCCACGGGCGACGGCATCCGCGACCTCCAGCAACGCTACGGCAAGGCCTTGCCCCTTGCCCTCGACTATGCCTTCCCCATGCTGCAGGCCGTGCGCGGCCGCACGCCGCGCCTGCAGCGCATGACCGGGCGCGGCCCGCGCCTGATCAATGCCGACGTGCGCGCACTGCCGCTGGCTGCCAATACTCTTGGCCTGGTCTGGTCGAACCTGATGCTGCAGTGGCTGGACGATCCGCTGCCGGCCCTGCGCGAATTGCACCGCGTGCTGGAGGTGGGCGGCCTGCTGAGTTTCGCCACGCTCGGTCCCGACACGCTGAAGGAGTTACGTTTCGCGGCACAAAAAGTCGGCGCCGGCGACACGGCGAGGCGATTCCTCGACATGCACGACCTGGGCGACATGCTGGTCGCCGCCGGCTTCGGCGATCCGGTCATGGACATGGAAATGATCACCCTGAGCTACCCTTCGCCGCGCGCCTTCCTCGCCGACCTGCGCCACCTGGGCGTGCGCGACACGCTGCTGGGACAGCAGGGCTGGCGCGACTGGCGCCGTCTGCTGGCCGCCTGGCCGCGGGATGCCGCAGGCCGCCTGCCGGCGAGCTTCGAGATCGTCTATGGCCACGCCTGGAAACCCGAGCCGCGGCAGACCGCCGACGGTCGCGCCGTGGTCAAGTTCCATCCGCGATGAAGCGCGCCAAACAGCGAATGCTGCGCCCGCTCAAGCCGCGCAATCCGCTGGCCATCGATCCGCTATTGAAGAAGGGCGGCGCCCACCAGCGCCAGGACAAGCGCGCCAGCCGCGCCCGGCAGAAGGCCGCCTTGCGGCGACATAACGACGAAACCTGAGTCACTGCGTTTGACCGACTGAAGACCGTTGCCGGGGAAAGTTTCCCGGCAGCGGTTTTTTGTTTTTTGATTGCGGAAACCCCGTATTGCGCATTGTGAAGTATTGTCTTACAATGCGAAAAAATAACGATAGGTTGAAACATAAACTAGGTCTATGCTGCGAACAGCAGAACGGTTCGCAGTGTGATGTCCGGCGAACGCCAAAAAACAACATAACGAGGAGTAGTCATGTCCGCGCCCCAACTCGCGTCGTCCGACGTCGACCCGCAGGAAACCCGTGAATGGCTCGAAGCATTGCAGGCCGTGATCGCCCAGGAAGGTCCCGGGCGCGCACATTTTCTGCTCGAACAACTGATTGCGCTGGGCCACCAGACGGGCATCAACATGCCCTACAGCGCCAACACCGAATACACCAACAGCATTCCCGCCGACCAGCAGCCGGTGGCGCCGGGCGATTACGACCTCGAGCACCGCATCCGCGCCTATGCGCGCTGGAATGCGCTGGTCATGGTGCTGCGCGCCAACCGCGATGATTCCGGCCTCGGCGGTCACATCGCCAGCTACGCCTCGGCGGCGACGCTGTATGACATCGGCTACAACCACTTCTGGCACGCGCCCTCGGAAAATCATGGCGGCGACCTGGTGTTCTCCCAGGGCCACTCGGCGCCCGGCACCTATGCCCGCGCCTTCATGCTCGGCCGCCTGACCGAAGACCAGATGGACAACTTCCGCCGCGAGGTCGATGGCAAGGGTCTGTCCTCCTATCCGCATCCCTGGCTGATGCCGGACTTCTGGCAGTTCCCCACGGTGTCGATGGGCCTCGGTCCGCTGCAGGCGATCTACCAGGCGCGCTTCATGAAATACATGCAGCACCGCGAGATGATCCCGACCGACAACCGCAAGGTCTGGGCCTTCATGGGCGACGGCGAGATGGACGAACCCGAGTCGATGGGCGCCATCGGCATGGCCGGGCGCGAGCGCCTCGACAACCTGATCTTCGTCATCAACTGCAACCTGCAGCGCCTGGACGGCCCGGTGCGCGGCAACGGCAAGATCATCCAGGAACTCGAATCCGATTTCCGCGGCGCCGGCTGGAACGTGATCAAGGTGATCTGGGGTAGCTACTGGGATCCGCTGCTGGCCCAGGACAAGACCGGCCTCCTGCAGAAGCGCATGATGGAATGCGTCGACGGCGATTACCAGACATTCAAATCGAAGGATGGCGCCTATGTGCGCCAGCACTTCTTCGGCAAGTACCCGGAACTGCTGAAAATGGTCGCCACGTGGTCCGACGACGACATCTGGCGCCTCAACCGTGGCGGCCACGATCCGCATAAAGTCTATGCCGCCTACGCCGCCGCCGCCGCCCACAAGGGCCAGCCGACGGTGATCCTGGCCAAGACCATCAAGGGTTACGGCATGGGCGAAGCAGGCGAAGCGCAGAACATCACCCACCAGCAGAAGAAGATGGGCACCACCTCGGTCAAGGCCTTCCGCGACCGCTTCAAGCTGCCGGTGCCGGACGCCGACCTGGACAAACTGCCCTACCTCAAGTTCGAAGAAGGCTCGAAAGAGCTCAATTACATGCGCGAGCGGCGCATGGCGCTCGGCGGCTACCTGCCGTCGCGTCGCGCCACGGCCGAAGCCCTGCCGGTGCCGCCGCTTGCCGCTTTCGACGCCCTGCTCAAGGCCGGCGGCGAGGGCCGCGAGTTTTCCACCACCATGTCCTTCGTGCGCGGCCTCAACGTCATGCTCAAGGACAAGATCATCGGCAAGCGCATCGTGCCGATCGTGGTCGATGAATCGCGCACCTTCGGCATGGAAGGCCTCTTCCGCCAGATCGGCATCTGGAACCAGGACGGCCAGAACTACGTGCCGCAGGACGCCGACCAGATGATGTTCTACAAGGAAACCAAGAACGGCCAGATCCTGCAGGAAGGCATCAACGAAGCCGGCGCCATGGCCGACTGGATCGCCGCCGGCACGAGCTATTCGACCCACGGTGTGCAGATGATCCCGGTCTATGTCTGCTATTCGATGTTCGGCATGCAGCGCACCATGGACCTGGTCTGGGCGGCCGGCGACCAGCGCGCGCGCGGCTTCCTGATCGGCGGCACGGCCGGGCGCACCACGCTCAACGGCGAAGGCCTGCAGCATGAAGACGGCCATTCGCAAGTCCTCGCCGGCACGGTGCCGAACTGCATCACCTACGATCCGACCTTCGCCTACGAAGTCGCGGTGATCGTTCAGGACGGCCTGCGCCGCATGGTGACCGAACAGGAAGACGTGTTCTATTACCTGACGGTGATGAACGAGAACTACGAGCATCCGGCGATGCCGGCCGATGCCGCGCCGGACATCCTCAAGGGCATGTACCAGTTCAGGAAAGGCGCCGCTTCGAACGGCCCGCGCGTGCAGCTGCTCGGCTCCGGCACCATCTTCATGGAAGCCATCGCCGCCGCCGCGCTGCTGAAGAAGGACTGGAATGTCGAAGCCGACCTCTGGTCCTGCCCCAGCTTCAACGAACTGGCGCGCGACGGCAACGACTGCACGCGCTGGAACCTGCTGCATCCCACCGATAAGCCGCGCGTGCCGCATGTCTCCGCCTGCCTCGCCGAAACGCGCGGACCGGTGATCGCTGCCACCGATTACATCCGCGTCTTCGCCGAGCAGATCCGTTCGCTGGTGCCGCGCCATTTCACGGTGCTGGGTACCGACGGCTTCGGCCGCTCCGACACGCGCGAAAAGCTGCGCCATTTCTTCGAGGTGGACCGTTACTGGATCACCCTGGCGGCGCTGTCCGCGCTGGTGGAAGACGGCCAAATGAAGAAGGAGAAAGTGGCCGAGGCGATCAAGAAATACGGCCTCGATCCGAACAAGCCCAATCCGGTGAAGGTATAAGCATGGCCCCCCACCCCTCGTTCCCCGCCCCACGGGCGGGGATGACCAAGGTTCGCGGGCTCTGCCCGCTCCATTCAACTGACTTGCTGCCCCCTTGGGGCGGCCCCGCGGAGGCAGCATGGCCAACATAGTCGAAGTGAAAGTCCCGGACATCGGCGACTTCAAGGATGTGCCGGTGATCGAACTGCTGGTCAAGGTCGGCGACACGGTCAAAGCCGAGGACTCGCTGGTGACGCTGGAATCCGACAAGGCGACCATGGATGTGCCTTCGCCGGTTTCCGGCGTGGTCACCGAGCTCAAGCTGAAGGTCGGCGACAAGGTCGCCGAAGGCAGCCTGGTCGCCCTGATCGACAGCGCCGCTGCCGGCCAGGCCGCGGTCGCGGCGCCGGCCGCCGCCGTACCAGCCGAACCTGCCGCAGCGCCCGCTGCTGCAGCGCCCGCCGCGCCGGCCGCAGCCGCGTCTGCGGCCGTGGTCGAGGTCAAGGTGCCCGACATCGGCGACTTCAAGGACGTGCCCATCATCGAACTGCTGGTCAAGGTCGGCGACACGGTGAAAGCCGAGGATTCACTGATGACGCTGGAGTCGGACAAGGCGACGATGGATATCCCTTCACCGGTTTCCGGCACGGTGACCGAGCTGAAGGTTCAAGTCGGCGACAAGGTGGCCGAGGGGGTATTGCTGGCGCTGGTAAAAATCGGCGCTGGCGGTACGGCGGCTGTGGCTGTTGCGGCGCCGGCACCCGCGCCTGCGCCGGCTGCCGCGCCGACGGCGGTGGCGAGCGCGCCAGCGTTGGACTACCGTCCGGGCGACGCCGAGCTGGTTCCCTTGCCGCCGCGCATGACGATGCCGACAGCCGCAGACCGTTTGCAGGGCAAGGTCGCCCACGCCAGTCCCTCGGTGCGTCGCTTCGCGCGCGAGCTTGGCGTCGACGTGGCCAAAGTGCCCGGCACCGGCCCCAAGGGTCGCATCATGCAGGCCGACATCCAGGCCTATGTCAAGGGCGTGATCAGCGGTGCCGCAGCGCCGGCCGCCGCGCCGGCAGCCAGTTTGGGGGGAGGCCTGGATCTGCTGCCCTGGCCGAAGATCGACTTCTCCAAGTTCGGCGCCATCGACGTCCAGCCGCTGTCGCGCATCAAGAAGATTTCGGGTGCCAACCTGTCGCGCAACTGGGTCATGATCCCGGCCGTCACCTACCACGAGGACGCCGACATTACCGACCTGGAAGCATTCCGCGTCCAGATCAACAAGGAGAATGAAAAGGCAGGCGGCGCCAAGCTGACCATGCTCGCCTTCCTGATCAAGGCCTGCGTCAAGGCCATGCAGAAATACCCCGAGTTCAATTCGTCGATCGACGCGAGTGGTACAGAAATGAGCCTGGTGATGAAGAAGTATTTCAACATCGGCTTCGCCGCCGACACGCCCAACGGCCTGATGGTGCCGGTGATCAAGAACGCCGAGAGCAAGGGCGTCTTCGAACTGGCCAAGGAAAGCGGCGATCTGGCCAGGCAGGCGCGCGAAGGCAAGCTGAAGCCGGCCGACATGCAAGGCGCCTGTTTCACCATCTCCAGCCTGGGCGGCATCGGCGGCACCTACTTCGCGCCCATCGTCAATGCGCCGGAAGTGGCGATCCTCGGTGTCAACAAGTCGGCGATGAAGCCGGTGTGGGACGGCAAAGCTTTCGTGCCGCGCCTGACCCTGCCGCTGTCCTTGACGGCCGACCATCGCGTCATCGACGGTGCCCTGGCGACGCGCTTCAACGTCTATCTGGCGCAGCTTCTGGCCGACATGCGGAGAAGCATGTTGTGACCACGCTCACCGTGGTCAAGAAGGGGGATGCCGTGGCGATTGCCGGCGACGGCCTCACCACCTTCGGTGACACGCGCCTGGCCCGCAGCTACAAGGGCGAACACGACAAGATCCTCGACATCGCCGGATCGAAGATCGGGATTTGCGGTTCATCGGCGCATCACCTGGTGCTGCTTTCCGCCTTCTCGAAACTGGAAGATGTGAAGCTGGGTTCGCGCATGGAGGTGTATGAAACATTCCGCCGCCTGCATCCGGTGCTCAAGGAACACGCCTTCCTCAATCCCAAGGAAGACGACGACGACCCCTACGAGAGTTCGCAGATCACCGCGCTGATCGCCAATACGACCGGCATCTACGGCGTCTATTCCTACCGCGAGGTGTTCGAGTTCGACCGCGTCTGGGCTGCCGGCTCGGGGCGCAGCTTCGCTCTGGGCGCCATGCATGCGCTTTACGACGGCGATCTGTCGGTCGCCGAAATTGCACGGGCCGGCGTTGCCGCCGGCATCGAATTCGATACCTCATCCGGACCGCCGATAGTGGTCCATGAGTTCAAACTGGAAGGAAAGCCAAATGAGTGACGTCGTTGAAGTGAAGGTTCCCGACATCGGCGACTTCAAGGATGTGCCGGTCATCGAGGTTCTGGTCAAGGTCGGCGACACGGTCAAAGCCGAAGACTCGCTGATAACCCTCGAATCGGACAAGGCGACCATGGACGTGCCCGCGCCGGTCACGGGCGTGGTGACCGAGCTGAAGATCAAGGTCGGCGACAAGGTGGCCGAAGGCACGCTGGTGGGATTGATAAAAGTTTCCGCAGGGACGCAGAGCGCTGGCGCTGGCGACACGGCGGGGGTCTCCCTCCCCTTCAAGGGGAGGGTTGGGGAGGGGATGGGCACCCCCGCCGTGTCGCCAGCGCCGACTTTTGCGGCCCCCGTTGCCGCTGCCGGCAGCGCAGTTGGCAGCTTCGCCGGCAAGGCCGACCTCGAATGCGAAATGCTGGTGCTTGGCGCCGGCCCCGGAGGCTATTCCGCCGCCTTCCGTGCCGCCGACCTCGGCATGAAGACCGTCATCGTCGAACGCTACGCGACGCTGGGCGGCGTCTGCCTCAATGTCGGCTGCATTCCGTCCAAGGCACTGCTGCACGTCGCCGCGGTGATGGAAGAGGCTGAGCATGCGAGCGACCTCGGCGTCAGCTTCGCCGCGCCCAAGGTCGACATCGACAAGCTGCGCGCGCACAAGGAAAAAGTGGTCGGCAAGCTCACCGGCGGTCTGGCCGGCATGGCCAAGGCGCGCAAGGTCGACACCGTGCGCGGCTACGGCCATTTCCTCGACGCCAACCACCTTGAGGTTGAAGAAACCACCGGGAGCTCGCAAGACAAAACCGGCGCCAAGAAAGTCATCCGCTTCCAGAAGTGCATCATCGCCGCCGGTTCCGCGGCCTTTCACCTGCCCTTCATCCCGAAAGATCCGCGCATCGTCGATTCCACCGGCGCGCTGGAACTGCGTACCGTCGACGGCAAGCTGCCGCAACGCATGCTGGTGATCGGCGGCGGCATCATCGGCCTCGAAATGGCCACCGTGTATTCGACGCTGGGCGTGAAAGTCGAGGTCGTCGAAATGCTCGATGGCCTGATGCAGGGCCCCGACCGCGACCTGGTCAAGGTCTGGGAAAAGCAGAACGCCAAGCGCTTTGACAAGGTGATGCTGAAGACCAAGACCGTCGCCGTCGACGCCAAACCGGACGGCCTCTGGGTCAAGTTCGAGGGCGAGCAGGCGCCGGCCGAGGCGCAGTGTTACGACATGATTTTGCAATCCGCCGGACGCGCGCCGAACGGCAAGAAGATCGGCGCCGAGAAGGCCGGTGTGGCGGTGAACGAGCGCGGCTTCATCCCGGTCGACAGCCAGATGCGAACCGGTGTGCCGCACATCTTCGCCATCGGCGACATCGTCGGCAATCCGATGCTGGCGCACAAGGCGGTGCACGAGGCGCACGTGGCAGCCGAGGTGGCTGCGGGGCAGAAGAGTTATTTCGATGCGACGGTGATTCCCGGCGTCGCCTACACCCACCCCGAAGTGGCCTGGGTCGGCGTCGGCGAGGACGAAGCGAAGAAAGCCGGGCGCAAGATCAGTGTCGCCAAGTTTCCGTGGGCCGCATCGGGCCGCGCGATCGCCAACGGCGCCGACTACGGCTTCACCAAGCTGGTATTCGACGAAGAGAGTCATCGGGTGATCGGCGGCAGCATCGTCGGCCCCAATGCCGGCGACATGATCGGCGAAGTCGCCCTGGCCATCGAGATGGGCGCCGACGCGGTGGATATCGGCAAGACCATCCACCCGCATCCGACCCTGGGCGAAACCATAGGCATGGCCGCCGAAGTGGCGCACGGCTCCTGCACCGACCTGCCGCCAATGAAAAAGCGCTGAAAATTAATTATGCAGGTGGGCTGGCGCGCCTGCAGAAAGTCGGCGCTGGCGGGACGGCGGTCTCATAACGGCCAGCAACCGTCATTCCGGGGCCGCGAAGCGGAACCCGGAATCCAGTGTCCTTGCTCAAACGCCGCTGGATTCCCGCGTTCGCGGGAATGACGGCAGCGGGCACTATCCCGTCATCCCGGGAAAGTCGGCGCTGGCGGGACGGCGTATACTTCGTTCCAGTCATCGAGCCCGGCCGGATCGGGCATCTTTTTAGGCGCAATCTCGGCTTCGGCTCGTTTTCGGGGGACAGCATGGCAACGCAGGACGAATTGAAGCAGGCGGTCGCGCGCGCGGCGCGCGACCATGTTGCCGACCGGTTACCGGTTGGCGCGATACTCGGAGTCGGCACCGGCTCCACGGCGAATTTCTTCATCGACGAAATCGCGGCGATCAAGGATCGACTCGGCGGCACCGTGGCGAGTTCCGAGGCCACGGCGCAGCGCTTGCAAGGCCACGGCATCCGCGTCCTCGACCTCAACGACGTGGGCAGCATCGGCATCTATGTCGATGGCGCCGACGAGATCGATCACGGCATGGCGATGGTCAAGGGCGGCGGCGGGGCGCTGACACGGGAGAAGATAGTCGCCGCGGTGGCGGATACCTTCGTCTGCATCTGCGATGCGTCAAAGCGTGTGGCGGTCATGGGCAAGTTTCCGCTGCCCGTTGAAGTGATCCCGATGGCGAGCGCCTATGTCGCCCGCGAACTGGCGAAACTCGGTGGCACGCCGAAGCTGCGCGAGGGGATGATCACCGACAACGGCAACCTGATCCTCGATGTGCATGGCCTGTCGATCACCGATCCGGTCGGGCTGGAAGCGCGACTCAACCAGATCGTCGGGGTGGTCACCAACGGCCTGTTTGCCGAGCGCGGCGCCGACGTTCTGCTGCTGGCGACCGGGGGCGGCGTGGAGACCTACGTCCGTTGAAACAATTCCGTCACACGCAGCCGTTATAGTGGCGCAATTGCGAACAGGAGTCACGGCATGAACCAGGAACACATCAGCCGGCAATTCGATGCCGATCTCGAGGGCTTGCGCACGCGCGTGCTGGCGATGGGCGGCCTGGTCGAGCAACAGTTGATCCGCGCCATGGACGGACTGGAGTCCGGCGACATGGCGCTGATCGAGCAGGTGATCGCCAACGACCGCCAGGTCAACCGGCACGAGGTCGAACTCGACGAGGCCTGCAACAACGTCATCGCGCGGCGCCAGCCGGCGGCGGTGGACCTGCGCATGATCATGACGGTGGTCAAGACCATCACCGACCTGGAGCGCATCGGCGATGAAGCCAAGAAGATCGCCAAGATGGCGCGTGATATCCATGGCGGTGACACCCGCGTGGTGCCCAAAGTCGACCTGCGGCCGCCGGCCGACATCGCCGTGGCCATGCTGCGCAAGGCACTCGACGCCTTTGCCCGGCTCGATGTGAATGCCTCGGCCGAGGTGGTGCGCCAGGATCGCGAGGTGGATGCCGGCTACAAGGCGGCGATGCGCCAGCTGATCACGTTCATGATGGAAGATCCGCGCACCATTTCAAGCTCGCTCGATCTGCTGTTCGTCGCCCGGGCGATCGAACGCATCGGCGATCACGCGAAGAACATCTCGGAGTACGTCGTCTACCTGGTCAAGGGGCGCGACGTGCGCCATATCGGGCTCGATGCCATGGAAAAAGAGGTTGCCCGGCAAATGGGCAACCTCTGACCGGTTCGGCGTTCAGCGCGGCGGCACGTAGCCGCCGACCTGGTCCGCGCCATCGCCGAAGAAGTGCTTCTGCACCTGTTCGGCCAGATACTTCCGGTGCTGCGGGTCGGCAAGGCTCAGGCGGTTCTCGTTGATGATCATGGTCTGCAGCTTGATCCACTGCTGCCAGGCTTCCTTGGAAACATTCTCCCAGAGTTTCTTACCCATTTCGCCGGGCATGGGCGGCAGGTCGAGGCCTTCCGCCTCGCGTCCGAGCTTGATGCAATTGACCATGCGTGCCACAGTGTTTCCTTTCAAAAAATACAAGAGTGGCGCCAGTTTACCTCTAGTTCGGCTAAGTTCTATAGGGACTTCACCAGCACCTTCGAACGCCGTTGCAGGTTGTAGAGTTCGCGCCGGGCTTCCGGCAGCTCATCAACGCCGGCTTCGACGAAGCCGCGCTCGATGAACCAGTGCGCGGTGCGCGTGGTGAGGACGAAGAGGCGCTTCAGTTTCAGCTTTTTGGCGCGGGCTTCGATGTGGTTGCACAACTGTTCGCCGTAGCCGCTGCGGCGAAAATCCGGCATCACGGCGAGGCAGGCCAGTTCGGCCGCCTTCTCGGTGGAAAACGGATAGAGCGCGGCGCAGCCGACGATGACGCCGTCGTGTTCCACCACCGAGAAGCGCGTGATTTCCATTTCCAGCCGTTCGCGCCCACGCTTGACCAGGGTGCCGTCGGCTTCCAGCGGCTCGATCAGGCCGAGAATGGCGCCGACGTCGTCGATCGTGGCATCGCGCAACTGCGCCAGCGGGGCGCTGGTCATGACCGTGCCGACGCCGTCGCGTGTAAAGAATTCCATGAGCATGGCGCCGTCCGCCTGGCGGTCGAGGAAATGCACGCGACCGATGCCGGCGCGGCAGGCACGGATGGCACTGGGCAGGACCCGGGCAACTTCCGACGCCTGTCCCGCAAGGTGCCTGCCGGCCAGTTTTTGCGCCTCGTCGGCGGTGAGGGCGTCGATCAGGGCGCCCTTGGCGTTGACCAGGCCCGGCGCGTCGCACAGGTAAATCAGCTTGTCGGCCTTGACCGCCACGGCCACGGCTTCGGCGGCTTCTTCCCAGGCCAGGTTGAATATCTCGCCGGTAGGCGAGGCGCCGATCGGGGTGATCAGGACCACGTTTTCCTGCGCCAGGTCGGCCTGGATTTCCTCGGCGATGACCTTGCGTATCGCGCCGGTGTATTGGAAATCCACGCCGTCGACCACGCCGACCGGACGCGCGGTGATGAAATTGCCGCCGGTGACGCGCAGGAAGGCGCCGGCCATCGGCGTGTTGGGCAGGCCTTGCGAGAGCAGCGCCTCGATTTCGATGCGGGTGACACCCATGGCGCGCTTGACGCATTCCAGCGCCTCGGCGTCGGTGATGCGCAGACCCTTGTGGAACTTCGGCGTCAGGCCGCGCGCCTGCATCTCGGCGTCGATCTGCGGCCGCGCGCCATGTACCAGCACCAGGCGGATGCCCATGCTGTCCAGGAGTGCGATGTCATGGATCAGCGCCTGCGCGGCGCCGGCTTCGAGCACTTCGCCGCCGAAAGCGATGACGAAGGTGCGGCCGCGAAAGGCATGGATGTAGGGCGCCGCCTGGCGCACCCAGGCGACCAGACGGGCGTCGGTGTCGGGCTGGCTGTTGCGGGTCTCGAGTGTCATGCGGCGGGTTTGCCTTTCCCGGCCTTTACCGCGCGCGATGCGGGCGCTTTGGCGCGGGCAGGTGTGGCGGCGGGCCGCGGTGGTTTGGCGGGCGGCGCAAGCGGCTTGGGTGGCCTGACAGGCGTGGCCGCGGCAACGGTCTTGACCCGGGGGGGCGGTTTTACTTTCCTGTCGCCGTCGCTTTCCTTCTTGCCCTTTTCATCCTTGGCGGGTTTTTCCGGCTTCGCTTTCGGCACCGGCTTGCCTTCCAGCTCGGCTTCGATCCTCTGGCAGAGGGTGCGCAGGATCTTGACCCGGGCGTAGCCCTTGTCGTTGGCCTCCACCAGTGTCCACGGCGCCGTACCGGTGCTGGTGCGATCGACCATGTCGCAGATTGCCTCCTGGTAGGCATCCCATTTCTCGCGGTTGCGCCAGTCTTCCTCGGTGATCTTGAAGCGCTTGAACTCGATCTTCTCGCGTTCCTTGAAGCGCTTCAGTTGTTCTTCCTGGCTGATCTGCAGCCAGAATTTGCAGACAATCACGCCGGCATCGGCGAGGTCGTGCTCGAAGTCGTTGATCTCGGTATAGGCGCGCAGCCAGTCGGCTTCGGCGCAGAAGCCTTCGACGCGTTCGACCAGTACGCGGCCGTACCAGGTGCGGTCGAAGATCGCTACCCGGCCGTTGCGCGGAATGTGCCGCCAGAAACGCCAGAGGTAGGGCTGGGCGCGTTCCTCCTCGGTCGGCGCCGCCACGGGAATGATCTGGTAGTCGCGCGCATCCATGGCCGCGGTGATGCGGCGGATGGCGCCGCCCTTGCCGGCGGCGTCCGCCCCTTCGAAGGCGCACACCAGCGAACGGCCCTTGAAGCGTGGGTCGCGCACCAGTTCGGAGAGCTTGCCCTGCCATTTGGCCAGTTGTTCCTCGTAATCCTTCTCGCTCAGCGTGTGTTTGAGGTTGAGTTCGGACAGGATGTTGCGGCCGTCGATGTTCACGCGTATCGGCGGCGCCACCGGCGTGGTCTGCTTGCCGGCATCGGACAGGCGTTGGCGGATGGCTTCGAGCAGGATCTTGCCCGTGGTCATGGAGCGGTAGCGGTCATCCTCGCCCTCGATGATGATCCACGGCGCCCATGGCGTATTGGTCATGCGCAGGACGTGGCCGACGACATCCTGCAGTTTGTCGTAGGTCTTGAGGCGGTCCCAGTTCCACTTGGTGACGCGCCAGGCGGTCTTCGGATCCTTTTCCAGGGCCCTCAGGCGGCGTTTCTGGCCGTCCTTGGTGAGGTGGAACCAGAACTTCAGCACCAGGGCGCCTTCGTTGACCAGCATCGCCTCGAAGCGGTTGATCTGGTCGATGCGCGCGTCCATGTCCGCCTTGCTCATGCTGCCGTCGAGGCGGTCGTGGATCGGACTCGAATACCAGGAGCCGGCGAAGACGCCGACGCGTCCCTTGGGCGGCAGCGCGCGCCAGTAGCGCCACATGAAGGGCCGGGCCCGTTCCTCGTCGGTCGGCGCCGAAAACGCCAGGGTGGAAATGAAGCGCGGGTCCATCCACTCGTAGAGGATGTTGATGGTCTCGCCCTTGCCGGCGCCGTCCTGGCCGCTGACCAGCACGACGACCGGAATCTTGCCGTTCTCCTTGAGGTCGTACTGTGCATCCTGCAGTGCCGCGCGCAGGGCCGGCACTTTCTTCTTGTAAGTGTCCTTGTCGATCTTGTGACCGATTTCCGCGGATTCAAACATCACCAATCTCCCCAAAGTGCCATCATCGCCGCCACGGCGGCAAGTCCGGCGGTTTCGGTGCGCAACACGCGCGGCCCCAATCCGAGGGGATGGAATCCGGCTGCATGTGCCGCCAACAGTTCGCCTTCCTCGAAACCGCCTTCCGGGCCGACCAGCAGACTGACCGGCACGGCCGGCACGGCGAGGTCGCGCAGGGAGCCGGAACTCCCCGGCGCACAGACGAAGCGTAATGCATTTTCCCGCGCTGCGATGCCAAGGTATTGCGGCAGATCAAGGATTGGTGCGACGGCCGGGACCCGGTTGCGCCCGGATTGCTCGCAGGCGGCGATGGCGATGTTGCGCCAGTGCTCGACGCGACGTTCGGCGCGCTCGCCGGAAAGCCGGATCACGCTGCGCTTTGCCGCTACCGGCTGGATGCGGACGACGCCCAGTTCGACGGCCTTCTGCACCACCAGATCCATCTTGTCGCTGGCGGGCAGCGCCTGCACCAGCGTCAGCATCAGCGGGGGTTCCGGGTCGCTATCCTCGAATGCTTCCAGCGTCGCGCGTAGGGCCTTGCCGGCCGGATGCAGCGTGGCGCGCCACTGCCCGCCGCGCCCGTCGAACAGGATCGCCGTGTCGCCGGCGCCGACTCTCAGCACCTTCAGCGCATGGTGGGCGGCCTCGGCGGCCAGTTCGACCGTGGCGCCGGGGTGCAGCGGGAAGGGGCAGAAAAATCTCGGTATCATGGGCCGATTATCACTAAATTCGGGAGACAGCGCATGGTCAGCCTTTCGCCGCCGGTCTGCGACTTCGGCCGCCCGGCCATCGATTTCGATCTTCCCGGCGTCGACGGCCGGCGCCACAGCCTCGCCGGCGCGCGCGGCCCGAACGGTCTGCTGGTGATGTTCATCTGCAATCACTGCCCCTATGTCAAGGCGGTGATCCACCGCATCGTGCGCGACACGCGGGAACTCGCAACGCTGGGCATCGGCAGCATTGCCGTCATGAGCAACGACCCGACGGACTACCCCGAGGATTCCTGGGGCAACATGGCGGCGATTTCCCGCGAGCTGGCTTTCCCTTTTCCCTATGTGCTGGATGCTTCGCAGGAGGTGGCGAAAGCCTACGGCGCCGTCTGCACCCCGGATTTCTTCGGCTACAACGCCAGGCTGGAATTGCAATATCGCGGCCGGCTCGACGAGTCGCGCAAGGAAGCGGCACCCGAGGAGGTTCGCCGCGACTTGTTCGAAGCCATGCGCCAGGTTGCCTTGACCGGCACCGGGCCGGCGCAGCAGACCCCCGGCATTGGCTGTTCGATCAAGTGGACCGTTGCATGAGGATCATCTTGTTCCTGGCCGCGCTGATGACAATGTCTGCGGCCAATGCCGCCGACAACGTCCTGCTGATCCAGTTGCAGGCGGGCGGCGTCTTCAGGGTCTGGCATACCGAAGGCGAAAGTCGCCTGAGCGATGATGAAATCATGGAACTCGAGGTCACTGCAAAGCCCGGGGGCGGCGAAGTGACGCAGACCAGCGCCGGTCCCGCCCGCGTTTTTGAATCCGGCGACGGGGTGACGATCAGCCTGCTCGAGGCGAAGAACGACAAGACCCTGCTTATCGACCGCGACGACTGCAACCATGTCCGGGTCTGGCATGCCGCCGGTGCCACCAATCTGTCGGAAGACCAGATTGCCGACATTTTCATCAGCGCGCTGCCCGGCGGCGGCAAGCGCATCACCGTCGGCGAATACCACGTCAAAGCTTTTGTCACCAAGCTGGGCGTGATCGCCGCGCTGTGGAACGTCGCGGCGAGGAAATAGGGCGCCGTTTTTTTAGCCGGCCTTGCGGCCGACGGCTCGCGCTTTTTTCGGTGCGGCAGCAACGGCGGCCGGCCCATGCGCGTTGATCTGGGCCTCGATCAGGCGCGAGCCTTCGCTGTCCATGAACTGCACGAAGGCGCTGGCCGCCGGCATCAGGCGCTTGTCGGTGCGATAGACCAGGCGCCAATGGCGCCGGACCGGCGTATCGCGGATGTCGAGCACGGTCAGGCGATCGACCGATCGCTCCAGCCCGATGGTATGTTCCGAGATGAAGGACAGGCCGAGGCCTGCCATCACCGCCTGCTTGATGGTCTCGTTGTTACCCAGTTCCATCGTCGCGCCGGGCGTCACCTTGTGCTGTTCCAGAAAGCGCTCCAGCGCGCCGCGCGTGCCCGAGCCGGGCTCGCGAATCAGCAGGGTCTCTTCCGCCAATAGGCGCGGGTCAATGCTCCGCTTGTTCGCCAGATGGTGCGTGGGCGCGGCGATAAAGAGCAGGGGATGATCGGCGAATACCGTCGCCACCGTCTCGAACTCCGCCGGCGGCGTGCCCATGATGGCCAGGTCAATGCTGTTCTCGGCCAATTGGCGCACGATTGCACCGCGATTGTTGACCGCCAGTTCCAGTTCGACGCCGGGGTGGCGGCGGCGGAACTCGGCCAGCAGTGAGGGGGCAAAATACTTGGCGGTGCTGACCACACCGATCTTCAGGCGACCGGCTTCGACGCCCTTGAGCGCCGCCATGGCTTCGCCGGCATCGCGCAGTTGCTCGGCGATGCGGCGCGCCTGGCGGGCGATTTCCTCGCCGGCGGCGGTCAGGCGAACCTTCTTGCCCGCCTGCTCCGTCAGCGGCAGGCCGGCCTGGTCTTCCAACGCCTGCACCTGCATCGACACCGCCGGCTGGGTCAGGTGCAGTTCCTCGGCGGCGCGCGAGAACGAGAGGTGGCGTGCCACGGCCTCGAATATCTTCAGTTGGCGCAGCGTGACGTTCTTCATGGCTGAGGGGTTCTCCGGGGACCGAGTCGGCGGTTTCGCGAACTGGCCCGATCTTATCACTGCCATAAGAAACCATGACTGGCGCTTATGGGTGACCGGCGGCTATGCTTTCGTCCATGCTTGAAGCTCTCATCTTCGATGTCGACGGCACGCTGGCCGATACCGAGCGCGACGGCCATCGTCCGGCCTTCAACGCCGCTTTTGCCGAAGCCGGTCTGCCCTGGCACTGGGACGCGGCGCTCTACGGCGAACTGCTGGAAGTGACCGGCGGCAAGGAGCGCATCCGTTTCTTCTGCGAGCGACACGCGCCGGACTTCCTGCAGCACGCCGACGCCGAGGCGCGCATCAGGGAACTGCATGCCGCCAAGACGCGGCACTACGTGGAACTATGCGCCAAGGGCATTGCCCTGCGCCCCGGCGTCGAGCGCCTGCTGCGCGAAGCGCATGGCGCCGGCCTGCGCCTGGCCATTGCCACCACCACCACGCCCGAAAATATCACCGCCTTGCTGGCCCCGGACCTGCTCGCCCTGTTCGAAAAAGTCGGCGCCGGCGATAC
Source organism: Sulfuritalea sp. (assembly GCA_044360105.1). Lineage (GTDB taxonomy): Bacteria > Pseudomonadota > Gammaproteobacteria > Burkholderiales > Rhodocyclaceae > Sulfuritalea. The sequence continues at coordinate 37,453 of JBIKKY010000004.1, forward strand.
GGTGCCGAACAAGAAGCCGGCGCCGGATGTGTACCAGTGGGTGCTGGCGCAGCTAGGCCTGCCGGCTTCTGCCTGCCTCGCCATCGAAGATTCCGCCAACGGCCTCAAGGCCAGTCGCGGCGCCGGCCTGGCCACGGTGATTACGCGCACGGCCTATACCGACGAGCACGATTTTTCCGGCGCCCTGGCCCTGCTTCCCGATCTCGGCGAGGTCGGCATTCCGCTGTTGCGGCACTGGCATAGCCATGCTTATGGTAGTGATAAAAAAACGTGACTTTAACTTATGCAGAGGCATGATTAACATGTCGTCCATCTGCTGCAATTTGCCTTAACGAACAAACCAAAGGAGAACCGCATGGACCAGTCGAACCGCTACGCCGATCTGAGCTTGAAAGAAGAAGACCTGATCAAGGGCGACAAGCATGTGCTCGTCGCTTATCACATGCAGCCCGCCGCTGGTTATGGTTATCTGGCGACCGCATCGCACATCGCCGCCGAATCCTCCACCGGCACCAACGTCGAAGTCTGCACCACCGACGACTTCACCAAGGGTGTCGATGCACTGGTGTATTTCATCGACGAAGCGCAGGGCGTGATGAAGGTCGCCTACCCGATTGACCTGTTCGACCGCAACATCACCGACGGCCGCGCCATGCTGGTGTCCTTCCTGACGCTGGCGATCGGCAACAACCAGGGGCAGGGCGACGTCAAGTGCCTCAAGATGCACGACTTCTGGGTGCCGCGCCAACTGCTGCGCTTGTACGATGGCCCGTCGAAGGACATTACCGACCTGTGGGAAATCCTCGGCCGTCCCCGCGTCAATGGCGGCTATATCGCGGGAACCATCATCAAGCCGAAGCTGGGCCTGCGTCCCGAACCGTTTGCCAAGGCGGCATACCAGTTCTGGCTCGGCGGCGACTTCATCAAGAACGACGAACCGCAGGGCAACCAGGTGTTCTGTCCGACCAAAAAAGTCATCCCGCTGGTGTATGACGCCATGAAGCGTGCAATGGACGAAACCGGCCAGGCCAAGATTTTCTCGGCCAACATCACCGCCGACGACCATTACGAAATGTGCGCTCGTGCCGATTACATCCTGGAAACCTTCGGCCCGGACGCCAACAAGGTGGCCTTCCTGGTGGATGGCTATGTCGGCGGTCCCGGCATGGTGACCACCGCGCGCCGTCAGTACCCCGGCCAGTATCTGCACTACCACCGCGCCGGCCATGGCGCCGTGACCTCGCCCTCAGCCTTGCGCGGCTATACCGCCCTGGTGCTGGCCAAGATGTCGCGCCTGCAGGGGGCGTCCGGCATCCACGTCGGCACCATGGGCTACGGCAAGATGGAAGGCGCACAGGACGACCGCAACATCGCCTACATGATCGAGCGCGATTCGGCGGATGGCCCCTACTACCATCAGGAGTGGTATGGCATGAAGCCGACCACGCCGATTATCTCCGGCGGCATGAACGCGCTGCGCCTGCCCGGCTTCTTCGAGAACCTCGGCCACGGCAACGTCATCAACACCTCCGGTGGCGGCTCCTACGGCCACATCGACAGCCCGGCGGCCGGCGCGATTTCCCTGCGCCAGTCCTACGAGTGCTGGAAGGCCGGTGCCGATCCGATCGAGTTCGCCAAGAGCCACAAGGAATTCGCCCGCGCCTTCGAATCCTTCCCCGGCGATGCGGACAAGCTCTTCCCCGGCTGGCGCGAAAAGCTCGGCGTGCACAAGTAACAGATGTCATTCCGGCCCCGGCTTCAAGCATGCCGGGGTGACGGACCCGGAATCCGGTAGCATCTCTGGATGCCCGCCTGCGCGGGCATGACAACGGGGTCAGCCCCGCTACGGCGGGGTTTTTTGGACTCGCCTACTTGACTGAATTGATCGGATAAGGCCATGTCGAACAAGGAACAATACCTCGTCAGGACGCAACCCTTCTATCAGGCCCAGGGCAGGGAAGTCGAGCTGTACGAGGCCGCCTACGCCGCGCGCCTGCCCGTCATGCTCAAAGGTCCTACCGGTTGCGGCAAGTCGCGCTTCGTCGAGTACATGGCCTGGAAGCTGGGCAAGCCGCTGATCACCGTGGCCTGCAACGAGGACATGACCGCCAGCGACCTGGTCGGCCGTTACCTGCTCGATGCCAACGGCACGCGCTGGCTCGACGGCCCGCTGACCACCGCGGCGCGCATCGGGGCGATCTGCTATCTCGACGAGATCGTCGAGGCGCGCCAGGACACCACGGTGGTAATCCATCCGCTGACCGACCATCGTCGCGTGCTGCCGCTGGACAAGAAGGGCGAACTGATCGAGGCGCATGACGACTTTCAACTCGTCATCTCCTACAACCCGGGCTACCAGTCGCTGATGAAGGACCTCAAGCAGTCGACCAAGCAGCGCTTCACCGCCTTCGATTTCGATTACCCCGAGGCGGTGCTGGAGACGCAGATCGTGGCGCAGGAATCCGGCCTCGATGCCGGCACGGCAGCGACCTTGGTGAAGATCGCGCAGACGGCGCGCAACCTCAAGGGGCACGGCCTCGACGAGGGCATTTCGACGCGCCTGATCGTCTATGCCGCGACCCTGATCAAACGCGGCGTTCTGCCTGCGGACGCCTGCCGCATGGCCATGGTGCGGCCGATCACCGATGACGCCGACATCCGCGCCACACTCGATCATGCCGTCGATGCCAGCTTCGCCTGAAGAGTCGGCGCTGGCGATACGGTGATACGGCGATAAACGGCGCTAACTGGCCTCAAGCGGCGAAACAACATGGTCACGGGCGTAAGACAGATCCCGGATGCGCGCAGTCGCAGCTACGCGCACCCTCAGGTGCAGGCCGCCTGGCAGACGCTGGACTGCGGCTTTGCCACCGTCGCCGACGTCTTCGAAGAATGCGTCTATGCCGCGCTCGCCGGCTTCAGCAAGCCGCAGCTCGAGGCCTATCTCGAAGCTGCGCGCGTCATCGGCAAGCTTGGCCGCGGGCCGGAGCCGCTGCTGGCATTCCTCGAGGAATGGCCGACCGTGGTCGCTGCCGCCAGCGGCGATCAGGAGCCCCTGCTGCCGCAGGTGATGGGTGTCATCCGCGCCATGCAGAAGTCGCCCAACAGCTCGGCGATCACGCCCTTCCTGCAAACCCTGGCCGCCGTCGCCCGGCGCCTGCAATCGGCCGAGCAGATCGAGGTTTATCTCGACATTGCGTTGAACCTGATGGCGCGCACCACGGGTTCGATCCACGGCCACCACGCGACATTTCCCAGCCCCGGTTTGCCGCATTATTTCGAGCAGGCGCCGCGCCTGCTGGGCCTCTTGTCCACCGCCGGCCTGAGGAACTGGACCGACTACGGCATCCGCAATTACTCCAAACACCCGGAACGGCAGGAGGAATACTTCCGCCTCGACTCCGCCGACAGTCGGGCGGTAATGCAGCGCGAACGCCACGGCACGCTGTTTGCCGACGTCGAACGCAAGCTCGACCTGTACCTGCGGGCCTTGTGGCACGAGAGCGAGCAACTGGTCCCCTACACCACGGCCTTCGACGAGCTGCGCAAGCCGATTCCCTACTACGACAAGCTCGGCATGCGCGTGCCGGATGTTTTCGACGATGTGCAGGGTCCCGGCGGAGCGGTCGCCGGCCTCGACCGCTACCGCGCGGTGCTGGCCCACATGGCAGGCCATCGCCGCTGGAGCAGCCAGATCATCGCCGACAACTACAGCCCCTTCCAGCGCATGGCGGTGGAGTTCTTCGAGGACTGCCGCATCGAGACCCTGCTGATCCGCGAGTTTCCCGGCCTGCGGCGCATCTTTCTCGCCCTGCACCCCGTTCCGGGCGAGGCCGAGTGCGACCCGGAGACCACTTCCTGCCTGCGCCACCGCCTGGCCATGCTGTCTCGAGCATTGCTCGATCCGCAACACCCCTACGCCAATCCGCAACTGCTCGAGTTCGTTGCACGCTTCCACCAGACCCTGGGCGGCGGCGATTCCAGCACGCGCGAAATGGCCGACCTGGCGCTGTCCTACGTCGCCCGCACACGGCGCCAAAGTGACCAGTTGGCCAAGGTCCATTTCGACAATACGGTCATCGACTACCGCGATGACAACCGCCACCTCTGGCAGTACATCGAGGACAGCGACGACGAAGAGTTCTTCGACGACCCCGACAAGCAGAACAGGAAGCCAGCCGAGGTCTTGTCCCTGCCGCCGCGGCGTTATCCGGAATGGGATTATCAGTCGCAAACCTACCGCCCCGACTGGACCAGTGTCTATGAGGCATTGCACCCTTCGGGAAATCCGGCGGACATCGACCGCCTGCTGGAAAAGCATGCGGCGCTGGCGAAGCGGCTCAAGCGCCTGCTCGACCTGCTCAAGCCGCAGGACAAGGTGCGCATCCGCTACCAGGAGGAGGGCAGCGACCTCGACCTCGACATCGCCATCAGTTCGCTGATCGACTACAGGAGCGGCGCCACGCCGGACCCGCGCATCAACATGAGCCACCGTACCGACGGCCGCAGCATCGACGTCCTGCTGCTGCTCGACCTGTCGGAGTCGCTCAATGAAAAAATCGGCGCTGGCGGTACGGCGGGACAGACCATCCTCGAACTGAGCCAGGAAGCCGTGTCGCTGCTGGCCTGGGCCATCGACCACCTCGGCGACGCCTATGCCATTGCCGGTTTCCATTCCAATACCCGCCACGAAGTGCGCTACCAGCACATCAAGGGCTTTTCCGAGCGCTGGGACGACACGGTCAAAGCCCGCCTGGCCGCCATGCAGGCCGGGTGGTCCACACGCATGGGCGCCGCGCTGCGCCACGCCGGCCACTACCTTGAGCATCGCCGTGCCGACAAGAAGATCCTGCTGCTGCTGACCGACGGCGAACCGGCCGACATCGACGTCACCGAGCCCGAACACCTGCGCAGCGATGCGCGCAAGGCCGTCGAGGAACTGGCCGCCAAGGGCGTCACCAGCTTTTGCCTGAGCCTTGATCCGAAGGCCGACGAGTATGTGCGCGAGATTTTCGGCAAGCGCTGGCGCGTCCTCGATCGCATCGAGCGCCTGCCCGAAACGCTGCCCAGCCTGTACATGGAGCTGACCCGCTGACCCGCTGACCTGCTTGCCGTGGTGTGCCGCTGCCTCTGTGGCGGGTGCATTCCGGCGGAGCGGAAGGCGAAATAACGGGCTTATTTACAGGATAAGAAAAAGTGAATGGTACTTATAGGTCGATCCGACTACATTGTCCGTAATCCAATAAGGGCTAAGCGCACCGGCAGCTTCGCTGGCGGCAATTCGGCCCAACTACAGGGAGCAGGATCCATGCATCAGGGACGCAAGACACTGACCCGTTACACCATCGAGCAGGAACACAAGCACCCGGGCGTTTCGGGCGAATTTTCCAGCCTGCTCAACTCCCTGGCGACGGCGATCAAGATCATCTCCAACCAGGTGAACAAGGGTGCGCTGATCGGCGCGCTGGGGAATGCCGGCACCGAAGGTGCATCGGTGAATGTCCAGGGCGAGGTGCAGAAGAAGCTCGACGTCATGAGCAATGACGTCATGCTCCAGGAAAACGAATGGTCCGGCAACCTCGCCGGCATGGCCTCGGAAGAAATGGAAGACGTGTATGTCCTGCCCGCCCATTGCAAGCGCGGCAAGTACCTGCTGGTCTTCGATCCGCTGGACGGCAGTTCGAACATCGATGTCAACCTGACGGTGGGCACCATCTTTTCGATCCTGCGCGCGCCGAATCCGGGCCAGGACGCCACGCTGGAAGATTTCCTGCAGCCCGGCACGCAGCAGGTCTGCGCCGGTCTTGCGCTCTACGGGCCGTCGACCATGCTGGTGTTGACTACCGGCGAAGGCGTCGACGGCTTCACCCTGGATCGCGACATCGGCGCTTTCATCCTGACCCATCCGCAGATGAAGATTCCGGACGATACCCACGAGTTCGCCATCAACTCCTCCAACTCGCGCTTCTGGGAACCCCCGGTGCAGCGTTACGTCACCGAGTGCCTGGCCGGCCAGACGGGGCCCCGGGGCAGGGATTTCAACATGCGTTGGGTCGCCTCGCTGGTAGCGGAAGCCTTCCGCATCCTGACTCGCGGCGGCATTTTCATGTACCCCAAGGACAGCAAGGACGCCACCAAGCCGGGCCGCTTGCGCCTGCTCTATGAAGCCAATCCGATCTCCTTCATCATCGAACAGGCGGGCGGAAAATCGACCACCGGTCGCGAGCGCGTGATGGAGTTGTCGCCCACGGAACTCCACCAGCGCGTGCCGCTGATCTTTGGCTCGAAGAACGAAGTCGAGCGCGTCGCCGATTACCATGCCGACTATGCCACCGGCAAAGAACCGGACACCTTCAATTCACCCTTGTTCTCATCCCGTTCGCTGTTCCGCACCCAATAAGACAGACGCTAATTTTTATGACAGTGATATCGCCCGCCGATGATGAAACACGTTAAAGGCGAATTGAAGGCCCGCCCCCCCACCGCTTCGCGGCCCACGGCTGGCTTTGCACAGCCAGCCGGCTGCGGCGGCGCACCGCGTGCGGTGCGAAACCCCGCCTCGCCCCCTCACGGGGGGCTACTGATCGGATCGCTTCGCTCGACTATTACCAGTCGCTCCGAACGAGTTATTTCACGTTAAGCCAGGAGATTCCCATGTCGGTCAAGCACCCCATTGTCGCCATCACCGGATCTTCGGGTGCGGGCACGTCCACGGTCACCAAGTCCTTCGATCTGGTCTTCCGCCGCGAAAAGCTGAAGGCGGCCATCGTCGAGGGTGATTCCTTCCATCGCTTTGACCGCAAGGCCATGAAGGCGGCGATGGAGGAAGCCCGGTTGGCCGGCAACAACCACTTCAGCCACTTCGGCCCCGAAGCCAACCTGCTCGAAGAACTCGGCGACCTGTTCAAGACCTACGGCAAGACCGGCAAGGGCAAGGTCAGGAAATACCTCCACAACGCCGAGGAGGCAGCACCCTACGGCCAGCAGTCAGGCGAATTCACGCCCTGGGAAGACATCCCGGAGGGCACCGACCTGATGTTCTACGAGGGCCTGCACGGCGCCGCGGTGACCGACAAGGTAAATGTCGGGCAGCATGCCGATCTGCTGGTTGGCGTGGTGCCGACTGTGAACCTCGAATGGATACAGAAGCTGCATCGCGACAAGAACCAGCGCGGCTATTCGACCGAGGCGGTGGTGGACACCATCCTGCGCCGCATGCCCGACTACATCAACTACATCACGCCGCAGTTCTCGCGCACGCACATCAATTTCCAGCGCGTGCCGACGGTGGATACCTCGAATCCATTCATCGCCCGCGACATCCCGACGGCGGACGAGAGCTTCGTGGTGATCCGCTTCGCCAATCCCAAGGGCATCGACTTTCCCTACCTGCTGTCGATGATCCACGATTCCTTCATGTCGCGGCCCAACATCATCGTGGTGCCCGGCGGCAAGATGGAACTGGCCATGCAGTTGATCTTCACGCCCCTGATCCTGCGCATGGTCGAAAACCGCAAGCGGGCCTGAGCGTCAACGAATCAAGCACCTGGCTTTCTCCCTAGCGCGATCCGCCCGGTTTCGCCGATAATACCGGGCTACCCCGACGGAACCTGTTCCGTCCTTTCAAATTTGAGCCGCCATGACCAATCTGTCCGCCGTTGCACCCGCCGCCGTGGGTTCCAATCTTTCCAACGCCATTCGCGCTCTTGCCATGGACGGGGTGCAGAAAGCCAATTCCGGCCATCCGGGCGCACCCATGGGCATGGCCGAAATCGCCGAGGTGCTGTGGAACCGCCACCTGCGCCACAATCCAGCCAATCCGAAGTGGGCCGACCGCGACCGCTTCGTGCTGTCCAACGGCCATGGCTCGATGCTGATCTATTCGCTTCTGCATCTCACGGGCTACGACCTGTCGATCGAGGACCTGAAGCAGTTCCGCCAGTTGCACAGCAGGACGCCGGGCCATCCTGAATACGGCTACACCGCCGGCGTCGAGACCACTACCGGCCCCTTGGGCCAGGGCATCACCAACGCCGTCGGCATGGCCATGGCGGAGAAGCTGCTGGCCGCCGAATTCAACCGGCCCGGCCACGAGATCGTCGATCACCGCACTTACGTTTTTCTCGGCGACGGCTGCCTGATGGAAGGCATTTCGCACGAGTCCTGCGCGCTGGCCGGCACCTGGGGCCTGGGCAAACTGACTGCCTTCTGGGACGACAACGGCATTTCCATCGACGGCCACGTCGAGGGCTGGTTCACCGACAATACGCCGCAGCGCTTCGAGGCTTACGGCTGGCACGTGGTGTCGAACGTCGACGGCCATGACCCGGTGGCGCTGAACGCCGCCATCGAAGCCGCCAAGGCCGTCACCGACAAGCCTTCGCTGATCTGCTGCAAGACGGTGATCGGTTTGGGTTCACCGAACAAGGCCGGCACCCACGATGTCCACGGTGCACCTTTGGGTGATGCGGAGATTGCGGCTGCCCGCGCCCACATCGGCTGGGCGCATGCGCCTTTCGAGATCCCGCAGGACGTTTATGCCGGCTGGGATGCGAAGAAGAAGGGCGCCGAACGCGAAGGCGACTGGAACAAAAAATTCGAGAGCTATGCCAAGGCTTTTCCGGCGGAAGCCGCCGAGTTCAAGCGCCGCATGGCCAACGAGCTGCCGGCCAACTGGGCCGAATACGCGAAGAAGGCCATCGAAGCGGTGAACGCCAAGGCTGAGACGGTTGCCACGCGGAAGGCCTCGCAGATCGCCATCAATGCGCTGGCCCCGGCACTGCCCGAATTCCTCGGCGGCTCGGCCGACCTGACCGGCTCCAACCTGACCAACTGGGCGGGCTGCAAGCACGTTTCCGGCACGAGCACGGGCAACTACATTTCCTACGGCGTGCGCGAATTCGGCATGGCGGCGATCATGAACGGCATGGCCCTGCACGGCGGCGTGCTGCCTTTCGGCGGCACCTTCCTGATGTTCTCGGAATACGCCCGCAATGCCCTGCGCATGGCCGCGCTGATGAAGCAGCGCGTGATCTTCGTGTTCACCCACGATTCGATCGGCCTCGGCGAGGACGGCCCGACCCACCAGCCGGTGGAGCAGACCGCCACGCTGCGCATGATCCCCAACATGGATGTCTGGCGCCCTTGCGACACGGTGGAAACCATGGTGGCGTGGACCTCGTCGGTGGAAAAACTCACCGGCCCCAGTTCGCTGTGCCTGTCACGGCAGAACCTGCCCTTCGTGCCGCGCGACGCGGCGACGCTGGCCAGCATTGCCCGCGGCGGCTACGTCATTTCCGAGGCGAAGAACGGCAAGCCCAAGGCGGTCATCATCGCCACCGGTTCCGAAGTGGAGATTGCCCTGAAGGCCCAGGCCGCGATGGAAGCCGAGATTCCGGTGCGCGTGGTATCGATGCCTTGCACCAATGCCTTCGACCGTCAGGATGCCGCCTACCGCGAGTCCGTGCTGCCGAAAGGGATGCCGCGCGTCGCCATCGAAGCCGGCGTCACCGACGGCTGGTACAAGTATGTCGGCGCAACGGATGGCGGGCAGGGCGCGGTCATCGGGCTCAACCGTTATGGCGAATCGGCCCCGGCCGGCCAACTGTTCAAGGAATTCGGCTTCACGGTGGAAAATGTCGTGAAGACGGTCAAGCAATTCATTTAATCACTCTCAGGAGATCATCCAAATGGCTATCAAAGTAGGCATCAACGGGTTCGGCCGCATCGGCCGCATGGCATTCCGCGCCATCGCCAAGGATTTTCCCGGGATCGAAGTGGTCGGCATCAACGACCTGCTCGAGCCCGACTATCTGGCCTACATGCTCAGGTACGACTCGGTTCATGGCAACTTCAAGGGCGACATCGCCGTCGACGGCAATACCCTGGTCGTCAATGGCAAGAAGATCCGCCTCACGGCCGAGAAGGATCCCGCCAACCTGAAGTGGAACGAGATCGGCGCCGACATCGTCATCGAATGCACCGGCTTCTTCCTGACCAAGGACACCTGCCAGAAGCACATCGACGCCGGCGCGAAGAAGGTCGTGCAGTCCGCACCGTCGAAGGACGACACGCCGATGTTCGTCTATGGCGTGAATCACCAGACCTACGCCGGCGAGGCCATCGTCTCTGCCGCCTCCTGCACCACCAACTGCCTGGCCCCGGTGGCCAAGGTGTTGCACGACACCTGGGGCATCAAGCGCGGCCTGATGACCACGGTGCATGCCGCCACGGCGACGCAGAAGACCGTCGATGGTCCGTCCAACAAGGACTGGCGCGGCGGCCGCGGCATCCTGGAAAACATCATTCCGTCCTCGACCGGCGCGGCCAAGGCTGTCGGTGTGGTGATTCCGGAACTCAACAAGAAGCTCACCGGCATGTCCTTCCGCGTTCCCACCTCCGACGTGTCGGTGGTCGACCTCACAGTGGAACTGATCAAGGAAGCCTCCTACAAGGAAATCTGCGCGGCGATGAAGGCCGCTTCGGAAGGCTCGATGAAGGGCGTGCTGGGCTACACCGAAGAGAAGGTCGTCGCCACCGACTTCCGCGGCAGTTCCCTGCCCTCGACCTTCGACGCCGACGCCGGCATCGCGCTGGACTCGACTTTCGTCAAGGTCGTCGCCTGGTACGACAACGAGTACGGCTATACCTGCAACATGCTGCGCTTTGTCGAGCACGTCGCGAAGTAATTCATACCAACACCACTAAGCACAGAGGCACAGAGACGAAGAGGAAAGAACACGAGAAAGGAGCTTTTCTTGAAAGCAATGAACGTCAGCCAAGCGCGATCTCCTTCCCCTTCAAGGGGAAGGCCGGGATGGGGATGGGGCGCAGTAAGACGCCCACAATGATCCCATCCCCCCCTCCAACTCCCCCCTTGAAAGGGGGAGAGCGTCATTCGTGCCTCCCGTAGTCGGTCGGCTGACGTTCATTGCTAATCAGGAAGCGTTTTGGGTTTCTCTGTGCCTCTGTTTCTCTGTGGTGAAAGGTTTTATTCCATGACATTCAAGCGTCTCACCGATTTCAATCTCCAGGGCAAGCGCATATTCATCCGCGCCGACCTCAACGTGCCGGTCAAGGATGGCAAGGTCACCTCGGATGCGCGCATCACGGCGTCGATGCCGACCATAGAGTTCTGCCTCAAGGCCGGCGCCAAAGTCATGGTCACCTCCCACCTCGGCCGTCCCGAGGAGGGTGTGTATGCCGAAGAGAACTCGCTCAAGCCGGTGGCCGATGTCATGACTTCCAAGCTGGGTAAACCGGTGCGCGTGATCCGCGACTGGGTCGATGGCGGATTTGAAGTCGCCGCCGGTGAAGTGGTGCTGCTGGAAAACTGCCGCTTCAACAAGGGCGAGAAGAAGAACGTGGAAGCGACGGCGCGCAAGTACGCGGCGCTGTGCGACCTGTTCGTCATGGACGCCTTCGGCACCGCGCATCGTGCCGAGGCCTCCACCTACGGCGTCGCCCAGTATGCGCCGGCGGCCTGTGCGGGCCTGCTGGTGGCCGAGGAACTCGAAGCCCTGACCAAGGCGCTGGCGACCCCGGCGCGGCCGATGGTGGCCATCGTCGGCGGTTCCAAGGTGTCGACCAAGCTCACCGTGCTCGAAGCCCTGTCGGAAAAGGTCGACCAGATGGTGGTCGGCGGCGGCATCGCCAACACCTTCCTCAAGGCGTCCGGCAAGAACGTCGGCAAGTCGCTGTGCGAGGACGACCTGGTGCCCACGGCCCAGGCCCTGATGAAGAAGATGACGGCGCGCGGCGCCACCATCCCGATCGCGGTCGACGTGGTATGCGGCAAGAAGTTCGATGCTGCCGAGCCTGCCGTGGCGAAGGATGCCGGCGCGGTTTCCGACGACGACATGATTTTCGACATCGGCCCGAAGAGCGCGCAGGAACTGGTCGACATCATCATGAATGCCGGCACGGTGGTATGGAACGGCCCGGTCGGCGTCTTCGAGTTCGATCAGTTCGGCGAGGGCACCAAGGCCATCGCCATGGCCATCGCCAACACCAAGGCCTTCACCCTGGCCGGCGGCGGCGACACCATTGCCGCGATCCAGAAGTACGACATCTACGACAAGGTCTCCTACATCTCGACTGCGGGTGGCGCCTTTCTCGAGTTTCTCGAAGGCAAGAAGTTGCCTGCCGTTGAGATGCTCGAACAGCGGGCCGCCGGATGACCACGGCGCGCCAGCGTTCGACCAAAATCGTCGCCACGCTCGGTCCTGCTTCGAGCAGTCCCGAGCGCATGCAGGCGCTTGTGGCTGCCGGGGTGGATGTGGTTCGCATCAACTTTTCCCACGGCACGGCCGAAGATCATCGCCAGCGCGTCGAAGCACTGCGTGCCGCCGCGCATGACGCCGGGCGCACGGTGGGCGTCATGGCCGACCTGCAGGGTCCCAAGATCCGCATCGGCAGGTTCGCCGCCGGCCCCGTGCAGATCAAGGCCGGACAGGAGTTCGTCCTCGATGCCGCCTGCGCTCTGGGCGACGAGGGACGGGTCGGACTCGACTATCCCGACCTGGTCAAGGACGTTCGGGCCGGCGACGTGCTGCTGCTCGACGATGGCCGTACCGTGTTCGACGTGCTGCAGGTTCAGGGCAGTGAGATACGCTGCCGCAATCGCCACGACGGCGAACTCTCCAATAACAAGGGCATCAACAAGCAGGGCGGCGGCCTCACTGCTCCCGCCCTGACGGCCAAGGACATGGAGGACATCCGTACCGCGGCGAGCCTCGGCATCGACTATGTGGCCGTGTCCTTTCCCAAGTCGGGCGACGACATGCGCCTGGCGCGGGCCCTGCTGCAGGCGGCCGGCTCGAATGCGCTGCTGGTGGCCAAAATCGAGCGCGTCGAGGCGATCGAAAACCTGAACAACATACTTGATGCCACCGATGGTGTCATGGTCGCGCGCGGCGACCTGGCGGTCGAGGTCGGCGATGCCGCGGTGCCCGCGTTGCAAAAGCGCATCATCCGTACCGCGCGCGAGTGCAACAAGTTTTCGATCACCGCGACGCAGATGATGGAGTCGATGATCCACAGTCCGGTGCCGACGCGGGCCGAGGTATCCGACGTCGCCAATGCTGTGCTGGACGGCACCGATGCGGTCATGCTCTCGGCGGAAACCGCGACCGGCGACTATCCGGTGCAGACGGTCGAGGCCATGGTGCGCATTTGCGTCGAGGCGGAAAAATCTTCCGACTTCCCGCTCGACACGCATTTCCTGCATCGCATATTCACCCGCATCGACCAGTCGATCGCCATGGCCGCGCTGTTCGCCGCGCATCACCTCAAAGTCAAGGCCATCGCCTCGCTGACCGAGTCAGGCTCGACCGCGCTTTGGATGTCGCGGGTTAACACCGGCATTCCGATCTATGCCCTGACCCAGGAAGTACGGACCCGCTACAAGGTCAGCATTTTCAAGGGGGTGTTTCCCCTCATGGTGCCGCAGAGCGGCCATGATCGGGATCAGGTGCTCCTTGATGCCGAGGAAGCACTGATTGCGGCCGGTGCCGTGGAGATCGGCGACCTGATCGTGCTGACCATCGGCGAGCCCATCGGCAAGTCAGGCGGCACCAATACCATGAAGATTGTCAAAGTGGGCGAACACCGCTCGAACCATTAAGCCGTAAAACGAGTCACACTGAATTCATTCATAGGAGAATGCCATGCCCCTGGTTTCCATGCGTCAACTGCTCGATCACGCTGCCGAAAACGGCTACGGCCTGCCGGCTTTCAACGTCAATAACCTGGAGCAGATCCAGGCCATCATGGAAGCCGCGCAGGAGACCAACAGCCCGGTCATCATGCAGGGCTCGGCCGGCGCCCGCAAATATGCCGGCGAACCCTACCTGCGCCACCTGATCGAGGCGGCGATCGAGACCCACCCGGACATCCCGATCGTGATGCACCAGGATCACGGCGCCAGCCCCGCGATCTGCATCCAGTCGATGCGCTCCGGTTTTTCCAGCGTGATGATGGACGGTTCGCTGCAGGAGGATGCCAAGACACCCGCCAGCTTCGACTACAACAGCAGAGTCACCCGCCACGTGGTTGACATCGCCCACGCCATCGGGGTTTCGGTGGAAGGCGAACTGGGCTGTCTAGGGTCGCTCGAATCCGGCATGGGAGAGAAGGAAGACGGCCACGGCGCCGAAGGCGTGCTTTCGCACGACCAGCTGCTGACCGATGTCAACGAAGCCGCCGAGTTCGTCAAGGCCACCGGCGTCGATGCGCTCGCAATCGCCATCGGCACTTCGCACGGCGCCTACAAATTTACCCGGCCGCCCACCGGCGCGGTGCTGCGCATTGACCGCATCAAGGATATCCACGCCCGCATTCCGAATACCCATCTGGTGATGCACGGTTCGTCCTCGGTGCCGCAAGACTGGCTCAAGATCATCAACGAGAACGGCGGCAACATGGGCGCGACCTACGGCGTGCCGGTCGAGGAAATCGTCGAGGGCATCAAGCACGGCGTGCGCAAGATCAACATCGACACGGACCTGCGCATGGCCTCCACCGGGGCGATCCGCAAATATCTTGCAGAGAATCCCAAGGACTTCGATCCGCGCAAATATCTCGCCGTCGCGCGCAAGGCGATGAAGGAAATCTGCGTGGCGCGCTACACGGCCTTCGGTTGCGCCGGGCAGGCCGCCAGGATCAAGCCGGTTTCGATGGAGAAAATGGCCGAGCGCTACAAGAAGGGCGAACTCAACGCGATCGTGAAGTAGCAAGCGTTTTGGAGTAAAGTTTCGGGCCGTCGGAGCATTCCGGCGGCCTTTTTCATCCGGTCTACCATGGATAACAAGTCCCGTACTTTCGATCGCCTGCGCAAGGTCTTCAGCGGCAGCCTCGACGTTGTCGAGTATGCCGGACTGCTGGTGGTTGCCGTTGCCACGACCATCGCCATGTATCAGGAGGCGATGGTGATGGTCGAGGCACGCCGCGTTTCCCTGGCCGATCTGCTGCTGATGTTCCTCTACCTCGAAGTGCTGGCGATGATCGGCCAGTACGTCAAGTCGGGGCAGCTGCCGGTGCGCTTTCCGCTCTACATCGGCATGGTGGCGCTGGCGCGCTACCTGATCCTCGACATCAAGGACATGAGCGAATTGCGCATGCTGGCGGTGACTGCCGCGATCCTCCTGCTGACCGTGGCCGTGCTGGTGATTCGCTACGGCCACGTGCGTTACCCCTATCGCGAAGACGCCGAGAAGGATCCCGGCAAAGCCTACGTTCGCGAATAACTCTGCCGTTCCCAAAAGACCATGCCCATTTCCACTCCGCTCGTCTTCGAATCCAGCATTACCAGCCTGCCGCTGCTCGGCCGCGGCAAGGTGCGTGACATCTACGCCGTCGGCGAGGACAAGCTGCTGATCGTCACCACCGACCGCCTGTCCGCCTTTGACGTGATCCTGCCCGACCCGATACCGGGCAAGGGCGCGGTGCTCACCGCCGTGGCCAATTTCTGGTTCGGCAAGCTGGCCCACGTGGTGCCCAACCAGCTGACCGGCATCGACCCCGAGACGGTGGTGGCCGGCGAAGAGGAAAAAGCCCAGGTGCGCGGCCGGGCGCTGGTGGTGAAGCGCCTGAAACCGCTGCCGATCGAGGCCGTGGCGCGCGGTTACCTGATCGGATCGGGCTGGAAGGACTATCAGGCGACGGGCGCGGTCTGCGGCATTCCCTTGCCGCCCGGCCTGCAAATGGCCCAGCAGTTGCCGGAACCGATATTCACGCCGGCGACCAAGGCCGAGATGGGCGACCACGATGAAAACATCGATTACGCCAAGGTCGAGAAACTGATCGGCGCCGATCTGGCGAAAACGGTCAGGGAAACCACGCTGCGCCTGTACCGGGAGGCTGCCGCTTTCGCCCGCGTGCGCGGCATCATCATCGCCGATACCAAGTTCGAATTCGGCCAGGACGAGGAAGGCCGCCTGTATCTGATCGACGAAGTCCTGACGCCCGATTCTTCGCGCTTCTGGCCGGCCGACCGTTACAAGGTCGGCAGCAGCCCGCCCAGTTTCGACAAGCAGTTCGTCCGCGACTACCTCGAAACCCTGGACTGGGGCAAGACGGCGCCGGGACCCAAGCTGCCGCAGGACATCATAGACAAGACCGCGGCCAATTATCTCGAGGCGCTGACGCGCCTGACCGGCACGCAGGCGCTCTGATGCGTCGCCGCATTGCGTCCAATGACTGATCCCGTCGCCGTCCCGCCGGTGCATTGCACCGACACCTGCAGAATCAATCCCGGGGTGCGGCGGGTCGGCTTTGGCGCGCCGCTGGACTGGTTGCGCCGTGGCTGGAAGGATTTGTGGCGCCAGCCCGGGGCCAGCCTGTTCTATGGCATCGCCGTTGCCGTGGCAGGTGTGGTGATACTGGGGCTGACGGCGGGCCTGCCCTATCTTTTCGGCGCCGCCATCACCGGCTTCCTGCTGGTGGCGCCGATGCTCGCCGCCGGGCTCTATGAACTGTCGCGTCGCTATCTTGCCAATGAGCCGGTGTCGCTGGGCGACTCCATGCTGGCCTGGAAGCGCAATCCCTCGTGCATGATCGGCTTCGGCCTGCTGTCGATTCTTGCCGGCACGCTATGGCAAGTGATATCGGTGGTGATCGTGGCCGTGTTCTACCAGGGGCCGCCGCTGGCGCCGCTGGACATGATCATTCAGGTGCTGATCAATCCGAAGCACTACCTGATGTTCTTTGTTTACATCAGCACCGGCGGTTTCCTCGCGGCCGTGGTGTTCGCTCTCAGCGTGGTGTCGATGCCGATGCTGATCGACCGCCGCTGCGACCTGATCAGCGCACTCGTCACCAGCGTCAATGCGGTCACCGAAAACCCGCTGCCGCTTGCGGTCTGGGCTGTTGTCATCATGCTGCTGACCGGTCTCGGCTTCGCCACGGCCCTGGTCGGGCTGGTTCTGGTCATGCCCTGGCTTGGCCACGCCAGTTTTCACGCTTACCGGGATCTGGTCGAACCGGCCCCAAGCTCTTGTCCGGGAATGCCTTGCCCGCCCGCAGCGGGCACTTGAAACGGCTTCCTCCAACCCCGATCTGGCAACAATGAATCCACTGCTCGATTTCAGCGGCCTGCCCCGCTTTGACGCCGTTCAGCCCGAACACGTCACCCCCGCCATCCGCCAGCTGCTCGAAGAAAACCGCGCCCTGATCGAAATCCTGATCGCGCCGGAAACAGCGGCGATCTGGGATGCCTTCGTCCAGCCCATGCTCGATGCCGGCGAGCGCCTGTCGCGCGCCTGGGGCATCGTCGGCCACCTGCATTCGGTAAATGACGTGCCGCCCTGGCGCGAGGCCTACAACGCCATGCTGCCGGAAGTGTCGGGCTTTTACGCCGACCTCGGGCAGAACCTGGCGCTGTTCGCCAAGTTCAAGCGTCTCGCGGAGGGGAGCGAATTTCCGGCACTGTCGCCGGCGCGAAAACGCATCGTCGAAAACGACCTGCGCGACTTCCGCCTGTCCGGCGCCGAGTTGCCGGAAGACCGCAAGCCGCGCTTCAAGGAAATCCAGGAAGAGCTGTCGGCGCTGGGCGCAAAGTTTTCCGAGAACGTGCTGGATGCGACCAATGCCCATGCCGAATGGGTTGAG
Source organism: Sulfuritalea sp. (assembly GCA_044360105.1). Lineage (GTDB taxonomy): Bacteria > Pseudomonadota > Gammaproteobacteria > Burkholderiales > Rhodocyclaceae > Sulfuritalea. Next base: position 55,060 of record JBIKKY010000004.1, read on the forward strand.
GATGAAGCCGGGACCAGGGGTTTGCCCGAGGATGCAAAGGCGGCCGCAAAGGCGGCTGCCGAAAAGGATGGCAAGCAAGGATGGAAATTCACCCTGCATGCCCCGTCCTACATTCCCGTGCTGCAGTTCTGCGACAACCGCGAACTGCGCGCGCGCATGTACCGCGCCTACGCCACGCGGGCCTCGGAATTCGGCCCGGCGGAGCGCGACAACGGCCCCCTGATCGAGCGCCTGCTGGCCTTGCGCCATGAGGAAGCGCAGATGCTCGGCTACGCCAATTTCGCCGAAGTCTCGCTGGCGACCAAGATGGCCGACACGCCGGCCCAGGTCGCGGCCTTCCAGCGCGACATGGCGCAAAAGGCGCGCCCCTTCGCCACCCGCGATGTCACAGAACTGCGCGAATTCGCGCGGCAGGAACTCGGCATGGAAACGCTGGAAAGCTGGGACCTGGCCTGGGCCTCGGAAAAGCTCAAGCAGCAGCGCTACAGTTTTTCCGATGACGAAGTGAAGCAGTACTTCCCCGAACCCAAGGTGCTGGCGGGTCTGTTCCGCGTCATCGAATCCCTGTTTGCCGTCAAGCTTTCGGCCGATACGGCGCCGGTGTGGCATCCAGCCGTGCGTTTCTTCCGCATCGAGCGTGCCGGAAAAATGATCGGCCAGTTCTACCTCGACCTCTATGCGCGCGAAACCAAGCGCGGCGGCGCCTGGATGGACGAGGCGATCACCCGCCGCCGCATCCTTGGCGGCGTGCAGACGCCGGTGGCCTACCTCAACTGCAATTTTCCGGCCCCGGTGGGAGAGGGTACGCAAATGCGGCCCGCGACCTTCAGCCACGACGATGTCATCACCCTGTTCCACGAATGCGGCCACGGCCTGCACCATCTGCTGACCCAGGTGGAGGAACTGCCGGTGTCGGGCATCCACGGCGTCGAATGGGATGCGGTCGAACTGCCGAGCCAGTTCATGGAAAACTTCTGCTGGGAGTGGGATGTGCTCTCCGGCATGACCGGCCATGCCGAAACCGGCGCGCCGCTGCCGCGCGCGCTGTACGACAAGATGATCGCGGCGAAGAATTTCCAGAGCGGCCTGCAGATCCTGCGCCAGATCGAGTTCGGCCTCTTCGACCTGCTGCTGCACAGCGAATTCGTGCCCGGCGCAGGTCGTGCTTTCATGGATCTGCTGGCGACCGTGCGCGGCGAAGTGGCGGTGCTGCCGCCGCCGGAATGGAACCGCTTTCCGCAGAGCTTCTCGCACATCTTCGGCGGCGGTTACGCGGCGGGGTACTACAGCTACAAGTGGGCCGAGGTCCTTTCGGCCGATGCCTACGCTGCCTTCGAGGAAGCCGCGAAGACGTCCGGCAGCACGCTGGACGCAAACACCGGCGAACGCTTCTGGCGCGAAATCCTCTCCGTCGGCGGCTCGCGTCCGGCGCTCGAATCCTTCCGCGCCTTCCGCGGCCGCGACCCGCAACCGGATGCCTTGCTACGGCACAATGGGATGACCGAGCTTGCGTAAAGCGCTAGCGTAATTCGCCCACCTGAATCGCCGTCTCGCCAGCGCCGACTTTTGACCCGGCGCTCGGTAACGGCTCAGTAGCCTTTTTCGCGCAGGTCGTCCTTGGCCAGCGCGGCGCTGAAATCCAGGCCCGTGAAGAAGCGTTGCAAAGGGCACTCGGTTTTGCTTTCGCAATGGTGTTCCCGGGCGCATTCGACGCGGGTCTGGTCCAGCACCACGAACTGACCGCATACCGGGCAGGTTTCGATCGGAGAATCGAACATGGCGCACCTCCGCTGGATGGATTGGCTGGGCCTTCGCTTTGATTATAGACAGTGGGTTTGCTCGGGTATCATCGACGCATGAAGATCGCCACGTGGAACGTGAATTCGCTCAAGGTGCGCCTGCCGCACGTGCTCGACTGGCTGGCGGCGACGCAGGCCGACGTGCTCTGCCTGCAGGAAACCAAGATGGAAGACAAGGTCTTCCCCTATGCCGAGCTGGAAGCCGCCGGTTATCGTGGCGCGCACAACGGGCAGAAGACCTATAACGGCGTCGCCATCCTCGCCCGCGGCACGCTGGAGGACGTCCGTTTCGACATCCCCGATTTCGCCGACGAGCAGAAGCGCGTCGTGGTGGCCACGGTGAATGGCCTGCGCATCGTTTGCGCCTACATGCCCAACGGGCAGGAGGTCGGCAGCGAGAAATACGAATACAAGCTGCGCTGGCTGGCGGCGCTGGCCGGCTACCTGCGCGGCGAACTGCAGCGTTTTCCGCAACTGGCCCTGCTCGGCGATTACAACATCGCGCCGGACGACCGCGACGTGCATGACCCGGTAGCGTGGAAGGACCAGGTCCTGTGCAGCGAACCCGAGCGTGCGGCTTACCGGCAGTTTGTCGACCTGGGGCTGGCGGATGCCTTCCGCCTCTTCGAGCAGCCGCCCAAGCTCTATTCCTGGTGGGATTACCGGCAGATGGGATTCCGCCTTAATCGCGGCTTGCGCATCGACCATATCCTGCTGTCCAGGCCGCTCGCGGCGGCCTGCAGCGCCTGCTTCATCGACAAGGCGCCGCGCAAGCTGGAACGGCCTTCCGACCATGCGCCCGTGATGGCCACGCTGGAGCTTCCTGCGCCATGAAGCCTGCGGAGCTGACGGCGCTCTATCCGGTACTGGCGAAACTACCCGCCGCCCTGCTGCAGCGCGCGGCCGACTCGCTGCAGACCGTCGCCGTTCCCGCCGGCACCGTCGTCTTCGACGAACACCAGCCCTGCCGCGGCTTTCCTTTCGTGCTGGCCGGCGCCGTGCGCGTCGCCAAACTGAGTTCAAGCGGGCGCGAGCTGCCGCTGTATCGCGTGCTGGCCGGCGAGAGCTGCATCATCAGTTCGAGCTGCCTGCTCGGCCATGCCGACTACAACGCGCGCGGCGTGGCCGAAGGTGCGACCACGCTGGCCCTTCTGCCGCGTCCGCTGTTCGACGAGATGCTGGGCGAGGTGGTGTTTCGCGATTTCGTTTTCGCGCTGTTCTCCGAGCGCATGGCCGACCTGATGCAACTGGTGGAGGAGGTGGCTTTCCGCAAGCTCGACCAGCGCCTTGCCGCCTTGCTGCTGGGCAAGGGGCGGCTGGTGCATGCCACCCACCAGCAACTCGCGGATGAGCTTGGCAGCGTGCGCGAGATGGTCAGCCGCCTGCTCAAGGGCTTCGCCGAGCAGGGTCTGGTGAAGCTGGGTCGCGAGCAGGTCGAGGTGCTCGATGCCGCGGGTTTGCGGCGGGTGGCCTCTGTGACTTAGGTTACAGTCAGGCGCCGGCGCAACTGGTGTAATGCGCACAAAGCTGATGAAGAAATCGTAGCGAGCAGGCCGGAGTGCAAGGCGCGACTGAGCGAACGACGAGACATATCAAGTCGATAGGCGAGGAGTGAGCGAACGAGCAACGCAGCAATCCGGTCGCGCAGTAGATTTATTCACTAGCTTTCACTGTTGCATAACCCCTCAAGGAGAACACCATGAAATTGAACGTTGGCGGCATCGACCGCATCATTCGCATTCTTGCCGGCCTGGCACTCGTAGGCTGGGCTGCCATGGGCGGCCCGGTGTGGGCCTGGATCGGCGTCGTGCCGCTGGCTACCGGCGCGATCGGCTGGTGCCCGCCTTACGCGATTTTCGGCTTCAGCAGCTGCGCGGTGAAAAAGCAGGCCTGAGGTTTCATCTGACCGGCTGCGGTTGGCTCACGGCAGGCTGCATCCGGTCCAGCCAGCGCAGAACGCCGCGCCCCGCGGCATGTCCGCTGGCAAAACAGGCGGTGAGCAGATAGCCGCCGGTCGGCGCTTCCCAGTCGAGCATCTCTCCCGCACAGAATGTGCCGGGTAGCGCCCGCAGCATCAGGTTTTCGTCGAGCGCGGCGAAGTCGACGCCGCCGGAGCTGCTGATGGCTTCGTCGAGCGGACGCGGCGAATCCAGGCGCAGCGGCAGGGATTTGAGGATTGCCGCGAGCCGCGCCGGCGTGGCGAGATCGTCTGCGGCCGCACATTCATACAGTAGTGCCGCCTTGACGCCGGAAATGCCGGCGCGTCGGCGCAGGTGATTGGCCAGCGAATCACGGCCGCGCGGATGCGCCATATCTTCGGTGAGGCGCGGCAACTCGCGTCCCGGTACGAGGTCGAAGTGCAGCGTGACGCTGCCGGCGGTTTCGATGGCGTCGCGCAGCGTCGCCGAAAGTGCATAAATCAGGTGGCCTTCGACGCCGTGTTCGGTGATGAGGAATTCGCCGTCGTGCCTTGTTGTTGTTCCGTCCGGAGCAATGCAAGCGGCGCTGACGTTCTTGACCGGCGTGCCGGCAAAGCGTTGGCGCAGGTGATCGCTCCACGCCACGTTGAAGCCGCAGTTGGCGGGGCGCAGGGGTTGCACCGCGACGCCGCGCGCGGCCAGCAGCGGCACCCAGGCGCCATCAGAACCCAGCCGTGCCCAACTGCCGCCGCCCAGCGCCAGCACCGTGGCGCCGGCGCCGACTTTTTTTCCGCCCGTCGGCGTGGCGAAACGCAGCGCGCCGTCCGCATCCCAGCCCAGCCAGCGATGGCGCGCATGAATTATCACGCCGGCGCCGCGCAAGCGGTGCAACCAGGCGCGCAGCAGCGGCGCCGCCTTCATCTCCTGCGGAAAGACGCGGCCCGAACTGCCGACGAATGTTTCGATGCCGAGCGCATGCGCCCAGTTGCGCAGTTGCTGCGGCCCGAATTCGTCGAGCCAGCGACCGACTTCTGCGCGGCGCTTGCCATAGCGCATGACGAAGATGGCGGGCACTTCCGCGTGCGTCAGGTTGAGCCCGCCGCGGCCGGCCAGCAGGAACTTGCGCGCCACCGATGGCATGGCGTCGAAGACCTCGACGCGCAGGCCGCCGGCGCTCAGCACTTCGGCGGCCATCAGGCCGGCCGGGCCGCCGCCGATGACGGCAATCGTTGGCGGCGGTTCAGTGGCGGCCACGATCCGCCAGCGCATTGGCGAGGCGCACATAATCCGCCACGGCGATGTCTTCGGCGCGCGCCGTGGGCGTGATGCCCAGCGCGGCGAGGTCGGCCTCGCTGATGAATTCGCGCAGCGTGTTGCGCAGCATCTTGCGCCGTTGCGAGAACGCCGCGGTAACCACTTTGGCGAACAAGGCAGGGTCTTTCGCCGTAGCGCCGGCGCCGACTTTTTGCAAGTCGACCGGAATCATGCGCACGATGGCCGAGTCGACCTTGGGCGGCGGATTGAAGGCGCCCGGCGGCACGATGAACAGCCGCTCCATGTGGTAGCGGTACTGCAGCATCACCGACAGGCGGCCGAAATCCTTGCTGCCCGGCGCGGCGACCATGCGGTCCACGACTTCCTTCTGCAGCATGAAGTGCATGTCATACACCAGCGGCGCGAACGGCACCAGGTGGAACAGCAGCGGGCTGGAAATGTTGTAGGGCAGGTTGCCGACGATCTTGAGCCGTCCCGTGCCCTGCAGCGTGCCGAAGTCGAATTCCAGCGCGTCGCCCTCGTGGATGCTCAGCCGCTCGGGCGGAAAGCGCTGCTGCAGGCGCGCAATCAGGTCGCGGTCGATCTCGACCACGTGAAGGTGCTCGATGCGCTCCAGCAGCGGTACGGTCAGGGCGCCCAGCCCCGGTCCGATCTCGACCACGGTGTCGCCGGGGCGCGGCGCAACGGCATCGACGATCTTGCGGATGACGCCGTCGGATACCAGGAAATTCTGCCCAAAACGACGGCGGGCGCTATGTCCCTCAACTTGTCTGCTCACCTTAGGCGGCCGTCGTTTTCATGCGGTGCGCGCCGCGGCCGCCGGCATGCCCTCGTGGAAGACCATCAGGGTGCCCGGTTCCATGGTGGTCCAGGCTTCGTTGTCGGTCAGTGGCAGCGTGGCGATCACCGCGACGCGGTCGTCGGGATTGGTCACGGCGCTGAAGTCGATGCTGACGTCCTGGTCCTTCAGGTGGGCGACGGCGAAGGGCGCCTGGCGCACGATGTAAGCGAGCTTGGTGGCGCAGTGGGCGTAGAGGCAGTTGCCGTTACTGAGCAGGAAATTGAACTCGCCGTGGGCGGCGATTTCGCGCGTGATGCCGGCGAGGAAATCGAACATCGGTTTGCGCAGCGGCATGGCGTCGCCGAATTCCGCGCGCAGGCGCTGCAGCAAAAAACAAAAGGCCAGCTCGGAATCGGTGTCGCCGACCGGGACGAAGCTGCCGTCGAGGACGGGAGCGAATTCCTTGAGGTTGCCGTTATGGGCGAAAAGCCAGTAGCGGCCCCACAGCTCGCGCTGGAAGGGATGGGTGTTCTCCAGCGCGATGCGGCCCTGCGTCGCCTTGCGGATGTGGGCGATGACGTTCTTCGAATGGATCGGATAGTGGCGCACCAGTTCGGCCACGGCCGAATGCGCCGACGGCTCGACGTCGAGAAAGACGCGGCAGCCGGGCCCTTCGAAAAAGGCGATGCCCCAGCCGTCCTTGTGCACATCGGTGAGCCCGCCGCGGGTGCGAAAGCCCTCGAAGGAAAAACAGATGTCGGTCGGCGTGTTGCCGTTCATGCCGAGCAGTTGGCACATGATCAGCCCTCACCCCGGCCCTCTCCCCTAGGGAGAGGGTGACTGTGGTTCGCCGGCTGCGCCGGCTCCGGGTTTTGGCTGCGCCGCCCTTGGGGCGGCCCTGCGGGCGGCGCGGTCCTGCGCTGCGCCATGTCGATCGCGGCATCGATCGCTGCGAAAAGACTGGTTGGCGAGGCTTTGCCGGTGCCGGCGAGGTCGAGCGCCGTGCCGTGGTCGACCGAAGTGCGGATGATCGGCAGGCCCAGCGTGACATTGATGCCCTCGTCGAAGGCCGCATACTTGAGCACGGCGAGGCCCTGGTCGTGGTACATCGCAAGCTGCGCATCGGAACCGGCGAGGACGTTTTTGGTGAATAGCGTGTCCGCCGGCAGCGGGCCAACGAGGTCCATGCCCTCGGCGCGCAGCTTTGCCAATACCGGGCCGATGACCTCGATTTCCTCGCGACCCATGTGGCCGCCTTCGCCGGCATGCGGGTTGAGGCCGGCGACGAGGATGCGCGGCTGGCCGATGCCGAATTTGGATTTCAGGTCGGCATTGAGGATGCGGAGGGTAGTTTCGAGATCGTCGCGCGTGATGGCCGCAGGCACATCCTTCAGCGCCAGGTGCGTGGTGGCCAGGGCGACGCGCAATCCGGCGCCGGCCAGCAGCATCACCACGCGCGGCGTCGCCGTATGTTCGGCCAGGTATTCGGTATGGCCGCTGAAGCTGATGCCGGCATCGTTGATGACGCCCTTGTGCACCGGGGCGGTGACCATCGCCGCATACTCGCCGCCGAGGCAGCCGGCGAGCGCGGCATCGAGCATGTCGAGCACGTAGCGGGCGTTGGCGGGATCGATCCGTCCTGCCGGCGCCGACTTTTTCAGGGGGACATGGCGAATGTCGATGCGGCCGGGATCGAGTCCGAGTTGCGCGGCACGCGCCGCCAGCAGGTCGCGGTCGCCCAGCACCACCAGCCGCGCCGGCCACTCGCGCTCTGCCAGCCGCAGGCAGATGTCCGGCCCGATTCCCGCAGGTTCGCCGGAGGTGACCGCTATCGCCCGGCTAACGTTCTTCGACGCGGTACTCGACATAGGCGCGATCACGGATTTGCCGGACCCAGTCCTGATACGCTTCGTCCGACTTGCGCTCGCGCAGCACCTGGCGCGCGGCGAGCCGCTGGCGTTCGTCGGTGGCATTTTCGGTACGGCGCTCCAGCACCTGGATCAGGTGGAAGCCGAAGGGCGACTGCACCGGCTGGCTGATCTGGTCTATTTTCAGTGCATCCATTGCGGCTTCGAAATCGGGCACGGTGTCGCCCTGAAACAGCCAGCCCAGATCGCCGCCTTTTGCGGCGGAAAGGTCGTTGGAATGCAGGCGGGCCAGTTCGGCGAAATCGGCGCCGTTGTCGAGCCTTTCCTTGAGCGCGACCAGCTTGCGCTTCGCCTCGGCTTCGGACACGAGTTCGTTGACCTTGATCAGGATATGGCGGGCGCGGGTCTGTTTCAGTGTCGCCACCGGTCTGGCGCCCCCCCCTCCGGTCTTGTCGATCAGCTTGACGATATGAAAGCCGGCCGGGCTGCGCAGGATGTCGCTGACTTCGCCGGGCTTGAGTTTCTTCACGGCATCGGCATAGAGCGCCGGCAGGCGGTCGAGCGGGCGCACGCCCATGAGTCCGCCGGAAAGGCCGTCGGGTGCATCGGAATAGCTGGCGGCCACCTTGGCGAAGTCGTCGCCGCGGCGAACCTGGTCCAGCGCGCCCCGCGCCCGCGCACCGATGCGCATCAGCTGGTCGGGCGTCGCCTGTTCCGGCACGCGCAGGATGATGTGGGCCGTCCGTACTTCGATGTTGCCGCTGTCACCGCCGGAATCGAGGTTGGCCAGGTAATTGTCGATTTCGCCGTCGGATACCACGACGCGGCTTTGCACCTCGCGGTCGCGCAGGCGCGACATGACGATCTCCTCGCGGATCTCCTCGCGGAACTTGGCCCAGGCGATGCCGTCCTTTTCCAGCGCCGCGCGGAAATCCTGCAATGAGAGCTTGTTGCCCTCGGCGATGCGGCGCATGGCCGCATCGAGTTCGAGATCCGATATGCGCAGGCCGGTTTCCCTGGCGTACTGGAGCTGTACGCGATCGGTGATCATGCGTTCGAGCAACTGCTTTTCCAGAATTTCGCGCGGCGGCAGCTGTACCTTCTGGTCGCGCAACTGGCGTTCCACGGTGGCAAGACGGGCGCGCAGCTCGTAGGCGGTGATCGCTTCGTCGTTGACCACGGCGATGATGCGGTCTACCTCCAGCGGCTGGGCGCGGCGCGTCTGGGCGTGGGCCTGTATGACGGCAAGGCTGGAGAGCAGGCAGAGCAGCAGAGTGCGGAATGTCATGGCGTATGGATTGGGGACTCGGAATTTTGCTGGTTGATCACGCCGTAGCCGGGCACGTTGCGCTTGAGCATTTCGAGCGGGTTGGTGCCGACTTTGGCAAAGCCATTGAACTCGAGCTGAACGAAGAACGAGGTGTTGGAATCGTTCTCCTGCGTTGCCAGGCGCTGGAACACCACGCGGCCGATCCAGCAGCCGCCGTCGTATTCGAGGCCGGCGACGGTTTCGATCATGCGACTTTCCTTGACCGAGTAGTTGATGCGGCCGACCCCGTGCCAGCCGCCGGCGAGCGGCCACTGGCCCGAAACGTCGAACTGGCTTAAACCGGGCTGCGTCAGCTGGTCGCGGGTATAGCGATAGCTGGCATTGAGTACCTTGCCCGCTTCCGGCTGGTAGCGCGCGCCGACGTTGAACCGCTCCATGCGTCGCACCTGGGGGTTGTACTCGACGTTGGCATCGGCATAGGTCTTCGGCAGGATGCGGCCGGAGAACGACCCGAGCAGGTCGGCGTAGCGGTCGGTGCGCAACTGTTCACCGGGGATGCCAACCTTCTGGTCAGTGAAATAGAAGCGCTGGCCGAAGGCGGCACGCATGGTTTCGGCGCCGGTTTCCTGGTCCAGCAGGCGCGTCGATAGCATGGCCGTCAGCTGGTTGGCATCGCCGATGCGGTCGGGGCCGGCATAACGGTTTTCGGCGAAGACCTGGGCGAAATTGTAGTCGGTGATGCCCGTATCGAATATCGGGATCCGGTCCTGGTCGCGATTCGGCACGTACAGGTAGTAGAGGCGCGGTTCCAGGGTCTGGGTCAGCGACTTGCCCTGCCATGCGAAGTCGCGCTCGAAGGTGACCCCCGTATCGACGCTGAACAGCGGCACGTTGCGCATGATCGTTTCTGGTCCGCCGACGACCTGGCCGTTGCCGTTGGTGTTGTACTGGGTACCGAGATCGTAGCGGGTGGAATGCAGGCCGATCTTGGGCGTGATGCTCAGGATGTCGGTCTGCAGCGGCAGGGAAAGCTGCGGGTACATGACGATGCGCTTGCCCTCGGTCGTCGCCGGGTTGCCGCTGCGGAAGTCGACGTACTCGCCTTTGAATGCGAATGCGATGCCGTAGGGCAGGTCGCCACGACTGGCATCGACCGTCACCTGCGGCAGGCGCCGGTACGGTTCCGTCACCGGCGGCAGATCAGGATCCTGCAGGGTCTGGAAGCGCTGCGCCAGCAAGTTGGCCGACCACCAGCCGCCGCCGTAGCTGAGCGTGCCCTGGCGCAGCAGGTTGGTGCGCGATACCACAGCCGCGCCGCTGCCCAGGTCGCTGAAGAAGGTGTCGTCGGATACGCCATTCAGGTCCAGTGTTCCGTAAAAGCCGTAGCCCAGGTTCTGGCGGTGAGCCACTGAATAGAACGACCGTCGTATGTCGTTCTCGAGCTTGTCCTGGTTCAAATATTGACCGCGGACGGTGCCGCTGTAATCGGGCTGCAGATAGCGGTACTCGCCGTTCCAGAGCATGCCGCGCTTGGCCATGTAGCGCGGTGCGATGGTCGCATCCATGTTGGGCGCGATGTTCCAGTAGAACGGCTGGGTGAACTCGATGCCGCCCTTGCTGGTGGAGCCGGCCGTGGGAGTCAGCAGGCCGCTCTTGCGCTCATTGTTCAGCGAGAAACTCAGCCAGGGCGAGTAGAGGATGGGCGTCCCCAGGAAAACCAGGGTGGCGTCGCGCGCCGTGCCTTCTTCCGCATCGTAGTCGAGGCGCAGATCGGTGGTGCGCACAAACCAGTCCGGATCGCGGCCGGCCACCGGCGCGCAGGTGCTGTAGGTGGCGTCGGTCAGGCGGTACTTGCCCTCGCCCTCGAAATCCATGCGGGCGGCCGAACCATGCCCGGTGGTGAGGTCCGTCGCCGAAGCCTCCTCATCGCCGGTCCATAGTGCGCCGGTCTTGATGATCGCGGTCGACGGGTTGGCTGACTTGCGTTCCTCGGTGCCGGTCCACAAGGTCGGCGCCGATCCGGTCTTGATGCGGCGGATGCTGTATTCGGGCTGCTCGAAGAAGCCGGTGCTTTCCTCCATCTGCATGCGCATCCGCTGTCCCTGCACATTGTCGCCGTCGCGCGAGAGGCGGACGTTGCCCTCGGCTTCGATCTCCTCGACCGGCTGGCGGTAGGTCAGGCGGTCGCTCTTCAGGCTGGAATTGCGCTTGCGCAATTCGACGTTGCCTTCGGCGACGAGCTCGACGTCGGTCCTGCCGGCAATCCGGTCAGCCGCGACGAAGGTCGGCAGAACCTCTCCCGGACGCTGCAGCCAGGGCTGCATGACCGGCGTGGACGCAAGAAGGGGATCGGGCAGCTCTCCGGCCGCGACATGGGCGGAATAGAGCGGCGGCAGCGTGCGTTCGGCCACCTGCGGCGGCTCTTGCGGTTTCTGGATGGCTTCCGCGGGCGTTGCCTGCAGGGGTTGCGGCTTCGGGTCTGGCGGGCGGCGCGGAGCTTCGGCGATTGCCGCCGGCATCGCGGGAGAAGCTCCGGGTGCGGGGAGGGCCGACGTCGGCTTGGCGCTTGCCGCCGTCGCGGGCTTCGCCGGCGGTGTGCCGCGGACTGGTTGCGGCGCGGATGAGGGCGCCGGGGCAGTCGTGCCCCGGGGTTGCTCGGCGGTCAGGTCGACGCGTGCCGGCGGCGGCGCCTCCACCACGCGCGGGGCGGGGACCACCGGCCTGACGACGACGGCCGGCTCGACAACGGCAGGCGCCGGCGGCGGCGTGCCGGAACCCAGCAGCGCGGGATTGACGCGCAAGGGCGGCAGCGGTTCCGCCACGACGGAACCTGCAGCCAGCACCAGCAAGGCAAGCAGTGAGCCGGGGCCGAATTGTCCGCGATGCGATTGAGGCATGCTGTATTTGCGAGTAAGCGCAACGGTGGCGGAACGAGGCAGCCGCGAAGGGGTTTGCCGCATGCCGGGGAAGCTCTTGTCGGCCGATGCTAGAATCGCGAATTCTAACACTTCGTGCCCGCGCAAATCGGTTCAGGCCGGAGCTTTTGCGCCTTTCCGGGCATCGTCCGCATCATCGACATGGAACGCCAGCAGCAAATCAAAACGTGGCTTGCCGGCTTGTGGCCGGGATGCGGCTTTACCTTGGCCCCGGCCTCGGCGGATGCCAGTTTTCGCCGCTATTTCCGCGTCACGCTGGATGACGGCACGACGCGCATCGTCATGGATGCGCCGCCGGCAAACGAGGACTGCCGCCCCTGGCTGCGCGTGCAGCAGTTGTTCCACGCGGCCGGAGTCCATGTCCCGGAAGTCTTGGCGCAAGATCTCGAACGGGGCTTCCTGCTGCTATCCGACCTTGGGGCCACGACTTATCTGGAGGTGCTGGATGCGGGAAATGCCGCGCCGCTTTATGCGGATGCAATTACCGCGCTGATCAGGATCCAGCTGGCCAGCCGGCCCGGCGTACTGCCCGACTACGACGCCACGCTGTTGCGCCGGGAGCTCGAGCTGTTTCCCGAGTGGTTCCTGGCAAAGCACCACCAGATGGTCCTTGCCGAGAGCGAGCGGCGGAATCTGTCGACCGTCTTCGATCGCATCCTGGCCGTGAATCTGGCCGAGCCACAGGTGTTCGTGCATCGCGACTACCACTCGCGCAACCTGATGCGCACTGACGGTTCCGGTGCCGGCAATCCGGGCATCATCGATTTTCAGGATGCCGTGTATGGCCCGATCACTTATGACATGGTGTCGCTGCTGAAAGACGCGTATGTCGAGTGGGACGAAGACCTCGCCCTCGACTGGCTGGTGCGCTACTGGGAGTCCGCGCGCAAGGCCGGCCTGCCGGTCGCCGCGGATTTCGGCGAGTTCTTCCGCGACTATGAATGGATGGGCGTGCAGCGCCACGTCAAGGTGCTGGGCATCTTCGCCCGGCTTTACCACCGCGACGGCAAGGACGGCTACCTCAAGGACCTGCCGCTGGTGGCGCGCTACCTGCGCAAGGCCTGCGAGCGCTACGCCGAACTCGCGCCGCTGAGAAGGCTGCTGGACAAAATCGAGAACAAGGTCACCGTGCTGGGCTTCACCATGGATGCCGGAAGCCTCGGAAATCGACGTGAATAGTCAATCAGTCCGCGCGCAGAGCGGACTCCATTTTAGTCACCCCCTTCCTCGGGAAGGGGGCCGGGGGGAAGGCAAGTACCTGCTCGCTACCAGCGAGGATCATGGTCTTCATTGGGCAAAAGCCCAATGAAGACCATGATCTTGGCCGCAGGGCGAGGAGAGCGGATGAGACCGCTCACTGATTTCACCCCGAAGCCACTGCTGCCGGTAGGCGGCAAGCCGCTGATCGTCTGGCATCTGGAGCGCCTGGCCCGGGCAGGCCTGCGCGAGGTGGTGATCAACCACGCGCATCTCGGTGCGCAAATCGAAGACGCGCTCGGCGACGGTTCGCGCTGGGGCCTTGCGATCACCTATTCGCCCGAGCCCGAGGGCGCGCTGGAGACGGCCGGCGGCATCGCCAACGCAATGCCGCTGCTGGGGCGCGACGAGCCCTTCCTGGTCATCAACGGCGACATCTGGTGCGACTGGGATGTCGCGCAGGCGGCGGATGCGTTGAGCCCGGGCGATCTTGCGTATCTCGTCCTGGTGCCGAATCCGCCGCAGCATCCGCAGGGTGATTTTTCCCTGCACGGGAGCGAAGTCGGCGCCGATGTCGTGACCGGCGGCGCGCAGAATTTCACCTTCTCCGGGATCGGCGTCTATCACCCGCAAATCTTCGCCGGCATCCGCCGCGGCCAGCCGGCAAAACTGGCGCCGCTGTTGCGCGCGGCGATGGCCGAACGGCGCGTGTCCGGCGAACTGCATCGCGGACGCTGGACGGATGTCGGCACCCCGCAAAGGCTTGCCGAACTCGACGCCGAACTGCGCTCGCTATAATCAATCGATGGACACTTCATTGTTCCCTGCCGGCGACAGCGTCGCGCCGTATCGCCAGCGCCGACTTTCCCTGATCGAGCGCATGACCCGCAGCGGCGGCGGCGTGGCCTTGATTCCCACCGCGCCGGAACAGGCACGCAATCGCGACACGCATTTCCCCTACCGCGCCGACAGCTATTTCCAGTACCTGACAGGCTTCGCCGAACCCGAGGCAGCGCTGGTGATCGTCGCCGGCCGCGGCGGAGTCGCGCCGCAATCGATCCTGTTCTGCCGCGAGAAGAATCTGGAGCGCGAGATCTGGGACGGCTTCCGTCATGGCCCGGAAGGCGCCCGTGAGCTGTTCGGCTTCGACGCGGCGCATGCCATCGGCGAACTCGATGCCAGACTGGCCGAACTGCTCGCCGATCAGCCGGCCCTGTGGTTTTCCATCGGCCACGATGCCGGCTGGGACGCCCGCATCGCCGCCGCGCTGAACAAGGTGCGCGCCGAGAGCCGCAGCGGCAAGCGCGCGCCGGCGGCGATTCGCGATGTACGTGCCGAACTCGACGCCATGCGTCTGGTCAAGGACGGCGCCGAGCTTGCCATCATGCGCCGCGCCGCCGAAATTTCGACGGGCGCCCATGTGCGCGCCATGCGCTTTGTCGCGCCGGGGCGTTTCGAATACGAAGTCGAGGCCGAACTGCTGCATGAATTTCGGCGCCGGGGTTGCGAGTATCCGGCTTACACCTCGATCGTCGCCGGCGGGGCGAATGCCTGCGTGCTGCATTACGTCGGCAACGACCAGGTTTTGCGCGACGGCGACCTGCTGTTGATCGACGCCGGCGGCGAACTCGGCGGCTATGCCTCCGACATCACGCGCTGCTTTCCCGTGAACGGGCGTTTCAGCGGGCCGCAAACCGACGTCTACGACCTGGTGCTAGATGCGCAGACGGCGGCCATTGCGGCCGTGCGTCCCGGCGCCACCTTCGTCGATCCGCACGAGGCGGCGCTGAAGGTGTTGGCGCAGGGCATGATCGACCTCAAGCTGTTGACCGGCTCGCTCGATGCCGTGATCGAATCGGAAAGCTACAAGCGTTTCTTCATGCACCGCACCAGCCACTGGCTGGGCAAGGACGTGCACGATGCCGGTGAATACAAGGAGGGCGAGCACTGGGCGCCGCTCGCGCCGGGCATGGTGCTGACCATCGAACCCGGCTGCTACATCCGCCCCGCCGACGATGTGCCGGAGGCCTTCTGGAACATCGGCGTGCGCATCGAGGACGACGCCGTGGTGACCGCCGCCGGCTGCGAGATCATCACCGCCGCCGCACCGAAGAAGATCGGCGACATCGAGGCGCTGATGCGCGACGCCCATGGGCGCTGAGACAAGTCCTCCATCCGCGAGCGAAGCGAGCCTGTCTAGTCACCCCCTTCCCCGGGAAGGGGGCGGGGGGGATGGTCAATCAATTTCCCCAAAGGGGGCGCTTGCGCCCCTCCTTTCCTGGAAAGGGGGCCGGGGGGAAAGCAGTCCAGTTCGCGGCTCTGCCGCCTACGATGGCAACCGCACGGTTGCCATCGTAGGCGGCGGTCCCGCGGGCATGTCGCTCGCCTTGGCACTGAGGCTCCACGGCATTGATGCCGAAATCTTCGAGGCCCGTGAACGTGCCGCTGTGCGCCGCGATTCGCGCGTGCTGGCCTTGTCCGATGGTGCGCGGCAGATACTCGACTGGCTCGGCGTCTGGTCCGGTTTGCCGGCAACGCCGATACAAACAATCCATATCTCGCAGCGCGGAGGTTTCGGTCGCACGCTTTTGCGCGCTTCCGAGCTGGAGGTCAAGGCCCTGGGCTGGGTGCTGCCGGCGAGCGACTTGATCGCCGCGCTGGATCTTGCAGTGGGCGCCGCAAGCATTGTTTATCGCGATAACGCAAAAGTCGGCGCCGGCGACACGGCGCGCTACGCGCTCACGGCGTTTGCCGAAGGGGTGGTGGCGTCGGGTGCCGGCGAAATGCGCGACTACGCCCAGCATGCCGTGCTGTGCAATGTCAGCGTGGCGGAACCGCATTGCAATGTCGCCTGGGAGCGCTTTACGGACGAAGGTCCGGTGGCGCTGTTGCCTCTGGGCGAAGCTTATTCGGTCGTGCTCACCTGCGCCGATGAGGTTCTCGAAGAAGTCAAGTCGCTCGACGACGCGGCGTTTCTTGCGTTGCTGCAACGGCGTTTCGGCACGCGTCACCGTTTTGTCGCGACGACCCCGCGCACCGCCTACCCGCTGGGTCTGCGCTATCGCCGGGACACGACTGGCGAACGGCAGGTCTGGCTTGGCAATGCGGCGCAGACTTTGCATCCCGTCGCCGGGCAGGGCTTCAACCTGGCGCTGCGCGACATCTGGGAACTGGCGCAGCAGGTCGGTGCCGCTGCCGATCCGGGTGCACGCGAAGTACTTGCCGCCTATGCGCGCGGCCGCCGTGTCGACCGGCGCGGCGCCATCGGTTTCACCGACCTGCTGATCGACGGCTTTGCCTCCGACTTCGCGCCGCTCAGGCATGTGCGCGCCGCCGGCCTGCTGGCGCTTGACCTGCTGCCGGCCTTGCGCGGCTTCGTGGCGAAACGCATGATTTTCGGTGCCCGTGCCTGGCCGTGAGAGCTTATGAATAAATCTACTGCGCGTGCCGGATCGGGGCTTGGTCGGTGCTCTTCCACGGCCGGCTTTGCACAGCCAGCCGGCTGCGGCGGCGCGAAGCATGCTTCGCGGAACCCCGCCTCGCCCTCACATATAACGACATATGTTCCGGTAGCTGCGCTCCGGCCGCACCCCGCTGCGGCCCGCTCGCTACGATTTCTTCACAAGCTCTGATGTTTCGCGGTACTCGATAAAAAGCCTGGATTGCCGGTAACGCGCTTTGCGCTAAAATCGCGACCTCACCCATCCGCATTTTTTCCCGACATGGACTTCCTCGGCTTTCAGTTGCGCAACAACCTGTTTGTCGCGCCCATGGCCGGGGTTACGGATCGACCGTTTCGCCAGTTGTGCAAGTCACTCGGCGCCGGACTCGCGGTATCCGAAATGGTTACCTCCAATTCGCTGCTCTACGGCAGCGCCAAGACGCGCCGCCGCGCCGACCATGAAGGCGAGGTCGATCCGGTTTCGGTGCAGATCGCCGGCGCCGATCCGGTGATGATGGCGCAGGCGGCACGCTACAACGCAGACAACGGCGCGCAGATCATCGACATCAACATGGGCTGCCCGGCGAAGAAGATCTGCAACGTCATGGCCGGCTCGGCGCTGATGCAGAACGAGCCGCTGGTGGCCAGGATCCTCGAAGCCGTGGTGGCCGCCGTCCCCGACACGCCCGTCACGCTGAAGTTTCGCACCGGCTGGAACAGCACCAACCGCAATGCGCCGAGCATCGCGCGCATCGCCGAGGAATCCGGCATCCGCGCCATCGCCATCCACGGCCGCACCCGCGCCGATCAGTACATGGGTTGCGCCGAATACGACACGATCGCCCTGGTCAAATCGCAGGTGGGGATTCCGGTGATCGCCAATGGCGACATCGATTCGCCGCAGAAGGCCCGCTTCGTGCTCGACTACACCGGCGCCGACGGCGTCATGATCGGACGCGCCGCGCAGGGCCGTCCCTGGCTGTTCCGCGAGATCGAACATTTCCTGGCCACCGGTGAAGAACTGCCGGCGCCGCGCGCGGACGAGATACACGCCATCCTGCGCGGGCACCTGACCGAACTCTACGGCTTCTATGGCGAAGAGACCGGCGTGCGCATCGCGCGCAAGCACATTAGCTGGTACACCAAGGGGCTGGCCGGCGCCGCGCACTTCCGTCACGCCATGAACCAGTTGCAGACGGTGCGCGAGCAGCTGGACGCCGCCGACGAGTTCTTCCTCGGTCACGCCGCGGCGAACGAGCGGCTGCCTTACAGCGAGTGCAACGAGGGGATGAAAGCGGCATGAGCAGCGAAATCAACGATTGCGTGCGACGCAGCCTCAACCGCTACTTTCGCGACCTCGACGGCCAGGCGCCGCATGCCGTCTATGGCATGGTGCTGAAATGCGTCGAGCGGCCGATGCTGGAAGTCGTGATGAAGCAGGCGGACGGCAACCAGACCGTCGCCGCGGAAATGCTGGGCATCAGTCGCGGCACCTTGCGTCGCATGCTGCTCGAACACGAATTGCTGTAACGCTCATCGCACCGAGCGTCAGCCGTAGAAGATGAGACACGCGAAGAGCCAATTGTTCGCCCGCCCCCCTTCCCCCCTCGCGGGGGGTTACCGTTCGGCGCGCTGCGCGCGTTTGTCACAGGGGACTCCGTACAAACTAGTTAACGTTTACTTCCCGAGGTTCAGATGAAAGTCACACAGGCGCTCCTGAGCGTATCCGACAAGCGCGGCGCGGTTGATCTCGCCCGTGGCCTGGCCCAACTCGGGGTCAAGCTGCTCTCCACCGGCGGCACCGCCAAGCTGTTGCGCGATGCCGGTCTCGCCGTCACCGACGTATCCGATTACACCGGCTTTCCCGAGATGCTCGATGGCCGCGTCAAGACCCTGCATCCCAAGGTGCACGGAGGCATTCTCGGCCGGCGCGACCTGCCAGAGCACCTGTCCGTCATGGCCGAGCACGGCATCGAGGCGATCGACCTGGTGGTGGTAAACCTCTATCCCTTCCGCGAAACGGTGGCCAAGGCCGGCTGCACGCTCGACGATGCAATCGAAAACATCGACATCGGCGGTCCGACCATGGTGCGCGCCGCGGCGAAGAACCACGGCAACGAGCAGGGCGGTGTCGCCGTGCTGACAGATCCGGAGGACTACGCGCCGATACTGGAAGAACTCAAGGCCGGCGGCGCGATTTCCTATGCCACACGCTTTGCGCTGGCGAAGAAGGCCTTCACCCACACCGCGCGTTACGACTCGGCCATCGCCAACTGGCTGACCTCGCTCGACGAGCAGAACAAACCGGGACCCTTCCCCGAGAAACTGCAACTGGCCTTCGACAAGGTCGAGACCCTGCGCTACGGCGAGAACCCGCACCAGCAGGCCGCCTTCTATCGCGAAGCGACGGGAGTTCCCGGCAGCGCAGTCGGCAGCATTTCCAGCTACCAGCAGATCCAGGGCAAGGAGCTCTCCTACAACAACATCGCCGATGCCGATGCGGCCTGGGAATGCGTCAAGGCCTTCGACGCCTCGATCGCACCGGCCGCCTGTGTAATCGTCAAGCATGCCAATCCCTGCGGCGTCGCCGTCGGCGCCGATGCGCTGGAGACCTATCGCAAGGCCTTCAAGACCGATCCAACTTCGGCCTTCGGCGGCATCATCGCTTTCAACGTCGCCATCGACAAGGCCGCAGCGGAAGCCATCGCCGGCCAGTTCGCCGAAGTCATCATCGCGCCGGAAATCACCGCCGAGGCCCGCGCCGTGTTCGCCGCCAAGCAAAACCTGCGCGTCCTCGTCGTGCCGCTGGGCAAGGTGGCCGGCCTGCTCGACTACAAACGCGTCGGCGGCGGCCTGCTGCTGCAAAGCGCCGACGAGGCGCGCATCGTCCAGGCCGACGTCAAGGTAGTGACGAAGCGCGCGCCGACCGCACAGGAAATGGCCGACCTGCTGTTCGCCTGGCGCGTCGCCAAGTACGTCAAGTCCAATGCCATCGTCTATTGCAAGGACGCGATGACGGTAGGCGTCGGGGCCGGCCAGATGAGCCGCGTCGATTCGGCCCGCATCGCCGCGATCAAGGCCGAGAACAACGGCCTCACCGTGGTCGGTTGCGTGGCGGCATCGGATGCATTCTTCCCCTTCCGCGACGGCCTCGATGTGCTGGCCAAGGCCGGGGCGACAGCCGTGATCCAGCCCGGCGGCTCGGTGCGCGACGCGGAGGTGATAGCCGCCGCCGACGAGCAGAACCTGGCGATGGTGTTCACCGGCTTCCGCCACTTCCGTCACTGAGCCATGAAGATTCTCGTGGTGGGTTCCGGCGGGCGCGAACATGCCATGGCCTGGCGCCTGGCCCAGGCCCCTGGTTTGCAGAAGGTCTATGTCGCGCCGGGCAATGCCGGCACGGCGCGCGAGCAGGAGCTCGAAAACCTGCCGCTGACCGACATCCATGCCCTGGCCGACTACGCCCAGCGCGAGAAGGTGCATGCCACGGTGGTCGGCCCCGAGGCGCCGCTGGCGGCCGGCATCGTCGACGTGTTCCGCGCCCGCGGCCTGCGCATATTCGGGCCGACGAAAGCCGCCGCACAACTGGAAAGCTCGAAGGATTTCGCCAAACGCTTCATGACGCGGCACAAGATACCGACCGCGAAGTTTCAAACCTTCGCCGACATCAAGGCGGCCCATGCCTACATCGATGCCGAGGGCGCGCCGATCGTGATCAAGGCCGACGGCCTGGCCGCCGGCAAGGGCGTGGTGGTGGCGATGAATTTGGCCGAAGCGCACGCCGCGGTGGACATGATGCTTGCCGACAACAAATTGGGCGACGCCGGCGGGCTGGTCGTCATCGAGGAATTCCTCGACGGCGAGGAAGCCAGTTTCATCGTCATGGCCGATGGCCGCCACGCCCTGGCGCTGGCCACCAGCCAGGACCACAAGCGGCTCAAGGATGGCGACCAGGGGCCCAATACCGGCGGCATGGGCGCCTATTCGCCGGCGCCGGTGGTGACGCCGGAAATTCACGCCCGCGTCATGCGCGAGGTAATCATGCCGACCATCAACGGCATGGCGGCGGATGGCATCGTCTTTACCGGCTTCCTGTATGCCGGTCTGATGATCAAATCCGACGGCAACTTGCGCGTGCTCGAATTCAATTGCCGCATGGGCGATCCCGAAACGCAGCCGATCATGCTGCGGCTGAAAAGCAATTTCGTCGAAATCCTCGATGCGGCGATCGACGGCCGCCTCGACGAAGTCGAAGCGGAATGGGACCGCCGCGTCGCGCTCGGCGTGGTGATGGCCGCCGCCAACTATCCCGATGTACCGCGCAAGGGCGACGTAATCCACGGCCTGCCCGCCGCGACTTCCGACAGCCACGTGTTCCATGCCGGCACTGCGGCGGGCAAGGGCGAGGTGGTGACCGCCGGCGGGCGCGTGCTTTGCGTCACCGCGCTGGGCGACAACGTCAGGGCGGCGCAGAAGCGCGCCTACGAAGTGCTCGACCAGATCAGTTTCGACGGCATGCAGTGCCGCCGCGATATTGGCTTTCGCGCAATCAAGCGCTGAGAACTTATGAATAAATCTACTGCGGGTACCGGATCGGGGCTTGGGCGGTGCTCTTCCACGGCCCGGTTTGCACACCGGGCCGGCTGCGGCGGCGCAAAGCATGCTTTGCGAAACCCCGCCTCGCCCTCATGTACAACGACGTACATTCCGGTAGCTGCGCTCCGGCCGCACCCCGCTGCGGCCCGCTCGCTACGATTTCTTCACAAGTTCTGAGAACATGATTCTTCCACCCGCCACGCTCGGCATGCTCGGTGGCGGCCAGTTGGGCCGCTTCTTCGTCATTGCCGCGCATGAACTCGGTTATCGCGTGGTGGTGCTCGATCCCGATGCGCAAAGTCCCGCCGGGCGCATTGCCGACCGGCACCTGGTGGCGGCCTACGATGATCCCGACGCGCTGAACCAGATGGCCGAGTCCTGCACCGCGGTGACCACCGAGTTCGAGAACGTGCCGGCGGACAGCCTCGCCTACCTGTCGAAATTCCTGCCGGTGCGGCCTTCTGCCTCCGCTGTCGCCATCAGCCAGAATCGCAGCACCGAAAAAGGCTTTCTGCGGCAACACGGTTTTCCGCATGCGCCCTATGCGGATATCCGCAGCGAGGAGGACATCGCGCAAGCCAATGGCGGACTGTTTCCCGGCATCCTCAAGGTGGCGCGTTTCGGCTACGACGGCAAGGGCCAGGTCCGCGTCGCCGGTCGCGAGGAAGCGCTGCTGGCTTTTCGCCAGATGAGGGGCGAACCCTGCGTGCTGGAACAG
Source organism: Sulfuritalea sp. (assembly GCA_044360105.1). Classification (GTDB taxonomy): domain Bacteria; phylum Pseudomonadota; class Gammaproteobacteria; order Burkholderiales; family Rhodocyclaceae; genus Sulfuritalea. Next base: position 76,861 of record JBIKKY010000004.1, read on the forward strand.
TTGCTGCCGCTGGATTTTGAGGTGTCGGTGGTGCTGTCGCGCGACGAGGCGGGCGGCGTGAAGTGCTTCCCCGTCGCCGAGAACAGCCATCGCCACGGCATCCTCGACGTCTCCATCGTGCCGGCGCGCACCGGCGGCTGCATGGCCGGTGATGCACAGGAACTCGCCGAGGGCATCGCGCAGGAAATGGGCTATGTCGGCACGCTCGCCGTCGAATTTTTCGTGGTGCGCGGGCAACTCGTGGTCAACGAAATGGCGCCGCGCCCGCACAACTCCGGGCACTACAGCATCGACGCCTGCATCACCAACCAGTTCGAGCAGCAGGTGCGGGCACTCACCGGATTGCCGCTGGGTGAGGCGCGCGCGCATTCGGCGGCCGTGATGGTGAACCTGCTCGGCGACCTCTGGTACCGGCGCGATCCGCATCACGCCCACGAGCCGGACTGGGCACAACTGCTCGCTGTGCCGAATCTCAAGCTGCATCTCTACGGCAAGCACCACGCCCGGCCGGGACGCAAGATGGGGCATTTCACCGTGATCGGCGCCGACGCCCCGGAAGTGCAAAAGTCGGCGCTGGCGGCACGGCGATTGATCGGCATCGAGGATGACGGTGTCAGCAGCTGAGGTCGCGCGCGCGGCGGCATTGCTTCGCGCCGGCGAACTGGTTGCCTTTCCCACCGAGACGGTCTACGGCCTGGGCGCGGATGCGGCCAACCCCGCTGCGATCGCCAAAATCTTCGCCGCCAAGGGACGTCCCGCCGACCACCCGCTGATCGTCCACCTGCCGGACGCAAACCATCTCGGGCGCTGGGCGGCGGACATTCCAGAATCGGCACGCAAACTCGCGGCGGCCTTTTGGCCCGGTCCCCTGACCTTGATCCTCAAGCGCCATCCGTCAGTCTCTGATGCGATCACCGGCGGCCAGGACACGGTCGGCCTGCGCGTGCCGGACCATCCGCTGGCCCTGCAATTGCTGCGCGAGTTCGGCGGCGCGACCGGCGGTGGATTGGCGGCGCCGTCGGCCAACCGCTTCGGGCGCATCAGTCCGACCAGCGCCGCCCATGTGCGCGAGGAACTCGGCGCTACCGTGGCGCTGGTGCTCGACGGCGGCCCTTGTGCGGTCGGCATCGAATCCACCATCCTCGACCTGTCCGGCGCCGCGCCGCGCATCCTGCGGCCGGGCATGCTCGACGCCGCGGCGATCGGCCGGGTGCTGGGCGTGGTTCCCACTTTCGGCGGCACGCCGGATGCACCGCGCGTTTCCGGCAGCCTGGAAGCCCACTATGCGCCCCGCACCCGACTGCAACTGGTAACGGCGGCGGATCTTGCCGCGACCGCGGTGGGCGCCCTTGACGCGGGACTGCGCATCGCCGTGCTGGCCGCTCAAGCGCCCGGCCTTGCCCACCCCGGCATTTCCTGGCATCCGGCCAGCGCCGACCCCGCTCAGTTCGCCCACGACCTCTACGCAAGCTTGCGCGAACTGGATGCGCTGGGTCGCGACCTGATCCTGGTTGCAGCGCCGCCCGATGGGGAGGCGTGGCGGGCGGTGGGCGACCGCCTGCGCCGCGCCGCGGCCGGGTCGAAATAGGGGTGAAACATTAAGTTCATCAAGGCCTGAAGTTGTTGGCGGCGGCCGATAATTTTCCACTGGGCGGGTTTTCCGCCAGGAGGAGGATGCCATGGCTGCCAAAGTGCGCAAGGGTTCGCGTCCGGGGAATGTCCGGCAGGATCGCGAGCCGCCGGATCGCAACATCGGGTCCGCCGTGAATGCGGCGATCAAACTGGGTTTCGTCGTCGGGCGCGAGGTTCTGGTCGGCAAAGTGCCCGGCCTCGTCGTCGGCTACAACATCGCCAGTTATGGTTCCTTCACCGGCAACGCCTATCCGCTGGTGGTACGTACCGCATTGGGTGTGACCAAATGCGCGGTGGACGAGGTGAGCCTTGCCTGACGACGCTTTGCATGCCTGGGACGCCGCTTTATGTCCCGCAGGGACGGTATCCCCCTGTGGGACGCGGGCAGGCAACTTCCCCCGGTCAGGCGCCGTTGCTATAATCTGCAGCGCTCGATGGGGGTGTAGCTCAGTTGGGAGAGCGCGACGTTCGCAACGTCGAGGCCAGCGGTTCGATCCCGCTCACCTCCACCATTTCGTAAAGGCTCAATTTCGCTCCGTCTGGCGGGCAGTTCAAACGCCTGGCCTTGCGCTCGGGGGCCGCGTTGCCGGCAGCAGATCCGCACCATGAATATCTCCCAACGCATCGCGCTGGTCGTGGCAGTCGCCAACCTGGCGCTGCTCATGATTTTCCCGCCTTACGATTACGTGTCGCTGCAGCGTGGCAACATTCCGACCTTCGACGGCTTCTACTTCGTATTCGGCTCCCACCAGAACCGCGTGATGAACGCGAATTTTCTCGCGCTCGAACTCATCGTGGTGGCGATCAATGCCTGTATCGCCATGCTGCTGTTGCGCGATTCGCCGGTACGTGCAGGGCCGGGTCCGGGCGGCAACCGGCGGCAAAGAATCGTCCTGGTATTGATGGCGGTCAATCTCGTACTGGTAATTCTGTTTCCGCCATTCGAGTATTTCTCGGCGATCACCAAAGCCGCGCTGCCTACCTTCGAAGGTTTCTACTTCCTGTTTGGCGACAATTCCCAACGACAACTGGTGACAGCGATCCTGTATATCGAGGTCGCCCTGGTAGTCATCAACGGCGCTTTGCTCTGGCTGTTGTTCAAGGACAAGAAACCGGATGAGGTATCGGCGGAGGAAGCCCGGGCCCTGGCCCGGCGCATCCGTGCCGCACAAAAAAAGTGACCGGCAGCAGTGCTTGCCGGTAGTCCCGTGCTGAGGTTTGCACGCGGTTTCGATCTTGTCTTCGACTGATTCTTGGGTATAATTCGGCCCTCTCAAGCGCCCGTAGCTCATCTGGATAGAGTACTTGGCTACGAACCAAGGGGTAGGGAGTTCGAATCTCTCCGGGCGCGCCATAAAACGACAAGGCAGTTAGTGAAAGTGATCACTAACTGCTTTTTGCATTTCGGGACGGGTGGTGCATTTTTTTCCACAAATCTCTCTCCAGTTCCCGGCCCGACACCCATACGGGTGTTCACGCAGCTACCGGTCCGCCTGTACTCGCCGTGTCGTCGGCGCCGACTGACGCCGTGACATCGTGACGACGGCTTCGAAAGCCAGCCGGATCCGGTTCGCCTGGGAAATACCGCCGGCGCACGATCCCTACCTGCACTGGCGTGTTCGCCGCAGCACGCTGTACGCCTTCATCGGCTCGCTGCTCATCCATGGACTGGTCTTGTTCGTCGTGCCCCGGCAACCCGTGGGCGGCAGCGAGTCATCGCCGACCGGCCGTGATCGACTGGTGGTGAACCTGCGGCCGCCGGCGGCGCCACAGAGTGCGGCAGGCGCTCCGCCGGCGATTGCGGAGATCCGACCGGAACCGCCAGCGGCCCGTCGTCCGCGGGCATCGCAAGCCCCCGTCATCGCGCTGAACAAGCCACGGGAGAACAGCCTTTCCGCACCGGTGACGCCGGTGGTGCCCGCGGTTCCGCCGCGCCCGCCCGCCGACGCACCGACGGACATGCAGTCCTATGTCGAGGCGCAAAGAGCCCGTCGCCGGGCGGCCGAGGGTCTTTCCGCCAGGGATTCGACCCCGGTTCCGGCGCCTTCCGTCGAGAGCGAGCCGTCGGAGGATGAAATCCGGATGGCCAAGGTCAAACGCAATCTGACGGTCGGCACTAGCGGCATATTCCAGATCATCAGCATCGAATCGCGCCGGGCGGCCTTTTCCTTCCGCGGCTGGACCAACGATTCGAGCAATTTCCGGCGCGAATTCGTCCAGGTCGAGATCGGCAACAACAGCAGTATCGAGATCGCCATCGTGCGCAAGATGATCGAGCTGATCCGCAGGTACCACCAGGGCAATTTCAACTGGGAGTCGCAGCGGCTCGATCGCACGGTGGTCCTGTCTGCCCGCCCGGAAGACAACGAAGGCCTCGAGGCCTTCATGTTGAAGGAGTTCTTCGGCGAAGCGCCGCGGAACAACCGCTTTCGCTGACGGGCATTCCTGGATGGAATCGCCTGCCGGTGTCGCCTGGCTGCCGGGCAGGCAGCGTGTTCCCGGGATTTCATCACGGCCGGTCCATGGCCAGGGCAAGTTCGGCAGCGACGCCGATCACGTATAAACTTGGCCCCTCCCGATGAATCTGAGGCGGACGCATGAAGAAGATCTTGCTGGTTTTGCTTGGCTGCGGCGCGGTGCTTCCGGCCCTGGCGCAGGACATCAGCCTGCGCCACGATCTCGAGGGCAAGGCGCTGGATGCGCTGGCGACCCTGACCTTGCGCTTCAACGACGAACAGAAGGGCAAGGGCCGGGTGCTGCTGCAGGACGTGAGCGGACTGGAAAACAAGCATTCGCTGCCGCACCTGGCGCTGCTCGATCCCGATGACAGCATGGAGTTCTTCGGCACCCGGCCGCGCTTTCGTCCCCTGCACGAGGTGATGCGCGAAGCCGGGCAGAAGTTCGATACCGGCGGGTTCTATCCCCAGATTGCCGATGCGGCGGATGACGCCAGCGGACGCATCCAGGCCTTGCCGATGGCGCTTTCGCTACCGGTGTTGTTCACCAACCGTGCCGCCTTGCGCAAGGCCGGGCTGGATCCGGACGCTCCGGTGAAGACCTGGTGGGACTTGCAAAAAGTGGCGGGCCGGATTTACGACAGCGGCGGGAAATGCCCGCTGACCACCGTGCGCTTCGCCTGGATACATTCCGAGAACGTGTCGTCGCAGGCGGGCGAGCCGTCGGTGGCCAGGGTGGGATCGGTGGACAAGGTGCAGGTCAATGGCATGGTCAACGTCAAGCATCTTGCGCTGCTGGCGAGTTGGCAGAAGAGTCGCTACTTCCATTATTCCGGTCCCGGCCGCGAGGGCAATCGACGTTTCCTCAGCGGCGAGTGCGCCATGCTGACAGGAGAGTCATCGCTGTATGCCGATGCCACGCGCGCCGGGATCGATGTCGGGATTGCCGCCTTGCCGTACTACGACGACGTGTATGCGGCCAAACCGGCCGACACCCTGCCGGATGGGGCCGGCTTGTGGATTCTGGCCGGACACAAGAAGGACGAGTACAAACTCGCGGCCCGTTTCGCCGATTTCATGCTGCGCCCCGAGGTGCAAACCGAGTGGGTCCGCGCCACCAGCTATTTGCCGATGACGCCGGCGGCGCTGAAGGGCCTGCGCGACTCGGGCATTCCCCAACATCTGCTGGATGCGGCGGAAAAGCGCCTCTCGGCAACGCGCAAAGGCAGCACGCGGATCAAGCACGGGGCGCTGCGCGACAGGCTGCGCGAGTTCATGGGCGAGGAGGTGGCCCCGGTCTGGACTACCGACAAGCCTGCCAAGGAGGCGCTGGACAACGTGGCGCGCCGGGTCGATGCGGCGACAGCAACGCCGGCCAAGGCGGCCCCGGCTCGCGCGCAGTGATCTATCCGCGCATCATTGCGCATCGCTGCGGCGGCGGCCTGGCGCCGGAAAATACCCTGGCCGGATTGCGTCTGGCGGCGCGCCTTGGTTGTGGCGGGGTCGAGTTCGATGCCATGCTCGCCGCCGACGGCGTCCCCGTCCTGATGCACGATGAAACGCTGGAGCGCACCACCTCCGGCCGCGGCCGAGTGGCCGACATGGACTCTGCCGGCCTCGCCCGGCTCGATGCCGGCGGCCGGCATCATCCGGCCTTTGCCGTGGAGCCGGTGCCGACTCTTGAAGAGGCGTTGCGCCTGTGCGCTGCTCTCGGCTTGTGGGCGAATGTGGAAATCAAGCCGGCGCCCGGGCAGGAGGCGGCGACCGGGCAGGCGGTCGCCCGCTACGCCGCGGCAGCGACCGGGAAAATATTTTTGTCCTCTTTTTCCTCCGTCGCCCTGCGTGCCGCGGCCGATGAGGCCGTTCACCTGCCGCGCGCCATGCTGTTCGAGGCGATTCCGGCCGATTGGCGCGAGCGCCTGATGGAAACCGGAGCGCGCGCCCTGCATGCGGCGGCGCGCGCGCTGACCGTCGATTCAGTGCAGGCCGTGCGCGCGTCCGGGTTTCCGCTCGCCTGTTACACGGTCAATCGGCGCGACGAGGCCGAGCGGCTGTTCGCCATGGGCGTCTGCGCCGTGTTTACGGACCGGCCCGATCTTTGGGCTTCGGCGGAAATGTAGGAACGGTCGACTGCCCGGCCTCCTGGCGCGCCTCGGCGCCGGCTATGGCTTAAAATTATCGTTTTGCGTCAAAGGCTGCGCCCCGCCATGAAAAGCTCAGAAATCCGCCAGAAGTTCCTCGACTTCTTTGCCTCGAAAGGTCACCAGGTCGTGGCTTCCAGTTCGCTGGTGCCGCACGACGATCCGACCCTGCTGTTTACCAATGCCGGGATGAACCAGTTCAAGGATGTGTTCCTCGGCTTTGACAAGCGCAGCTACAACCGCGCCGCCAGTTCGCAGAAATGCGTGCGCGCCGGCGGCAAGCACAACGACCTGGAAAACGTTGGCTACACGGCGCGCCACCACACCTTCTTCGAGATGCTGGGCAACTTCAGCTTCGGCGACTATTTCAAGCGCGATGCCATCAAGTACGCCTGGGAACTGCTGGTCGATGTCTACAAGTTGCCGGCGGACAAGCTCTGGGTCACGGTGTATGCGGAAGACGACGAGGCCTACGACATCTGGACCAAGGAGATCGGCGTGCCGGTCGAGCGCACCATCCGCATCGGCGACAACAAGGGGGCGCGCTACGCGTCCGACAACTTCTGGATGATGGGCGATACCGGCCCCTGCGGTCCCTGCACCGAAATTTTCTACGACCACGGCCCCGAGATCGCCGGCGGCCCGCCGGGTTCGCCAGACGAAGATGGCGACCGCTACATCGAGATCTGGAACAACGTCTTCATGCAGTTCAACCGCGACGACCAGGGCGTCATGCATCCGCTGCCCAAGCCCTCGGTCGATACCGGCATGGGTCTCGAGCGCATTGCGGCCGTGCTGCAGCACGTGCACAGCAACTATGAAATCGACCTGATGCAGGCGCTGGTCAGGGCCGCTGCCCGCGAGACCGGCACCCAGGATCTGCTGTTCCCCAGCTTGCGCGTCCTGGCCGACCATATCCGCGCCTGTTCCTTCCTGCTGGCCGATGGCGTCATTCCCGGCAACGAGGGCCGCGGCTTCGTCCTCCGTCGCATCATCCGCCGCGCCATCCGCCACGGCTGGAAACTCGGCGTGCGCGCCCCGTTCTTCCACCGCATGGTGCCCGACCTCGTTGCCGAGATGGGCGAAGCCTTCCCGGAACTGGCCAAGGCGCAGGCCAAGGTCATGGACACGCTGAAGCAGGAGGAAGAGCGCTTCTTCGCCACCATCGAGCACGGCATGGCCATCCTCGAGACCGATCTGGCCGAGATGGCGCGCAGCGACAGCAAGACATTCAACGGCGACACCGCCTTCAAGCTGCACGATACCTACGGCTTTCCGCTCGACCTCACGGCCGACATCTGCCGCGAGCGCGGCGTGAGCGTCGATGTTCTTGCCTTCAACGCCGCCATGGCACGCCAGAAGGAACAGGCGCGTGCCGCCGGCAAGTTCAGGATGGCGGCGGCCCTCGAATACGATGGTCCGGCGACCGCCTTTCACGGCTACGCGATGCTCGAAACCAAGGGCAACGTGCTGGCGCTGTACAAGGATGGCGCGCCGGTCAATGAATTGGCCGAGGGCGACATCGGAGTCGTCGTGCTCGACGACACGCCGTTCTACGCCGAGTCCGGCGGCCAGTGCGGCGACCGCGGCGTGCTGCAGTCGGTGCATGGCATCTTCGCCGTCGAGGATACGCAGAAGATCCAGGCCAGCGTTTTCAGCCATCACGGCATAGTGCGGACGGGAACCATGAAAGTCGGCAATGGCGTGACGGCGAAGGTCGACCTCCCGGCGCGCGCGCGCACCACGCGCAACCACTCGGCCACTCACCTGATGCACAAGGCGCTGCGCGAAGTGCTGGGCGACCACGTGCAGCAGAAGGGTTCGCAGGTCGATCCCGACAAGACGCGCTTCGACTTCGTCCATCACCAGCCGATGACCGATGCGGAAATCCGCCGCATCGAGTCCCTGGTCAATGCCGAGATCCTCGCCAATGCCGCGACCGAAGCCAGGGTGATGCCGCTGGCCGATGCGCAGAAGACCGGTGCGGTGATGCTGTTCGGCGAGAAATACGGCGACGAAGTGCGCGTGCTTTCGATCGGCTCCTCGCAGGAACTCTGCGGCGGCACGCACGTCGCGCGCACCGGCGACATCGGCTTCTTCACCGTCGTCGCCGAGGGCGGCGTGGCGGCCGGCGTGCGTCGCGTCGAGGCGCTCACCGGCGACAATGCGCTGGCCTATGTGCAGGGCATGGAACGCACGCTGGGCGGCATCGCCGGCACGCTCAAGGTGGTGCGCACCGAGGCCCCGGCCCGGGTGAACGCACTGCTCGACCAGGTCAAGCGCCTCGAGCGCGAACTGGCCGGGCTCAAGGGCAAGCTGGCTTCGGCGCAAGGCGACGATTTCGTCAGCAAGGCCATCGACGTCAAGGGCATCAAGGTATTGGCGACGAACCTGGAGGGTGCCGACGCCACTTCGCTGCGCGAGACCATGGACAAGCTCAAGGACAAGCTCAAGTCGGCCGTCATCGTGCTGGCCAGCACCAGCGCCGGCAAGGTCAGCCTGATCGCCGGCGTCACCGCCGATCTCACTGGCCGTATCAAAGCCGGCGAACTGGTCAACTTCGTCGCCCAGCAGGTGGGCGGCAAGGGCGGCGGCCGGCCCGACATGGCACAGGCCGGCGGCACCGATCCGGCGCCGCTGCCGGCGGCGCTGGCTTCGGTCAAAGGCTGGGTCGAGACCAAACTGTAAAAAGTCGGCCGGCCCTCTCCCTCATTCCCTCTCCCGGAGGGAGAGGGAAGCAGTCTGCCTCCTCTCTCCCTCTGGGAGAGAGGTCGGGACAGAGGGATTGGCTGGACGGCGCCCGCCGGGTCAGAAATCGATGTCGATGCCGGGCCACACCGCGCGCAGCGCAGCGCGGAATTCTTTCTGGATGCGCGCCAATGCCGCCTGCGTATCGGCCTCGAAGCGCAGCACCACGACCGGCGTAGTGTTCGAGGCGCGCGCCAGGCCGAAGCCGTCGGCATACTCGGCGCGCACGCCATCGATGGTGATCAGTTCGCGCGCGCCGGGATACAGCTTGCGCCCACGCTCGCGCAGCTTCGCCACCAGCGCATGCGGTTCGCCTTCCTGCATCTTGATGTTGAGTTCCGGCGTCGAGATGGCGTTGGGCAGGTTCTGCAGCGGCCAGTTGGAATCGGCCCAGCGCGAGACGATTTCGAGGAGCCGCGCCCCGGTATAGAGCGCGTCATCGAAGCCGTACCAGCGTTCCTTGAAGAACATGTGGCCGCTCATCTCGCCGGCCAGCGGCGCGCCGGTTTCCCTGAGCTTGGTCTTGATCAGGGCGTGGCCCGTGTTCCACATCAGCGGCCGGCCGCCCTGGTGGCGTATTGACTCGGCGACCCAGCGCGAGCATTTCACGTCGTAGATGATTTGCGCCCCCGGATTGCGCGTCAACACGTCGGCGGCGAACAGCATCAACTGGCGGTCGGGATAGATGATTTCGCCGTCCCGGGTGACGACGCCGAGGCGGTCGCCGTCGCCGTCGAAGGCGAGGCCGAGTTCGGCGCCGGTCTGGCGTAGCGCGCGTTGCAGGTCGGCCAGGTTTTCCGGTTTGGAAGGGTCGGGATGGTGATTCGGGAAATGGCCATCGACCTTGCAAAACAGCTCGGTCACCGTGCAGCCCATGCGGCGGAACAGTTCGGGCGCGACGCCGCCGGCCACGCCGTTGCCGCAATCGATGACGATTTTCATCGGACGTGACAGCTTGACGTCACCCACGATGCGGTCGATATAGGAATGGCGCACGCTGGCGTGGCGCACGTGGCCGCGGCCCTCAATAAAGTCGGCACTGACGATACGGCGCCGCAGGTCCTGGATCATGTCTCCGTAGAGCGTCTGTCCTGCCAGCACCATCTTGAGGCCGTTGTATTCGGGCGGATTGTGGCTGCCGGTGACCGAGACGCAACTCCCGGTGCCCAGCTCATGGGCGGCGAAGTAGGTCATCGGTGTCGGCACCCGGCCGATGTCGACTACGTTGGTGCCGGTGGATGTGATGCCGTCGGCCAATGCACCTGCGAGTGCCGGGCCGGAAAGGCGGCCGTCGCGACCGATGACAATTGATTGGACGCCGTGCGATATCGCTTCGGTGCCCAGGGCCATGCCGATCTGGCGCACGGTGTCGGCGGTCAGGCTGGAGTGGACGATGCCGCGAATGTCGTAGGCCTTGAATATTTCGGGTGCCGGAATCTGCATGATGTGCGCCGTTTTTTTGGGAGCCGAAATTATCGCATGCGGTCGGAGGCCGGCAGTCAGGGCGGCAGCGAGGGTGACATATGCGCGGCGAAGTGCGCCAGCAGGCGCTGCGGCAGCCAGTCGAGCCGGCCGGGCAGGCGGCCATGCACGAAGCCGACATGGCCGCCGTGACGGTGGACCTCCAGCGTTACGGCGACGGGCAGCTTGTCGGGCTGCGGCAATGCAGTTGCCGGCAGGAACGGATCGTTGGCCGCATGCAGCAGCAGGGCCGGAGTTTCGATGGTGGCCAGCAGCGGACCCGCGCTGCTCTGCGCGTAGTAGTCATCGACGCCGAGAAAGCCGTGCAACGGTGCCGTCACCGCGTCGTCGAACTCGCCCAGGGTGCGCGCCTGCAGGGCGCGACGCAGGTCGATGCGCCCGGGAAAGCGCCGGTCCTTGGCGCGCGCCGCCGGAATCAGGGTACGCAGGAAATGCCGTGCGTAGACAAGATTGAAACCGGACGACAAGGCGATGTTGGCCGCCGCGAGGTCCAGCGGCGCACTTACCGCCGCTGCGGCATTGATGATATGGGTTGCGGCATGGCCCTGTTCGGCCAGCCATTTCAGCAAGGCGTTGCCGCCGAGCGAAACCCCGGCCACAAACAGCGCCGGAAAGCCCTGCGTTTGCAGGCGGCGCAGGATCCAGTCGATCTCCTGCGAGTCGCCCGAATGGTAGGCGCGGGGTAGACGGTTGGGTTCGCCCGAGCAGCCGCGGAAATGCACCACGACGCCATGCCAGCCAAGGTGCTCCACCGCATGCATCAGGCGTCGTGCGTAGTGACTGCGCGAACTGCCTTCGAGGCCATGGAACAGCACCACGCAAGGCGCACCGCCCTTGCCGGCGATCCAGTCGAGGTCGATGAAGTCGTCATCCGGCGTGGTCCAGCGCTCGCGCCGGTAGGGCGGCAGCGGTCCCTTGATCAGCAGCGGCCAGATGGTCTGCGCATGGCCGCCGGGCAGCCAGTCCGGCGAGCGGTAGCGCGGCTCATTGAAAGTGGAGTTCACTCCAGGTCAATGCAGGATGCGCGGTTCTTCGCCAACGCTGTTGGGCGGCACCGGCGAGGCATGGTGCGCGACCATGCGCCAGCCCAGGGGGCCGCGAACATAAATGTTGGTCGCCGCCACCGGAGCGCTCAAGTTGCCGTCGTCGGGGCTGGTGATGTGTTCCAGCAGGGTGCTGACCACGGCGAAGGGAGTGGTCACCGTCTTCTGCTGCGACAGGCGCACCTGGAGTTTTCTGCCGCCGGCAAAGATGCGCTGCCAGGCTTCGCGGATTACGGTGTAACCGGTCAGTCGCGGCCCACCCGGGTGTACGCAGACCACTTCTTCGTCCTCGGCCCAGACCGCCATCATGGTCTCGATGTCGCTGCGTTCGAGCGCCTCGTAGAAGGCCGTTTCGACATCCTGCGCGCTGGCGAATATTTTCTGGGCGGGCATGTTCAGGCCTGCTTTCGCATCAGCTCCGCCACCTGTTGCGGCAGTATTCCGTTCATGCAGTCGAAATGCCCGAGCGGACAGTCGCGCTTGAAACAGGGGCTGCAGGACAGGTTTCTTGAAACGATCGTCGCTTGCGGCGACAGCGGCGGGGTGTAGCCCGGCGATGATGAACCATAGAGCGCCACCAGCGGGCGCTCCAGCGCCGCGGCGACGTGCATCAGGCCGGAGTCGTTGCTGACCACGCAACGCGCGGCGGCGATCAGGTCGATGGCCTGTTCCAGCGTGCTGCGTCCGCACAGGTTTTGCGCCGCACCGCCGGCCGCGGCGGCGATTTCGTCGCCGACAGCAAAGTCCTTGTCCGAGCCGATCAGCCAGACCGGATTCTGCGGCGTGGCAATGAGCCGCGCCAGTTCGGCAAAGTGCCGCGCCGGCCAGCGTTTGGCGGGACCGTATTCGGCGCCGGGACAGAAAATCACCGGTGCGGCATCGAGCGGCAGATCCAGGGCGCGGCGCGCGGCCTGCTGTTGTTCCAATGTCGATCTCAGATGCGGTGACGGCAAGGCGGCAGGCAGCGGACCGGCCAGCGCGGCGTAACGTTGCACCAGTTGCGGATGGCTGGCCGTGTCGAGGCGGTGGCGCTCGTTCAGCAGCAGGTAGCGGCTTTCACCCTGGTAGCCGATGCGGCGGGGGATTCCGGCGAAGAAGGGAATCAGCGCCGACTTCCACGAGTTGGGCAGGACATAGGAGTGCGAAAAGTCGGCGGCGGCGAGACGGCGACCCAGGGCGCGACGGGCGCCGAAACCGAATTCGCCGTGGCGGAAGGGATTGGAGATGACCGCATCGACCTCGGCCATGCGCGCCAGCAGCGGCGCCGACCAATCGGCGGCGAGTACTTCGATGCGGGCAGCCGGATCGTGCTGCTTGAGCAGCGTGAGCAGCGGCTGGGCGAGTATCGTGTCGCCGATCCAGGACGGAGCGACGACAAGGATCTTCACGTCGGGCGTGGAACTCAGGTCTTGTAACGAAACTTAGTGATGGCCCTTGGGGCGCTCGCCGGTAAAGCGATATACGGTGCCGCAATAGGGGCAGGCGGCCTCGCCGGTGGCGCTCTTCAGGACATCGATGAAGACCTTGGGATGACGAGCCCACAAGGGGGCGCCGGGACGGGGGCAAGCGAGCGGCAGGTCGTGTGCGGTGACGGCGACCTGGCGCTGGGATTCGTCGAGAGTGGACATGTTCAACCTCTTGCGTTCTATCAGATGTAGGAAAGCCAGTCGGCGTGGGCCGGCACTTTGCCGTTGACCACGTCGAAGAACATGCTCTGGATCCTGGTGGTGATCGGGCCGCGACAGCCGGCGCCGATGGTGCGATTGTCGAGTTCGCGGATCGGCGTCACTTCAGCCGCCGTGCCGGTGAAGAAGGCCTCGTCGGCGATATAGATGTCGTCGCGCGTGAGGCGCTTGGCGATCACCTTGTAGCCGAGTTCGGCGGCCAGCGTGATGACCGTGTTGCGCGTGATGCCCATCAGCGCCGATGCGATTTCCGGTTCGTAGATCACGCCGTCCTTGACCATGAACAGATTTTCGCCCGCACCTTCGGCGACAAAGCCGTCGACGTCCAGCAGCAGGGCCTCGTCGTAGCCGTCCTCTGTGGCCTCCATGTTGGCCAGGATCGAATTGGCGTAGGTGCCGGCGAACTTGGCGCGCGCCATATTGACGTTCACATGGTGGCGCGAATAACTCGAGGTTTTGACGCGGATGCCCTTTTCCATGCCTTCCTCGCCGAGGTAGGCGCCCCAGGGCCAGGCTGCGATCGAGACATGCGTCGCCGCGCCGCGCGGGCTGACGCCCATTTTTTCCGAGCCGTAGAAAGCGATCGGGCGCAGGTAGCAGGATTCGAGCTTGTTGCTGCGCACGACTTCCTTGTGCGCCTCGATCAGCGTGGTCTTGTCGTAAGGCATCGGCATGCGGTAGATGTGTGCCGAGGCGAAGAGCCGGTCGGTGTGCTCCTTGAGGCGGAAAATTGCCGTACCGGAAACGGTCTTGTAGGCACGTACGCCCTCGAACACGGCGAGGCCATAGTGCAGCGAATGCGTCAGCACGTGGGTGGTTGCTTCGCGCCAGGGCACGAGCTTGCCGTCGTACCAGATAAAGCCGTCACGGTCGGCCATGGACATGGTCATGCCTCCCGCCGGGCCGCCCCAAGGGAGGCATGCGCCCCCTCGGGGGGCAACGAACGAAGTGAGTGTTGGGGGTACATACTTCCTCCAGCATTGCGTTGGTTGAAGCCGCGATTTTAGCAGGGGCGCTAAAATGCGCGGATGAATCGTGTCTGGAAGCCCAATGTGACCGTCGCCGCCCTGATCGAGCGCGAGGGACGCTTCCTCCTGGTCGAGGAGGAAACCGAGGACGGTCTGCGCTTCAACCAGCCTGCCGGCCACCTTGACGAAGGCGAGTCGCTGGTCGCCGCCTGCGCCCGCGAGGCGCTGGAAGAGACGGCTTGGGGTTTTGCGCCGACGGCCCTGGTCGGCGTTTATCAATGGTCCAGACCCCAGGGCGACATCACCTATCTGCGCTTTGCCTTTGCCGGCGAACTGGGCGCGCACGAGGATGGCCGGATGCTCGATGCTTGCATCCTGCGTGCTGTCTGGATGACGCCGGACGAGATTCGTGCCACGGCGGACCGTCACCGCAGTCCGCTGGTGTCACAGTGCGTGAGCGATTACCTTGCGGGGCGACGCTACCCGCTCGAATTGATCAGGCACTACGACTGAACCATGGCCAAGGGAAAGATTATTGTCGGTTTGTCCGGCGGCGTCGATTCTTCGGTTGCGGCGCTGCTGCTCAAGCGCGAGGGCTACGAGGTCATCGGCCTGTTCATGAAGAACTGGGAAGGCGACGATACCGACGAGTACTGCTCCGCGAACCAGGACCTGGTCGACGCTGCGGCTGCCGCGGATGTAATCGGCATCGATTTCGAGGCCGTGAATTTCTCCGCCGAATACCGCGAGCGGGTGTTTGCCGATTTCCTGCGCGAATATCAGGCCGGCCGCACGCCGAACCCCGACGTGCTGTGCAATTCCGAGATCAAGTTCAAGGCCTTTCTCGATCATGCGCTGGCGCTCGGCGCCGACCGGATCGCGACCGGGCACTATGCCCAGGTGCGCGAATTTCTCGGCAAATGGCAGTTGCTCAAGGCCGAGGACGGCACCAAGGACCAGAGCTATTTCCTGCACCGGCTGAACCAGGCGCAATTGTCGAAGACGCTGTTTCCGGTCGGCCACCTCTACAAGCGCGACGTGCGGCGCATAGCCGAGGAAGCCGGCTTACCCAACCATGCGCGCAAGGATTCGACCGGTATCTGCTTCATCGGCGAGCGGCCCTTCCGCGAATTCCTCGCGCGTTACCTGCCGAAACAGCCCGGAGAAATTCGCGTGCTCGGCAGCGATCGCGTCGTCGGCCGGCACGAGGGTCTGATGTATTACACCCTCGGCCAGCGCGAAGGCCTGGGTATCGGCGGCGTCAAGGGCGCGCCGGAGGAACCCTGGTTCGTCAGCGGCAAGGACATGGAACAGAACATCCTGTGGGTGGTGCAGGGCCACGAGCATCCCGCCCTGCTATCGGCGAGCCTGGTGGCGAAAGACTTGTCATGGGTTGCCGGGGAAGCGCCACACACCCACTGGGTCTATGCGGCAAAGACGCGCTACCGCCAGCCGGACGCCGCCTGCCAGATCGAGCGCATTTCCGCCGCGGAATGCGAGGTCGTGTTTGCTGCGCCGCAATGGGCCGTGACGCCGGGGCAATCGCTGGTGATCTATGAATCGCGCGTGTGCCTGGGTGGCGGCATCATCGCAACACGGCAGCCTCAGTGTGCATAAATTCCTTGTACAAGCCCGCTGGAACGGGTTTAGAATATTTTTTCGGGTGGGGTGCCCGAAAAATTTCAAGGAGGATTTTTCAGCATGAACAAAGCAGAACTGATTGAAATTGCCGCCAAGGGAGCCGACATCAGCAAGGCGGCCGCGGCCAAGGCGCTTGACGGCGCCATGGCTGCGATAGTCAAGGCAGTATCCAAAGGGGACAACGTTACCCTGGTCGGTTTCGGTACCTTCAAGTCGGCCAAGCGCGCGGCGCGTACCGGCAAGAATCCGAAGACCGGCGCGGCGATCAAGATCGCTGCCACCACGGTACCGAAGTTCAGCGCCGGCGCAGGTTTCAAGCTGGCGGTTTCCGGCAAGAAGGCCAAGAAGTAAGCGCTCGGTCTTTCGCCTGAAGGGGCCCGCTTGCGGGCCCTTCGCTTTTTTGTCCCCGCCGGGGGATACCGTCCCCCGGCGGGATCAAGCGGCCGCTGCGCTTAATGTTCTCGCTGCAAAAACCCCGCGGGCTTATGATTATGGTTTCAGCCTGCGCTGATTATTCTCCCGGCCAAGGAAACCCATCATGATCACCACACAACATCAGGACCATCTGGTCGAATTCGCCGTGTTCGGCGAATTCACGCTGGCCGACTTCAAGGAATTCGAGGAACTGGTCCTCCACGAAATCAAGTTTGCGGGGCCGGTGAATCTGCTGGTGGATCTGCGCGACATGGCCGACTTCACCCTCGACGTGGCCTGGGAAGAGATCCGCTTTTCGCGCCAGCACGCCGGCGACTTCAAACGCATCGCGGTGATCACCGACAGCCAGTGGGTGGCCTGGAGCGCGTGGCTGGAGCAGTTATTCGTCAATGCCGACCTGACCGTGTTCGATGACGAGGCCGAGGCGCGCGCCTGGCTGGCGGACAGCGGCGCATGAGCGACCCGGCAGCGAGCCTGCTGGTGACAGCGGATGAGCTCGCCGAGCATCCGGCATGGCGCGTCTTCGATTGCCGGCATGACCTGAGAAACACCCAGTACGGCCGCCAGGCCTATGCCCGCGGCCATATTCCGGGCGCGCTGTTCCTCCATCTCGACGAGGACTTGTCGGGCGCGACGAATGGCAGCAACGGCCGCCATCCGCTGCCCGAGGTCGTCGATTTTTCCCGGCGCATGTCGGCGTGCGGCGTCGACGCCTCGACCCAGGTGGTGGCCTACGACAACGAGGGCGGGATTTTTGCGTCGCGCCTGTGGTGGCTGCTGCGCTGGCTGGGGCATGAACGGGTCGCGGTGCTCGATGGCGGCCTGGCGGGATGGAAACGCAGCAAGCGGGCGCTGGAAGAGCAGGTTCCGCTCGTGGCTCCGCGCCAGTTCATCCCGCAGCCGCAACAACTGACCGTCGACGCCGGGCGGGTGCTGGCTGATCTCGGGTCGCCACACATGCTGATACTCGATGCGCGCAGCCCGGAACGCTTCCGCGGCGAGAATGAGACGCTCGATCCGGTGGGAGGGCACATACCCGGTGCCGTGAATCGCTTCTATTTCGACAACCTCGATGACGACGGCTGCTTCTTCAAGCCGGTGGCAGAGTTGCGCGCCGAATTCTCCGCGCTGCTCGGTGGTCGGCCTGCCGCTCAGGTGGTACAGCAGTGCGGTTCCGGCGTCACCGCCTGCCACAACCTGCTGGCGATGGAACTGGCCGGCTTGTCCGGTTCGAAACTCTATCCCGGCTCGTGGAGCGAGTGGTGCGCCGATCCATCACGGCCGGTGGCGACAGGGGACTCGTAAACCTCCTTCAACACAGAGATCACAGAGACACAGAGGTCACAGAGAGAAGGCTCACACACTCGAAGCTCTTGCAGTTCTCCGTGTCCTCTGTGTCTCCGTGCACTCCGTGTCGAGAGTGGTTCATTGCAATCTGCGAAGCGCCCAGGCCACATGTTCGCGCACCAGTTCTGACGGATGACCGGCGCGCGAGCGCAGCGCACTTAGCACCGCATCGTTGCGCGGCGCATTGCCCAGCGCCACCGCGATGTTGCGCAGCCAGCGCTCGAAGCCGATGCGGCGGATCGGCGAGCCGGCCAGGCGCTCGTTGAAATCCGTTTCTTCCCAGGCGAACAACTCGACCAGCGCGGCCTGATCGAGCCCGTGGCGCGGCGCAAAGTCGCTCTCGCGGGTCAGCGGCGCCGCGCGGTTCCACGGACAGGCCAGCTGGCAATCGTCGCAGCCGTAGATGCGGTTCCCCAGGAGCGGCCGCAAGGGCTCGGGAATCGTGCCCTTGAGTTCGATCGTGAGGTAGGAGATGCACAGCCGTGCATCGAGGCGATATGGCGCGACGATGGCCCGGGTCGGGCAGGCGTCGAGGCAGGCTCTGCAGGTGCCGCAGTGGTCGGTCACCGGTGGGTCCGGCGGCAGCGGCAGGTCGGTGAATATCTCGCCGAGAAAGAAATACGAACCGGCATCGCGCTCGAGCAGCAGTGTGTGCTTGCCGCGCCAGCCGAGCCCGCTGTTTTGCGCGAGGCCGACTTCCATGACCGGCGCCGAATCGGTGAAGGCGCGATAGGCGAAGTCGCCGATCTCGGCGGTGATGCGATTGGCGAGTTTTTGCAATCGGCTACGCAACAGCTTGTGATAGTCGCGGCCCAGGGCGTAGCGCGAGATGAAGGCGCGTTCGCCGTCGGCGAGCGCGGCCAAAGAGTCGGCGCTGGCGGGACGGTAATTCATGCGGGCGGTGATGATGCTCCGCGTGCCCGGCAGCAGTTCGGCCGGTAGCGCGCGCTTGTTTCCCCTGGCGGTCGTGTGCGCCGCCATATAATCCATTTCGCCATGGCAACCGGCGGCAAGCCATGCGTTGAGGTTCTGTTCGGCATCGGCTAGCGCGACGCCGGAAAAGCCGATCGCATCGAAGCCGAGGTCCATGCCCCAGCGCCGTATGTTGTTTTTCAGCCCCGCCGCATCCTTATCGTCCTCATGCATGCCGAACATCTTACGTTAGCCCTGCCCGACGAGGCCGCCACCCTGGCGCTGGGCGCCGCACTGGCCGCCAATCTGGCGCCGGGCATGGTGCTCTGGCTCGAAGGCGACCTCGGTGCCGGCAAGACCACGCTGGTGCGCGGACTGTTGCGCGCAGCCGGCGAAACGGGGCCGGTGAAAAGCCCCACTTACACACTGGTTGAAGTTCACGTGGTTTCTGGATTACACTTCTATCACTTTGATTTCTATAGATTCAATCAGGCGGAAGAATATCTCGATGCGGGGCTCGACGAATATTTTTCAGAAACCGGAATCTGTCTGGTCGAATGGCCAGACAGAGCCGCGCCTTATCTGCCTGCCGCCGATATGCGAATCGAATTGCGCGTTGAGCCGATTGCCGGCAGCGAGGGCCGCACGGCGCGCGTCACCGCGGTCGGCGCAAGGGGACGGACATGCCTCGCCGGCGTGAAGTCCTCAAGTTCGCCGCCGCCAGCCTGACGCTGCTGGTCTCGAAAGTTTCCGCAGGAACGCACAGCGCTGGCGCCGGCGCCACGGCGACCGGCAGCATTCTCGCCGTGCGCGTCTGGCCGGCGCGCGACTATACGCGGGTGACGCTGGAGCACGACCAGACCATCCGCTATACCCACCTGCTGGTAAAAGATCCCGAGCGGCTGGTGGTCGACATCGAGGGCGTCGAGTTCAACTCGGTGCTGCAGATGCTGCCCTCGAAGATTCTCGACTCCGACCCCTACATCAAGCTGATCCGCGCCGGCCGCAACAAGCCGGGCGTGGTGCGGCTGGTCATCGAACTCAAGGGCGAAGTCAAGCCGCAGGTGTTTTCGCTGCAGCCGGTCGGTGAATACGGCCATCGGCTGGTACTCGACCTGTATCCGCTGGAACCTGTCGATCCGCTGATGGCACTGCTGGAGAGAAACAGCGAGCCGCCGCTGAAGACCGAATCCACGCTCGGCAATCAAGGCAAAGCGGGTGAAAAGCCGGCCGAACAGCCCGGCGACAAGCCGGAGAAACGGCCCGAAATCGCCCGCCTGATCACCATCGTGCTCGACCCTGGACATGGAGGCGAAGACCCGGGTGCGATCGGGCGTGGCGGCAGCTACGAAAAGAACGTAACGCTGTCGGTGGCGCGCCGGCTCAAGGAAAAAATCGACGCGACGCCCAACATGCGTTCGGTGCTGACGCGCGACGGCGACTTTTTCATTCCGCTGAACCAGCGCGTGCAAAAGGCGCGGCGGGTGCAGGCCGACCTCTTCATCTCGGTGCATGCCGATGCCTTCATTAAGCCAACGGCACGCGGATCCAGCGTCTTTGCCCTGTCGGAAAACGGCGCATCGAGCTCGGCCGCGCGCTGGCTGGCGAACAAGGAAAACTCGGCCGACTTGGTCGGCGGCGTGAACATCGGCGTCAAGGATCCGTATTTGGCGCGCACCCTGCTCGACCTGTCGCAGACGGCGACCATCAACGACAGCCTCAAGCTGGGCAAGGACGTGCTGGGCGAACTGGGCCGCATCAACACCCTGCACAAGGCCCACGTGGAGCAGGCTGGCTTCGCTGTGCTGAAGGCGCCCGATATCCCTTCGATCCTGATCGAGACCGCCTTCATTTCCAACCCCGAGGAAGAGAAGCGCCTCAACGACGATGCCTACCAGGACCAGATGGCCGAGGCCATCCTGCGCGGCATCCGCCGCTACTTCGCGAAGAATCCCCCGCTGGCCAAGTCGAAGCTGGCGCGGCTGGATTGATCCCGGCGGAACTCCGCGCTGCCAAGCCCTCTCAGGCCCGGTGATGCGCGCTTAGCTTGATATAATCGCCCGCTTTCCCTGCAGCCTCATTTTCACGCAGCAGTGACATGGCGCACCTGATGATGGAACACGCGAAAAGCGAATTGAAGGCCCCCCTCTCCCATCCTCCCCTCACGGGGAGGCTACCGATCTGCTCGCTTCGCTCGGCTGTTACCCGTCGCGCCGAACGAGTTATTTCACGTTAAATTCCATGCTGGTTTTTCGCGGTGTTCCCGAGCGGGCGACGACGTCCACGGTACTCACCATCGGTAATTTCGATGGCGTGCATCGCGGCCATCGCGCACTGCTTGCCGAATTGACGGCCAAGGCGCGCGAACTCGCGTTGCCGGCGACCGTGCTCACCTTCGAGCCGCATCCGCGCGAACTGTTCGCCCCCGAACAGGCGCCGGCGCGACTGGCCAGCCTGCGCGACAAGATCGAACTGCTGGCCGAGGCCGGTGTCGATCGTGTCCATGTCTGCCGCTTCGATCGCAGGCTGGCGGCGCTGACCGGCGAGCAGTTCATCGAGAAAATCCTGGTGCAGGGCCTGTCGGTGCGCCATCTGATCATCGGCGACGATTTCCATTTCGGCAAGGCGCGCGGCGGCGATTTTGCCTTGCTGCAGCGTGCCGGACAGGAGCACCGCTTCGTGGTCGAGGCCATGCACACGGTCGACTTCGGCGGCATCCGGGTTTCCAGTTCCGCGGTGCGCGAGGCGCTGGCCGCGGGCGACATCGAGCGTGCCGAGGAACTGCTCGGGCGCGCCTTCGTCATTGCCGGCCGCGTCATGGACGGCAAGAAGATCGGCCGCAGCATCGGTTTTCCCACGGCCAACATCCAGGTGCGCAGGAAGCACCTGCCGCTGTCCGGCGTGTTCGCCGTCACGGTCTCGGGCATAGACGCGCAGCCCCTGCCCGGTGCGGCCAACATCGGCGTGCGACCCACCGTGGATGCGGGCATGAAGCCCGTGCTGGAAGTGCATCTGCTGGACTTCGACCGCGATATCTACGGCGCGCATGTCGATGTAAATTTCATGCACAAGCTGCGTGACGAGGCAAAGTTCGAATCACTCGATGCGCTCAAGGCGCAGATCGCGCGCGACGTCGCGGCTGTGCGCAACTATTTCAAGCTCAATGACGATGGCAAGACCCATGGCTGATTACCGCAAGACTCTCAACATGCCGGACACGTCCTTCCCGATGCGCGGCGACCTCGCCAAACGCGAGCCGGGCTGGGTTGCACATTGGCAGGAGCAGAAGCTCTACCAGAAGATCCGCGCCGCATCCGCGGGGCGTCCGCGTTTCGTCCTGCACGACGGCCCGCCCTACGCCAACGGCGACATCCACATCGGCCATGCGGTGAACAAGATTCTCAAGGACATCATCGTCCGCGCCAGGACCCTGGCCGGCTTCGACGCACCCTACGTGCCGGGCTGGGACTGCCACGGCCTGCCCATCGAGCACCAGATCGAAAAGACGCACGGCAAGCATCTGCCGGCCGACCAGGCGCGCGAGCTGTGCCGCAGCTTTGCCGCGGAGCAGGTGGAGCGGCAGAAGAAGGACTTCATCCGCCTCGGCGTACTGGGGGACTGGGGCAATCCCTACCTGACCATGGCCTTTCGCAACGAGGCGGACGAGATTCGTGCGGTCGGCGACCTGTACAAGACCGGCTACCTGTTCAAGGGGTTGAAGCCCGTCAACTGGTGCTTCGACTGCGGCTCGGCGCTGGCCGAGGCCGAGGTCGAATACCAGGACAAGAAATCGCCGGCGATCGATGTCGGCTTCCGCCTCGATGCCGCCGAGCGCGAGCGCGTTGCTCATGCCTTCGGCATTGCCGCGCTGCCTGAGGGCGATTGCTGGACGGTGATCTGGACCACGACGCCGTGGACCGTTCCGTCCAACCAGGCCCTGAACATGCATCCGGAATTCACCTACGAACTGGTGAAGACGCCGCGCGGCTGCATCATCCTCGCCGCCGAGTTGCGTGGTGCCGCGCTGCAACGCTTCGGCCTCGAAGGCGAGGTGTTGGGCGCCTGCCAGGGCGCCGCGCTGGCCCAGGTCGAGTTTCGCCACCCGCTCTACGACCGCGCCTCGCGGGTATATCTGGGCGACTACGTCACGCTGGATGCCGGCACCGGCATCGTGCATAGCGCGCCGGCCTACGGTCTGGAAGATTTCGAGTCGTGTCGCAAGCACGGCATGCACAACGACGAGATCCTCACCCCGGTGCAGGGCGACGGCGTGTTCGCCGCGAGCCTGCCCTTCTTCGGCGGCATGTTCGTCTGGAAGGCCAATCCGGTCATCATCGAGAAGCTGGCCGAGGTCGGCAGCCTGTTTGCCAGCAGCGAGATCGTTCACAGCTACATGCACTGCTGGCGGCACAAGACACCGATCATCTACCGCGCGACAACCCAGTGGTTCGTCGGCATGAACCGGATCCCGGCCGACGGCGGCGGCAGCTTGCGCGACAAGGCGCTGGCCGCCGTCGAAGCCACCAAGTTCTATCCCGACTGGGGCAAGGCACGGCTGCACGCGATGATCGCCAACCGGCCCGACTGGTGCGTCTCGCGACAGCGCAACTGGGGCGTGCCGATCCCCTTCTTCCTGCACAAGGAAACCGGCGAACCGCATCCGCGCACGCTGGAACTGCTCGAAGCCGTGGCGAAGCGCATCGAGAAAGAAGGCATCGACGCCTGGTTCAAGCTCGATGCCGCCGAACTGCTCGGCGCCGATGCCGCGAACTACGACAAGATGCGCGACACGCTCGATGTCTGGTTCGACTCGGGCACCACGCATCGCACGGTGCTGCGCGGCTCGCATGCCGCCGAGTCGACATACCCGGCTGACCTCTACCTCGAAGGCTCCGACCAGCATCGCGGCTGGTTCCATTCGTCCTTGCTGACCGGCGCCGCCATCGACGGCCGCGCGCCCTACAAGGCGCTGCTGACGCATGGCTTCGTGGTCGATGGCAAGGGCATGAAAATGTCCAAGTCCAAGGGCAACGTCGTCGCGCCGCAGAAAATCTCCGACACGCTCGGCGCCGAAATCCTGCGCCTCTGGGTGGCCAGCACCGACTACTCGGGCGAACTGTCGATCGACGAAAAGACCATCCTGCCGCGCGTGGTCGAGGTCTATCGCCGCCTGCGCAACACGCTGCGCTTCCTGCTCGCCAACACCGCCGACTTCGACCCGGCGACGCAGATGCTGCCGCCCAAGCAATGGCTGGAAACTGACCGCTACGCGCTGGTCCTGACGCGCCAGCTGCAGGCGCAATGCACGGCGGATTACGAGCGCTTCGAGTTCCACAAGGTGGTGCAGGGCCTGATGAACTTCTGCTCGGAAGACCTCGGCGCCTTCTACCTCGACATCCTCAAGGACCGGCTCTACACCGCAGCGGAAAACTCCCGCGCCCGGCGTTCGGCGCAAAGCGCGCTGTGGCATATCCTGCAAACCGTGACGCGCCTCATGGCGCCGGTGCTGTCCTTCACCGCCGAGGAAATCTGGGCCACGCTGAAGCAGGGCGACAGCGTGATGCTGTCCACCTGGCATGTGCTGCCGGAGCAGGCCGAAGAGTCGGCGCTGACGGCACGGTGGCAGGCGATACGCGCGGTGCGCGCCGACGTCGCCAGGACCCTGGAAGAGCTGCGCTCGGCCGGCAAGATCGGGTCCTCGCTGCAGGCCGAGGTGAATTTGCGCGCCGACGCTGCAAGCTACGATCTGCTTGCCTCGCTGGGCGATGACCTCAAGTTCGTCCTGATCTGCTCGAAGGTGACGCTGCAGAAAGTCGGCGCCGGCGAGACGGCGAGCGGCGTCGGCATCGAGGCCGTCGCCAGTACCCACGCCAAGTGCGCGCGCTGCTGGCACTGGCGCGAGGATGTCGGGCAGGATGCGGAACACCCCGAGCTGTGCGTACGCTGCACCTCGAACCTGTTCGGCACCGGCGAGGCGCGCGAGATTGCCTAGGCTGACGCGCTGGCTGGCGTTGGCGGCCTTCGTGGTGCTGCTCGACCAGGTCAGCAAGGCCTGGGTGCTGGCGAGTTTCCGCTACATGGAAAGCCTGGTGGTGACACCCTTCTTCAACCTCGTCCTGGTCTACAACTCGGGCGCGGCTTTCAGCTTCCTGGCCGACGCCGGCGGCTGGCAGAAGTGGTTCTTCATTGTCCTCGCACTGGGCATCTCGGCCTGGCTGCTGAGCCTGCTGCGCCAGCATGCCGACGAACGCCTGCTGCCCCTGGCCCTGTCGCTGATCCTCGGTGGCGCCATCGGCAATGTGATCGACCGCCTGCGCTTCGATGCCGTGGTCGATTTTCTGGATTTTCACCTGGCGGGCTATCATTGGCCGGCCTTCAACGTGGCCGATTCGGCCATCACCGTCGGCGTGGTCCTGATGCTCTGGCATCAGTTCCGCTACGGCAAGGACACTGAAACGGGCACCCGATGACCGAGACCGTACGCGCCGGCAACCTGATCACGCTGCACTACCGCGTCGCCACGGGCGACGACACCGAACTGGTGAGCACTTTCGACTCGACGCCGGCGACGCTGCAGCTGGGCAGCGGCGAACTGGCGCCAACGCTGGAGCACTGCCTGATCGGCGTCAATGTCGGCGAGCGCCACGTGTTCCTGCTCGATGCCGACCAGGCTTTCGGCAGCCACAATCCGCAACTGACCCAGCGCATGGCGCGTACGGCGCTGCCGCCCGATTCAAGCCCCGAACTGCACGGACTGATCCAGTTCGCCGCGCCCAATGGCGACAAATTCACCGGCATCGTTCGCGAACTCGACGACGAGGCGGTGTTGGTCGATTTCAACCACCCGCTGGCCGGCAAGCCGGTACGCTTCGAAGTCGAAATCATAGGAATACTCTGATGCAGATCATCCTGGCCAACCCCCGCGGCTTTTGCGCCGGTGTCGAACGCGCGATCGCCATCGTAGAGCGCGCGCTTGAAAAGTTCGGTGCGCCGATCTACGTGCGCCATGAAGTGGTGCATAACCGCTACGTGGTCGATGGCCTCAAGGCCAAGGGCGCGGTGTTCGTCGAAGAGCTGGCCGAGGTTCCCGACGGTGCGACGGTGATCTTCAGCGCCCACGGCGTACCGCAGTCGGTGCGCATCGAGGCGGAAAAGCGCGGCCTCAAGGTGTTCGATGCCACCTGCCCGCTGGTGACCAAGGTACATCTCGAAGTCGCGCGCCTGCACAAGCAGGGCTACGAGATCGTCATGATCGGGCACAGGGGCCACCCCGAGGTGGAAGGAACCATGGGCCAGGCGACCGGTCCGATGTATCTGGTGGAGAATGTCGCGGATGTCGCAACGCTGAAAGTTCCCAAAGGGACGCAGAGCGCTGGCGCCGGCGATACGGCGCCGCTGGCCTATGTCACGCAGACCACCCTGTCGGTGGACGATGCGCGGGTGATCGTGCACGCTTTGATGGCCCGCTTTCCGAAGATCGTCGGTCCGCGCAAGGACGACATCTGTTATGCCACGCAGAACCGCCAGGATGCCGTCAAGGCCATGGCCGGAAAGGTCGATGTGGTCATCGTGGTCGGCTCGAAGAACAGCTCGAACTCCAACCGCCTGCGCGAGGTGGCGGCAATCGGCGGCATTCCGGCCTACCTGGTGGATGGTGCGGACCAGATCGACCCCGCGTGGCTGGCGGCCAATGCACGGGTCGGGGTCACGGCCGGCGCCTCGGCACCCGAGGTACTGGTCAATGGCGTCGTAGAGCGGATCAGGGCGCTCGGTGCCGGTAGTGTCGAGACGCTGGACGGCGCGGCCGAGAATGTGAATTTCCCCTTGCCCAAGGAATTGCTGGCCTGAGCGGGCTTGTGGCACCCGGCGGCATGCACGGGCCGCGTTGCCACGGGTCCGGAGCAGCAGGTATAATTCGCGGCCTTTCAGGACGCTGTTGTAGCTCAGTTGGTAGAGCAACTGATTCGTAATCAGTAGGTCGCCAGTTCGATTCCGGCCAACAGCACCAATTTATTGTCATTGGGCCTGTCTCCTGTGCGGAGGCAGGCCTTGTTTTTTTGGGGACGCGCATGCAGATCAAGGACAGTGTTTTCATCATCACCGGCGGCGCTTCGGGTCTCGGTGCGGGAACCGGACGGATGCTGGTGGAGCAGGGCGGCAAAGTGGTGCTGGCCGACCTCAACGAGGCGGCCGGCAATGCACTGGCGGCGGAACTCGGCGCCAATGCGCGCTTTGTCACCACGAACGTGGCCGACGAAGCCAGCGCCAAGGCCTGCGTGACGGCGGCGCTGGCCGCTTTCGGCGGCCTGCACGGACTGGTCAATTGCGCCGGCATCGCGCCGGCAGAAAAAGTGCTGGGTCGCAACGGCCCGCATTCCCTGGACACATTCGCGAAGACCGTGACGGTCAACCTGGTCGGCAGCTTCAACATGATCCGCCTGGCTTCCGAGGCGATGAGCAAGGGCGAACCGAATGCCGCGGGCGAGCGCGGCGTGATCGTCAGCACGGCCTCGGTGGCGGCCTACGACGGCCAGATCGGCCAGGCGGCGTATGCCGCATCCAAAGGCGGCGTAGTCGGCATGACCCTGCCCATCGCACGTGAACTGGCGCGCTTCGGCATTCGCGTCATGACCATCGCTCCGGGCATTTTCGAGACGCCGATGCTGCTGGGCATGCCGCAGGAAGTGCAGGATGCACTGGGCAAGATGGTGCCCTTCCCCTCGCGCTTGGGCAAGCCGGCCGAGTACGCGGCGCTGGTGCGGCACATCATCGAGAACGAAATGCTGAACGGTGAAGTCATCCGTCTCGATGGCGCCATCCGCATGGCGCCCAAGTGACGGCGCCGCCCGGCGCCGTCATCCACGCGTAGGCGGGGATCCAGAGATCAGGTACGACTGGATTCCCGCTTGCGCGGGAATGACAACCTTATGCCCCAGACCGATCAATCTTGTTATCACTGCGGCCTGCCGATTCCGGCGGGCCTTGATCTGTCCGTCGAGATCGGCGGGCAGCGGCGCGAAATGTGCTGCGCCGGTTGCCAGGCGGTGGCGCAGGCCATCGTCGCCAACGGTCTGGCCGACTACTACCGCCACCGCGACGCGATGCCGGAAAGCCCGCGTGAAGCTTTGCCGCAGATCGTCGGCGACTTCGCCCTGTTCGACCATCCGGAGGTGCAGAAGAACTTCGTGCGCCGGGTCGAGGGCGCGGCCGGCGAGCACGAGCAGGAAGCGGCGCTGATCCTCGAAGGCATCACTTGCGCCGCCTGCGTCTGGCTCAACGAGTCGCATGTGCGCCGCCAGCCCGGCGTGACGTCCATCGACATCAACTACACCACGCGCCGCGCGCGGGTGCGCTGGGACGAACGCGTCACCAAACTCTCCGCAATCCTCGAAGCCGTCGCCGCCATCGGCTACCGTGCTCATCCCTACGACGTCGGACGTTCCGAGGAACTGGCGCAGAAGGAACGCAAGGCCGCGTTGTGGCGCCTGTTCGTCGCCGGCTTCGGCATGATGCAGGTGATGATGTATGCGGTGCCCGTATATCTCGCCGACGGTGACATGACGCCGGACATCGAACAACTGATGCGCTGGGCCAGCCTGATCCTGACCGTGCCCGTGATCGGCTATTCCGCCGCGCCCTTCTTCGTCAGCGCCTGGCGCGACCTCAAGCTGCATCGCGTCGGCATGGACGTGCCCGTGGCGCTGGGCGTCGGCGCGGCGTTTTCCGCCAGCGTCTGGGCGACGCTGATCGCCGCGGGCGAGGTGTATTTCGATTCGGTCACCATGTTCGTCTTCTTCCTGCTTTCCGGGCGCTATCTGGAAATGATGGCGCGGCAGAAGGCGGCGCGCAGCGTCGAAACCCTGGCGCGCGCCATTCCCGCCTTTGCCACGCGTCTGGCGTCCTGGCCGGCCGGCAGCATGGATGCGGCAGGGGAGCGCGTCGCCGTGGCCGAGTTGCGCGCCGGCGATGCGGTGCAGATCAGGCCCGGCGAGACGGTACCGGCCGACGGCTGCGTGCTCGATGGCGAGAGTGCCGCCGATGAGTCGCTGCTGACCGGCGAGAGCCGCCCGGTGCCCAAGCGGGCCGGCGATGCGCTGATCGGCGGCAGCACGAATACGGCCAGCCCCCTGGTGATGCGCGTCGAACGCGTCGGCGAGGCGACGCGCGTGGCGGCCATCCAGCGTCTGATGGAGCGCGCCGC
>JBIKKY010000030.1:0-39820 GCA_044360105.1 Sulfuritalea sp.
AGCACGCTGTTAGCCCGCAAACAGATGGCCGAACGCCTGCTGCGGCGCGATGGTCGCAACGATATGCGCCTGGCCTTGCTCGATCCGGCCTGGCAATTGAAGTGAGGACGATGCGATGAAGCGCCGCGAATTTCTCAACTGTCTCGGCGGCGCCGGACTGCTTGCGCTGGCGCCGAACCTGGCCGTCGCCGCGGCGACGACGCCCTACCGGCGCCTGCTGATCCTGGTCGAACTCAAGGGCGGCAACGACGGCTTGAACACCGTGGTGCCCTATGCCGACCCCGACTACTACGCCTTGCGCCCGCGCATCGCCATCCGTCGCGAGGAGGTGCTGCATATCTCGGATCGACTGGGTTTCCATCCCTCGCTGCAGTCGCTGCTGCCCGTGTGGCAAGGGCGCGAACTGGCGCTGGTGCAGGGCGTCGGTTATCCGGCGCCGAACCTGTCGCATTTTCGTTCCATCGAGATTTGGGATACCGCGTCGAACAGCAACGAGTACCTGCAGCAGGGCTGGTTGGCGCGCTGCTTCGGGCAGACGCCGCCGCCGCCCTCCTTTGCCGCCGATGCGGTGGTGGTGGGCAGCCAGGACATGGGGCCGTGCGGCGGCGGCGGCCGCGTCGTGGCGCTGTCCAATCCGGAGCAGTTCGCGCGCATGGCGCGCCTGGCGCAGGAAGGCGGCGCGAAACGCGGCGCGGCGCTGGCGCATATCCAGCGCGTCGAGACCGATATCGTGCAGGCCGCGGCGAAGCTCGGCGCGGGCGGGCCGGCCTTCGGTTTCCGCACCGAATTCCCGCAAAGCGGATTTGGCATGACGGTGAAGACCGCCTGCCAGGTGCTGGGCAGTGGCGCCGAGGTGGCGGTGATGCGCCTGACGCTGTCGGGCTTCGATACGCACCAGAACCAGCCGGGTATCCACGCCAACCTGCTCAGGCAACTGGCCGAGGGCCTCGCCGCCTTGCGTTCGGCGCTGATCGAGCTGAAAATCTGGGAGCGGACACTGGTGCTGAGCTATGCCGAATTCGGCCGCCGGCCGAAGGAGAACCAGAGCAACGGCACCGACCACGGCACCGCCAACGTGCATTTCGCCATGGGCGGCGCCGTGCGCGGCGGCTTGTACGGCGAAGCGCCGCATCTCTCGCGACTGGACGGCAGTGGCAATCTGGCGTTCGGCATCGACTACCGCAGCCTGTATGCGACCGTGCTCGAACGCTGGTGGCGGCTGGATTCGCGCCAGACGCTGGGCGGCCGTTATGCGCCACTTGATTTTCTGAGCTGATTTACCTGACCGAAAGGAGAAGCATGATGAAGTTCCGCAAACTGCTTGTTGCATCCCTGTTGTCGCTCGGCGTCTGCGCCGCCATGGCACAGACTCCGCCCGGGCCGGGACCCGGTCCCGGCGCAGGCCCCGGAGCGGGTCCGGGCCAAAGGATGAGTCCGGAGGAAAGACAGAAATACTGTCAGGCCAATCCCGAGAAGTGCGCCCAGGCCAGGGAAAACATGGAGAAGCGCCGGGATGAGATGCAGAAGAAGTGCGCCGCCGATCCCAAGGCCTGCGAGGAAAAGAAGGCTCAGATGCAGCAGCGGCGCGAGGAGATGCAGAAGAAGTGTGCCGCCGATCCCAAGGCCTGCGAGGAGAGGAAGGCTCAGATGCAGCAGCGGCGCGAGGAGATGCAGAAGAAGTGCGCCGCCGATCCCAAGGCCTGTGAGGAAAGGAAGGCGCAGATGCAGCAGCGGCGGCAGGGCACGCCGCCTCCGCCCGCCAAATAGGCCCTCAGGCCAGCAGACCGTTCAGGTCGAAGGAAACATCGACCGCCTGCTCCGGCGTCGGCGAAATGCCTTTGTCGAGCAGTTTGCGGCCGCTCAGGTGGTCGGGCGACTGGTTCAGCGAGTCGATGGCGATGAGCCGGCCGGCCTTGAAGTAATACCAGGAGAACTTCCGCGTTGCCGCATTGATCTCCTGCGCGCCGCGCGTCACCACCGCGTCGTAGCCGGCCGTCAGGCCCGCCATCTGCAACTTGACGTCGTACTGGTCGGACCAGAACCAGGGCGTAGCGGTGAAAGGCCGCTCGCGCCCGAGCAGGGCCACGGCGGCGGACTTGGCCTGCTCCATGGCGTTCTGCACGGATTCGAGGCGGCGCAGGCTGCCGTCCGCCATGCGCCGCACGGTGCAGTCGCCGGCGGCGACGATGGTCGGGTCGGAAGTCCGGCTGCAGGCATCGACGACGATGCCGCCCGCTACCTCGAGGCCCGCGGCCTGCGCCAGTTCGGTATTGGCGATGACGCCGATGCCGACCAGCACCAGGTCGGCGGGAAACTCGCGGCCGTCGCCGGTTTTTACCGCCGTGATCCGGCCCTGATCGGCGATCAGTGCTGTGACCAGTTTGGAAACCGAGGCACCCAGCACCACCTCGACGCCCTGGCCGGTGTGCAGGTCGAGGTAGAACTGCGAAACATGCGGCGGCACGACTCGGGCCATCAGGCGCTCGGCCGCTTCCAGCACGGTGACGCGCTTGCCTTTGCGGGCTGCGACGGCCGCGACTTCGAGGCCGATGAAGCCGCCGCCGATGATCACCAGGTTCTGCGCGGTTTCCAGCGCGGCCTTGATGGCGCGCGAGTCATCCAGCGAACGCAGGCCGAACACGCCGCCGGCATCGGCCCCGGCCAGCGGCAGCGGCCGCAGGCGGGCGCCGGTGCATAGCGCGAGGCCGTCGTAGGCCAGGGTCGAGCCGTCGTCCAGCGTGACCTGCTGCGCGGCCCGGTCGATCGCCGTGACGCTGGCGCCAGCGCTCTGCGTCCCTGAGGGAACTTTTAATGTGATTTGTTTATTCTCCAAGGCATCCGCCGTGCGCATCATCAGTTGCGCCTCGGCGGTATCGCCCTGCAGGAAACCCTTGGACAGCGGCGGGCGCTGGTAGGGCGCATGCGGCTCGGCGCCGAGCAGCGTGACCGGCCCGCTGTAGCCTTCCCCGCGCAGGGTTTCGGCCACGGTCAATCCGGCCAGTCCGGCGCCGACGATCAGCATTCCGCCCATATGTGTTTTTCCTCCCTTGGTGCGGCCGCGCTTCCGGCCCTACTGGTATTGCGACACGATAATTGCGAAACAACATTCAACCCAAAAACCTCATTTGACACAGAGAACACCGAGAAAAGCACAGAGAACACAGAGGGTTAGATTGCGTTGAGGACTCTCCTATCGGGTGAGCCAAGGCTTTTTCTCTGTGCCCTCTGTGGCTCTGTGTTCTCTGTGTTGAAAGCGGTTGCAATTGCGGTTTCTAGGTTCAAAGCTTCGTCATTCCGGCGAAGGAACGTCACCCCGGACTCCGATCCGGGGCCGGAATCCAGTCGGCGGCCGTTTCTGGATCCCGGGTCAAGCCCGGGATGACGGTTGAATTGGCGTCCATCGGTTTCAACTTGACTCTGTACTAACCCGCAGGCCGCGTGCCGATGAATTTCGGTTCTTCGAACAGGGATGTGAACTTCACCTGGCGCACCTCGGGATGGTCGGGCAGCAGGTACATGGTCGGCGTCAGCATTTCCTCGAAGATGCCGCGCAGGCTGCGCGCGCCGACCTTGTATTCCATCGCCAGATCGGCAATCTGCTGGAACACCAGGGCGTCGATCGCCAGTTCCACGCCGTCGTTGGCCAGCATCTGGCGGTACTGCTTGTAGATCGAGTTTTTCGGCTCGGTCATGATCCGCATCATCATCTCGCGCGACAGCGGGTTGAAGTGGGCGATGATCGGCAGGCGCCCGGCGAATTCCTGGATCAGGCCGAATTCGAACAGGTCGGTGGGCTTGATGCGCGAGTTGAGGCGGTCGAGCATCTTCTGGTTGTCGCTCTCCGACGTGGAAATGAAACCGAAGGCGCGGGTCCGCGCCCGATTTTCCTCGAGGCCGACGAAGGCGCCGCCGCAGATGAACAGCACCTGCGTGGTGTCGATGTAGTGCGCGCCCTTGATCCTGACCGGCACGCCCTCCATGATCTTCAGCAACGCGTGCTGCACGCCTTCGCCCGAGGTGCCGTGCACCGGCCCCTGCTGACTGCTGATGGCCTTGAGTTTGTCGATTTCGTCGATGAAGACGATGCCGCGCTGGGCGCGCCCGATGTCGCCTTCGGCCTTGTCGATGAGGCGCAGCAGGATGGCCTCGATCTCGTCATTGACGTATTCGCTCTGCGCCAGCGAGGTCGCGTTGGCGGTGACGAAGGGCACCTCCAGCACGCGCGCCAGCGTCTCGCAGATCAGCGTCTTGCCGGTGCCGGTGGGGCCGACCAGCAGCACGTTGCTCTTGATGATTTCGACCTTGTCGGGTTCGGCGAGGGCGATCTTCTTGTAATGGGTGTAAATGGCCACGGCAAGCTGGCGCTTGGCCTCTTCCTGGCCGACCACATGCTGGTCGAGGTATTTGACGATCTGGCTCGGGTTCATGGCGGGACGCGGTCGGGATGAAATGGACAGGCGCAAGGTTACCAGCATGGCCGCGGATTCTGTGCGCCGCCTGCAGCGCAAGCGGCCCCGTGCCGCGTCCGGCCCGAACTGCTATCCTGTGCGCATGCTTGATCCCCGGACCATCGAACTGCTGCGGCAACTCGGCGTGGATGCCGTCACCCTCGAGCCGCTGCTGGCGAGCGCCGCCATCCTGACCGTCGCGACGCTGGCGGCGGTAATTCCGACCGGCATCATCGCGCAGCGCAAGAACCGGTCGCGCGGTCTTTGGCTGCTGTTCGCGCTTTCCATCCCGGTGCTGCCGCTGCTGCTGGTCTGGCTGCTGCCGGCGCTACCCTCCCCCGAGCCGGGAAAAAAACCATGAGCCACCACAAATCCCGTGAAGTCGTGCTGCCGATCAGGATGACGCCGGAACTGCATGCGGCGCTCGACGCCTTGCGCGAGACCTGGCGCCGCGATCCCGCCGCGGTTCCGCGTGGCCTGTCCTGTTCGCAGTCCAAGGAAGGCGCCTTCGTCGTATCCGCCGCCGAGTCGGTCTTCGTCACTTTGCCCGGCGCCTGCGTCGTGAAAGGCCTCGGCGCGATCGAAATGGTCGGCATCGAGCCCATTTTCGAACCCGGCGCCGGCTCGAAAACCCTGGTGCTGCGCGACACGGAGGAGGGGTGGAAGTTTTCCGTCAAGTTCGTGCCGCCGATCGTGCGCGAACGCAATACGAAGTAAGCCGGAAGGGCCCGCTCAGCCGCAGGGGGCGAAGAGCAAAAAGGCAATCGACGGATAACGAGGGAACTTCGCCGCATTGGAAGGCGGGAATGTGCCGTTGGCGTCATTCCCGCGAACGCGCGAATCCAGCGGCATTTGAACCCGGGGTCCGTCATCCCGGGCCCCGCTTCGCGGCCCCGGAATGACGGACCCCGGCCTGTTGCAGGCTATAGCGAAATCGCCCGTCATTTTCCGCCTACCGACGGCAAAAGTCGGCGCTGGCGACACGCCGAAGGAAGTCCTCTCGGGACTAGGCCGTTGCGCGCCACCCCATCCGGCGCGAGATATCGAGGGCGGCGGCGCGGATCGCTTTCGGGACCGGGCCGTTCCAGTTCGGCGGCATGAGGCCGGCGGGGCCGAGGCCGGTGATGGACAGCGCCATTTTCCCCTCGTGATCGAAGACCGGCGCCGCGAAGGCGTTGATGCCGGGAATCAATGATCCCGTCACGCGCGACATGCCGTGTTTGCGGAATTCGGCGCTCAGCTCGTCAAGCTGTGCGCGCGTAACCGGTCCGCGCGGGTCTTCGCTGCGGGCATTGATCCGCAGTTCTTCCTCGACCTGGCGCTGCAGCAGGGGCGAATCGAAAAAGGCGACGAAGCACAGGCCGGTTGCGGAGTGCAGCAGCGGCATCACCGCGCCGGTGCGCAGGTTGACCGTCACCGGGCGTCGCGATTCGACCCAGCGCACGATGGTCGGGCCCATGTTGCCCCATACCGCGAGGGCGACGGTTTCGCCGATTTCCCCGGCGAGCGCGTCGAGCACCGGGGTCGCGACGCGCACGGCATCGAGCCGGGCGAGGCTGGCGAGGCCGAGTTCGAGGGCGAAATGGCCGAGGTCGTAGCGGCCCGAAAGCCTGTCCTGGGTGACCAGTCCGGTGCGGATGAAACTGACCAGGTAGCGGTGCGCCTTGGCGGCCGGCATGCCGGCCGCGTTGGCAAGGTCGCGCAGCATCATCGGCGCACCGTGATCGGCCAGAACCCGCAGCAGGGGCATGCCGACCTCGATGGACTGTATGCCCTGGCGGCTGTCTTCGTCTTTTTCTTCGGCTAACATGGTGGCGGATTATAGAATCGCCGTATCGCCAGCGCCGACTTTTCGCGTCACCAACGGACCCAAGCCCATGACCCCAGTCCTCGTCTTCGACATCGAGACCATTCCGGACATCGCCGGCCTGCGCACGCTGCACGAGCTTTCGGCCAGCCTGCCGGATGCCGAGGTCGCCGAGTTCGCCTTCCAGCGCCAGCGGGCGAAGAACGGCAGCGACTTCCTGCCGCTGCACCTGCAGCGTGTCGTCGTCATCTCCTGCGCCCTGCGCAATGACGAAGGCTTCCGCGTCTGGTCGCTGGCCGAGCCGAAGTCGGGCGAGGGCGAGATCATCCAGCGCTTCTTCGATGGCGTCGAGAAATTCACGCCGCAGATCATCTCCTGGAACGGCGGCGGCTTTGACCTGCCGGTGCTGCACTATCGCGGCCTGATCCACGGCGTCACCGCGCCGCGCTACTGGGACATGGGCGAGGGCGACTACCGCGACTCCAAGGACTTCAAGTGGAACAACTACATCAGTCGCTACCACTCGCGCCACCTCGATCTGATGGACCTGCTGGCGATGTACCAGCCGCGCGGCAGCGCGCCGCTCGACCAGTTGGCGCGCCTGATGGGTCTGCCGGGCAAGTTGGGCATGGATGGCTCTGCGGTGTGGGGTGCCTGGCTCGACGGCCGCATCGACGAAATCCGCAACTATTGCGAGACCGACGTGGTGAATACTTTCCTCGTCTTTCTGCGTTTTCAGATGATGCGCGGCCATTTGACGGCGGCCGAGCACGACGCCGAACTGGCGCTGGTCAAGTCATCACTGTCCGCGACTGGTCTGCCCCATTGGAAAGAGTTCGTCACCGCTTGGGAGAAATCATGCTGATCGACGCGAAGAGTTCTGCGCTGCTGGTGGTGGACGTGCAGGGCAAACTGGTGCCGGCGATTTCCGGCTGGCAGCCGCTGCTCGACCATGTCGTCTGGCTGATCCGCGTGGCGCGCCGCATGGATATCCCGGTGCTGGCCTGCGAACAGTACCCGCAGGGCCTGGGGCCGACCCATCCGCTGATCGCCGCCGAATTGCCGGCGGGCTGCGTCGCCGGCAAGCTGCATTTCTCCGCCGTGGCCGGCGGCTGCCACGGCTTCACCGCCGCCGGCAGCCGCCCCCAGATCGTGGTCTGCGGCATGGAAACCCATGTCTGCGTGCTGCAGACGGTGATGGAACTGCTCGCCGCCGGCAAGCAGGTCTTCGTCGTCGACGAGGCAGTCGGCTCGCGCCGCGAGTCGGACAAGGCGCTGGCGCTGGCGCGCATGCGCGAGGCGGGCGCCTCCATCGTCAGCCGCGAGATGGTGGCCTTCGAGTGGCTGCGCAAGGCCGACTCGGACCTGTTCCGCGAAATCAGTCGGAATTTTCTGCGCTGAATTTAGAGCCGGGCAACTACTCCCTCCGGGCAAACTGCGTTAGTATTAAAACGTTTGTTTGAAACGGCCGTTCTTCACGGTCGCCGACGCCCCGAGAACACAGGAGTATCCGATGGGTCAATACAACGCCCCCTTGCGCGACATGCATTTCGTGCTGCATGAACTGCTCGATGTCTGCGACGAGCTCAAGGCCATGCCGGCGCATGCCGAGGTCGATGCCGACACCATCAACGCCATCCTCGAGGAAGGCGGCAAGTTCACGTCCAAAGTGCTGTTTCCCCTGAACGCGGTCGGCGACCGCGAGGGTTGCCGGCTTGATTCGACCACGCACGAAGTGAGCACGCCGACCGGCTTCAAGGAGGCCTACCGGCAGTTTGTCGAGGCCGGCTGGCCCTCGCTGACCTGCGATCCGGAGTACGGCGGGCAGGGTCTGCCGATCGTGGTCTACAACTCGCTGTCGGAAATGCTCAACTCGTCGAACCAGGCCTGGTACATGTATCCGGGCCTGTCGCACGGCGCCTACGATTGCCTGCACGAACACGGCACGCCCGAGCAGAAGGCGCTCTACCTGCCGCGGCTGGTGTCCGGACAATGGACCGGCACCATGTGCCTGACCGAGCCGCATTGCGGCACCGATCTTGGTTTGCTGCGGTCGAAGGCCGTTCCGCAGGCCGATGGCAGCTACAAGATTACCGGTGGCAAGATCTTCATTTCCGCCGGCGAGCACGACATGGCGGAGAACATCATCCACCTGGTGCTGGCCCGCCTGCCAGACGCGCCGGTTGGCACCAAGGGCATTTCCCTTTTCATCGTGCCGAAATTCATCCCCGATGCCGACGGCAAGCTCGGCGCACGCAACGCGATCACCTGCGGTGCGCTGGAGGACAAGATGGGCATCCACGGCAGTTCGACCTGCCAGATGAACCTCGACGAGGCCACCGGCTGGCTGATCGGCCAGCCGCACAAGGGCCTCAATGCCATGTTCGTCATGATGAACGCGGCGCGCCTCGGCGTCGGCATGCAGGGCCTCGGGCTGACCGAAGTGGCCTATCAGAACGCGCTGGTCTACGCCAAAGAGCGCCTGCAGATGCGCAGCCTCTCGGGCCCCAAGGCGCCCGACCGGCCGGCCGACCCGATCATCGTGCACCCCGACGTGCGGCGCATGCTGCTCACGGCCAAGGCTTACGCCGAGGGCGGTCGTGCCTTTTCGTCCTTCATCGCGCTGATGATCGACCGCGAACTGAATCATCCGGACGAGGCGGTGCGCAAGGATGCGGCCGACCTGGTGACGCTGCTGACCCCTATCGTCAAGGCCTTCATGACCGACAACGGCTGGATCGCCACCTCGGAAGCCCTGCAGGTGCATGGCGGTTCCGGCTTCATCACCGGCACGGGTGTCGAGCAGTATGTGCGCGACGCCCGCATCAACATGATCTACGAAGGCACCAACACCATCCAGTCGCTCGACCTGCTGGGGCGCAAGATCCTGATGGACAACGGCGCCAAGCTTAAGAAGTTCGGCGCGCTGGTGCAGTCCTTCGTCGAGGAGAACGGCACCGACGAAGCGATGAGCGAATTCATCACGCCGCTGGCCGACCTGGGCGACAAGGTCACCAAGCTGACCATGGAAATCGGCATGAAGGCGATGCAGAACCAGGACGAAGTCGGCGCCGCCGCAGTGCCCTACCTGCGCGTGGTCGGCCATCTGGTCTACAGTTACTTCTTTGCCCGCATGGCGAAGATCGCACTGGAAAAACTGGATTCGGGTGACAATTTCTACAAGGCTAAACTTGCCACTGCGCGCTTCTACTTTGCCCGCTTGCTGCCGGAGACCGCCATGCTGATCCGCCAGGCGCGTTCCGGCGCCAAGCCGCTGCTCGATCTCGAAGCCGAACTGTTTTGAAGCGTGAAACGGGAAACGTGAAAAGTGAAACGTAAGACCGCCACGTTCCGCTTTTTCCACGTTTCACGTTTCACATTTCACGTTTCACCAATAAGGAACTTCACATCATGAGCAATTTCATCGTCAAAAAAGTCGCCGTGCTCGGCGCCGGCGTCATGGGCGCGCAGATCGCCGCGCATTGCGTCAATGCGAAGGTTCCGGTGGTGCTGTTCGACCTGCCGGCCAGGGAGGGCCCGAAGAACGGTATTGTGCTGAAGGCCATCGAGGGCCTGAAGAAGCTCAGCCCGGCGCCGCTGGGCAACAAGGATGATGCGGCCTGCATCGAGGTCGCCAACTACGACGACAACCTCGAACTGCTCAAGGGCTGCGACCTGATCATCGAGGCCATCGCCGAGCGCATGGACTGGAAGCACGACCTGTACAAGAAGGTCGCCCCCTTCATCGCGCCGAATGCGATCTTCGCCTCGAACACATCCGGCCTGTCGATCACCGCACTGTCGGAAGGCTTCGATGCCGCGCTGAAAGGACGCTTCTGCGGCGTGCATTTCTTCAATCCGCCGCGCTACATGCATCTGGTCGAACTGATCCCGACCGCAGCGACCAAGCCCGAGATCCTCGACCAGCTCGAAGGCTTCCTCGTCACCACGCTGGGCAAGGGCGTGGTGCGCGCCAAGGACACACCCAACTTCATCGCCAACCGCGTCGGCGTCTTCAGCATGATGGCGACCATGCACGAGGCGGAGAAGTTCGGCCTCTCCTGCGACGTCGTCGATGATCTGACCGGTTCCAAGCTCGGCCGCGCCAAGTCGGGCACCTTCCGCACCGCCGACGTGGTGGGCCTCGACACCATGGGCCACGTCATCAAGACCATGCAGGACACGCTGCCCGACGACCCCTTCGCCGCCATCTACAAGACACCGGAAGTGCTGACCAAGCTGGTCACGGCTGGCGCCCTGGGACAGAAGACCGGCGCCGGTTTCTACAAGAAGGTCGGCCGCGACGTGCAGCGCCTGGATTTCGCCACGGGGCAATACGTCGCCGGCGGCGGCAAGGCCGACGACCTGGTCGGCCGCATCCTCAAGGAGAAGGACCCGGCAAAGCGCATGAAGGCGCTGCGCGACTCCACCAATCCGCAGGCGCAATTCCTCTGGGCCATTTTCCGCGATGCCTTCCACTACATCGCCGTGCATCTGGAGGCGATTGCCGACAATGCGCGCGACATCGATTTCGCCATGCGCTGGGGCTTCGGCCAGAAGCTCGGCCCCTTCGAGACCTGGCAGGCCGCCGGCTGGCAGCAGGTGGCGACGTGGGTCAAGGAGGACATCGATGCCGGCAAGGCGCTGTGTTCTGCGCCGCTGCCGGCCTGGGTCTTTGATGGACGGACCGGAGTGCATGCCGCCGACGGTTCCTGGTCGCCGGCCCGCAAGGCCAATGTGCCGCGTTCGACGCTCGCGGTTTATGCCCGCCAGCCTTTCCGCGCGAAGGTCGAGGGCGAGGGCGCTGCCGACGGCAGCACGGCCGGCACCACGGTATTCGAGGACGAATCGGTGCGCATCTGGCACCAGGGCGACGAGGTACTGATCTTCTCGATCAAGACCAAGATGCATGCCATCGGCGCCGGCGTCATCGACGGGCTGTCGAAGGCCATCGCCGAGGCCGAAGCCAACTACAAGGGCCTGGTGATCTGGGGCGCGGATGCGGCCGAAGGCGGTGCCTTTTCCGCCGGTGCCGACCTGCAGGCCATGCTGCCGCTGTTCATGTCGGGTGGCGTTGCGGCCATAGAACCGGAAGTCGCCAGGCTGCAGCAGGCCTTCCAGGCCATGAAGTACGCCAATGTGCCGGTGGTCGCCGCGGTTGCCGGTTTGGCCCTGGGCGGCGGCTGCGAGCTGGCGCTGCATGCGGCGAAGCGTGTCGCCTCGATCGAGTCCTACATCGGCCTGGTCGAAGTCGGTGTCGGACTGATTCCGGCCGGCGGCGGCTTGAAGGAAGCGGCGCTGCGCGCGGCGGCCGATGCCAGGGGCAACGACCTGCTGCAGTTCCTCAAGAACAATTTCATCAACGCCGCTACGGCCGTTGTCTCAAAGTCGGCGCTGGAGGCACGGCAAATGGGCTATCTCAAGCCCGATGACGTGATCGTCTTCAACCCCTACGAGCTGCTGCACGTCGCCAAGGTCGAAGCGCGGGCCATGTTCGATGCCGGCTACCGGCCGCCGCTGCAGAAGCTGGTGCCGGTTGCCGGTCGTTATGCCATCGGCACGATCATGATGCAACTGGTCAACATGCGCGACGGCGGTTTCATTTCGGCGCACGACTTCAAGCTGGGCCAGATGATCGCCAGCATCGTGTCCGGCGGCGACGTCGATCAGGGCAGCCTGGTCAGCGAGCAGTGGCTGCTCGACCTCGAGCGCAAGGCCTTCATGGAACTACTGAACCATCCCAAGACCCAGGAGCGAATCATGGGCATGATGCAGACCGGCAAGCCGGTGCGGAATTGAAGCCCCATCCCCCTCCCAACCTCCCCCTTGAAGGGGGAGATACAAACTCCCGTCCTCCAAGGAGAGGAGGTGGAAATTCCCTCCTCTCGAAGGGTAGAGGGCACAACTTCCCTCCCCTTCAAGGGGAGGGCCAGGGTGGGGATGGGTCAAACCAGCAAGGTCACACCAACGAATTCGAAAAATAGGAGCAAGACATGAGCAAACAACTTCAAGACGCCTACATCGTTGCCGCCACCCGCACCCCGATCGGCAAGGCGCCGCGCGGCATGTTCCGCAACATGCGTCCCGACGACCTGCTGGTGCGCGCGATCCAGTCCGCCATGACACAAGTGCCGGGCCTCGATCCGAAGCTGATCGAGGACGCCATCGTCGGCTGCTCCTTCCCCGAAGGCGAATCCGGCCTCAACATGGCGCGCAACGCCGTGCTGCTGGCCGGCCTGCCCAATACCGTGGGCGGCGTCACCGTCAATCGCTTCTGCGCCTCGGGGATAACGGCGATCGCCATGGCCGCCGACCGCATCCGCGTCGGCCAGGCCGATGTCATGATCGCCGGCGGCGCCGAATCGATGTCCATGGTGCCGATGGGCGGCTTCCATCCCTCGATCAACATGGACGTGTTCAAGGACGAGAACGTCGGCATGGCCTACGGCATGGGCCTCACCGCCGAGAAGGTCGCCAGCCAGTGGAAGGTGACGCGCGAAATGCAGGACGAGTTCGCCCTGGCCTCGCACCAGAAGGCCATCGCCGGGCAAGCGGCGGGCGAGTTTGACGCAGAGACGACCGCGGTCGATATCATCGAGCGCGTGCCGAATCTTGCCACCGGTGAAGTCGAGCTGAAAAAGCGCACCGTGAATCGCGACGAAGGCGCGCGCGCCGAATCGACCCTGGCCGCGCTGGCCAAACTCAAACCTGTCTTCGCCGCCAAGGGCTCCGTGACGGCCGGCAACAGTTCGCAGACCTCCGACGGCGCCGGCGCACTGATTCTCGTCTCGGAAAAAATCCTCAAGCAGTTCAACCTGACGCCGCTGGCGCGCTTCGTCTCCTTCGCCGTGCGCGGCGTGCCGCCCGAGATCATGGGCATCGGCCCCAAGGAAGCGATTCCGGTCGCCTGCAAGGCGGCCGGCATCACCCAGGACCAGCTCGACTGGATCGAACTCAACGAAGCCTTCGCCGCGCAGGCCCTGGCGGTGATCGGTGACCTGGGCCTCGATCCGGCCAAGGTCAATCCACTGGGCGGCGCTATCGCGCTTGGCCATCCATTGGGCGCGACCGGCGCCATCCGCGCCGCGACCACGGTGCATGCCCTGCGCCGGCGCAAGCTCAAGTACGGCATGGTCACCATGTGCGTCGGCACCGGCATGGGCGCGGCGGGGATTTTCGAGCGGATGTAATCAACAATAAACGGCGGCCGGGCCTGGTTCGGCGCGGCCGCTTTTTTTTGTGCATCTGCCGCCGGTGGCGAATTGGCGGCATGAAATGAAGGCTGGCGCTTGGGGTGACCGCTCGTCGCTCGCATTGGATATTTTTCCCAATACAAAAAGTCGGCGCTGGCGATACGGCGGTTGTTCGGCCGAAGCGGCCACTAATGATCGTCTGACCTATGCCTCAGTTCGGCCAATAGGAGTCACTGACCATCAGTCTTCAATCCGAGTCTATTGTACGGGTATTGAACACACGATATACTGTGCTTCAGCTATCCTCAGAGGTGACACCATGCTAACTTCCTCGAAAACACAACGGGTCGATTTGCGTATCTCGCCTGCCGCCAAGGAGATGATCCAAGCGGCGGCTCAAGCCCAAGACAAAACAGTCAGCGAATTTCTGCTGGACAGTGGTTTGACGTCTGCTGCGGAGACCTTGGCGGATCGGCGTCTATTCATTCTCGACGACGTTCAATGGCAGGCATTTCAGGCCGCTCTTGACGCACAGCCTCGCGCACGACCGCGTCTTTCCCGCCTTATGAAAACGGGCAAGTAGTGGTGGCAAGGAATGCTGGTTGGCTCATTCAGAAGCTTGATCGCACTCACATAGC
This sequence comes from Sulfuritalea sp., assembly GCA_044360105.1. Classification (GTDB taxonomy): domain Bacteria; phylum Pseudomonadota; class Gammaproteobacteria; order Burkholderiales; family Rhodocyclaceae; genus Sulfuritalea. The sequence goes on from JBIKKY010000030.1 coordinate 14,087, forward strand.
CGAGGATTTTGACTGTGGCTATGATGATCTCAATCGTTTCATTTCCCGATTTGCTCTGAACAGCCAGTCGGCCGGCAGCGCGCAGACCTATGTGGCGCTAGCTGACGAAAAGGTCGTCGGATATTACAGCCTGGCAGTGGGAGCCGTTGCCCACTCTCAGGCGCCCATCCGAATGGTGAAAGGTTTGGCCCGTCACCCTGTTCCGGTGATGTTGCTCGCCAGACTCGCTGTCGACAACGGGGCCAAACGGAAAGGACTGGGAGTGGCGCTACTGCATGATGCTCTTGCCAGAACTCTTCAGGCTGCCAATATTGCCGGTATCCGCGCGATCATTGTTCATGCCAAGGACAACGAGGCTCGGCGCTTCTATGAGCATTTCGATTTTGATCCAAGCCCGACCGACCCGTATCACCTTCACTTGTTGATCAAAGACCTGCGAAAAGCAACTGAAGGGGCGTGACCCTGATTTCCACGACAACATGAACGCCGTATCCCCAGCGCCAGCTTTCTGAAAGCGGCCTATGCTCGACATCTACAGCTATGTCGAGGGGAACCGGTTGAGATTTGCTGATTACCTACGGTTGTGATCTGGGTTTGAACGGCCGCTTCGGAACGCCCGCCATGTCCGCATTGGGCACGAAGCGGTAGCTCACCCAACATCAGCCGCTGACTGCTTCGGCCGAAGAACCGCCGTCCCGCCAGCGCCGACTTTTTGCCTTGCCCGAACCGCCGCAATCAGCGCGCAATCCGTTCCGCGATCCAGGCTTTCAGCGATTCGATGTCGCTGGTGAATCCGCCGCAGCGCATCAGGCTGACGCCAAAGACGTAGGCATAGAGCATCAGGCTGCGCGCCTGGGCTTCCTCTTCATTCATGCCGCGGGCGAGGAACAGCCGGCAGGCGCAGGCGAGGCGCTCGGCGTCGACTTCCTCGACGACGCTCGCCGCCTGCGGGTCGCGGCGCGCCCAGTCGCGCACGGCGGCTTCAATGGCGATGCCCCTGCGGTTGCGCGCCGAGGCGTAGACCTCGATGGTGTGGAGCAGGGCAGCAGCCTCGCCGCCGGGCTGGGCCTGGGTCTGCTTGCGGATGTCGCGGATGCGGCCGTCCTTCCAGAGCCCCAGCACGGCATCCAGCAGGTCGCGCCGGTCCTTGAAATGCCAGTAGAAACTGCCCTTGGTCACGCCCAGGCGTTTGGCCAGGACTTCCACGCGCAGGCCATCCGCCCCGTGTTCGGCAAGGATGGTGACCGCCGACTTGATCCAGGCGTCGCGGTCGAGCATGACGCGGACGGGTTTTGCAGGTTTTTTTTCCATACGGTAGGGTATTGACTTTTCCGTTCGGGGTGAAGTAGTATCTCACATCCCATACCGATGCGTATGGATAGGCTGTGCCGATTTGTCGTTAGAATGAATCCTTTTGCCCAACCAAAATCAAGGAGACCCGCTTGAAAATCCTCGTCCCGGTCAAGCGCGTGATTGACTACAACGTCAAGGTTCGCGTCAAGGCAGACGGCACTGGTGTCGATCTGGCGAATGTAAAAATGTCCATGAACCCCTTCGACGAAATCGCCGTCGAAGAGGCGATGCGCCTCAAGGAAGCCGGCACCGCGACGGAAGTGATCGCCGTTTCCTGCGGCGTCACCGCCTGCCAGGAAACCCTGCGCACCGCGATGGCCATCGGCGCCGATCGTTCCATCCTGGTCGAAACCGACGTCGAACTGCAGCCACTGGCCGTGGCCAAGCTGCTGGCCGCCGTGGCGAAGAAAGAAACGCCGCAGCTCATCATCCTCGGCAAGCAGGCCATCGACGACGACGCCAACCAGACCGGCCAGATGCTGGCTGCGCTGCTGGGCTGGTCGCAAGCCACTTTTGCCTCCAAGGTGGTGATCGCCGACGGCAAAGCGACGGTGACCCGTGAAGTCGATGGCGGCCTCGAAACCATCGAAATCAGCCTGCCGGCCATCGTCACCACCGACCTGCGCCTCAACGAGCCGCGCTACGCCACGCTGCCCAACATCATGAAGGCCAAGAAAAAGCCGATGGAGGTGGTCAAGCCGGCCGACCTCGGCGTGGACGTGGCGCCGCGCTTGGCCACGGTAACCACCACCGAGCCGCCCAAGCGCAGCGCCGGCATCAAGGTTGCGGACATCGCGCAACTCATCGACAAACTCAAGAACGAAGCCAAGGTGATCTGATCATGAGCATCCTCGTCATTGCAGAACACGACAACGCCGTCCTCAAGACGGCGACCCTGAATGCCGTTACGGCCGCCGCCAAGATTGGTGGAGAGATTCATATCCTGGTTGCCGGTAGCGGTTGTGGCGCTGTTGCCGAGCAGGCCGCCAAGGTTGCCGGCGTCGCCAAGGTCCGCGTCGCCGATGCCGCCCATTACGGCGACCAGACCGCGGAGAACCTCGCCGCGCTGATCGTCGCCAATGCGTCCGGCTACAGCCACATCATTGCCCCCGCCACCAGCAACGGCAAGAACACCCTGCCGCGCGTGGCCGCGCTGCTCGACGTGGCGCAGGTCTCGGAAGTCATATCGGTGGTCGATGCCGATACCTTCGTCCGCCCGATCTATGCCGGCAACGCGCTGGCGACGGTCAAGTCGAGTGACGCAACCAAAGTCATCACGGTGCGCACCACAGGCTTCGATGCGGCGGCGAATTCAGGCGGCAGCGCTGCCGTCGAGAGCATCGCAGCGGGCCCCGATCTGGGCCAGTCGAAGCTGCTCGGCCGCGAACTGACCAAGTCGGCACGGCCGGAACTTGGTGCGGCGAAGATCATCGTCTCCGGCGGGCGCGGCATGGGCAATGGCGAGAACTACCACGCCTTGCTGGAACCGTTGGCCGACAAGTTGGGCGCCGCATTGGGTGCCAGCCGTGCGGCGGTGGATGCCGGCTTCGTGCCCAACGACTACCAGGTCGGCCAGACCGGCAAGATCGTCGCGCCGCAGCTCTACATTGCCATCGGCATTTCTGGGGCGATCCAGCACCTGGCGGGCATGAAGGATTCCAAGGTGATCGTGGCGATCAACAAGGATCCGGATGCGCCGATCTTCCAGGTAGCCGATTACGGCCTGGTTGCCGACCTGTTCGCCGCCGTGCCGGAACTGACGGCGGCGGTCTAGTCACGTGAACTTCCCCGACGCCCTGTTTCCGCAAGCCTGGGCGCTCGGGGCCTTCCTGCCTTTGTTTTTCGTCTGGTTGTGGTGTTTGCGCACTGCGCCCTGGAAGCGCCTGGCCGATTCCGCGCAGTTCAATGTCTGGCTCGGCACCATCGTTTTGCTGGTGCTGGTCTGGAGCATGAAGGCCGGGGTCAAGCCCGGTCTTAACCTGCATCTCCTCGGGGCGACGATGTTCACCCTGATGTTCGGCCGGCAACTGGCGATACTTGGTTTTTCGCTGGTGCTGGCCGGCATCACGCTGAACGGCGAACTACTGGGGCGCGAGGGCTGGCTGGCCTACGGCCTCAATGCGCTGGTGCTGGCGGTGTTCCCGGTGCTGCTGGCGGATGCGATCCGGCGCGCGGTCGAGCGCCTGCTGCCGGAAAACTTCTTCGTCTATGTCTTCGTCACCGCATTTTTCGGTGCGGCGGCGGTGGTCATGGCTACCGGGTTGCTGGCTTGCGCGCTGCTGTGGCTGGCCGCCGTGTATCCGGCGCCGACTTTGCTCGACGATTACCTGCCTTACTATTTCCTGCTCGGTTTTGCCGAAGCCTGGCTCAACGGCGCCCTGATCACGCTGATGGTGGTCTATGCGCCGCACTGGGTCGGCAGCTTCGACGACCGGCGCTATCTTTTGCACAAATGACACTGGAGTGACGCGATGAGCACGTATGCCGCCCCGCTGAAGGATATGCAATTCGTTCTGACCGAACTGGCCGGCCTCGACAAGGTTGCCGCCTTGCCGGGCTGCGAGGAAGCCACCGCCGACGTGGTCGAGGCGATCCTCGCCGAATCGGCGAAGTTCACCGAAGGCGTGCTGGCGCCGCTGAACTGGACAGGTGACCGCGAGGGCGTGCGCTGGGTCGACAAGGCGGTGACCATGCCCAAGGGTTTCAAGGAGGCCTACGCGCAGTTCGTCGACAACGGCTGGAACGCGCTTTCCGGCAATCCGGAACACGGCGGGCAGGGCCTGCCCAAGGTGGTTTCGGCGGCGGTGCAGGAAATGTGGAAGTCGTCGAACATGGCCTTCTCGCTGTGCCCGCTGCTGACGCTGGGCGCCATCGAGGCGCTGGAGATCGCCGGCAACGAGCAGCAGCAGGCAATGTACCTGCCCAACATGATCTCGGGCAAGTGGACCGGCACCATGAACATCACCGAGCCGCAGGCCGGTTCCGACCTCGCCGCGATCCGCTCGCGCGCCGTGCCGCAGGCCGACGGCACTTACCGCATTTTCGGCAACAAGATCTTCATCACCTACGGCGACCACGACATGGCGGAGAACACCGTCCACCTCGTGCTGGCGCGCACACCGGATGCGCCGGAAGGCGTCAAGGGCATTTCGCTGTTCGTCGTGCCGAAGTTCCTTGTGAACGCCGACGGTTCGCTCGGAGCGCGCAACGATGCGTATTGCGTATCGGTCGAGCACAAGCTCGGCATCCACGCCAGCCCGACCTGCGTCATGGCGCTGGGCGACAGCGGCGGCGCCATCGGCACCATGGTGGGCAAGGAGAACGAAGGCCTCAAGTACATGTTTGTCATGATGAACGCGGCGCGTTTCGCGGTTGGCCTCGAAGGCCTGGCGATCTCCGAGCGCGCCTACCAGCACGCCGTGGCCTATGCCCGCGATCGCGTGCAGGGCCGCGCCATCGAAGGCTCGGCCGCCGGTGTGGCCATCATCAAACACCCGGACATCCGCCGCATGCTGATGCTGATGCGCTCGAATGTCGAAGCCATGCGCGCGCTGGCCTATTCGGTCGCCGCCGCGCACGACGCCGCCGCGCGCCACCCGAACGCCGCCGAGCGCGCGCGGAACCAGGCCTATGTCGATCTGATGATCCCGGTGGTCAAGGGCTGGAGCACCGAGACCGGCAACGAGATGGCCTACCTCGGCGTGCAGGTGCACGGCGGCATGGGCTTCATCGAAGAAACCGGCGCCGCGCAGTTCATGCGCGATGCGCGCATTACGACCATCTACGAAGGCACCACCGGCATCCAGGCCAACGACCTGATGGGCCGCAAGATCGCCCGCGAAGGCGGCGCCACGCTCAAGGCCGTGATCGGCATGATGCAGCAGGCGCAGGGCGACCTGGCCCAGCACAAGGGCGCGGAGTTCGTCGCCATCGCCGCTGCGCTGGGTCGCGGCATAGCGGCGCTGCAGCAGGCAGCCGACTACATCGTTGCCAGCTATGGCAAGGACGTGCGTGCGGTTGCCGCCGGTGCCGTGCCCTTCCTGCGCCTGATGGGCATCGTCTCGGGCGGCTGGATGATGGCGCGCGCCGCACTCGCGGCGCAAGGCAGGATTGCGGCGGGAGACAGCGACCCCTTCTTCCCGGCCAAGATCGCCACGGCGCATTTCTACGCCGACCACGTCATGGCCGCCGCGGCCGGCCTGGCGCAGGAAGTGGTGCAGGGCGGGGCGAGTGCGCTGACCCTGGATGAAGCGATGTTCTGATTTCGCTTCCGCCGCAATAAAAACGGGAACCCGCGGGTTCCCGTTTTTTTCGCCGTGTCGCCAGCGCCGACTTTTTTACATCTGCGTGTAAATCGGCCCTTCGCCGCCCTGCGGCACCACCCAGTTGATGTTCTGCGTCGGGTCCTTGATGTCGCAGGTCTTGCAGTGCACGCAGTTCTGCGCGTTGATCTGCAGGCGCGGATTGCTGCCGTCCTCGGCGCGCACGATCTCGTACACCCCGGCCGGGCAGTAGCGCTGCTCGGGGGCATCGTAGAGCGCGAGGTTGGTGGCAATCGGCACTCCCGCATCCTTCAGCTGCAGATGGCAGGGCTGGTCTTCCTCGTGGTTGGTGTTCGAGAGGAAGACCGAGGAGAGCTTGTCGAAGGTCAGCACGCCGTCGGGTTTCTCGTAGGCGATCGGCTTGCATTCGGCGGCGGGCTTGAGCTTCAGGTGGTCGGCCGTGTTGTGCAGGGTCCACGGCGCCTTGCCGCGCAGCAGTACCTGGTCGATGCCGAACATGATCGTGCCGGTCCACAGGCCCTTCGCCATCCACGGCTTGAAGTTCCTCGCGGTGTGGAGTTCCTCGTACAACCACGAATCGCGGAAAGCTTCCGGGTATTCGCTCAGGCTGTCGTTGGCGCGGCCGGCGGCCAGCGCGGCGGCGGCGGCTTCCGCGGCCAGCGTGCCGCTCTTGATCGCGGAGTGGCTGCCCTTGATGCGCGAGGCGACCAGCATGCCGGCATCGTCGCCTATCAGCGCGCCGCCGGGGAAATCGAGCTTGGGCATGGATTGCAGGCCGCCCGCGGCGAGCGCCCGGGCGCCGTAGGCGAGGCGCTTGCCGCCCTTGAACAGCGGGGCGATCTGCGGGTGGGTCTTCAGGCGCTGCATTTCCTCGAAGGGCGCGAGGAAGGGGTTCTTGTAGCCCAGACCGACCACCAGACCGACGGAGACCAGGTTCTCGCCGAAGTGGTAGATGAAGCCGCCGCCGTAGGTGTCGGACTTCATCGGCCAGCCGAAGGTGTGCATCACCAGGCCCTTTTCGAACTGCTCCGGATCGACTTCCCAGAGTTCCTTGATGCCGATGGCGTAGGTCTGCGGGTCGGAGTTCGCGCGTAAGGAGAACTTTTCCTCGACCAGCTTGCCCAGGTGGCCGCGACAGCCTTCGGCGAACAGGGTGTATTTGGCCAGCAGTTCCATGCCCGGCTGGTGGTTGGGGCCGGGCTGGCCGTCGCGGGTGAGGCCCATGTCGCCGGTGGCGACGCCGCGCACCGCGCCCTTGTCGTCGTAGAGCACTTCGGCGCCGGCGAAGCCGGGGTAGACCTCGACGCCCATGGCTTCGGCCTGGGCGCCCAGCCAGCGACAGAGCTGGCCGAGGCTGATGACGTAGTTGCCGTGGTTCGCGAAGCAGCCCGGCAGCAGCATGACGGGCAGGTCGACGAAGCCGTATTGCGTCAGGAAGGCGAAGCGGTCGCGGGTCACGGCCGTGTCCAGCGGGGCGCCCTGTGCCTGCCAGTCGGGGATCAGCTCGTTCAGCGCGCGCGGATCCATGACCGCGCCGGAGAGGATGTGGGCGCCGATTTCGGAACCCTTCTCGATCAGGCAGACGTTGGTTTCCGGATTGATCTGCTTGAGCCGGATCGCGGCGGCAAGCCCGGCCGGACCGCCGCCGACGATGACGACATCGAATTCCATGGCTTCGCGCTGCATGCTGACCTCGATCGCTTGATTTGATCGCGCGATTATAATCTTGAAGTCGCCCGTAACACTTCGCACTCGATGTCCATGGAACACCGCGGCAAGCCCATCTTCAGCAAGCCGATGCGTATCCGCCAGCGGCTTTCCCGCACCCGATTTTGCTTCTTGACACCGTGATCCAATGAACCCGTGTTTCCGTCTGCTGTGCGTCGGCGCCGTTTCGTTGCTGCTATTCGCGGCCCGTGTTGCCGCTGCGCCGCCTCTGCCCGGGTTGTCCGCGGATTCCGCCGCGGTCACGGTTTCCGGGATTTCGTCCGGCGGCTACATGGCGGTGCAGTTTCAGGTCGCCCATTCGGCCATGGTTAGCGGCGCCGGGGTGATCGCGGGCGGGCCGTACTACTGTGCCGCAGGCTCGATCACGCGGGCGCTGGGCAACTGCATGAAGCCCGACGCCAGGCAGGCGCCGCCGTTGCCCGCCGAGACCCTGAAGGCCATCAGGCAACTCGCCGAATCGGCAAGGATCGATCCCGTCGAGAAGCTGGGCGACGACCGCGTCTGGCTGCTTTCAGGCGGCAAGGACAAGACCGTCGCGCCGGCGGTGATGGACTCCCTGGCGGCCTTCTACCGTGGCCTGCTACCGGACGAGGCGGTGCGCTACGTCAAGGTGCCGGATGCCGGGCACGCGATGCTCTCGGTGGCCGACGCGAAGCCGAATGCCTGCAACACCTCCAAACCGCCCTTCATCAACCGCTGCGGGGACTTCGATGCCACCGGCCAGTTGCTGGCGCATTTGCTCGGGCCGCTCAAGCCCCCCGTGACTCCGCGCGATGGCGAGATCGTCGCCTTCGACCAGCGCCCCTTCATCGACGGGAAGCCGATTGACGCCGGCCTGGGAAACGAGGGCTACGCTTTCGTACCCGCGGCCTGCCGCGCCGGCGGTTGCCGGATCCATGTCGCGTTTCACGGCTGCCGGCAGAGCGCCGGCCAAATCGGCCGGCGCTTTGTCGAAGGCGCGGGCTACAACAACTGGGCCGCCGGCAACCGCATCGTCGTGCTGTATCCGCAGACCACCACGCGCCATGGCTTCGCTTTCGGCTCGTTCAAGTGGATGTTCAATCCGAACGCCTGCTGGGACTGGTGGGGCTATTCCGGCAGCGGCTATCACACCCGCGACGGCAGTCAGATGCGCGCCGTGCGCGCGATGATCGAAGCACTGGGCAGGGCGCCGATCCCTGTAAAATCGGGCGCGCAGCCGGCGTCCGCCGGCGGCAAACCCTGACCGGTCCAAAGCTCCTGCCGATGCCCATGGAACACCACCGCAAGCTCATCTTCACCAACCGGATGCCCATACGCTGGGGCGACCAGGATGCCATGGGCCACGTCAACAGCACGGGCTATTTCCGCTACATGGAACAGAATCGGATCGAATGGCTGGAGTCCTTTGGTTTGGAGACGGCGGTTACCCAAACCGAGGGGCCGGTGATCGTCAATGCCAGTTGCACCTTCCTGATTCCCTTCACCTATCCCGGCATCATCGACTGCCGCATGTTCTGCGGCCATCCCGGGCGCAGCAGCGTGCCGACGTATTACGAATTGCGTCTGGTCGGTGAGGATCGCATCCATGCCGAGGGCGCCGCCAAGCTGGTCTGGATCGACATCGCGACGGGCAAGTCGATTGCTCTGCCCGAGGCCTTGCGCGCAAGCTGTCTTTAGCTTCTCCGAAAACAGGAAACCACCATGAGCCCAAGCACCCAACCGATCTGGCAACCTTCGGCACGGCGCGTCGCCGGCACGCGCCTGACGGCATTCATGAAGGCGGCCGACAAGCGCTGGAATCGCCGTCTCGCCGGCGCCAGCGCGCTGCGTCCCGATGGGAACTATTCCGCCGTGCATGCCTGGTCGATAACCCAGCCGGAAGAGTTCTGGACCACGGTCTGGGAGTTCGGCGGGGTAATCGGAAGCATGGGTTCGACGGTTGTCGTCGACCGCGAGAAGATGCCGGGCGCGCGATGGTTTCCCGAAGCACGCCTCAACTTCGCCGAGAACCTGCTGTGCCGCCACATCGAAGGCGATGCGATGGTGTTCTGGGGCGAGGACAAGGTCAAGGGTCGCGCCAGCCACGCCGAACTCTACCGCGCCGTGGCGCAGACCGCGGCGGCATTGCGCGCCATGGGCGTGGGCAAGGGCGACCGCGTCGCCGCCTACCTGCCCAACATTCCGGCCGCCGTGGTGGCGATGCTGGCCGCGGCATCGATCGGCGCCATCTTTTCCTCGGCCTCGCCGGATTTCGGCGTGCAGGGCGTGCTCGACCGCTTCGGCCAGATCGAGCCGAAGATCCTCTTCGCCTGCGATGGCTACTGGTACAACGGCAAGGCAATCGATTGCCTGGGCAAGGTGGCGGAGATCGCCGCGCGCCTGCCATCGCTGGAGCGCGTGGTTGTCGTGCCTTATTTGGGAAATGCGGTGGGAAATACGGCTGGAAGCGGTGACGCCTCGGCTATCCGGCACGGCATCACGCTGGCGGACTTCCTCGCGCCCCATGTCGCCGAGCGCAAGATCCGCTTCGAGCGGCTGCCCTTCGACCATCCGCTCTACATCATGTATTCCTCGGGTACCACGGGCGTGCCCAAGTGCATCGTGCATTGCGCCGGCGGCGTGCTGCTGCAGCACCTCAAGGAACACCAACTCCACAGCGACGTGAAGCCCGGTGATCGCCTGTTCTTCTTCACCACCTGCGGCTGGATGATGTGGAACTGGCTGGTCTCCGCCCTGGCCTCCGGCGCCACCCTGCTGCTCTACGACGGTTCGCCCTTCGTCGGCCGCGGCAACATCCTGTTCGACTACGCCGATGCCGAAGCCATGACGCATTTCGGCACCTCGGCCAAGTTCATCGACGCCATCGCCAAGATCGACCTGCAGCCGCGGCGGACGCACCGGCTGCAACACCTGCGCACGCTGTTTTCCACCGGCAGCCCGCTGGTCGCGGAAGGCTTCGACTACGTCTACGCCAACATCAAGCAGGACGTCCAGCTTGCCTCGGTCTCGGGCGGCACCGACATCATTTCCTGCTTCGTCATCGGCAATCCGAACGGCGCCGTGTATCGCGGCGAAATCCAGTGCGCCGGGCTGGGCATGGCGGTGGACGTGTTCGACGATGAGGGCCGTCCGCTGCGCGGCGAAAAAGGCGAACTGGTCTGCACGCGCTCGTTCCCGGTGATGCCGATCGGCTTCTGGCACGACGAGGGCGGCGCCAAGTATCACGCCGCCTACTTTGACCGTTTCGACAACATCTGGTGCCACGGCGACTTCGCCGAGATCACGGCGCACGGCGGTTTCATCATCTACGGCCGCTCCGACGCGACGCTGAATCCCGGCGGCGTGCGCATCGGCACGGCGGAAATCTACCGTCAGGTGGAAAAGCTCGCCGAGGTCGTCGAATCCATCGTCATCGGCCAGGATTGGCCGCCGGGCAATGCCGGCGACGTGCGCGTGGTGCTCTTCGTCAAACTGCGCGAGGGACTGGTGCACGACGACGCCCTGGAAAAGCGCATCAAGCAGGTGATCCGGGACAACACCACGCCGCGCCATGTGCCGGCGAAGATCCTCCAGGTGGCCGACATTCCGCGCACCAAGAGCGGCAAGATCGTCGAACTCGCCGTGCGCAACGTGGTGCACGGCAATCCGGTGAAGAACGTCGAGGCGCTGGCCAATCCGGAGGCGCTGGAGCACTTCCGCGATCGCGGCGAACTGAAAACCTGAAAAGTTCCCGCAGGGACGCACCGCGCTGGCGTTGGCGGTACGGCGATCGGCGGTTGCGGGTCGGTCGCTGCCGCGGTTGCAAGACCCGGCTGCTTGTCCCCACCGGCCTGGTTAATGGTGTTTGTGGATTCTCGCTGGAGTCGGCCAGGAATATCCATTCGACGGCGAGGACTATCGGGCCGCTAAAGACTGTCAACGGCCTGCTGACAAATGCATAGCCGGTGGCCGGTCCGCTCAGCAAGCTGACGTCCTCAGGTTCATCGCTAGACTACAAACCTCACCGAAAGTCCCGGAAGCGCAATACCATTAATAGCCGTTCGCCATGTTTCTCGAGGGCGGACCACCTGCGCGGCCGTGATTGTGCCCGTAGTCACGAGTTCGTTCGCCTGCAACGGCATGTATTGCGGCTGCTTTACGAGTACGGCAATCAAGTGTGCGATTGCCGCCAATGGACTGCCAAGTACATTTCGGCCTTTACCTGTTGCGCATACATGGCCATTGCAGAGCAGATTGATCGAAAAAGACTCCAGCGCGGCAATCAGGCCTGGTTCTGCCAGCGCCGACTTTCTGGCATCCTCGAAGACTTCGCAGTCCAATCCGAAGCCGACCCCTTATCGCTCTTGCTGGAATCCGGTGAACTGGAACAGCATCTGGTGAAAGCGCCGTCGGCCATCATGGTGAAGGTGTCGACCGTGATCGGTTTCACGCTGATTCTGGTTGGACTGGGTTTGTTGACGCTGGTTGGCATCGAATTTTTCACCAGATGGTAATCACCTCAAGGTCTGCAGGGTGTTTTGAGTCAAAAAAAACCGCTGGCAAGCAGCGGTTTTTGCATTCTTGGCGAAGTATCAGTATTTCACTTTGACCTTGTCCATTTGTTCTTTGGTGAGCGCAGGCACATCACCACGGGCCGACATGCGGTTCAGGTTCCAGCCGCCCTCACCCACCCAGGCTTTGAGCACTGCCAGGTTGGCGGCGCACTCGGGGTTGGTGACCTTGGCATTCTTGTCCGCCTTGCCGTCTTTGCTCTCCTGCTCACACAGGTACTTGTGCATATTGCCCTGCTTGCCACCGGCATAAGGGCTAGTGCCGTCATCTAGGCGGCGCATGAAGGCGCCGGTGGCTATGCCGTTCACCAGTTGCAAAGCATGCTCATAGGTATCCGTGCGGGGGCCGACCTTTTCTTTCTTGAACTTTTCCTCGTCCAGTTTGAACTCCGCCATGGAAGGGGATCCGGCCTTTTCAGAATGGCACTCGGCACAGTACTTTTGCAACATCGGCGCCACTTCCGCGCGATACGTCACATCGGCAGCGACAGCAGGCAAGGCCACAACAGCGCAGGCAAAAGAAGTAATCAATCTCAGTTTCACGTCATCTCCTCGGGTTAAGTTAATAGTCAAACAAACACTACAGGGCTTTTGCGGCCGTCTCAGCAAACAACTCTGCCGGTCCGGGGCCCTCAGGCTCCTTGTGGGCGATGGCAAAGTGGCATTCAATACAGGTTTTGCCCTCGGCCTTGGCTTTGGCATGGCGCGATTTGGCTTTGGCGGTCTGAAGTTCCAGATTCATTTTGTCCTCACGGTGACAGCTTCGGCAATGGTGCGAATCGTTTGCTTTCATATCACGCCACACCTTCTGAGCCATCACGAAGGATAGGCATTTCAACCAAGTGAAGCGGAGTATTCCCTGCCCGTACAGATAGAGATAGGTCAAGTCAAGTATTTTGCCTCGGCTGCCACAGAGCCAACAAAGTGTTCATGCAATCATCCGCGTAGGGCCGGGGAATTCCCGTGTCGCATCGTCAATCCGCCACAAGGATACCCCAATGCCACAGCGGAGGCACCAATACCGCGCGAGCGGTTTAGTCCCCCGCTGCTTTGCTGCCGCTGGCTGAAAAGCCCCGACCGGCAGCTACGGGCACTTATGCAAAGTCCTCGATTATGGAAAGTTGTGAGGTTGGTTTCCCTCGGAACTGCTGATAGAAGCGGCTCACCTGATAGCTGGCGTTGCTGAACGCTCAACATAATTTCCGCGGTCGTCTGAACTGAAGATTCATCGACCGCGGTCAGTCATGCCGGAATTCACATTGCATCGAATCATGGTGAACGCCAAGAGAAGCCCTATCTGTCAGGAAGCTCTATACCTTGGCGTTAACAACTCGTTCCAAGAATCCATTCTCAAAGTCTGCCATGCGCAGAGATGTTCGTCCTGAGCGGACGGGGATTATGCAAAGCCATTTGTGCGCGCCGGCCGCGACCAGTCTGCGTTAGCCGCGCGCTCCTACGTGCCACTTTCCATAATCGAGGACTTTACATAAGGGCACAGACCGCAAGCGCTCAGCACCAGGCCGCGGCGCGAGAAAATGCGGGAACAGTTCAGGGGCTGAAGTGGCTTGGAGCATGGCCGGGAGCGTTCATTCCAATCGGGATTATTACCTCGTCCAATTGGGAAGATACTATCGACCAATCGGGATGGAAGCAGGCTTGATCGCTTCGCGTCGATTCCCCGCCGTGTCATCCGCAACCTGCACTTGCCATCCCGCCTTCTCATCCAGCGCCAGCACCTGCACCAGCCACGGCAGGCTTTCTTCGAGCGCCGCCTTCAGCGTCCAAGGTGGGTTGATGACGAACATCGCGCTGCCGTGCATGCCGTGTCCCTTGGTGGCCGGGCCGCGCACGCTGAGGCTGGCATAGAGCCAGTCGGCGGGGAGCTTCTTCAGCTTTTCGGGCAGGGCGCGCGCCTCGATGGTGGGCAGGAAAGGAAGCCAGACCAGATAGGTGCCGGTGGCGAAGCGCTTGAGGCCGTCCTTCAGCGCATTGACTACGCGCAGGTAGTCGCTCTTGATCTCGTAGGACGGATCGATCAGGACCAGGCTGCGCCGCGAGGGCGGGGGCAGGGCGGCCTTCATGGCTTCGAAACCGTCGGCTTGCTCGACCTTGACGCGACGCCCGGCGTCCTTGAATTCGCGGCGCAACAAGGCGAAGTCGGTCGAATGCAGTTCGCAGAAGCGCAGCGTGTCGATCTCGCGGGCGAAGTGCGCGGCGAGCCAGGGCGAGCCGGGGTAGCGGCGCAGTTTCAACCCGCCGCTGCAGGCCTGCAGCGCATCCATGTAGTGTTTCAGCGGCGCCGGCAGGTCGATGCGGTTCCACAGCCGGGCGATGCCGTCGAGGTATTCGCCGGTCTTCTTCGCCTGTTCCGAGTCGATTGCGTAGAGGCCGGCACCGGCATGGGTGTCGAGCACGAGATACGGCTTGTCCTTGGCATTCATGTGCTCGAAGCACAGCGTCAGCACGAGATGCTTGAGGATGTCGGCGTGGTTGCCGGCGTGGAAGGCGTGGCGATAGCTGAGCATAAGAGCCTATTTCAGTAGGAATCGTACTCCGCGCCGCCGGGCGTTGGGATGCGATGCGAGGCGGAGGGAGTGCAGCATGGTACATCCATGCAAGCGACCGACAACGTGGCAGCGCGCCCAACGCCCGACGGCCCTTCGGGTTGAGACCAGGATCGGCGTCTGCGGCGTTGCAGCGCTTGCCAATGGGACAACCATTGGCCGCGCACTGCGCCTTGCATCCATCCGATCCTGGTCTCAACGCGGGGCATGATTCCTACTGAAATTGGCTCTAATGGCGGGATAGAATGCGCGACCATGAATGATACGTCGGGCATCCGGGTTTCCAAACTTCTTGCCGAGCGCGGCCTTTGTTCGCGTCGCGAGGCGGATGGCTATATCGAGCGCGGACTGGTCTTCGTCGATGGCCAGCGCGTGACGCAACTGGGCACCCGGGCGGCGGCCGATGCGGTGATCACCCTGGCGCCCGAGGCGCGCGCGACACAGGCGCGGCAGGCGACGATCCTGCTGCACAAGCCGATGAGTTATGTTTCCGCGCAGGCGGAAGATGGGCACCTGCCGGCGGTCAGCCTGATTTCACCGAAAACCCAGATGGCGGGCGATCAGCAGCGTTTCCAGCCGTCGCATCTGAAGGGTCTCGCGCCGGCGGGGCGGCTCGACATCGATTCCACCGGACTGCTGGTGCTGACCCAGGACGGCCGCGTGGCGCGGCAACTGATCGGCGACGATTCCAGGGTGGAGAAGGAATACCTGGTGCGCGTCGAGGGCGCGCTCGACGCGCGCGGTCTGGCGCTGCTCAACCATGGGCTGGAGCTGGACGGCAAAAAACTGCGGCCGGCCAAAGTCGCCTGGGCGAATCCCGACCAACTGAGCTTCGTCCTGACCGAAGGCCGCAAGCGGCAGATCCGCCGCATGTGCGAACTGGTGGGCCTGCGCGTCACCGGCCTGAAGCGGGTGCGCATCGGCCGCGTGCGACTGGGCGACCTGCCGTTGGGACAGTGGCGCTTCCTGCGCGAAAACGAGTCGTTTTGAGCGCGCTTGACTCGGGCGACCGGCATGCGCAGGATGTCGCCATGGATGCCGCCAATCCCTCGCCGCAGGATCCGCCACCGCCAGTCCCGGCTGCGCCGGCCTGGCGCTGGTTGCGGGCCCTTGCCCTGCTGGCGGCGGGTGTCGTCCTCGGCCTGGCCTTTGCCGCCTATGGCGGAGCCGATCTGCTGCTGAATTTCACGAACCTGCGGTACTGCGGTTAGGCGCTCCAAGCCACGGATTTGCCTTGCTTTAGGGCGTCCGGCTTTGTATAATCGCTGGCTTCCCTTGCTCCACCCGTTACGCATGCGGGGGGGCTGCCACCCAACCACAAGGAGATTGCATGCGCCATTATGAAGTCGTATTTATCGTCCACCCGGACCAGTCGGAGCAGGTTCCGGCGATGATCGAGCGTTACAAGACGCTGGTCACCGCCCGCAACGGCGCCATCCACCGCCTCGAAGACTGGGGGCGTCGCCAGATGGCCTATCCGATCCAGAAGGTACACAAGGCCCACTACGTGCTGATGAACATCGAGTGCGACGGTGAGACCCTGGCCGAACTCGAGCACGCCTTCAAGTTCAACGACGCTGTCCTGCGCCACCTGACGGTGAAAACCCGCAAGGCGGTCGTGACTCCTTCGCCGATGATGAAGGAAGAGAAGTCGCGTTCCCTGACCCAGGGCGATGCCAGAGTGGAAGCTCCGGCTGCTGCCGTTGCCGCCTGAGGATACGCCGGGCAACCTGACGCAGTTGTCGGGTCGCTTGCTTGAGCGCGGCGCATTGCGCCGCACCCCCGCCGGGATACCGGTTCTTGAATTTCTCCTCGCGCATGTCTCGACCCAGGTCGAAGCCGATGTCGAGCGCAAGGTGGAATGCGAGATGGCCTGTGTAGCAATGGGCCGGCCGGCACAGGTGCTGCTTGCAGCCAAGCCGGGAGACGGGATCAGGGTGGCCGGTTTTCTCGCCGCCAGGAGCCTCAAGCGACGCAGTCCGATACTGCATGTGAATACAGTCGAATTCGTGGAAGGAAATCAAAATGGCATTCAAGCCTAAGAGCAAGACCGGTGTAAAGCGCAAGGACGACAAGGGCCGCAGCCTGTTCAAGCGCCGCAAGTTCTGCCGCTTCACCGCGGAGAAGATCGAAGAGATCGATTACAAGGACGTCGAGATCCTCAAGGACTTCATCGCCGAGAACGCCAAGATCATGCCGGCGCGCATCACCGGCACCAAGACCGGCTACCAGCGGCAGTTGTCGACCGCCATCAAGCGCGCACGCTTCCTGGCGCTGATGCCCTACACCGACCTGCACCTGTAAGCGAGGACAAGTTGGCCCGTCCCCCCAACCCCCTTCCCGGGGAAGGGGGTGACAGTTGTTCGCGGGCTGTGCCCGCTCCATGATTAATGGCTGCTCCTTCTTGGGGCGGCCCTGCGAAGGAGAAACCCATGCAAATAATTCTGATGGAAAAAGTGGTGAACCTCGGCGGCCTTGGCGACGTGGTCAAGGTCAAGGACGGCTATGCCCGCAACTTCCTGATCCCGCAAGGCAAGGCCAAGCGCGCGACGGAAGCCAACCGCAAGGTGTTCGAAGAAAAGCGCGCCGAACTCGAGCGCATCCATGCCGAGGCGGTTGCCGCGGCCCAGGTCCAGGCCGAGAAGCTGAACGGACTGATGGTCCAGATCACGCGCAAGACCGGTGTCGATGGCCGCCTGTTCGGTTCCGTATCGACGCACGACATCGCCGAGGCGCTGGCCGCGCAGGGCTTCCAGGTCGAGAAATCGGCGATCCGCCTGCCCGAGGGTCCGCTCAAGAGCGTCGGCGACACGCCGGTGGCGATTGCCCTGCATACCGACGTCGTGGCAACCGTGACGGTCTCGGTGCTCGGCGAGCAGTAAGCCGCTACCAGGCATCGCATGCGGGCCGTCGGCGAAAGCCGGCGGCCCGTTTTTCATCGCTTATCGCCAATCACTGCTGCGCAGGCAGTTTCAAGGCTATTCGCAGGAACGGCTGATCGGCTTTCTGACGAAGCTGGGGATGGATGTCGAGATTGTGGTGAGGCCGAAGGCGAAAAGGCGGCAAGCGTCGGGCTTGATGCCGGTGGGTTTTGGTTGATGTCGGACGGCGGTAATTGACCGGTTTGGGGAAATTCAAGCTGACCACTATCGGAGACTCATATCGGACTACCGTTCGCCGTAGCGCCGGCGCCGACTTTTTGCGCCGGGCTTCCGGTTCGAACCGGGCAGCTTTGATTTTTTCGACGCAATTCCGGTAGATTGCCACCTTGGCCGGGAGGAATGCGATGAGGGAAACAATGTGTCGGTAACGTATGTCATCTGGAGCGTGCTGGCCCTGGCTGCCCTGCTGCTGGTCGGCCTGGCCCTGCGCGCCGAGCGCCGCCGCTTTGCCGCGCGCGGCAAGGCCGGCGCCTGGCTATGGGTGCGACTGGCCAGCCTGCCCATCGGCCTGCTCGCCGCCGCGGCGGTGTGGCTGCCCGCGCGCGCCGTCAGCGGCCCGGAAGCGCTGGCCGCGTTCTACCTGCTGATGTTTTCGCTGGGACCGCTCGTCTATTTCGGCCTGCACTGGCTTGCCGGCCGCATGGCCACACCCGCCCTGAGCGCGGGCGAGTCGGCGGCGATCGGTGGCAGCGGCCTGCTGATGGTGATTCTCCCGGCGCTCCTGGCCAGCATGGCATCGCCCTGGGTGTATCAACTGGGACAAGGTGCAGAGCAAGCGCAGCGCGGCCTGGCCACAGAAACGCCGCGTCCCCACCGCATCCAGCAACCCCAGCGCTTTCTCCTGCCCGAGATCGGCGAGGTGTTTGCCGAACATTGGCAGGCGCCGCCCGGCGTCAAGGTCGAGCGCATCGAATGGGAACTGGGCGGCCGATACCTGCAGACGGGCGACAGCATCGGCAGCATCCTGTGCCGGGACGGCGAAGACTTCCATGTCTTCCGCCGTGCCGCCGATCCCGCCCCGCGCTGGCGCATGTACTGGCGGGATGCGGCGGGCAGCCTGCAGCGTTCCGACTGGACAACGTCGCCCGCTGAGGCAGCGACCCCGGCGGTGACACTGGCTCCGACCTGGACGCAGGACGGCTTCGCGTTTCCGGTCCGCATCCCGCGCGACTTCGTGATCGTCGAACGACGCTGGGCCTCGGGCAAGGTGTCGCAGTCCGGCCCCTTTGATGGCCAGGCGCTCCCGATCCCGACCGATACCTGCCTGCCATCGCCTTACCGCAACCGCGATGCGGAATCGGTGGTGACGGGCGTGGCGATCAGGATGTGGCTGCGCGGCGCCAAGCGCATGGGGGTTGCCAGCTTCAGCCGGCCGTCGGAGTGAGGGCCGGCGACCTGAGCACCGGCCCGCCGGCCGTCACCGGCAGGCCCGTGGCTCCGTCAGGGTTTCACATTCCTCCGCCCCGGGCCTGGCGGCGCCGGCCTCGTCGCCGTATCGCCGGCGCCGACTTTTCTTTTGGGGGCTTCTATAAGCCTTGACGCAGGGAATATGCCGCAACAAGGCTTTCGCCAGAGGTGCAAGCTATCCCTGGTTCGCTACCCCACTAACCACATGCCCCGTCGGCACCAGCCTTGACGCCGGCTCGCAGTGCCTTGTCTGGTCGTCGAAGAAGAAGTCGGGTTCGAATTCGCTGAGGAAGCGTGACTTCTCCAGGCCGCCGAGGAACATGGCTTCGTCGACTTCCACCTTCCATTCCATCAGGGTGCGGATCGCGCGTTCGTGGGCGGGGGCGCTGCGCGCGGTGACCAGTGCGGTGCGGATTTTCATTTGGCATCCGGCGCTGTCGGCGCGCAGGCGGTGCAGGGCTTCGAGCAGGGGCAGGAAGGGGCCGGGGGGCAGCGGGTGCAGCGCGTGGTTCTCTTCATGGTCCTGGAAGGCGGCGAGGCCCTGTTCCTGGAACACGCGCTCGGCCTCGTCGGAAAACAGCACGGCGTCGCCGTCGAAGGCGATGCGCACTTCCTGCGGGTGCTTCTCGGCTTCGGTCAGCGTCGTCGAATACACGCGCGCGGCGGGGAAGCCGCCTTCCAGCGCGGCGCGCACGTCGGCCTCGTTGGCGGAAAGGAAGAGGTTGGCGCCCAGCGGTTTGAGGTAGCTGAAGGGCGAGCGGCCGCGCGTGAACACGCCGCGTTCCAGTTGCATGCCGGCGGCGCTGGCGGACTTGAAGATGCGCAGGCCGGAGACCGGGTCGTTGCGCGAGAGGATGACCACGGCCACGCGCTGGCGCTCCGGGGTATTGAAGGCCAGCAGCTTCTGCACCAGCGGGAAGGCGACGCCGGGCCGCGCCGGCTGATCCATGCGTTCGAGTTGCAGGCGCATGTAGGCGGAATCGTCCTGGTCCTCGAAGACGCGGTTTTCCTCCTCGAAATCGAACAGCGCACGCGAGGAAAGCGCGACGACGAGCTGGCCTTCGAGGCTGGCGGGCATCAGGCTTTGGCTTTCTTCACGGGCTTTGGCGCCGCCGCATACATCTGCGTCATCCGCGCGGCCTCGTCGGCCACCCGCTGCCTCAGGTCGGGCGGGGCCAGCACTTCGACGTCGGCGCCGAACTTGAGGATGTCCATGATCAGTTCGCGGTGATCGGCGTAGGGGAATTCGAGCAGCCAGGAGCCGCCGGCATCGAAGCTGCCCTTCTGTTTCGGGTGCCAGGTTTCCTGCGCCACCCAGCGCGCGCGCTTGGGCGTGAAGCGCAGCTTCGCGTGCTGCAATTTGCGCCCGGAGAAAATGCCGTAGCCGGCGCCGAGCACTTCGTCCAGGCTGCGCCGCGAGACCTCGCGCGCTTTCCTTTCGATGACGTTGGCTTGCTTGATGGAGTCGAGGGAAAAGTTGCGGATGTCGTTGCGCAGGTGGCACCAGGCATCGAGGTACCAGTTCTCGCGGTAATACACCAGGCGCTGCGGCGAGACTTCGCGCTCGGTGGTCTCGCCGCTGCCGCGGGCGAAGTAGGTGATGGCCAGGCGCTTCCTGCGCAAGAGCGCGGCGCCGACTTTCTCGAAATGCGCCAGCTTGAGTTCGCGCTTGCCGAGGCCGACGATCAGCACGCGGCGGCGGATTTCCTCGGCGGTGTTTTCGGCGCTGCCGAGCAGGCTGTTGAGGCGCGCGATCAGCGGCTGGATGTGCGGCGTGAGGATGCCGCCGGGGTCGAGGTCGGTCAGCAGGTGCTGCATGGTCAAGAGCGCATGGACTTCGCCCGAGTTGAACCACAGGCCGGGCAGTTCGTACTGCGCGCCGCCGTCAGGGTGCGGGGTGTCGAAGCGGTAGCCGCCGCCAGTTCCACCATGGCGATCCCAGACAATGGGCGCATTGAGCCGGTTGCGCATGTATTCGAGGTCGCGCTTCAAGGTGGCGCGCGAGACTTCCAGCACGGCCATGAGATCGACGAAGGGCACGAGCTTGCGATCGTGGATCATCTGGTCGATCTTGTAGAAGCGCTCAGTGCGATCCATGGTGCCTCCGCGTTGTGGTCGCAATGGATGCTGGCCAGCCTAACTGGAGCGGGCGTAGACCGCGAACCGTGGTCACCCCCTTCCGTGGGGCGAAGGCAGGGTTTCGCGGAGCACTGCTCCGCGCTGCCGTAGCCGGGTGGCTGTGCAAAGCCAGCCGTGGGACGGGGGCTGGGGGGAAGGTTGTCATATTTCGGCGCGCAAGCGGCGGTAGTGGTCGAGGCGGCGTTGGTGGATTATGCCTTCCGCAAGTGCCTGCTTGATCGCGCAGCCGGGTTCGGCATCGTGCTGGCAGTCGCGGAAGCGGCACCGGCCGAGGAAGGGACGGAACTCGGCGAAGCCGAATTCGATTTCCTGGGCGGTGAGGTGCTTGAGGCCGAACTCCTGCAGACCGGGGCTGTCGATCAGCGTTCCGCCCGGGCAGGTGTCATCGGGCAGCTTGTAGAGGCGGGCGTAGGTGGTGGTGTGCTTGCCGCTGTCGAGCGCGGTGGAGAGTTCGCGCGTCGGCGCGGCGGCGCCGGGCACCAGGGCGTTGGTCAGGGTCGACTTGCCCATGCCGGATTGGCCGACCAGTACCGAGCTTTCGCCGGCCAGCAGCGGCAGCAGCGGCGAGGGATCGAATTTGGCCGAGAGTTCGACGACGCGGCAGCCCAGCGCGGCGAAGGGTGCCAGCAGCTTTCTTGCGGCGGGCAGGGCGGCGGTGAGGTCGCACTTGTTGAGGACGATGGTGGTGGTGAGGCCTTCGTGCTCGGCGGCGACCAGGGCGCGGGAAAGCAGCATATCGGAGAAGGACGGATCGGTGGCGACCACCAGCAGCAGTTGCGTGGCGTTGGCGGCGATGAGCTTCTGGCGGTAAAGGTCGCTGCGGTAGAGCAGGCTGCGGCGCTGGCCGTGGCCCATGATCTGGCCGTCGGGGCTGAGCTCGACGTCGTCGCCGACGGCGTAGGGGCTTTTCTTGCCTTTCGGATAGCCGGTGGCCAGCGTGCCGTCGGCCAGTTCGATCTCGTAGTGCCGGCCGAAGGCGGCGACGATGGTACCGTGCCGGTTCATTGCGGTCCCCGGGCGGCCGTGGGCTTCATTCCGTCATTCCGGGCTAGCGCAGCGCGACCCGGAATCCAGTGGGCGTGCCATCCGCTGCCGCTGGATTCCGGGCTCTGCCCTGGCGGGCAGCCCCGGAATGACGAACTGGTTGTCGGGCTGGACAATGTGACTGATCGGGGTTTGCTTACAGCGTGAGCAGCGCATCGATCTTGGCCGCGCAGATGAAGTCGTTTTCCGACAGGCCGCCGATGGCATGCGTGGTGTAGCTGACGGTGCATTGTCCCCAGCCGACGGCGAGGTCGGGGTGGTGGTCCTCGCGGTGCGAGATCCAGGCCGTGGCGTTCACGAAAGCCATGGTTTCGTAATAGTTCTTGAACTTGTAGGTTTTGCTGATGACGCTGCCTTCGCGCTGCCAGCCCGGCAGCGTCGCCAGCATCGCCGCGGCTTCGGCGTCGCCGAGCGGCGGCACGCCGCCTTCGCAGGGCTTGCACCTGCCTTTCGACAGGTCGCAGATTTGGTTCATTGGGGCTCCGTTCAGAGTGGCTTCAGCCGCGCGATGCGCTGGCTGGCGGGAGGGTGGGAATCGTGGAACAGCGAATGCAGCGGATCGGGCGTCAGGGTCGCGGCGTTGTCGCGATAGAGCTTGACCAGCGCCGCGATCAGGTCGGCGGCGGCGGTCTGCTTGGCGGCATAGGCATCGGCCTCGTATTCGTGCTTGCGCGAAAGCGCGGAAGTGAGCGGCGCCAGCGGGAAGAGAAACAGCGGCAGCACCATGGAGAACAGCAGCAGGCCCAGCGCCGTACTGCCGGCGCCGACTCCCAGCCCTTCGTAGAACCACGGCTGGTCGATCAACTGGCCGAGCAGCCAGAGGAAGGCCAGGCTCATCACGGCGGAAAGCGCGATGCGCTTGATCACGTGCCTGTGGCGGAAGTGGCCGAGTTCGTGCGCCAGCACGGCCTCGATTTCGCAGGGGGCGAGCTTTTCCAGCAGGGTGTCGAAGAAGACGATGCGCTTGCTGCGGCCGAAGCCGGTGAAATAGGCGTTGCCGTGTGCCGAGCGCTTCGAGCCGTCCATGACGAAAAGGCCCGAAGAGGCGAAGCCGCAGCGCGCCAGCAGGGCTTCGATGCGGGCTTTCAGCGCGTCGTTGTCGAGCGGCGTGAATTTGTTGAACAGCGGCGCGATGACGGTCGGGTAGAGGAAGAGGATCAGCAGGTTGGTCGCCAGCCACACCAGCCAGACATACAGCCACCAGTTGCGGCCCATGGCGTCCATCAGCCACAGCACGGCGAACAGCAGCGGACCGCCGATCAGTACCGTGAGCGCGGCGCCCTTGGCCAGGTCGACCAGCCACAGCTTCCAGGTCAGCTTGTTGAAGCCAAAGCGTTCCTCGATGACGAAGCTGCGGTAGAGGCTGGCCGGCAGGCCGACGAAGAAGCCGATCACGGCGACTGCGGCGAACAGCGCCAGCCCCTGCAGGTGGCCGGCGCCCAGCCAGTCGCGCAGGCCGCCGTCGATCAGGGCCAGCGCGCCGCCCAGGGTGAGCAGCAGCAGCAGGAGGGTGTCGACCGCGATTTCGAAAAAGCCCAGGCCCAGCTTGGCGGCGGTGTAGTCGGCGGCCTTGCGGTGATCGACCAGTTCGATGCGGCCGAAGAAATCCGCCGGCACCCGGTCGCGGTGGGCGCGGACATGGCGCAAATGGCGCAGGTCGAGCCAGAGGCGAAGGCCGGTGGACACGGCCAGGGCAGCAAGGAAGAGCAGGGTGAAATGGGATGGTGTCATTGCTGGGCGGGGGCTGTGCGAAAATGCCGTGCTTCCGGCAACGGCATTGGAAAATTATGGCACAAAATAAAATGGCTGATCCGGGGGTGTCCAGGGAGTTCCGTCATTTGTAAATAAATATAATATAAACAGTGCATTATGTTCCATCGTTGTTCTGTAGCGGCTATTGGCATCCGGATAAAATGTGTGTATCGTTGTGTGTATTCTGGCACTGATACACACTCCCATGCCTCTTTCGGATACAGCAGTAAGAAACGCCAAACCTGCCGATAGTACCTACACATTATCAGACAGCGGTGCGCTGTACCTCTATGTGATGCCGAACGGCTCAAAGCTCTGGCGGTATCGCTTCCGGTGGTTCGATAAACAGCAGACCTACAGTATCGGCATGTATCCCGCAGTCGGGTTGGCGGCAGCCAGGCAGAAGCGAGATCAGGCAAAGAGGATACTCGCTGACGGCCAGCATCCGACCCAGCAGAGGAAATTGCAGTTGTTGGCTCGTCGTGCGGCCAACTCCAATAGCTTCAAGGTGGTTTGCCTCGAATACATCAAGTCGCAGTCCAAGACTTGGGATGCGCGTTATGCCGAGCGCGTGAAGCGCTTCATGGACGTCGACGTGTTCCCAAAAATTGGCCATCTCCCTATTACTGGTGTTTCCTCGCCGGAGGTACTCGCAATCCTGCGCGCGGTAGAGAAGAGAGGATCGCTGACAGTTGCGGAGAAGTTACGCATCTGGATAGGAGGTGTGTTCCGCTATGCCGTTGCGACCGGGCGTGCTGAAAATGACCCAACGTTTTCCTTGCGCAACGCTTTGCATTTGCCGCCGACAAGTCATGCTCCGCCTTTGGATAAACGTCGAATACCGAGTCTGATTAAGGCGCTCAGCGCGTTCGAGAAGAACGAGCCAAGCCTGGCGGTCGGATTAAGGTTACTTCTTCTGACTTTTGTGCGCGGTTCGGAGTTGCGCCTGGCCAAGTGGACAGAAATTGATTGGAAGCATGGAGAATGGCGGATACCGGCCGAACGGATGAAATCGCGGCAGGAGCATATTGTTCCAATGAGCAAGCAAGTTGTGGCTCTGTTTAAGACGTTGAAAGGTCTTTCCGGCGAAAGCGAACTTCTGTTTCCCTCCGCAAGTGGCGTTGCGAAGGCGATTTCTGATCCGATGTGGAACAAAGCACTTTCTCGGATTGGTTTTTCCGGCGAAATTACTCCGCACAGTTTTCGGGCGACCGCAAGTACGCTGCTGAATGAGCTTGGCTATGAGCCTGACTGGATTGAGCGCCAGTTGGCACATGTGCCGCGCAACCGCACGCGCGCCAGCTACAACCACGCTCAACACATTCCCGAGCGCCGGCGCATGATGCAGGAATGGGCGAGCTACATCGACCAACTTTGCGTTGGTGTACCGGTGTAGAAATTTCGTCGGCAGGCTGCGTGACAGACTTGAAGTCAATCCAAAAAAAGTCAAATGGAGGGCATGCCATTCCCGTTTTGCTGGCTGCCTGTTCAGTATTTGGGTCAAATTCGGTGTCTGTTCGTCGCCAGTAACGCCGATTACCTGATTCCCGATGCCCGCTATGAACGAGTCCGCGAGGCTGGAGTGATCGGCCGGCCGTCCTGATCGCCATCGGCATCAACTGGGAAGGTCAGCGGCAGGTCCCGGCCGTTGAGATGGCCAAAAAAACGCGAGAGCCAAAGCAGTTGGAAGGAATTCCTTCTGCGATTGAAAGAGCGCGGCCTGTCGGGTGTCGAGTTCGTGGTTTCTGATGACCTCGCCGGACTCAAGAAGGCAATCTTTGAGGTACTGAAGGGCGGGTGTCGGGCAGTGGAATTCTAACGGCCGCTTTTCGGCGGCGAATCCCGATAGGCGACGGTCTCTTGTGTGCCCAATGCCGTCACAGGATAAATGCATAGCCATCGGCCGCTCAACCTGCGACTGCGGTCAGTCAGGCCAACGCTGAATCGCGGCTACCCATCGTGCCGATCTAGCGAACGCAGTAAGACCGCA
>JBIKKY010000070.1:0-14033 GCA_044360105.1 Sulfuritalea sp.
TGGCGAACTTGGCTTTCGCCTCCGAGCCGCCGCCCTTGGCCGCGCATATGACTTCGACGTGGTCGCCGGGGACGATCTCGTAATGCACCACGGCCGGGGTGTTGTCTTTCGTGTTCCGGCGCGCGCCGGCCGGGTCGGCCAGCACCGAGGCGCGCAGCGGGTTGTCGGCATTGCCGTAGGCGCGGCGCACGCCTTCATCGACCATTTCCTGCACCGACAGCGCGGCTTCCCAGCGCACGTTCATGCCGACCTTGAGGAACACCAGGGCGATGCCGGTGTCCTGGCAGATCGGGCGGTGGCCCTCGGCCGACATGCGGCTGTTGGTCAGGATCTGCGCGATCGCGTCCTTCGCCGCCGGCGATTCTTCGCGTTCGTAAGCGGCGCCCAGCGCCGTGATGTAGTCGAGCGGATGGTAGTAGCTGATGAACTGGAAGGCGTCGGCGATCGACTGGATGAAGTCGTCCTGGCGGATGGTGGTCATGACTGGCTCCGAGGTGTGCTTTCAGTGTTTTGCGGCGGTCAGGGTCTGCATCGTGATCCTGTCGGTATAGGCGATGGCGATCGCGGACAGCAGGAACGCGCAGTGGATTGCAATCTGGGCGACGATGACCCGGTCTTCGACATGCGGGGCGTTGATGAAGGTGCGCAGCAGGTGGATCGAGGAGATGCTGATCAGGGCGATCGCCAGCTTGATCTTGAGCACGCCGGCATTGACGTGGGAGAGCCATTCCGGCTGGTCGGGATGTCCTTCGAGGTCGAGTCGGGAAACGAAGGTTTCATAACCGCCGACGGTGACCATGATCAGCAGGTTGGCGATCATCACCACGTCGATCAGGCCGAGCACGATGAGCATGGTTTCGGTTTCGGTCAGAGATCCGATCTTGGTTACCAAATGCGCGAGTTCGTGCATGAACTGATACACATACACGCCCTGCGCGACGATCAGGCCGAGATAGAGCGGCGCCAGCAGCCAGCGGCTCCAGAAGATGAGGTACTCCATCGGCTTGATGATCTGGTTCATGGCTTCGCGTTGCGGGTGGTGCGGGGCAGCAATCTTACCCCAGGAGGGCACAGGGCTGCGGCGGGACAGCGTAAGTCATATGTAAGACTCTTTTACTTTAATGCGCAAGCTCTTAGAATGTGCGGTTCCGGTAGGCAATCCGACCGGTCGGCGGCAGTTCCTGCTTCCATCAGCAATGTACGAACCGTCGGCCCGGCAGCAGCTTCGGCGGCCTTGGCGGAACTCATTTTCAACCGGACGTGATCCGGCTACACGCGAGAGGAGAGGTTTCAATGTCCAGCATCGAATCGAATGTCACGGAGAGTCGTGTATTTCCCCCGTCGGACGCCGTGATCAAGAAGGCCACGATTTCCGGGATGGCGGCCTACGAGGCATTGTGCAAGGAAGCCGACCAGGATTACGCCGGCTACTGGGCGCGCCTGGCGAAGGAACACGTGACCTGGAAGCAGCCTTTCACCAAGTCGCTAGACGAGTCCAACGCTCCCTTCTACCAGTGGTTTGCCGACGGCAAGCTGAATGTTTCCTACAACTGCCTCGATCGCAACATCGAAGCCGGCCTCGGCGACAAGGTCGCGATCATTTTCGAAGCCGACGGCGGCCAGGTAGCCAAGGTCACCTACAAGGAACTGCTGGCGCGTGTCGCCAGGTTCGCCAATGCGCTCAAGGCCCAGGGCATCAAGAAGGGCGATCGCGTCCTGATCTACATGCCGATGTCGGTCGAAGGCGTGATCGCCATGCAGGCCTGCGCCCGCATCGGCGCGATCCATTCCGTGGTGTTCGGCGGCTTCTCCGCCAAGTCGGTGCAGGAGCGCATCCAGGACGCCGGCGCCGTTGCCGTCATCACCTCCGACGAGCAGTGCCGCGGCGGCAAGAACATCCCGCTGAAGCCCGCGGTCGACGACGGCATCGCCATGGGCGGCTGCGAGTCGATCAAGTCGGTCATCGTTTTCAAGCGCACCGGCGGCGCCTGCAACATGGTTGCCGGCCGCGACATCTGGTGGGACGATGCCTGCGCCGGCCAGTCCGACGTCTGCGAACCCGAGTGGGTCGATGCCGAGCATCCGCTGTTCCTGCTCTATACCTCGGGTTCCACCGGCAAGCCGAAGGGCGTCCAGCACAGCTCCGGCGGCTACCTGCTGCATGCGATCCTGACCATGAAGTGGACCTTCGACATCAAGCCCGACGATGTCTTCTGGTGCACGGCCGATATCGGCTGGGTTACCGGACACACCTACATCACCTACGGCCCCCTGGCCTGCGGTGCCACCGAGATCGTCTTCGAAGGCGTGCCGACCTACCCGGATGCCGGACGTTTCTGGAAGACCATCCAGGCGCACAAGGTCAATATCTTCTACACCGCGCCGACTGCCATTCGCTCGCTGATCAAGTCCGGCGAAAACATGCCGGCGACGCATCCGAAGAACTACGACCTGAGCTCACTGCGCATCCTCGGCTCGGTCGGCGAGCCGATCAATCCGGAAGCCTGGATGTGGTACTACAACAATGTCGGCGGTGCGCGCTGCCCGATCGTGGATACCTTCTGGCAGACCGAGACCGGCGGCCACATGATCACCCCGCTGCCGGGCGTGACGCCGCTGGTTCCCGGTTCCTGTACGCTGCCTTTCCCCGGCATCGCCGCCGCCATCGTCGACGAGACCGGCAATGATGTCGAGTGGGGCAAGGGCGGTTTCCTGGTGGTCAAGAAGCCCTGGCCGGCGATGATCCGCACCATCTACGGCGATCCGGAACGCTACAAGAAGTCCTATTTCCCGGTGGATTTCGGCGGCAACCTGTATCTGGCCGGCGACGGTGCGATGCGCGATGCCAAGACCGGCTACTTCACCATCATGGGCCGCATCGACGACGTGCTGAACGTTTCCGGCCACCGCATGGGCACCATGGAAATCGAATCGGCACTGGTGTCCAACCCGCTGGTGGCGGAAGCTGCCGTGGTCGGTCGTCCCGACGACCTGACCGGCGAGGCGATCTGTGCCTTCGTGGTGCTCAAGCAGGCGCGTCCGAGCGGGGAGGAAGCGAAGAAAATCGCCGCCGACCTGCGCAACTGGGTCGGCAAGGAAATCGGCCCGATCGCCAAGCCGAAAGACATCCGCTTCGGCGAAAACCTGCCCAAGACCCGTTCCGGCAAGATCATGCGCCGCCTGCTGCGCAGCCTGGCCAAGAACGAAGAGATTACCCAGGACGTCTCGACCCTCGAGAACCCGCAGATTCTGGATCAACTCAAGCAGAACGCCTGACGGGTGCAAAGCTCCAGGGAAAGCCCGTCTCCGGACGGGCTTTTTTTTTGCCACCAGCGCTGCCGCTTCGGTACCATGGCATGAAGAAAAGGGGGAAATGACAAGATGATCCGCACCCGCCTCGTCGCCCAGCGCCTGGCCTTCCTGTTCCTGCTCGGCTGCTTCTTCTTCAACTACCCGTTGCTGTCCATCTTCAACCAGGGCGGCAGCCTGTTCGGCATGCCGCCGCTTTACGCCTGGCTGATGGGCTCCTGGTTGCTGCTGATCGCGCTGCTGGCGCTGGTCATCGAACGGAAGCCCGACTGATGCTGCAAGGCTGGGTCATCGTCCTCGCCTCCTTCCTCTACCTCGGGGTGCTGTTCGGCATCGCCTGGTACGCGGACCGCCGCGCCGACCAGGGCCGTTCGCTGATCGCCAATCCCATCGTCTATGCGCTTTCGCTGGGCGTGTATTGCACCACATGGACCTTCTACGGCAGCGTCGGCCGCGCCGCGGCCAACGGCATCGGCTTCCTGCCGATCTACCTCGGGCCGACCCTGCTGTATGCACTGGCGGGATTCATCCTCTACCGCATGATCCGGGTGGCCAAGGCCAACCGCATCACCTCGATCGCCGACTTCGTCGCCTCGCGCTACGGCAAGAGCCAGCTGCTTGGCGGCCTGGTGACGGTGATCGCGGTGGTCGGCGTGATCCCCTACATCGCGCTGCAGCTGAAGGCCGTTTCGAACAGCTTCACCATCCTCGCCAACTATCCGGAGATCGTCATGCCGGCGGCGGCGGGCGCGGTGCCGCTGTTTCAGGACAGTGCGCTCTACGTGGCGTTGATCCTGGCCGCCTTCACCATCCTCTTCGGCACCCGCCACCTCGACGCCACGGAGCGCCACGAGGGCATGGTGGCGGCGATCGCGGTCGAGTCGGTGGTCAAGCTGGTGGCCTTTCTCGCCGTCGGCGCCTTCGTCGTCTGGGGCCTGCACGGCGGCGTTGCCGACATCTTCGCGCGCGCCGCCGAGGTGCCCGAGGTGGCGCGCCGCCTGACCCGCGCCGATACCTCGGCGGCCTACGGCAGCTGGGGCACGCTGATCTTCCTCGCGCTGTTCGCGGCCCTGCTGCTGCCGCGCCAGTTCCAGATCGCGGTGGTGGAAAACGTCGACGTCAAGCACCTCAACCGTGCGGTGTGGCTGTTTCCGCTCTACCTGTTCCTGATCAACCTCTTCGTGCTGCCGGTGGCGCTGGCCGGGCTGCTGCACTTTCCCGCCGGCACGGTCGACGCCGACACCTTCGTCCTGACCCTGCCGATGGCCCACCAGCAGGAAGGCCTGGCACTGTTCGTTTTCATCGGTGGCCTTTCGGCCGCCACCGGCATGGTCATCGTCGAGACCATCGCACTGTCCACCATGGTCTGCAACGATCTGGTGATGCCCTTGCTGCTGCGCCAGCGCTGGCTGGGCCTGGCCGACAAGGCCGACCTCTCGGGCCTGCTGCTGGAGATCCGGCGCTGGGCCATCGCCATCATCCTCGGCCTGGGCTACCTCTATTTCCGCGTCGCCGGCGAAGCCTATGCGCTGGTCTCGATCGGCCTGATTTCATTCGCCGCCGTGGCCCAGTTCGCGCCGGTGGTGATCGGCGGCCTGTTCTGGAAGGGCGGCACGCGCGACGGCGCGCTGGCGGGTCTGGCCATAGGCTTCGTGCTCTGGGCCTATACGCTGCTGCTGCCGTCCTTCGCCAAGTCGGGCTGGCTGCCCGAAGGCTTCATCGCCCATGGCCTGTTCGGCATCGAACTGCTGCGGCCGCAGCAACTGCTAGGTCTCACCGGGCTGGATGAGATCACCCACTGCATGGTGTGGAGCCTCTTGGCCAACCTCGGCGCCTACGTCGGCATTTCGCTGCTGCGGGTACCCAACGCGCGCGAGGCGCGCCAGGCCTCGCTGTTTGTCGGCGGCACCGACCTTTCCGGGCAGACGGCCTGGGGCGGTAGCGCCGGGGTCGGCGACCTGCTGCCGCTGGCCGCCCGCTTCCTCGGCCGCGACCGGGCCGAAGAGGCATTCCGGCGACATGCGGACAGCCGCGGGCTGGACTCGGTCAAGGAGTTGCCGGCCGATGCGCGCCTGGTCAATTTCGCCGAGAACCTGCTGGCCGGCGCCATCGGTTCGGCCTCGGCGCGCGCCATGGTGGCCTCGGTGGTCAGCGAGGAGCCGCTGGGCATCGACGAGGTGATGAACATCCTCGACGAAGCCTCGCAGGTGCGCGCCTATTCGCGCGAACTGGAGCAGAAGTCGCGCGAACTGACGCGGGCCACCGCTGAATTGCGCGACGCCAACGAACGCCTGCGCGAACTCGATCGCATGAAGGATGATTTCATCTCGACCGTGACCCATGAACTGCGCACCCCGCTGACTTCGATCCGGGCCTTCTCCGAGATGCTGCACGAAGATCCGAAGATCGACCTGGCGCAGCGCACGCGATTTCTCGCCATCATCGTCAGCGAAACCGTGCGCCTGTCGCGCCTGATCAACCAGATCCTCGACCTGGCCAAGCTCGAATCCGGGCGCGCCGAGTGGACCGTGGCCGCGGTCGATGTGAGCGAGGTGATTCATGAAGCCGCAGATTCGCTGGCCGTGCTGTTCGCCGAAAAGCGCGTGGTGCTCGATCTCGGCGGATGCAAGACCGGTCTCAGCGTCATGGCCGACCGCGACCGCCTGATGCAGGTGATGGTGAACCTGCTGTCGAACGCTTTGAAGTTCGTGCCGGCCGACAGCGGCTGCGTGAAAGTCGGCGCCGGCGGCACGGCGGACGAAGTGCGGGTCAGCGTCACCGACAACGGCCCGGGCATTCATGCCGTGGATCAGGAGGTCATTTTCGACAAGTTCCGCCAGGGCTCGGGCACTACCGACGTACTCACCGACAAGCCGCAGGGGACCGGCCTCGGGCTGCCGATCAGCCGGCAGATCGTCGAGTATTTCAATGGCCATCTGTGGGTCGAAAGCACCGCCGGCACCGGCGCCTGCTTCGTGTTTACCCTGCCGCGCCACTCGGGCGATAATGACAAGGCTCCGCCAGGGGCGGGGAACAACAATCAGCCGGGAGGAAAGCAGTGAGTCATCGCATCCTGATCGCGGACGACGAGCCGAACATCGTCATATCGCTTGAATACCTGATGAAGAAGGAAGGCTTCGAGACCGCGGTGGCGACCGACGGCGAAGCGGCGCTGCAACTTGCCGCCGAATTTCGCCCCGACCTGATCCTGCTCGATGTGATGATGCCGAAGAAATCCGGCTTCGAGGTGTGCGAGTCGTTGCGCACCGACCCGGCGCAAGTCGGCGTGAAAATCATCATGCTGACAGCCAAGGGTCGCGAGACGGAAGTCACCAAGGGCCTCGCGCTGGGCGCCAACGCCTACATCACCAAGCCCTTTTCGACCAAGGACCTCATCGTCCAGATCAAGTCGCTGCTGGCATGAACGCCAAGACGCGTTTCGCTCTCGCCGTGGTCATGCTCGGTCTGCTGATGACCGGGCCTTTCCTGCTGACCGTGGGGATCCTCTGGGCCGATCTCGGCGCAGAGGAGCGCGCCGGCTTTCTCATCGCTCTCGACCGCTGGCTGCCGATCGGCGGCCTCATCACCATGATTGCCCTGATCGTCGGTCTGCAGCTGTTGCGCGCCCTGTTTCAGCAGTACGTCCACGGCCTGCTGCGCATGGCCGAGACCCTGCGCCTGATGCTCGGTGCCAACCGCAATTTCCGCGTCGCGCCCGAAGGCCCGCCGGAAGTGCTCGAACTGGCACGCGCGGCAAATGACCTCGCGCAACAGCGCGACGCACTCCTGACCGATGTCGAGGAGCAGATCAGACTCGCCAAGTTGACCGTGGAGGAGGAGAAGAACCGTCTCGCCGCCCTGATGTCGGAACTTGCGCTGGGCGTCGTGGTGTGCAACCTCGACGGCCGCATCCTGCTCTACAACAGTCGCGCCCGGCTGCAGTTCAAGGCCCTGGCGCAGGGGCCGACCTCGATGAGCGGTGGCGCCCTGATCGGCCTCGGACGCTCGATCTTTTCCATCCTCGAGCGCGGCCAGATCACGCACTCGCTGGAGAACATCCAGCAGCGCCTGCGCAAGGGCAGCTCCGAGCCGACGGCAAACTTCATCACCACGACGCGCAGCGGGCAGTTGTTGCGCTGTCAGATGGCGCCGGTGCTGCGCACCGGCGCCGACAACGCAACAACTGCCAGAGTGGACAACCTCCCCCCCAACCCCCCTCCCGGGGAGGGGGGCGATGAAGTTGGTGCGCAGGCTGCGCCTGCCAATGAAAAAACCCTGGACAACGCGCTCGGTGCCGACCTGCAGGTCACCGGCTACGTGCTCACCATCGAGAACATCACGCGCAACTTCGAGCGTGAGGCGGAGCGCGACCAGGCGCTGCAGGCACTGACCGACGGCAACCGGGCGGCGCTGGGCAACATCCGCGCCGCGGTAGAGACACTGATTGATTCGCCCGAGATGGAAGCCGACTACCGCGAGCGCTTCACCCGCGTCATCGCCGACGAGGCGGCGGCGATGAGCGGCAAGCTCGAAGCGACCATGAGCCGTTTTGCCGACGCGCTGAAAACCCGCTGGCCGCTGGAAGACGTGCTGGCGGTCGATATCCTCGTCGCAGCCGCACGCCGCATCGAGGACAGGCTGCAACTGCCGATCAAGCACGAAGACCAGGATGCCAGCCTGTGGATGCGGGTGGACAGTTTCGCCCTGATCCAGGCCATCACCTTCCTCGCCGCGCGCCTGCAGGACCATTACGAGATTCGGGAATTGCGTCTGAGGCTGGCCTCCGAAGGCCGGATGGTATTCGTCGATCTGATCTGGTCAGGTACGCCGGTGTCGTCCGAGACGCTCTACACATGGGAACTGGAACCGATGAACATCGGTGCCGAAACCAGTCCGCTGACGCTGCGCGACGTCATTGACCGGCATGGTGCGGAGATCTGGTACCAGCGCGACAAGGCGGCGCACAACGCCTTCTTCCGCATCGTGCTGCCGGCGGCGGCCACGCCTGATGCGCCGGTGGTCGATCAGGGGCAGCACCTGCACAGCGACAGCCGCCCCGAGTACTACGACTTTGACCTCTTTGCCGCACGCGATGCCGAAGGCGCAGGGATAGACCTTGATCGCAAGTTGACGGAACTGGCCTACACCGTGTTCGACACCGAGACCACCGGACTGCAACCCTCGGAGGGCGACGAGATCATCCAGATGGGCGCCGTGCGCGTGGTGAACAACCGCCTGCTGCGCCAGGAAATCTTCGACCAGCTGGTCGATCCGGGCATCCGGCTGAAGCCCGCGGGCATTCCCATCCACGGCATCACGGAGGCGATGGTGAAAGGCCAGCCGCGGCTCGACGTGGTCCTGCCGGCATTCCACGAGTTCTGCCACGAGACCGTGTTGGTGGCGCACAACGCGGCGTTCGACATGCGCTTCTTCCAGCTCAAGGAGGATAGTCTCGGCGTCAAGTTCACCCAGCCCGTGCTGGATACCCTGCTGCTTTCGGCGGTGATCCATCCCAACCAGGAGTCGCACAAGCTTGAACTCATCGCCGAGCGCCTCGGCATCAACGTCATCGGCCGCCATACCGCGCTGGGTGATGCCTTCGTCACCGGCGAGGTCTTCCTCAAGATGGTCCCCTTGCTGGCCGACATGGGCATCGTCACGTTGCGCCAGGCTCTCGATGCCGCGCAGAAGACCTACTTTGCCCGCATCACGTATTGACCATGACCGGTAGCGAAATCCTTCCCCACACCGTCGCCATCGCCGCCTGCGCCGCGCGCATCGACGCTGCCGCGGATGTTGCCGCGCTGACGTCCTGCGCGGCCGACGCGCACGGCTTGTCCGTTGCGCTGCATCGGGAAGAAGCAGGTGCCGCGCTGGTTACGGGTGTCCTCTCCCGGCTCAACGACTTCGACCGCCGCGGTCTGCTCGAGGGGCTGCGCCAGGCACGCACCATGCAGCAAATCCTGAAATCCCGTTACCACATCGAGACCTGATCCCCATGCCAGTCGAAACCCGAGGGGGCATTCCGGCTTTCCCGCACCGTCTTTTCCATTTCTGCAATCGAGGATGAATCCGCAATGACTGAAACCCAACAGGCTCCCGCCACCAGCTACCGCCCCAACCTGCACAGTCCGCTCGCCGCGCTCTCGCGCAAGAAGCCGATCACCGCCACGCCCGAGACCCCGCTGCGCGAGGCCGTGCTGGCAATGGCGGAGAACCGCGTCGGCTCCATCATCGTGGTGGAGCCCGAGAGCGGTCGCCCGCTCGGCATCTTCACCCTGCGCGACCTGCTGCACCGTGTCGCCGCCAAGTCCTGCGACCTCGACCAGATGGTGATGTCGGTGATGAGCGATTCGGGTCTGCTCATGCTCAACTGGCGTTCGACCATCTACCAGGCCGCGCTGGTCATGGCGCGCCATGGCGTGCATCACGTGATCATCGTCGATGCCGCCGGCAAGCTCGCCGGCATCGTTTCGCAGGAGGACATCTACGAGTTGCAAAGCGGCGGCGGCAAGGCGATTTCCGGTGCCATCCGCACCGGCCGCGACATGAACGCCCTGGTGGCGGCAGCCGAGGGCATCCGCCGGCTGGCGGTCGGCATGCTGGCCGAAGGAGCGGCGGCCGAGCAAACGACTCAACTCATTTCCAACCTCAACGACCACCTGACCGTACGCATCATCGAACTGACGCGCAACGATTTCGAGCTTCCCACGGTGGAATGGTGCTGGCTCGCCTTCGGCTCGGAGGGGCGCTACGAACAGACCCTGTCGACCGACCAGGACAACGGGCTGGTATTCGCCGCGCCGGAGGAGGAGACCGCTGCGGTGCGCGAGGCCTTCCTGCCCTTTGCGCGCGCCGTCAACGAGCGGCTGGCGCAGTGCGGCTTCCCGTTGTGCAACGGCAACGTCATGGCCGGCAACCCCGAGTTGTGCCTGTCGGTGGATGAGTGGCAGGCCAAGTTCGGCGGCTGGATGCGCGTCAACAGCCCGCAGGCCCTGCTCGACGCCACGATCTATTTCGATTTCCGCGCCATCTATGGCGAAGAGGAACTCGCCGACCAGTTGCGCGAATGGGTGCTGAAACGCGTGCCCGGCGAGACCCTTTTCCTGCGCTTCATGGCGGGTAACGCCGTCCAGATCGAGCCACCGATCGGTTTCATCCGCGAGTTCACCTTCGACAAGAACCCGGACTTCCCGCACACCCTCGACCTCAAGGCCTCCGGCGCCCGCCTGTTCGTCGATGCCGCACGCATCCTCGCGCTGGCCAACGGGGTCAGCGAAACCGGGACCGCGCAGCGCCTGCGCGCGCTGGCCGCACGCGGCAAGCTGGGGGGCGACGACGTCAATGCCGTCATCGAGAGCTTCTTCTTCATCCAGCAGTTGCGCCTGAAGAACCAGCAGGGCGAGGTCAGCGAGGGCGCCGCCAACCGCGTCGATCCGGACGACCTCAACGAGCTGAACCGGCTGGTGCTGCGCGAATCCTTCAAGCAGGCCAAGCGGCTGCAGTCGCGGCTGCAACTCGAATACAGGCTCTGATTACGATATCTCCCGAAGCTATGAGTGTTGTCGCGGTTCCGCTCCGCAAACCGCTGTTTCGCGGCGAGCGGCGACTGCGCATCGCGCTGGTCGGGCTGCCTGGCGGCGGCAAGACGACGCTCTTCGACGCCGTTTCGAGCACGGCGCCGCAGCGCGGGGAATTGGGCGGAACGCATGGCGTTTATCGCGAGTGCACGGTGCAGATCGGCTTCGATGAGGCCAGCGTGGTCGATCTGCCCGGCATCCATTCGCTGCACCATCTGGAAGGCGATGATCTTCTGACGCTGAAGTACCTGCTCTGGGGCGACGAACGTCCTGCCGTCTCGGTGCACGAGGATTCCGGTCCGCCCGCGCCTTTCGCTCCCCCCGACCTGATCATCCAGGTCGCCGATGCCGGGAACCTGCAAAGCCACCTCGAACTCACGCTGGAACTCAGCCAGCTCGGCCGCCCCATCGTACTGGCGCTGAACCGCATGGACGAGGCGGCGAAGAAGGGCCTTTACATCAACGCCAGGGCCCTCGAGCAACTGCTCGGCATTCCCGTGGTACCCACCGTGGCGCTGATGGGGCAGGGCCTCGCCGCTCTCTTCAAGCGGGCAGCCAACGCTGCACGCGAGGCCGCCTGCCCGCTGCCGCAGCCGCCCAGCCGGCATATCGCGCTGAGCCTCGAACCGCTTTCGGCGGCGCTCAACCGGCCCGAGATCCATGCCGCCTTTCTCCTGCCGCATCCCATGCTGCTGCTGCAGTTCGCGGCGGCCGACGGCTTCATCGAGGACGAGTTGGGCCAGCATTTTCCGGAGTTGCTGCCCGGCTTGCAGGGCTTGCGGGCGGCCGCCGCGACAAGCCTGCCGCGCCCGCTGGCGGACGAACTGCATGCCGACTGCCACCATCGCGCCGCCAGCCTGGTCGAAGCGGCGCAACGCTGGGGAGCGCCGGGCGAAGTACAAGGTTGGCGCTTCTGGCTCGACGAGCTGTTCCTGCATCCGCAGTGGGGACTGATCGGCTGCCTCGCCGTGTTCGCCGCGGTGCTCTTCGTCGTCTTCGAGATCAGCACCTGGATCGATGCGATGACCACCGTGCGCCTTGCCGCTGCCTTTGCCGACTGGCAGCCGCAATCGACCGGCGGCGTGGTCGGGCGCGCCGTGGTGGACGGCCTGCTCGGCCTGACCGGCATCGTGGTGCCCTACATGATCCCGCTGGTGGTATTGCTGGTCAGCCTGGAACAGGCGGGGCTGATGCAGCGCATCGCCTTCGTCGTCGATCGCGGCTTCCACCAGATCGGCCTGCATGGCGGCGTCGCGGTGCCGTTTTTACTGGGACTGGGCTGCAACGTGCCGGCGATATCGGGAGTGGCCAAGACCACCGCCGGCCGCGAGCGGGTCATCGCCTCGGTGCTGATCACCTTCGTGCCCTGTTCGGCGCGCTCCGCCATCATCCTCGCGGTCGCCGGCAAGTACCTCGGCGTCGCCGGCGTGTTCGGCATGTTTGCCCTGACCCTGATCGTGATTGCCGTCATGGGCCGCCTGCTGTCGCGCCGCAAGCTCGAACTCGGACCCGGCCAGGTGCAGGAGATTCCCGCCTATGCGCTGCCGGCCTGGCGTCCCCTGCTGGCGGAAACCTGGGCGCGCACCAGCGACATCCTGACCATCGTCACGCCGCTCTTGGTGGGCGGCAGCGTGGTGCTGGCGCTGCTCGCCCATGTCGGCGCCGATGCCGTCGTGAACAGCCTGCTGACGCCGGTCACGGTCTGGTGGCTGGGCCTGCCGCTGGCCCTGGGCGTGCCGATCCTGTTCGGCGTGCTGCGCAAGGAACTATCGCTGGTGATGATCTACCAGGCGCTGGGCACCCAGGAAATCGACCGCCTCCTGGATCCGGTGCAGATGGTCACCCTGCTGGTCTTCCTCAGCTTCTACATTCCCTGCATTTCCACCTTCGCCGTCATGCTGCGCACGGTCGGCCGGCGCGACGCATGGTTTTCGGTGGCGCTGTCGGTCGGCGTCGCGCTGCTGCTCGCCGGTGCGGTGCGGCTGAGCGCCGGCGGACTGCAGATGCTGGGTGCCTGACGCGCGGCGGATGTGCGGCAGCCCGCACGGAACGGATATTCCGTGCCGCGAGGGGGTAGAATTTCAGACCTTGAGGATAGCGAGAGCGTCGCCATGCAGGCCTTCGATTTCGACAATGCGCTGGACAAACACCGCGCCTGGAAAATGAGATTCCAGATTGCGCTGGGTAGCGTCCAGGGCGCGGATTACGACACCGCGCCGATCGGCGATGCGGCCCGGTGCAGCCTGGGGAAATGGCTGGCCGCCAACGCCGCCGAGCTTGCAGGGTCGGCTGCCGCCGGCAGGCTGCTGCCGATCCACGAGGAATTCCACCGCCAGTCGAAGGCCATCGCCGATCAAATCAGATCCGGCGGAATCCTTGTCATGGCCGACCCGGCCATCGTTGCCTATCTCGCGCTCTCGGGACAGATCGAGGACTTGCTGCTTCGGCTCAAGGCCGAACTTCAACCGGTTTCCTGAGCAGGCCTGCCGGCGCTGCAGCGCCGGCCCCCTGATCCGCATGTCATTGCACAAGCCGTCAATCACCAGAAAGGACCACAATGAATCCCCGTAACGGTTACGACGTAGAAGACCTGTCGATCGGCATGAGCGCAGAGACCACCAAGACCATCACCGATGCGGACATCGTCCTCTTCGCCGGCGTGTCCACCGACTTCAATGCGGTGCATATGGACGAAGAGTATGCGCGGACGACGCCATTTGGCGGCCGCATTGCCCACGGCATGCTGAGCGCCAGCCTGCTTTCCTCGGTGCTCGGCAACCAGTTGCCGGGGCCCGGCGTGGTGTACCTGAGCCAGTCGCTGCGCTTTCGCGCCCCTGTGCGCATCGGCGACACCGTGCATGCCCGGGTCACGGTCAAGGAAGTCATCGCCGAAAAGTCCCGCGTCGTGCTCGACACCGTCTGCACCGTGCTCGACAAGGTGGTGATCGACGGCGAGGCGACGGTGCTGGCGACCTCGCGGCGCAAGCGCGAAGAGGCGGCGAAATAGTTTTCCGCCAGGCTCCTGCGCCAGGCCTCCTGTTTGATGATCGACGCTGATGCTACGCGGCAGCGCATCGACAAATGGCTGTGGGCCGCGCGCTTCTTCAAGACGCGCAGCCTGGCCGCCGCCGCGGTCGATGGTGG
>JBIKKY010000071.1:0-14024 GCA_044360105.1 Sulfuritalea sp.
GATGATCTCGTTCACATACTTGTGGCCGAGACCGACGCTGTGCATGATTTCCTTGGCCGCCATGGTGACTTCGGCGGTGTCGATGCCGTAGGGGCAGAACACGGAACAGCGGCGGCACTCGGAACACTGGTTGTAGTAGCGGAACCAGTCGTCGAGCACGTCCTTGGTCATGTCGCGGGCGCCGACCAGCTTGGGGAAGAGCTTGCCCGGGAGAGTGTAGTAGCGGCGATACACCGAGCGCATCAGGTCTTGCCGCGCCACCGGCATGTTTTTCGGATTGCCGGTGCCGATGAAATAGTGGCACTTGTCGGTGCAGGCGCCGCAATGCACGCAGGCATCCATGTACACGCGGAGCGAGCGGTACTTGCCGAGCAGCTCGCCCATCTTGGCGACGGCCTTCTGTTCCCAGCCGTCGACCAGCGTGCCGGGGAAGCCCATGGCTTCGTTGTGCGCGGCGGAGGCAGCATAGGGGTCGGGATCGATCATCGCATCCGCGCGCAAGGCGGGGATGGTCGGGTACTCGCGGAAAGCCGGAGCGACCACCTTGACCTTCTCGGTCGGCTTGGCGGGTGCCGGTTTTGGAGTCGGCGCTGGCTCGCTCGGCGTGCCTGGACTTCCGCTTTGCGGGACGGCAACGGCGACGGGTGTGGTTTCGTCAGCCATGTCAGTTCTTCGCCTCGAATTTTGCCGCCCAGGGCGCCAGATGGCGTGTTTCGCGCGGGTTATCGACCTGGTTGCGGGTCGGCGAGAAGAACACGCCGGGGGCGTGCAGCAGTTTGCTGACGGGGAACACGATCATCAGCAGCGCGACCATGCCCAGGTGCAGGTAGAGGCCGGGGTCGGCCGGCAGCGGATTGATCTCGAACACCATCAGGCCGAGGAAGAAGGCCTTCACCGCGACGACGTCGGTGTGCATGACGAACTTCATCGCCAGGCCGGTGATGGCGATGCCGAGCAGCAGGGCCAGCATCAGGTGATCGGACGGCGTCGAGATGTAGCGAATGCGCTCGACCAGGAAACGCCGCGCCCAAAGCCCGGCCAGGCCGGCCGCCATGGCGAAGCCGGCATACATGCCGAAGGGCTGGATGAAGGCGATGATGAAATTCACCGGTTCGGTGAAGTAGCGCAGATGGCGCAGCAGCACCAGGGCGAGGCTGACGTGGAACAGCCAGCCGAAGGCCCAGATCCAGAGGTTGGACTTGAACAGGCTTTCGAAGAACACCACTTCGCGGAACATGCGGAAAGCGACTCCACCTGTCGTCGTCGGTGCCGGCGTCGTCGGAATCTTAAGCGGCGCCGGCGTGTGCGCGTACTGGTACACCTTGTACGCGACACCACCCACCAGAACCAGCGTGGCGACGTAGAACAGGATGGCGAAGAAGATACTCATGGAGTGAAAAACCCTTCACCACAGAGACACAGAGGCACAGAGAAGATCATTGGCATTCCTCTTTGTCATTTCTCTGTGTATCTGTGCCTCTGTGGTGAGACGTGATTTCTTAAACGCAGCCGGTGGGCTTGGGCAGGCCGGCGATCTTGCAGGCCTGCTTGGCGGGGCCGTAGGGGAACAGGTCGTAGAGGTACTGGCTGGTGCCCTTTTCCGCGCCGAGCTTCTTGCCGATGGCCTTGGTCAGCACGCGCACGGCCGGGGCGATCTGGAATTCGTTGTAGTAGTCGCGCAGGAAGTTGATGACTTCCCAGTGCGATTCGGTCATCTCGACGCTTTCGGTCTGCGCCAGGTAGGTACCGACGTCCTCGTTCCATTCGGCGAGGTTGACCAGATAGCCCTCTTCGTCGGTTTCGTAGGACTTGCCATTGACTTCGATGCTGGACATGTGTGTCTCCTTGGTGAAGTGTGATGTACGGGGTATGGCTTACAGCCAGGACTGGCAGTTCTTGTGTTCGGTGACGAGGTCGACGAAGCCGCCGTAATCGACGGTGGCAACGCCTTCCATGACGCGATCGCCCATGCCGCGGGCGTCGAGATCGGGGCCGAGCGCATAGACCTTGAAGCGCGACATTGCTTCGCGCAGCTTGCCTTCAGCCGCGTTGCCGCGGGTGGCGGCATAGACGGCATCCTCGATCAGCAAAATGGCGCCGCCGTTGGCGACACGCAGACAGGAATCCAGTGTGTCGCGCTCAAGGGACGATTTATTGACGATATGCAGCATTTGGTCTTATCTCCCTTAGAAGCTGAGGACGACGTCCATCTCGTCCATGAGCTTGCCGAGTTCGGCGCGCGGCATGACGGTGACGTCGACCAGCAGGTCGTCTTCAGTCAGGCCGCGGGCGGCCAGGGCTTCCTCTTCGACATACAGCTTCTCGATGTCATAGCCATCGAGGGCGCGGTAGGTCGGCGAGAAGTTCTTGTTCTCGATCCCCTTGGTCTGCTGGCCCTTCTTCAGCTGGAATACGCCGTCGTCCATGAAGACGAGGCTGACGTCCTGGTCGAAGGCTGCCGTGATCAGCACCACTTCCAGCGACTCGAGCGCGTAGATGGTGCCGTAGGGCGCCTTGCGATTGACGAACATGAACTTCTTGATGGTTCCTTCGCTCATGTCAGTCTCCGAAGGTTACGAGGCGGTCGGCTTCGATGCCGGCTTCGACCAGTTGGCCGAGTCCGGAGATGCGAAAGCCCGGGGCCAGGTTCTCGTCGCGGATGCCGCGGCGCAGGGCGGCGGCGACGCAGACCACGAGGTCGAGCTTGTACTCGGCGGCGAGCTTGGACCAGCG
The DNA here is from genome assembly GCA_044360105.1 of Sulfuritalea sp. GTDB lineage: Bacteria > Pseudomonadota > Gammaproteobacteria > Burkholderiales > Rhodocyclaceae > Sulfuritalea. The sequence goes on from JBIKKY010000071.1 coordinate 2,734, forward strand.
CGTGACGATGTTGCGATCGTCCTGCGGCGGCTCGGTCAAAGACGAGGCGTTGTTCACGCCGTCGTTGTAAAAGAACACCCGGCGGATCTCGTGGCCCTTCTCCAGGGCGGCCTTGCAGAACAGGTAAGCGGAATCGCTGGCTTGGTGCTGGTAGGGCCCTTCGTTGATGGTGACTGCGATTTTCATCTGCGTGCTTTCCCGGGAAGCGTCAGAAACGGACGTGGTTCGACGAATTGAGGGTGGCCCGCGAACCACGCCAGTCGTCGATCAGGTATTTGGTGAAGGGCAGCCCGGTCTTCTCGAAGAAGCGCGGCCAGCCGATGCGGTCGATCCAGTCGGCCATGCGCTCCCAGGGGCGGGCGTCGGCCTTGTAGGCGCGCAGGATGTCGCCCACCACGGCGTTGACTTCCGGCCAGCGCGGCGCATTGTTGGGCAGTCCGGAAGCGACCAGCTTCATGAAGGTTGGCTTGCCGCGAGCGTTGGAATTCTTGCCGCCGACCCAGATCGCCAGCTTGGAATGTTCGGGGTCGTTGATCTGCATGGGCGGGCAGGGAGGATAGCAGGCGCCGCAGCACATGCATTTCTTCTCGTCGACTTCCAGCGAGGGCTTGCCATTGACCAGCGCCGGACGGATCGCGGCGACTGGGCAGCGGGCGACGACGGTGGGGCGCTCGCAGACGTTGGCGACGAGGTCGTGGTTGATCTTCGGCGGCTTGGTGTGCTGCACGATCACAGCGAGGTCGGCCTGACCGCCGCAGTTGATTTCGCAGCAGGAGGTCGAGAGGTGCACGCGGTTGGGCATCTGCTCGCTCTTGAACTCGTCGTAGAGCTGGTCCATCATCGACTTGACCACGCCCGAGGCGTCGGTGCCGGGGATGTCGCAGTGCAGCCAGCCCTGGGTGTGGGCCACCATGGTCACCGAGTTGCCGGTGCCGCCGACGGGGAAGCCTTCGCCTTCCAGCTTGGCGATCAGCGGATCGACCTTCTTCTGGTCGGCGAGGATGTATTCGATGTTGGAGCGGATGGTGAAGCGCACGTGGCCTTCGCCGAACTGCTCGGCGATGTCGCACAGCTTGCGGATGGTGTGGGTGTCCATCTGGCGCTGGGTGCCGGCGCGCACCGACCACACCTGGTCGCCGGAATGGGCGACATGGTGCAGCACGCCGGGACGGGGGCGATCGTGATACTTCCAGTTGCCGCGGTTCTTCAGCAGCATCGGGTGCATGTACTTGTCGTTGTCGGGTACGCCGCACTCGACCGCCTTGCGCAGAACTTGAGCTTCAGCCATAGTTGTCTCCGGAAAAGTCGATATATCTAGTAGGGTTTTGAACGCGTCCGGGCTCCCGCCGGCATTGCCGAAGGGAGCCTGCGACGGTGCTTAGGCAGCGGCCTTTTTCTTGGCTTCGATCTTCGCCACTTCCTCGTCCCAGCCGTCGGTACGGACATAGGGGTTGGTGCGCGGCGTGTTGATCATGTGCGCGTCGACATCGAGGCCGATGCCTTCAAGGAAGTTCACCAGGCCGATGCGCTCGATCATCTCGCCGGTGCGCTCGTGCTCGAGGGCGTTCTCGGCGAAGAAGTCGATGATGGACTGCGCCAGTTCCACCAGCTTCTCGCGGTCTTCCTCGCTGTCCAGCTTGATGAAGGGCACCACCAGCGTGCCCAGCAGGCCGCCGATCTTGAGGTGGCTCTTGCCGCCGACCAGGATCGAGGCGCCCTTGTCCTTGCCCGGGGCCAGGGCGCCGGTCATGACGTTGATGCAGTGCATGCAGCGCACGCAGTCCTTGTTGTCGATTTCCAGGCACTGCTTGCCGTCGAGCGCCACGGCCGAGATGTGGGCATCCTTGCGCACACTGCCGGCGTCCTTGATCTGCAGGGCCTTGGTCGGGCAGCGCGAGACGACGTCATTGATCAGCTCGTTCATGCCGTGCTTGGCGAACCATTTCTTGCCCAGCTCGTCGTCGGTGCGGATGTTGTCGCGCCAGGTGCCGATCACGGCCATGTCGGAACGCTGGATGGCGTTCATGCAGTCGTTGCCGCAGCCGGAGAACTTGAACTTGAACTTGTAGGGCAGGGCGGGGCGATGGATATCGTCGAGGAAACTGTTGATCACCGCCTTGTGCGCCTTGGCTTCGTCGTAGCACGACTGCTCGCAGCGCGCCGCGCCGACGCAGGACATCGAGGTGCGCACGGCCGGGCCGGCGCCGCCGAGGTCGAGGCCCATTTCATTGATCTCGTCCCAGGCCTTCTGCACGTTCTCGGTGGTGCAGCCCTGCATCATGATGTCGCCCGACTGGCCATGCAGCGCGATCAGGCCGGAACCGTATTTGTCCCAGATGTCGCAGAGCTGGCGCAGGGTGGCGGTGTCGTAGTGCATGCCGGGCGGCGGCATGATGCGCAGGGTATGGAACTCGGCCGCATCCTTGAACACCGGGTTGCCGGACGCGTCCTTGATCTCGGTGAAGCGCGGGATGACGCCGCCGCCGTAGCCGCGCACGCCGACCGTACCGCCCTTCCAGTAGCCCTTGCGGGTCTGGTAGGAGTGCTCGAGATGGCCGAGGACATCGACTACGTAATCCTTGTCCTTGGCCAGGCGCTTGAGGCCGGTGACGAAACTGGGCCAGGGGCCGGTTTCCAGTTGATCCAGGTTCGGGGTGGGGTACATGGGCTTGGCCATTGTCAGTCTCTCCTCGTTGTCGGGGGTATTGCAATAGTGGAATCATAGGGTTGTGTGCGGTGCACAAACCATACCCCCGGAAGGTAGTCATACCTACCCGAAAGGGTTATATGCTTGCACTCCCATGCGGGAATGGTTGCCCGCCGCGCCGAATGCCATAGTCCCGAACCGAGGAAATCCGTGGAAAACGTCAAATCACTTATCAAGTTCCGGGTGCCGATCGGCAACCAGGCGATCGAACTCCAGGAGTTCGTTTTCGAGGGCGGGGGCATGGCGATGTTGCGCACGCGCATCCGCGAGGGCAGCCGCTTCACCATCTTCGACATCGACCCGGTGACCGCCGCGCAGTGGGGCAAGGCGCTGTCCGACTGGGCAGCGGTCCAGCCGGGCATGGAAGGAAACACCGGAGGCCCGGAGTGAGCGTCTGGCCCGACGAAGCCTCGCAGGACATGGTCGATGTGGTCTTCGAACTCGATGTCGGGACACTGGCCGACGACCATGCCGAGGCTCTTGCCGACGCCTTGCGCCGCGCCTTGCCGTGGCTGACCGATGAGCCGCGCGCCGGCATCCTGCCCCTGTCGGGGCTCGGGCGCGTCGACGGCCGGCATGCCGTCGGCCGCCGCAGCCGCCTGGTGATCCGCCTGCCGCATCACCGTCGCGCCAGCGCCGACTTCCTCTGCGGCACCACGCTCGACCTCGGCGGCATGCCGCTGGGCATCGGCCGCTGCAGCGTGCGCCCCTTGCTGCCCGTCACCGAAGTCGTGTATTCGCATTTCGTCAGTTTCGGCACGGCGGACGAGATCGAATTCCTCGCCGCCTGCCGCGCCGCGCTGGCCGCGCAAGGCATCGGCGGCGAACCGATCACCGGTCGTGCCCGGCAACTGAACACCGGCGCCGGTCCGGTGCATGGCTTCACTCTGATGCTGCACAGCCTCAAGCGGGCGGAATCGGTGGCCATCCAGGAGCGCGGCCTGGGCCTGCATCGCCTGCTTGGCTGCGGCATTTTCCTGCCTTACAAATCCATCGCCGCCGTCGGCGAGTAGACTATCGATACCTAGGGAGACATACCAATGACCGACAACGCCACCATCACGCTGGATACCAGCGGACTTCCCTGTCCGGCGCCGCTGCTGGGCGCCAAGAAACTGGTCGACGACCTGCAGCCGGGTCAGATCCTGAAGCTGATATCCGACTGCCAGGGTACGGCCGACGACCTTTTCGCCTGGGCCAAGTACACCGGGAACCAGGTTTTGGAAACGAAAAAACTGGCCGACGGCAAGACCGCCTACCTGATCCAGCGCGCCGGCAGCGCGGCCGCGACGCCGATCCCGCACGTCACGCTGGACATGCGCGGCGTCTCCTGCCCCGGACCCATCGTCCAGGCGAAAAAGCTGCTCGAAGGCATGAAGGCCGGCGAGGTGCTGCAACTGGTCAGCGACTGCCCCGGATCTGCCGACGACATCGCATCCTGGGCCATGGCTGGCGCCGCGGAACTGCTGTTCAGCCACGAAACGGGCAAAGGCATACATGAGTTCTACTTGCGTCGCAAGTAGAACCGCATCATTCAACAACCCATCCCCCCACCCCTTCCCCGAGGGAAGGGGCGACTAGTCAGAGGAGAATCTTTGTGGGATACGTGATCAATGGAGTTGAAAAAGAAACCGACGACGACGGCTACCTGCTGGAACCGGATTTCAGCGAGGAGGCGGTACATGCCATCGCCGCCGATCAGGGCGTCACGATGACCGACGACCATTGGGCCATCGTCAATTTCCTGCGCCGCAAGTACCAGGAAGACGGCCACACCCCGAACCTGCGCAACATGATGAAGATGCTGGAAGAGGAAGAGGTCATCGCCGACGTCTCCAGCGCGCGCATGTTCGAGCTGTTTCCCGACGGCGGCGCCGCCAAGCAGGGCGTGAAGGTCGCCGGGCTGACCAAGCCGTTCGGCAAAGGCGGGTACTAGCCTCGCCCTTCCGGGCGGGGCTAGTACCCGCCTGGGGCGCAACATTGCCCCCACCCTCCGTTCCACGGCCGGCTTTGCACAGCCGGCCGGCTACGGCGGCGCGGAGCAGTGCTCCGCGAAACCCCGCCTTCGCCCCCCGCCCGGGCGGGGGCGACCAGTAGCTCGCTGCGCCCGAAAAAAAAAGGATAGTCATGGCACTTCGCCTCCGCAACAGCTTCCACTCCGGCCGGCCGCGCGGCATGGCCGAACACGCCAGCGTGATCGCCATGCTGGCCTGGAAGCAGGCGCAGGAAGCCATCGCGCGGATGCGCGCGGCCGACTACGACATCGAGGTCGGTCGCGGCTGGTTCGATTTTGTTTGCGAGTACCTGGTGTTCCTTGCGCTGGCCGCCGACCGCATTGCCCATGACGACATAGCACCGGAACAGCGCGCCGAATTCACCGTGGCTTTGGTGAGGCGCCTGGCCGAAATGGTCGAGGAAGCGCGCGTGGCACTGCTGCCAGACCTGCCGCCCGGGCAGGCCGGCCAGGGTTTTCTCGAGACCTACAACCGGCGCAGCGACGAGTACGCCGATTTCGGCTTCGACGCGAGCGGCCCGGACTTCGGCTTTCGCCGCTGTTTCGCCGCCTGTGTCAAGGAAACCCTGCCCGAGAAGGACCGGCTCTGGGCCGTCGACCAGGTTATGGAAATCGAGTCGCCCGAGTCCATCCACATGCTGCAGAAGACCCTGGCCGGTCTTTTCCATCCGGAGTCCGTGAAAAGTCGGCGTTCGCGGGGCGGCGTCACGGGTGAATAGCCCTTTCGATCTCGATGATGGCCGCGCCTATGCGGCCTGGCGCGAGCGCAAGCTCGACATCGCGCCGCGCCGCGTCGAGGATATCGTGGTCGCACTCGACGATCCGCGCGCCCTGAGCGCGGACGAACGTCGCGCACTGCTTGAGCGCTGCGCCGCGGCCAACATGGCGATCTACAGTAGCAATACCGCCGGCGACCCGGACAAGGAAATCCCCCGGCGGCTGGGGCTGCAGCTCGGCCTGGTCCACCTCGACAGCCACTGGCTGACCGACGACGACGCCATTTCGCCGATCTCGGTGCGCGGCGCCGAAGAGCGCGGCGAGCGCAAGGAATTCATTCCCTATACCGACAAGCCGATCAGATGGCACACCGACGGCTACTACAACCTGCCCGAACGCACCGTGCGCGGCATGGTCCTGCATTGCGTGGAGAGCGCCGCATCGGGCGGCGAGAACCAGCTGCTCGACCACGAGATCGCCTACATCCTGCTGCGCGACGAGAACCCCGACTTCATCCGCGCCCTTTCGCAACCCGATGCCATGACCATTCCGCCGCGCATGGATGACAGCGGCGAAGCCCGCGCCGCACAGCCGGGGCCGGTGTTCTCGGTCGATGCGCAGGGCTTCCTGCACATGCGCTACACGGCGCGCAGCATCAGCATCGAATGGCGCGCCGATACGGCGACGCAGGCCGCCGTCGCGGCACTCGCGAAGCTGCTGGCGACGCCAACGCCGTGGACCCTGCACGGGCGCCTGGAGCCGGGCATGGGCCTGGCCTGCAACAACGTCCTGCACGACCGCTCCGGTTTTACCGAGACGCCGCAAAAGCGGCGCCTGCTCTACCGCGCGCGCTACCACGAGAGGGTCATGTCGCCGGCCTGAAATCGGCGCACGCGCGGCGTCGTCCCGACTCCGGATCGCCCCGGCGCGAGGTTTCCGGTGCGGCGGCGACCCCTGTTGTCCCGATACTTCAAGTTTCGATTGACAAGGTTTAAGTGATACATTAACATTTATTAAAATTTATAAAAATGTATCGCTTCTGCGCGCACCGGACGGCGCCGCGAAGAACCCGACAGCAGCATTGAAAGGAACCGAGCCATGTACACACAAGCCATGGACACCATGCGCGACGAGGGCGGCGACAAGCCCGGCCTGCGCAGCGCCGACGAAGCGCAGCTGCAACAGCGCTTCGACAATCGCATCGATGCCGACGGCCGCATCGAGCCGCAGGACTGGATGCCGGAAGCCTACCGCCGGACGCTGGTCCGCCAGATCAGCCAGCACGCGCACAGCGAGATCGTCGGCATGCTGCCCGAGGGCAACTGGATCTCGCGCGCGCCGAGCCTCAAGCGCAAGGCCATCCTGATCGCCAAGGTGCAGGACGAGGGCGGCCACGGCCTCTACCTCTATTCCGCCGCCGAGACGCTGGGCACCAGCCGCGACCAGATGCTGGAAGCCCTGCATTCGGGCAAAGCCAAGTATTCGTCGATCTTCAACTACCCGACGCTGACCTGGGCCGATGTCGGCGTCATCGGCTGGCTGGTCGACGGTGCCGCGATCATGAACCAGGTTCCGCTCTGCCGCTGCTCCTACGGCCCCTACGCCCGCGCCATGGTGCGCGTGTGCAAGGAGGAGTCCTTCCACCAGCGCCAGGGCTACGAGGCCCTGCTGGTGATGATGACCGGCACGGAAGAACAGAAGGCGATGGTCCAGGACGCGGTGAACCGCTGGTGGTGGAAGTGCCTCGCCATGTTCGGGCCGCCCGATGCCGACAGCCCGAACAGCGCCCAGGGCATCCGCTGGGGCATCAAGCGCGTGACCAACGACGAGCTGCGCCAGAAATTCGTCGATGCCACCGTGCCGCAGGCCCGGGTGCTCGGCGTGACCTTGCCCGACCCGGACCTCAAGTGGAACGAGGAGCGCCGGCACCACGACTACGGCCGCATCGACTGGGACGAATTCTGGGAGACCGTCAATGGTGGTGGCCCCTGCAACAAGGAACGCGTGGCGACCCGCGTCAAGGCCCACAACAACGGCCAGTGGGTGCGCGATGCCGCGCTGGCCCACGCCCGCAAACAACAGGAACGCAGCAGGAAGGAGGCAGCATGACTACCGAATTGAAGGAATGGCCGCTCTGGGAGGTTTTCCTGCGCAGCAAGCAGGGCCTCGAGCACAAGCACTGCGGCAGCCTGCATGCCGCCGACGCCGCCCAGGCGCTGGACATGGCCCGCGACGTGTACACCCGTCGCCAGGAAGGCGTCAGCATCTGGGTCGTCGAGTCGAAGGCGATCACGGCCAGCAACCCCGATGACAAGGGCGAACTGTTCGACCCGGCGGCGGACAAGATCTACCGCCACCCGACCTTCTACGAGATCCCGGACGAAGTGGGACACATGTAATGAGCGCCGCCATCGACTACCTGCTGCACCTCGCCGACAATGCCCTGGTCCTCGGCCAGCGCAATGCCGAATGGTGCGGGCACGGCCCCATCCTCGAGGAGGACATCGCCCTGTCCAACGTCAGCCTCGACCTGATCGGCCAGGCGCGCCTGCTCTACCAGTTGGCCGCCGCGTTGAAGGGCGGCGATTGCACGGAAGACAAGCTGGCCTACTTCCGCGACACGCACGAGTTTCGCAACTACACGCTGGTCGAGTTGCCGCACAGCGGCCCGCTGTCGGGCTACGCCCACGCCGACCTCGACTACGGCACGACCATCGTCCGCAACTTCCTCTACAGCGCCCTGATGGCCCTGCTCTGGGAAGCCCTGGAAAAATCGACCAATGCCGACCTCGCCGCGATTGCCGCCAAGTCGCAGAAGGAAGTCCGCTACCACCTGCGCCACTCGCGCGACTGGCTGGTCCGTCTCGGCGACGGCACCGATGAATCGCATGCCCGCGCCCAGGCCGCACTCGACCACCTGTTCCCCTACACCCGGGAGTTCTGGGTGCACAGTCCGGCCGAAGCGGCAGCCGTCACGGCCGGCATCGGTGTCGACGTGCAGACGCTGCTGGCCGACTGGGATGCCATCGTCGACGCGGCGCTGGCCGAGGCGACGCTGACGCGGCCCGCCGTCGGCGGTTACGTCACCGAAGGCAAGAAGGGTATCCACTCCGAGCACCTCGGCTTTTTGCTCGCCGAAATGCAGAGTCTGGCCCGCGCCCATCCGCACGGGGTCTGGTAAGGACGTGACCACGAACATCGAGGCCGCCTGGGCCGCGCTGGAGCATCTGGCCGATCCCGAGATTCCGGTCATTTCCCTGCGTGACCTCGGCATCCTGCGCGAGGTGCGCGAGGGCGCGGCCGGCCTCGAGGTGGTCATCACCCCGACGTACAGCGGCTGTCCGGCCATGAGCCAGATCGAGGACGACGTGCGGTCGACGCTGGGCAGCGCCGGAATTTCCGCCCGCGTCGTCACCCAACTGGCCCCTGCCTGGACCACCGACTGGATGAGCGACGCCGGCAAGGAGAAGCTGCGTGCCTACGGCATCGCTCCGCCGCACCGGACGCCGGCCGGCAGCACTGTCGTCCGTTTCATCTCCAGGCCCGCCAAAGCCGAGACCGTAGCCTGCCCGCGCTGCGGGTCGCAGAACACGGTCGAGTCCTCGCGTTTCGGGTCGACGGCCTGCAAGGCGCTGTACAAGTGCCAGGATTGCCAGGAACCGTTCGACTATTTCAAGCCGTACTGAGTACGCGATGAACGCCGCAGAAACCTTGTCATTCCCGCGAAAGCGGGAATCCAGAAGCTGCCCCGCTGGATTCCGGGTCAAGCCCGGAATGACGGGTTCTGAAGCGTTCGGTAGTACTACTCAGTCTCAATCGGAGCATCCCTAGATGTCAGCCCTCCGCTTTCACGAACTTACCGTCAAGCGCGTCAGCCCGGAAGCCGCCGGGTCGGTGGCGGTCACTTTCAACATTCCGGACGCCGAGCGGGATGCCTTCAAGTTCGAACCCGGCCAGTTCCTGACTCTGCGCGCCAGGATCGATGACCAGGACGTCCGCCGCACCTATTCCATCAGCAGCCCGCGCAGCCGTCTGGCCAGGGCCGGCGAGCTGGAGATCGGCATCCGCCCGGTCGAGGGCGGCCTGTTCTCCAACTGGGCCGTGCAAACATTGAAGGCCGGCGCCAGGCTCGAGGTAATGCCCCCGGACGGCCGTTTCACGGTCAGGAAGCAGCGCGCCATCCACCGCGTCGGCTTCGCCGCCGGTTCCGGGATCACGCCCATCCTGTCGATCGCCGCGACCACGCTGGAAGAGCAGCCGGAAGCCAAGTTCTCGCTGGTCTATGGCAACCGCCGCATGTCGAGCGTGATGTTCAACGAGGCCCTGCAGGACCTCAAGGACCGCTACCGCGACCGCCTGACACTGATCCACATCCTCTCCCGCCAGGCGCAGGAAGTGGATCTGCTGCAGGGCCGCATCGACGGCGACAAGGTCAAGGCGATCATCAAGGCGCTGCTGCCGGCGGCGAGCATGGACGAGGTCTTCATCTGCGGCCCCGAGGCGATGATCGAAGCCACCGAAAAGGCGCTGATCGAGGCCGGCGTGCCGCAAAGCCGCGTCTATACCGAGCGCTTCACCTCCGGCCCGGCGCAGGCCGCGAAGATCCAGGCCGACACCGATGCCGCCCCGCTGAAGCAGGCTGCTGCCAGGGACATCGCGCTGACCATCGTGCTTGACGGCAAGGAGCACGAACTGCACATCGGCGCCGACGAGCACGTGCTCGACGCGGCGCTCGATGCCGGCCTCGACCTGCCTTTCTCGTGCAAGGCCGGCGTCTGCTGCACCTGCCGCGCCAAGGTGCTGTCCGGCGCGGTGGTGATGGACAAGAACTTCACCCTGGAAGCTGACGAGATGGCCCAGGGCTACGTGCTCAGTTGCCAGGCGCGGGCCACGACCCGGCAGCTGACGGTGAGTTTCGACGAGCGCTGATTCGCAGGGCCTTGTGTCGGGGTGACCGGCCTCAGCCGGTTATACTGGCGGCCGCCAGGCGGGAATGCCTGATCACCGCCAACCAAATCCGGGAGTTTTTGATGAGGATTCACCCCTTCGTTTTTGCCGCCATGTTCGCCACGCTGGGCCCGGCGTCGTTGAATGCCGCCGCCGCGGATGCGAAAGTGCAGACCGTCGCCGCATTGAACCAGGAAAAGGTCGGGCTCGCCGGCAAGACGATCACCGCCCAGGGCAAGGTGGTCAAGGCCAATAACGGCATCATGGGCCGCAACTTCGTACACGTGCAGGACGGTACGGGTGATGCGGCGAAGGGCACCAACAACCTCGTCGTCACCAGCAAGCAGACGGCCGCCGTCGGCGACCAGGTCACGATTTCCGGCACGGTGGTGCTGAACCGCGATTTTGGCGCCGGCTACTCCTATCCGCTGCTGATCGAAGACGCCAGCATCACGCCGAAGAAGTAAGCGGTTCCCCGGGGCCGGCAAGGCCCTTCGGGAAGTGTTGAACAAGCTCGAGGTCGTCATTCCGGCGAAAGCCGGAATCCAGTGCTTTCAGACACCTGGACACCGGCCTTCGCCGGTGTGACGGACTTTCCCTAATGACTCAGCTTGGCGTAGGCCGCGAGCAGGGCCTGATGCAGATTGCAGCCCTTGAGCGCAAGGCCCGGCGCCTCGATGCCGAAGCAGCGTTCTTCCCGCCGCAGCATGGCCTCCGCACTCGCGAGGGTTGAACTGCCATAGAGCTGTTCCAGCGCGCCGCGATGGCTATCGGCGCCGCCTAGTATCGCGAACCATTAATTACGAAACATAATGTCGAGCCATTTTATAATCCGCGTCCTGCCGAGTGAACGACCAAGCGATACATCGCTGGTCCTCGTTACGGCGCAACTGCCAGGCGTCGACC
>JBIKKY010000072.1:0-14013 GCA_044360105.1 Sulfuritalea sp.
GGCGACAACATTGCGATGACGGTCAAGCTGATTGCCCCGATCGCGATGGAAGAAGGTCTGCGCTTCGCCATCCGTGAAGGCGGTCGTACCGTCGGCGCTGGTGTCGTGGCCAAGGTCATCGAATAACTTTTGTTGCAATACAGCGAAAAGGGCGATAAACTCTCGCCCTTTCGCGATTTGCGACCCTGCTCTTTAAGGATTTGTCATGCAAAGCCAGAAGATACGCATCCGCCTCAAGGCGTTCGACTATCGCCTGATCGACCAGTCGGCGCTTGAGATTGTCGAGACGGCAAAGCGCACGGGTGCCGTAGTGCGCGGCCCGGTGCCGCTGCCAACGCGTATTGAGCGTTTTGACGTATTGCGGTCGCCGCACGTCAATAAGACTTCGCGGGACCAGTTCGAGATTCGTACCCATCTGCGCCTGATGGACATCATCGACCCGACCGACAAGACGGTCGATGCATTGATGAAGCTGGACCTTCCTGCCGGCGTGGATGTCGAAATCAAATTGCAATAATTCGTATCAGGGGCGCTGATTTTTTGGCGCCTGTCGCGGCGCTGTTTGCCGCTGAATTTCCGAAATCAGCCCGGCCAATCGTAGCCGGGGTTTAGGAGAATAAAATGAGTCTAGGCCTTGTTGGACGCAAGGTCGGCATGACGCGTGTTTTTGCCGAAGATGGTTCCTCCATCCCGGTGACAGTGCTCGATGTGTCGAACAACCGCGTCACACAAATAAAGACACCTGAAGCGGATGGTTATGCCGCCGTTCAGGTGACCTTTGGCAAGCGTCGCGCCAACCGGGTAAGCAAGCCGGCAGCGGGTCACCTTGCCAAAGCCGGCGTCGAAGCCGGTGAAGTTCTCAGGGAATTCCGTGTCGCGCCCGATCAACTGGCTGGATTCAAGCCGGGTGACGTCGTCGCGGCAAGCATTTTCAGTGTCGGTCAGAAAGTCGACGTCAGTGGCACGTCAATTGGCAAAGGTTATGCAGGTGCGATTACCCGGCACCATTTTTCGTCGAACCGAGCTTCCCACGGCAATTCCTTGTCGCACAATTCTGCCGGTTCCATCGGCATGGCGCAGGATCCGGGGCGCGTGTTTCCAGGCAAGAAAATGGCCGGACACCTCGGCGATGTCGCGCGTACGACGCAGAATCTGGAAGTTGTCCGCATCGATGAGGCGCGCCAACTTCTGCTGGTCAGGGGTGCAGTGCCCGGCGCCAAGGGCGGTGACGTGATCGTTGCTCCCGCCATCAAGGCGCCGAAAGAGCGGGGATGACATGGAACTTAAACTGATTAACGCCCAAGGCCAGGCCGCATCCACCATGACCGCATCGGATGCGCTGTTCGGTCGCGAATTCAACGAAGCACTGGTGCATCAGGTTGTGGTCGCCTATCAGGCCAATGCCCGTGCCGGTAACCGCAAGCAGAAAGATCGCGAAGAGGTGCATCACAGCACCAAGAAACCGTTTCGTCAAAAGGGAACGGGTCGCGCTCGCGCCGGTATGACGTCATCGCCGATCTGGCGTGGCGGCGGCCGGATCTTCCCGAACACGCCGGAAGAGAACTTCACCCAGAAGGTCAATCGCAAGATGTATCGCGCCGGTCTGGCTGCGATCCTCTCCCAGTTGGCTCGCGAAGACAAGCTGGTCGTGATTGATGACTTTGCCATCGATGCGCCGAAAACGCGACTGTTTGCCCAGAAACTTAAGGCCATGGGTCTGGATTCCGTGCTGCTCGTGACGGACAGTCTGGACGACAACCTGGCGCTGGCATCCCGCAACTTGCCGAACGTACTGGTGCTGGAAGCGCACCAGGCTGATCCGGTATCCCTGGTGCGTTTTCCCAAGGTGCTGTTCACCAAGGGTGCTGTGGCCAAGATCGAGGAGATGCTGGCATGAGCAAGAACTTCAATCCGGAACGTTTGCTGCAGGTGCTGGTAGCTCCGCAGATTTCCGAAAAAGCTACCTACATTGCCGACAAGAACGAGCAGGTGGTGTTCATCGTGACGCCCGACGCGACAAAGCCGGAAGTCAAGGCGGCCGTGGAAATGCTGTTCAAAGTCGAGGTCAAGTCGGTTCAGATCGCCAACCTTAAAGGAAAAGTCAAGCGCTCCGGCCGCACCGTAGGTCGCCGCAGCGACATCAGGAAGGCATTTGTCTGCCTCAAGCCGGGACAGGAAATCAATTTTGCTGAAGGGGGGGCGGCTTAAATGGCTCTCGTAAAAGTCAAACCGACCTCGCCCGGTCGTCGCGGTGTCGTCAAGGTCGTAAACCCCAATCTGCACAAGGGCCGCCCGCACGACAAGCTTGTCGAATCGAAAACCCGAACCGCCGGCCGCAATGCGCACGGCCATATCACTACCCGCCACATGGGTGGCGGTCACAAAAAGCTTTACCGGGTAATCGATTTCCGTCGCGACAAGGACGGGATTCCCGGCAAGGTCGAAAATATTCAGTATGACCCGAATCGTTCAGCGAACATCGCCCTGGTGCTATACGCGGACGGTGAGCGTCGTTACATCATTGCCATCAAGGGAATGGTCGTCGGCCAGGAAGTCCTCAGCGGGTCCGAGGCGCCGATCAAGCCGGGCAACGCCCTGCCGATCCGCAGCATTCCCGTCGGCACGACAATCCATTGTGTCGAAATGATGCCGGGCAAAGGTGCCCAGATTGCGCGTTCTGCCGGAACCTCTGTGCAGCTTCTGGCGCGTGAGGGTTCCTATGCTCAGATACGACTGCGTTCCGGCGAGATCCGCCGCATTCACATCGAGTGCCGCGCGACGATCGGTGAAGTTGGCAACGAAGAGCATAGCTTGCGCAAGATCGGCAAGGCCGGTGCCATGCGCTGGCGCGGTGTTCGGCCGACCGTTCGCGGTGTTGCCATGAACCCGGTCGATCACCCGCATGGCGGCGGCGAAGGACGTACCGGCGAAGGGCGTGTCCCCGTCAGCCCATGGGGCCAGCCGACCAAGGGCTACCGTACCCGCAACAACAAGCGCACGGACGTCATGATTGTCCAACGCAGGCCGAAAGGTAAGAGGTAAGAGATGGCACGTTCTATCAAGAAGGGCCCGTTCATCGACGCTCACCTGCTGAAGCGGGTGGATACGGCACGCGCTTCCAACGACAAGCGCCCGATCAAGACCTGGTCGCGTCGCTCGACCATTCTTCCCGACTTCGTCGGACTGACCATTGCCGTGCATAACGGCAAGCAGCATATCCCGGTCTATGTCTCGGAGAACATGGTTGGCCACAAGCTTGGCGAGTTCGCGCTGACGCGGACTTTCAAGGGCCACACCGGCGGCAAAAAAGCCGTTGCCAAGAAGTAAGGAGCGATGATGGAAACCAACGCAAACTTGCGCGGCGTCCGACTTTCCGCCCAAAAAGGTCGCCTTGTGGCCGACCTGGTGCGCGGCAAACCGGTCGATCAGGCGCTCAGCATTCTGGCTTTCTCGCCCAAGAAGGGCGCCGGAATCATAAAGAAAGTTCTGGAGTCGGCTATCGCCAATGCAGAACACAATGACGGCGCGGATATCGATGCACTGAAGATCACGCGTATTTATGTCGAAAAAGGCACTGTGCTCAAGCGCTTTACCGCGCGAGCCAAGGGACGCGGTAACAGCATCCTCAAGCCTACCTGTCACATTTTCGTGACCGTTGGCGATTAAGGAGGGCACATGGGACAAAAGATTCATCCGACCGGTTTTCGTCTTTCGGTCACACGCAACTGGACGTCGCGCTGGTATTCCAACAGCAAGAATTTTCCGCAGATGCTCAAGGAAGATCTTGAGGTTCGCGAATACCTGAAAAAGAAGCTCGCACATGCGTCAGTTGGCCGCGTGGTAATTGAGCGCCCGGCCAAAAATGCAAGGGTGACCGTGTATAGCGCTCGCCCCGGCGTTGTGATCGGCAAGAAGGGTGAAGACATCGAACACCTCAAGGCGGAACTCCAGCGAAAGATGGGCGTGCCGGTGCACGTCAACATTGAAGAGATCCGCAAGCCTGAAACCGATGCCCAGTTGATCGCAGACTCCATCGCGCAGCAACTGGAAAAGCGCATCATGTTCCGCCGCGCGATGAAGCGCGCGATGCAGAATGCAATGCGTCTGGGTGCCCAGGGTATCAAGATTATGAGCTCGGGACGTCTCAACGGGGCCGAAATCGCACGTCGCGAATGGTATCGTGAAGGCCGCGTGCCGCTGCATACCCTGCGTGCCGACATAGACTATGGAACGTCCGAAGCGAAGACCACTTACGGCATCATCGGCATCAAGGTCTGGGTATTCAAGGGCGAGATCCTGTCCCGCAGCGAGGCGCTGCTGGCGGCCCCGGAGCCTGTCGTCGACGACTCGCGCAAGCCGCGCCGCAGTCCCGCCAAGCCGAAAGCCGAGGGCGAAGGCGAGGCCAAGCCGGCGCGTCGGACGCCTGTCAAGAAGGCTGAAGACGCGAAACCGGACGCAAAGCCGGAATCTGTTGATGCCGCACCCAAGGCACCCGTCAAGCGTGTTCGCAAGGCCCCGGCCAAGGTCGAGGGTACCGATAGCGCAGCGAAAGAAGGCAAGGAGTAAACCATGCTGCAACCTGCCCGCAGAAAATATCGCAAGGAACAGAAGGGGCGCAACACGGGGCTCGCTACCCGTGGCGCCAAGGTGAGCTTTGGCGAGTACGGCCTCAAGGCTATCGGCCGGGGTCGCCTCACGGCCCGTCAAATCGAAGCAGCGCGTCGTGCCATGACGCGCCATATCAAACGCGGCGGCCGGATCTGGATCCGGATCTTTCCGGACAAGCCGATTTCGAAAAAACCGCTCGAGGTTCGGATGGGCAACGGCAAGGGCTCTCCCGAGTATTGGGTAGCAGAGATTCAACCGGGGAAGGTCCTGTACGAGATGGACGGTGTGGACGAGACGCTGGCGCGCGAGGCTTTCCGCCTGGCAGCGGCCAAACTCCCGCTCGAGACCACCTTCGTCACCCGCCATTTGGGATAAGCCATGAAGACAACTGAGCTGAGAGCGAAAAACGACGTGGATCTGCAAAAGGAGTTGCTCGACTTGCGCAAGGCGCAATTCGGCCTTCGCATGCAGGTGGCCACACAACAACTGACCAATACCAGTCAGATCGGCAAGGTGCGCAAGGATATTGCGCGCATAAAAACCATTCAGCGTGAGAAGGCGGCGGCGAAATGACGGACGCGAATACCCAAACCGTGCGGCGCACCCTTCAGGGGCGCGTGGTATCGGACAAGATGCAGAAAACCGTTACGGTACTGGTTGAGCGCAAGGTGAAGCATCCCGTGATCGGCAAGATCATGACGCGTTCAAGGAAATACCACGCTCACATTGAAGGGCTGGAGACGGCAACCGGCGATCTGGTGCAGATCGAGGAATGCGCGCCGATTTCCAAGACCAAGGCGTGGCGTGTTGCCAAAGTTGTCGAGAAGGCCCGCGCCGTCTAACCGGACCTTGTTGGCCTGACGTTCTACAACATGGAAATAGTTATTGACTAAATCGTGGCGGGTTGTAGAATCTCGCCTCTTTGCTCCGCTGGGGTATTCACTCTCCCCGGCATTCCAGCCCCTAGCGGGCTCCAAGACTGATCGCGGGACTTGTGTCAACCGCGGATTAAGTTGGAGATGAAATAATGATTCAAATGCAGTCTCTGCTGGATGTCGCCGATAACACTGGCGCGCGTTCGGTCATGTGCATCAAGGTGCTCGGCGGTTCCAAGCGCCGCTATGCCGGCATTGGTGATGTCATCAAGGTCAGCATCAAGGATGCCGCGCCGCGCGGCCGTGTCAAAAAAGGCGAAGTTTATAGCGCGGTCGTGGTGCGCACAGCCAAGGGCGTTCGTCGATCCGACGGGTCGCTGATCAAGTTTGATGGCAACGCAGCCGTATTGCTCAACAACAAGCTGGAGCCGATCGGAACCCGCATCTTTGGCCCGGTCACCCGCGAGCTGCGCACCGAGCGATTCATGAAGATCGTCTCGCTGGCTCCCGAGGTTCTTTGAACCGGCACTCGAGGACTCGACAATGAACAAGATTCGCAAGGGTGACGACGTTGTCGTTACAACGGGTAAAGACAAGGGCAAGCGCGGTGTCGTGCTGAATTGCCTCGACGCGGAGCGGCTGCTTGTCGAGGGCATCAATCGCGTCAAGAAGCACACCAAGCCCAACCCGATGAAGGGTAACCAGGGTGGCATTGTCGAGAAAGAAATGCCGATCAATATTTCCAACGTGGCGCTGTTCAATCCGGCCACCCAGAAGGCAGACCGCGTCGGCTTCAAGCAGCTTGACGATGGTCGCAAGGTCCGGGTGTTCAGGTCGAACGGCGAAGTTGTTGACGCGTAAGGATCAGTCATGGCGCGATTGCAGGAATACTACAAAAAGACGGTGGCTCCCGAACTTCGCGAGAAGTTCGCGTACAAGTCCATCATGGAAGTGCCGCGCATCACCAAGATCACCCTGAACATGGGCGTGGGCGAGGCGGTCGGCGACAAGAAGGTGCTTGATCACGCCGTTGGCGACATGACCAAGATAGCCGGTCAGAAGCCCGTGGTCACCAAGGCACGCAAGGCCATCGCCGGATTCAAGATTCGCGAGGGGTATCCGATCGGGTGCATGCTGACCCTGCGCGGGAACCGGATGTACGAATTCCTTGATCGCCTGGTCACCATCGCCATGCCCCGTATCCGCGATTTCCGGGGTATCTCGGGCAAGGGTTTTGACGGACGCGGCAATTACAACGTCGGCGTCAAGGAGCAGATCATTTTTCCGGAAATCGAGTACGACAAGATCGATGCGTTGCGGGGCATGAATATCAGCATCACCACCACCGCAAAGAACGACGAGGAAGCGAAAGCGCTCCTCGCCGCTTTCAAGTTCCCCTTCAAGAACTGAGGGACGTATGGCGAAACTAGCTCTAATTAACCGCGAAGAAAAGCGCGCCAAGACGGTTGCGAAGTACGCAGCCAAGCGCGCCGAACTTTTTGCCGTGATCAACAACGTCAATCTGTCGGACGAGGAGCGCATGGACGCGCGCCTGAAGCTTCAGCAGCTACCCCGCAATGCGAGTCCGTCCCGTCAGCGTAATCGCTGCGCGCTGACCGGGCGTCCGCGCGGGGTATTCCGCAAGTTCGGATTGTGCCGCAACAAGCTGCGTGAAGTTGCAATGCGCGGCGAAGTGCCTGGCATGACCAAGGCAAGCTGGTAAGGAGAGCGATATGAGCATGACCGATCCAGTTGCCGACATGTTGACCCGCATCCGCAATGCGCAGATGGCGGAAAAACTGTCCGTTTCCATGCCTTCCTCCAAGCTCAAGGTAGCGATTGCCAAGGTGCTGAAGGATGAGGGTTACATCGATGCTTTCGCTATTCGCGAGAACGGTGCCAAGCCTGAGCTAGATATAGCGCTCAAGTACTATGCCGGTCACCCCGTCATTGAGCGAATCGAACGCGTTTCCAAGCCGGGCCTGCGTGTCTACAAGGGCAAGGACGATTTGCCCCGTGTCATGAACGGGCTGGGTGTTGCCATAGTCTCCACGCCGAAGGGTGTGATGACCGACCGCCGCGCGCGGGCAGGCAACATGGGTGGCGAAGTTCTGTGCATCGTCGCCTAAGGAGCCGCTGTCATGTCACGTATTGCAAAGTATCCCGTTGATGTGCCGAAAGGTGTCGAAGTGACGCTCTCCGACACGGATATCGCGGTCAAGGGTCCGCTGGGCACGTTGAAGCAGTTTCTGCTACCGGCTGTGACCATTGAGCGAGATGGTGAAAAGCTTCTCTGCCGTGCCGTCGAGGGCGCCCCGAATTCGGGCGCCATGTCAGGTACGATGCGCGCACTGCTGAACAACATGGTCATCGGTGTGACCAAGGGTTTCGAGAAGAAGCTGACCCTGGTAGGCGTCGGCTATCGTGCGCAGGCTCAGGGAACCAAGCTGAACCTCACCCTTGGCTTCTCGCATCCCGTGTCGCACGACATGCCAAATGGCATCAAAGTTGAAACGCCGACCCAGACGGAGATCCTGATCAAGGGGATCGACAAGCAGGTGGTTGGTCAGGTGGCCGCTGAAGTGCGTGCCTACCGTTCCCCGGAGCCCTACAAGGGCAAGGGTGTCCGGTATGCCGACGAAGTGGTTGTCATCAAGGAAACAAAGAAGAAATAACCGAGGCGCTGAATCATGGAAAAGAAACAGGCTCGTCTGCGCAGGGCGCGCAAAACCCGCGCCAAGATTGCGGAGCTCAAGGTGGTGCGCCTTGCGGTGCATCGCAGCAACTTGCACATCTCCGCGCAGATTTTCTCCGGTTGCGGCACCCGGGTTCTCGTCGCAGCTTCGACCATGGAGCCGGAAATCCGGACCCAGGTTCCGAACGGCGGCAATGTCGATGCAGCCAAGACGGTTGGCAAGCTTATCGCCGAGCGGGCTAAAGCTGCCGGCATCGAGCAGGTTGCCTTTGACCGTTCCGGTTTTCATTACCACGGCCGCGTCAAAGCGCTGGCCGAAGCCGCCCGTGAGGGCGGTCTCAAGTTCTAAGCGAGACGGACATGGCTAAACCGCAAGGCAGGAAACAGCAGCAGGTCCAGGAAGAGCGCGACGACGGCATGCGCGAGAAGATGGTCTCCATCAATCGCGTTACCAAAGTCGTCAAGGGCGGCCGGATTCTCGGTTTCGCCGCGCTGACCGTGGTGGGCGATGGTGATGGCGGCATCGGTATGGGCAAGGGCAAGTCCCGCGAAGTTCCCGTCGCCGTGCAGAAGGCGATGGAGGAAGCCCGGCGCAAGATGGCCAAGATCAGTCTCAAGGACGGCACCCTCCATCATTCCGTGACCGGCAAGCATGGGGCAACCACGGTCCTGATGTCACCCGCAACCCCCGGTACCGGCGTGATCGCCGGCGGTCCGATGCGTGCCGTGTTCGAAGTCATGGGCATCACGGACGTGGTTGCCAAAACCATCGGTTCGACCAATCCCTACAACGTCGTGCGGGCGACGCTGCATGGCTTGCTGGCCATGAGTACCCCGGCCGAGATTGCAGCCAAGCGCGGCAAGGCCGTCGCCGAAATTCTGGAGTAAGACATGGCCGAAAAAACGATCAAGGTCACGCTGGTCAAGAGTGTGATCGGTACCAAGCAGGATCACCGCGCCACCGCGCGCGGACTGGGCCTGCGCAAGCTGAACAGCTCCGCCATGCTCGAAGACACGCCGGCGGTGCGCGGCATGATCCGCAAGATCGCGTATCTGGTTAAGTGCGAAGGCTAAGAGGACAGAAATGGCTATGGAACTCAACAACCTGAAGCCGGGCGCCGGCTCCAAGCATGCCTCCAAGCGTGTCGGACGCGGAATCGGTAGCGGTCTTGGCAAGACGGCCGGTCGTGGCCACAAAGGCCAGAAATCGCGCGCCGGTGGCTTTCACAAGGTCGGCTTCGAGGGTGGCCAGATGCCGCTCCAGCGTCGTTTGCCGAAGCGGGGGTTTGTGTCCTTGACCGCAAGCCGCAATGTCGAAGTGCGTTTGTCCGAACTGGACAAGCTCCCGGTCGAAGAGGTCGATTTGCTGGTTCTGAAACAGGCCGGCGTGGTTGCGGGGGATGCCCTGTCGGCCAAGGTCATTCTGTCCGGCAAACTCAATCGCAAAATCGTCCTCAAGGGCGTTGGCGCGACCAAGGGCGCCCGTGCCGCGATCGAAGCGGCCGGCGGCTCGGTCGCCGACATTGCCGCTGCCTGATAGCGGACGAGGACGCGCTACGTGGCAAACCAGGCAGCAACTCTGGGCAAGACCGGAAAGTTCGGCGACCTCTGGCGCCGGCTCTGGTTCCTGCTGGGTGCGCTGGTGGTCTTTCGGATTGGTGCGCATATTCCCGTACCCGGAATCGATCCCGTAAAGCTTGCCGAGTTGTTTCAGGGGCAGGCGGGCGGGATTCTCGGCGTCTTCAACCTGTTTTCGGGCGGCGCGCTGTCGCGCTTTACCTTGTTTGCGCTGGGAATCATGCCCTACATTTCGGCTTCGATTATCATGCAACTCATGACGGTCGCGGTGCCAACGTTCGAGGCACTTAAGAAGGAGGGCGAAGCCGGACGCCGCAAGATCACCCAATACACGCGCTACGGTACCGTCGGCCTGGCTTTGTTCCAGGGGCTGGGCATGGCCATCGCACTCGAATCGCAGGCCGGGCTGGTACTCGATCCGGGCCTCATGTTCCGTTTCGTGACCGTACTTACCTTGCTGACCGGCACCATGTTCCTGATGTGGCTGGGCGAGCAGATCACCGAGCGCGGTTTGGGCAACGGCATTTCGATCATCATCTTTGCCGGCATCGTCGCCGGTTTGCCGAGTGCGCTGGGTGGCCTCTTCGAACTGGTTCGTACCGGCGCGATGCATGCCCTATCGGCACTGTTCATCTGCGCGGTAGCGGTTCTGGTTACAGGTTTCGTAGTGTTCGTCGAAAAGGGCCAGCGCAAGATTCTGGTGAACTATGCCAAGCGCCAGGTCGGCAACAAGGTCTACGGCGGCCAGAGTTCACACCTGCCGTTGAAGCTCAATATGTCAGGTGTCATTCCGCCGATCTTTGCGTCCTCAATCATACTTTTCCCCGCCACTGCAGCCGGGTGGTTTGGCGCAGGGGAGGGGATGACCTGGTTGAAGGACATTGCCGCGACGATCTCCCCCGGGCAGCCGATTTACGTGATGCTGTACGCCACCGCGATCGTGTTCTTCTGCTTCTTTTATACCGCGCTGGTCTTCAATTCCAAGGAAACGGCGGACAATCTCAAGAAAAGTGGTGCGTTTGTTCCCGGTATTCGTCCCGGCGATCAGACGGCCCGCTACATCGACAAGATTCTGACGCGCCTGACCCTGGCCGGCGCCATCTACATCACGGCAGTCTGCCTGCTGCCGGAGTTCCTGATCCTGAAATGGAACGTACCGTTTTATTTTGGTGGCACCAGCCTGTTGATCATCGTCGTGGTGACGATGGACTTCATGTCGCAGGTGCAAGCCTATGTAATGTCGCACCAGTATGAAAGTCTTCTGAAAAAGGCAAACTTCAAGGGAGCCGGATTTCCGGCCCGCTGAACCATGTCGAAGGAAGATGTAATTGAAATGCAGGGAGAGGTCGTCGAGAATCTCCCGAATGCCACGTTCCGGATCAAACTCGAAAACGGGCATGTGGTTCTTGGCCATATCTCCGGGAAAATGCGCATGCACTATATCCGCATCCTTCCCGGCGACAAGGTCACCGTGCAACTTACGCCTTACGATCTTTCCAAAGGCCGTATTGTGTTCCGCGCCAAGTAGTCTGGCAATATTTCCGGAGAACTCCAATGAAAGTTCTGGCTTCGGTCAAACGTATCTGTCGCAATTGCAAAGTCATCCGGCGCAAGGGCGTGGTGAGGGTCATCTGTACCGATCCGCGTCACAAACAGCGTCAAGGTTGATAGAGTGACTCCGATCAGATATAATCTACGGTTCGCTTTTTCAGCTAGCCCACCATACCGCATCAACTAACGGCGACGAACAGGTAAGCACATGGCTCGTATAGCAGGCGTCAACATTCCGAATCACCAGCACGCGGAGATCGCTCTGACCGCGATCTACGGCATTGGCCGTACCCGCGCAAGAAAAATCTGCGACGCCGTCGGCGTCAAGCGCTCGGCCAAAGTCAAGGAACTCACGGACAGCGAACTCGATCGCCTGCGTGAAGAGGTCGGCAAATTCGCCGTCGAGGGCGATTTGCGCCGCGAGACGACGATGAACATCAAGCGCCTGATGGACCTTGGCTGCTATCGCGGCGTGCGTCACCGTCGCGGTCTTCCGGTGCGCGGCCAGCGCACTCGTACCAACGCGCGAACCCGCAAGGGCCCGCGCAAGGCGATTTCGATGGGCAAGAAGTAAACCAGGAACCAATAAATGGCTAAGACCGCAACCAAAGTTCGCAAGAAGGTCAAGAAGAACGTCGCAGAAGGTATCGCGCACGTACACGCTTCCTTCAACAACACCATCATCACCATCACCGACCGCCAGGGCAATGCCTTGTCGTGGGCCACTTCAGGAGGCGCTGGCTTCAAGGGTTCGCGCAAGTCGACACCATTTGCCGCCCAGATCGCCGCCGAAGCTGCCGGCAAGGCTGCCCAGGAGTGTGGTGTAAAGAATCTCGAAGTTCGCATCAAGGGCCCCGGCCCCGGGCGCGAATCGGCAGTACGGGCGCTCAATGCTCTCGGCATGAAGATCACCAGCATCACCGACATTACCCCGATTCCCCACAACGGATGCCGGCCGCCCAAGCGCCGTCGCATCTAAGGCAATAAGGATACGACACCATGGCCCGCAACCTAGATGCCAAGTGCCGCCAGTGCCGCCGCGAGGGCGAAAAGCTGTTCCTCAAAGGCGAGAAGTGCTTCACTGACAAATGTTCCGTCGAGCGCCGTGCCTACGCGCCCGGCCAGCACGGCCAGAAGTCCGGTCAGCGTTTGTCCGGTTACGGCACGCAACTGCGCGAAAAGCAAAAAATCCGACGCATTTACGGCGTTCTCGAGCGGCAGTTCCGCAAGGTCTTCGCCGATGCCGAGAGCAAAAAGGGACAGACCGGCGAGAATCTGCTGAAGCTGCTCGAAGGCCGCCTCGACACCGTGGCCTACCGCATGGGTTTCGGCGTTTCGCGCGCGGAAGCCCGTCAGGTGGTGCGCCACAACGGCGTGCTGATCAACGGCAAGCGCGTGGATATCCCGTCTTACAACGTTCGCCCCGGCGACGTCATTCAGTTGCTCGACAGCACCCGCAGTCACCTGCGTACCAAAGCTGCGCTGGAAGCCGCCGAATCGCGTGGTTTTCCCGTCTGGCTCGAAGTCGACGTCAAGGCCGGCAAGGGTATCTTCAAGTCATACCCTGCACGCGAAGATCTGCCGCCGTCAATCAGCGAAGGTCTGGTTGTCGAACTGTATTCTCGCTAACGAGTAGTTTTGCGCCTGGCGTCCACCGGACGCCAGGCGTCGTACATTTGAAGGAATGCACATGCACACACTTCTGAAACCCCGCAGTATCGATGTCCAGCAGCTGTCGCCGCTGCATGCCCGTGTGGTCATGGAGCCGTTCGAGCGAGGCTATGGCCACACGCTGGGCAACGCCCTGCGCCGCATTCTGCTGTCCTCCATGGAGGGTGTCGCCCCCACCGAGGTGTCCATCGAAGGCGTGTTGCACGAGTACTCGACGCTGGATGGCGTGCGCGAGGACGTGGTTGATGTGCTGTTGAATCTCAAGGGCGTCGTGCTCAAGATGCACAACCGTCGCGAAGCGACGCTGACCCTGTCCCGCGATGGCGAAGGCGTGGTTACGGCCCGCGACATCGAAACTACCCATGACGTCGAAATCGTCAACCCGGATCACGTCATTGCGCACATTGCCCCCGGCGGCAAGCTCAACATGCAGATTCGTGTCGAGTCCGGCCGCGGCTATGTGCCGGCCAATCAGCGCGAAATCGCCCGCGAGAATCGCGCCATCGGCCAGATCATGCTCGATGCCTCGTTCAGCCCGGTGCGTCGCGTCAGCTACTCGGTCGAGTCGGCCCGTGTCGAACAGCGCACCGACCTTGACAAGCTGATCCTCGACATCGAAACCAACGGCGCCATCGACAACGCCGAAGAGGCAGTGCGCACCGCTGCCCGCATCCTGATGGAACAGTTGTCGGTGTTTGCCGACCTCGAAGGCACACCGATGTCCGCCGAAGCGCCCAAGCAGACCTCGGTTGATCCCGTACTGGTGCGTCCGGTGGATGACCTGGAACTGACAGTTCGCTCCGCCAACTGCCTCAAGGCCGAAAACATCTACTACATCGGCGACCTGATCCAGCGCACCGAAACCGAACTGCTGAAGACGCCGAACCTGGGCCGCAAGTCGCTCAACGAAATCAAGGAAGTTCTTGCTTCGCGCGGCCTGACCCTGGGCATGAAGCTCGAAGGCTGGCCGCCGGCCGGACTGGAGAGGCTAGCCTGATCGGAATCACCGCCAGGCTTCGGCCCGGTCGCTTCATT
>JBIKKY010000073.1:0-13399 GCA_044360105.1 Sulfuritalea sp.
CCGCATCCTGATGGAACAGTTGTCGGTGTTCGCCGACCTCGAAGGCACGCCGATGTCCGCCGAGACGCCCAAGCAGACTTCGGTCGATCCCGTTCTGGTGCGTCCGGTGGATGACCTGGAGCTGACGGTTCGCTCCGCCAACTGCCTCAAGGCCGAAAACATCTACTACATCGGTGACCTGATCCAGCGCACCGAAACCGAACTGCTGAAGACGCCGAACCTGGGCCGCAAGTCGCTCAACGAAATCAAGGAAGTTCTTGCTTCGCGCGGCCTGACCCTGGGCATGAAGCTCGAAGGCTGGCCGCCGGCCGGACTGGAGAAGCTGGCCTGATCGTTTCAACGCCAGGCTTCGGCCCGGTTGCTTCATTGGCATCACTTGCTGTACTGAATATTCATACTCGATAACCATTAACCGGCCACTTGCATTGCGCGGTGGCCGCAAAAAACGAGGGAATCAAAATGCGTCACGGTAACGGACTTCGCAAACTCAATCGGACCTCGGCCCATCGCCAGGCGATGCTGCGCAACATGGCTGTCTCGCTGTTGCGCCACGAGGCCATCAAAACTACCCTGCCCAAGGCCAAGGAACTGCGCCGCGTGGTGGAGCCCCTGATCACCCTGGGCAAGAAGCCCAGCCTGGCGAATCGCCGCCTCGCCTTCGATCGCACGCGCGACCGCGACATCGTCGGCAAGTTGTTCGACGTGCTCGGACCGCGCTTTGCTGCGCGCAACGGCGGCTATCTGCGCATCCTCAAGATGGGCTTCCGTGATGGCGACAATGCGCCCATGGCCTTCGTCGAGTTGCTGGATCGTCCGGCTGGGGAAGTGGTCGAAGCGGCTGCTGCCGAATAAGGCACTAGCTACCAACAAAAAAGCCAGGCGTCGCCTGGCTTTTTTGTTTCCGGCTTCGTCAGTGATCAAAGAATCATGCCGGCCCCGACCGTGTTATTGCTGCTTTCGTCGATGACGATGAAGGCGCCGGTGGCGCGGTTCTCGGCGTAGCGATCAACAACCAGCGGTTGCGCCAGCTTGAAGGCGACCCGGGCGATGTCGTTCATGCCGAGTCCTTCAGCCGGCACTTGCTGCAGCGAGTTGATGTCGAGCCGGTAGGCGATACCGTCGAGCAGGGCGCGGGCATCGCGCGTGGTCTGGCGGATCACGTACTTTCGCCCCGCATCGAGCGGACTCTCGCTCAACCAGCACAGCATCGCCTCGATGCGCCGTGTCACCAGCGCCGTCCGGGTGGATACCGTCCCTGACGCTGACGCGCCGGGACATAACTTTTCATCATCGCCACGCACGATCATGTCGCCGCGCGAGATGTCGATCTCATCCTCCAGCAGGAGCGTCACCGACTGCTCGGCCTGCGCTGCCGGCAGCGGGACGCCGCCGAGCTGGATGTCCTTGATGCGACTCCGCTGTCCGGAGGGCAGCACCACGATCTCGTCGCCGCGCGCAATCGAGCCGGATTCGACGCGACCCATGAAGCCGCGATAGTCGTGCAACTTCGGATCGGCCGACTGGTGCGGGCGGCAGACGTATTGCACCGGGAAGCGGAAAGCCTCGTTGTGTGCGGCATGTGCGGCCCGGGCGGTCTCGAGTATCTCCAGCAGGGTTGGTCCGGCGTACCAGCCGAGGTTTTCTCCGCGCTCGACCAGCATGTCGCCGGTGAGTGCTGAGAGCGGAAGGAAGCGCACTTCACCGATGCCGAGTTCGGCGGCGAAGGCCAGGTAGTCGGCGCGGATGCGCTCGAAGGTGGCCTGGTCGTAATCGACCAGGTCCATCTTGTTCACCGCCACCACCAGGTGCGGGATGCCCAGCAGATGCGCAATGGTGGAGTGGCGCCGGGTCTGCGTCAGCACACCCTTGCGGGCATCGATGAGGATGATGGCCAGATCCGCGGTGGACGCCGCGGTGACCATGTTGCGCGTGTATTGCTCGTGACCTGGCGCGTCGGCGATGATGTACTTGCGCGTGCCGGTGGTGAAGTAACGGTAGGCGACGTCGATGGTGATGCCCTGTTCGCGCTCGGCCTGCAGGCCGTCGGTAAGGAGCGAGAGATCCACCGCCTCCAGCCCGCGCCGCGAGGACGTCTTCTCGATGGCATGCAGGGTATCGGCGAGTATCGCTTTGGTGTCGTAGAGCAGGCGCCCGATCAGGGTGCTCTTGCCGTCATCGACGCTGCCGCAGGTAAGGAAGCGCAGCAGGCCGTTGTCCGCGTGCGATTCGAATTCCGGAATGTGCTCAATCGCGCTCATTAAAAATACCCTTCTTTCTTGCGTTGCTCCATGGCGGCTTCGGAAGTCTGGTCATCCAGGCGCGTAGCGCCGCGTTCGGTGATGGTGGTGGTGGCCGTCTCGGCGATGATCGCGGCGACGGTCTCGGCGTCGGACTCGACCGGCGCCGTGCAGGTGATGTCGCCGACGGTGCGAAAGCGCACACGAAGCTGCTCAATCACGTCGCTCTCCCCGGCGGGGGTGAGCGGGGTGACCGGCTGCAGCAAATTGCCTTTCCTCACCACCGGACGTGTGTGGGCAAAGTAAATCGGGGGCAACGCCAGCTTTTCGCGTTCGATGTATTGCCAGACGTCGAGTTCGGTCCAGTTGGAAATCGGGAAGACGCGGGTATTCTCGCCCTGATGCACGCGGGCATTGTAAAGATCCCAGAGCTCGGGGCGCTGGTTCTTCGGGTCCCACTGGCCGAAACTGTCGCGGAAGGAAAAGATGCGTTCCTTGGCACGGGCCTTCTCCTCGTCGCGGCGCGCGCCGCCGATGCAGGCGTCGAAGCCGAATTCCTCGATGGCTTCGAGCAGGGTCACCGACTGGTGGCGATTGCGCGATTCGTCGGCTGACTTGAGGCGCACGGTGCCACGCGCGATGGAGCTTTCGACGGAGCGCACGATCAGGCGCTCGTTGAGTTCGCAGGCGCGACTGTCGCGAAAGTCGATCACTTCCGGGTAGTTGTGTCCGGTGTCGACGTGCAGCAGCGGAAAGGGAAAGCGCGCCGGGCGGAAGGCCTTTTCGGCCAGGCGCAGCAGGACGATGGAATCCTTGCCGCCGGAGAACAGCAATGCCGGATTACTGCACTGGCCGGCCACTTCGCGCAGGATGTGGATGGACTCGGACTCCAGCCAGTCGAGATGATCGAGCGCGACTGGGCGCAAGGTCGTCACCGGATCGAGGACGGGCGCGTTCATGCCGCCGCCGCCGTCTCGCCAGCGCCGACTTTTTCAGCGTCTTGCGCGATGCGTACCAGCTTGCCATCCACCAGATGCAGTCCGCACTCTTTCGTCTCGGCCGATTCCCACCACCAGCGTCCGGCGCGGATGTCCTCGCCGGGCTGCACGGCGCGGGTGCAGGGGGCGCAACCGATGCTCGGGTAATTGCGGTCATGCAGTGCGTTGTAAGGCACCTTGTTGGCACGCAGATAGAGCCAGACCTCGCGTTCGCTCCAGTCCGCCAGCGGGCTGATCTTGACCAGTTTGTTGGCATGGTCGAAGGCGACGGTCTTGAGCGTGTCGCGGGTCGGCGACTGCGCCGCGCGCAGCCCGGTGATCCACGCCTGCTTGCCGGCCAGCGCGCGCTGCAGCGGCTCGATCTTGCGCGCGTGGCAGCAGGCCTTGCGCGCTTCGACCGAATCGTAGAAGCCGTTGATGCCGTGGCCGGCGACCAAGTCCTGCACCGCATCATGGCGCGGCGCGTACACCGCCAGGCGGCGACCGTAGTGGGCTTCGGCGCGCGCCATCAGGTCGTAGGTCTCGGCCGGCAGGCGGCCTGTGTCGAGCGAAAAACTGCCGATGCCGATTGCTTCGCTCCAGATCATGTCGGTCAGCACCATGTCCTCGGCGCCCAGGCTGTTGGCGAAGACGGCGGGCGCGTAATCGCGCGCGACATCGCGCAGCAGCTGTTTGACGCGGACGGCTTTCTCGGCAACGGCGGCGACCAGTTCAATATCGGCCAGGTCAGGGATGTTTTCGCGCAACATGATTCTGCTCCAGGGGAATGAATGCTCAGGCGGCGCGCCGGCGGAACAGCGGCTCGGGCTGGTCGGCGGCGGCCTGGTAGGTTTCGGGAAATTCGTCGAAGGCGGCCAGCGCTTCCTCGGCGTTCTTGCCTTCACCCAGGACGAAGGCATCAAAGCCGACGCGGGTCAGGTAGAAGATCTGGTCGCGGCCGATGTCGCCGAATGCGCGCAGCTCGCCGTCATAGCCATGGCGCTCGCGCAGCAGGCGGGCGGTGGAATAGCTGCGGCCATCGGCAAGCTTGGGGAAATGCAGAGCGATCACGGTGAAGTCGTCGAGGTCGGCGGCGATCTCGGCGAGGTCGTCCCCCGGCGCGAGCCAGATGCCCAGCGGCGTGCCGTGTTCGTATTCACGGGCGATCAGGCAGGACTTCTTCGCCTTCCAGACCGAGATCGGCACCAGCAGCGGACCGACCGGCAGGCAGACGTCGAAGGGCGCTTCGCCATCGACCAGATTGACGACTTTCCATGCGTCGTCCTGCAGGCGACGTTCCTTGATGATCTGTTTGTTAGCCATTTGCGACTCTCCTTGATTGATGGGGGTGCGGGTATGCCGCGTTGCGGAAGGGCTCTTCGCCGATGCGGTCGAAGGTGTCGATGAAGCGCTCTTCGGCATGCCGGTGCGCGAGATAGGTGGCGATCAGGCGCTCGATGGTATCCGGCACTTCGGCGGCGGAGAAGGAGCGGCCGATCACCTCGCCGATTCGCGCCTGATTGCCCTGACGGCCGCCGAGCGTGATCTGGTACCACTCCTCGCCATTCTTGTCGACGCCGAGGATGCCGATCGCGCCGAGGTGATGGTGGCCGCAGGAGTTCATGCAGCCGGAGATGTTGAGTTCCAGTTCGCCGATGTCGTGCTGGTAGTCGAGGTCCTCGAAGCGTTCCTGGATCGCGGCCGCGATCGGCAGCGAACGGGCGTTGGCCAGGGAGCAGAAATCGCCGCCGGGGCAGGCGATCAGGTCCTGGATCAGACCGACGGTGGGTGAGGCGAGGCCGGCGGCCTTGGCGCGGTGCCAGACGGTGTAAAGCTCGCGCTGCGGCACGTCGGCGAGGATCAGGTTCTGTTCGTGCGAGACGCGGATCTCGCCGAAGCTGTAGCGTTCGGCCAGATCGGCGGCGGCTTCCATCTGTTCGCTGCTGGCGTCGCCGGGTGCGGCGCCGGGTTTTTTCAGCGACAGCGTGACGGCGGCATAGCCCGCCACCTTGTGGCTTTGCACATTGCGCTCGACCCAGCGCGAGAAGGCCTTGTCTTCGCGCAGGTGGGCGAGGTGGCACAGATCGTCAGCGGCCAGGGTCTCGTAGGCGGGCGCGGCGAATTGCGCGGTGACGCGCTCGACTTCCGCCGTGGTCAGGGTCGCGGGGCCGTCCTTGAGGTGGGCCCATTCCGCTTCGACCTGCCGTGAAAATTCCTCGCGTCCGATCGCCTTGACCAGGATCTTGATGCGCGCCTTGTAGGCGTTGTCGCGGCGGCCGTAGCGGTTGAAGACGCGCACCAGCGCCTCGGTGTAAGTCAGCAGGTGTTGCCAGGGCAGGAACTCGCGGACGACCGGACCAAGCAGCGGCGTGCGGCCGAGGCCGCCGCCGGCGTACACGGTGAAGCCCAGTGCGCCGGCATCGTTCCTTGCCAGCTGCAAGCCGAGGTCATGCACCTGGATCGCGGCGCGGTCTTCCGCGGCACCGGAGATGGCTACCTTGAACTTGCGCGGCAGGTAGGCGAATTCCGGATGAAAGGTGGACCACTGGCGCAGCAGTTCAGCCCAGGGGCGGGGATCGGCGATCTCGTCGGCGGCGACGCCGGCGAAATGATCGGTGGTTACGTTGCGTATGCAGTTGCCCGAGGTCTGGATCGCGTGCAACTCATGCCCGGCCAGTTCGGCCAGTATGTCCGGCACCTGGGGCAGTTGCACCCAGTTCAGCTGCAGGTTGTGGCGTGTGGTGAAGTGGCCGTAGCCGCGGTCGTAACGGCGGGCGATGTCGGCGAACTTGCGCAGTTGCGGCGCCGAGATCAGTCCGTAGGGCACGGCCAGTCGCAGCATCGGGCCGTGGCGCTGGATGTAGAGGCCGTTCTGCAGGCGCAGCGGGCGGAACTCGTCGTCGCTCAGCGTGCCGGCAAGATAGCGGTCGGTCTGACCGCGAAACTGGGCAACGCGGGCCTGGACAATGGCGTGATCGTAGTCGTCGTAGCGGTACATAGTGTTTCCTTAAGCGAGGATCAGCTTGCCGCCGACCAGTAGTAAAACGGAGGCGAGCAGACTACGCAGGGCGCGTTCCGGCACCCTGGCAGCGAAGTGGGCACCGAGCGCGATGCCGGGCAGCGAACCGATCAGCAGCGATACCAGCAGCACCACATCGACCGTGCCCAGCCACCAGTGGCCGAGGCCGGCGACCAGGGTCAGCGGCACGGCGTGGGCGATGTCCGAGCCGACGATGCGGCGTGTGGCGAGTTGCGGGTAGAGGAAGGTCAGCGCGGTGACGCCGAGGGCGCCGGCGCCGACCGAGGTAATCGTCACCAGCGCACCGACGATGGCGCCGACGAGAACCGTGAGCGCTGGCGTCCGCTTCTGAAAGTCGGCGCTGGCGGGACGGCGGCGGGCCAGGTCCAGCAGGCGCTGGCGGAAGAACAGCGAAAGGGCGGTCAGCAGCAGGGCAAAGCCAAGTACTACCGAGATCAATCCCGTGGCACCGTGGCCTTGGACACCGAGTTGGGCCAGGACCAGCAAGGTGACCGCGGCCGCCGGCACGCTGCCCAGCGCCAGGCGCCCGGTGATGCGCCAGTCGATGTTGTCGTGCCGGTGATGCACCCACGAACCGCCTGCCTTGGTGATCGCGGCGTAAAGCAAGTCAGTGCCCACTGCGGTCGCCGGCTTGAAGCCGAAAACAAGTACCAGCAGCGGCGTCATCAGCGAGCCACCGCCGACGCCGGTCAGGCCGACAAGGACGCCGACGGCAAAGCCGGACAGAGGAAGCAGCGGGTTGAGTGAAAATTCCATGATGCAGTGCATCCTAAAGACTTCATATAGTTCTGAAAAATACTTATTAAGTCTTTCAATAGATCAAAAAGTTATATACTTCCCCAATGAAGCTACAACAACTACGGTATCTGGTGGAAGTCGAGCGACGCGGCCTCAGTGTTTCCGCCGCGGCGGAGGCCTTGTTCACATCCCAGCCGGGGGTATCCAAGCAGATTGCGCTGCTTGAGGAAGAACTCGGCGTTACGATCTTCGAGCGCAGCGGCAAGCGCCTCACCGCGGTAACGGCGCCCGGATCGGTCGTGCTGGCCATGGCCGGGCGCATGCTCGGCGAAGCGCAGAACATGAAGCGGGTCGGCGCGGACTACGCCGCCGAGAGCAGCGGCGTGCTGTCCATTGCCACCACCCACACCCAGGCGCGCTACACCCTGCCGCCGGTGATCCAGCGCTTTGTGCAGCACCATCCGGCGATACGCCTGCACATCCAGCAGGGCAGCCCGTTGCAGGTCGCGGATTGGGTGCTGGACGGCAGTGCTGATCTGGGCATCGCCACCGAGGCGCTCGACCGGCATGCGGAACTGGTGACCCTGCCGTGTTTTCAGTGGGCGCACCTGGTAGTGGCGCCGCACGGGCATCCGCTACTGGCGCACCAGCCGCTGACGCTGGCAGCGCTGGCAAACTTTCCGCTGATTACGTATGACGCCACATTTACCGGGCGTTCGCGCATCGATCGCGCCTTCGAGCGGCAGAGCTTGCGGCCGAACGTGATGCTGACCGCCATCGATTCCGATGTGATCAAGACCTATGTCGGCCTCGGCCTGGGGGTCGGCATCATCGCCGAAATGGCCTTCGATCCCCTGCGCGATGACACACTGGCTGCCATGCCGGCCAGCCACCTGTTCGAGGGCAACACCACGCGCGTGGCCTTTCGCCGCGATCTTTGGCTGCGCGGCTACGACTACGACTTCCTGGAACTGCTGGCGCCGCAGCTGACGCGGCGGACCGTCGAGGCGACCCTGAAGGGCGAGGGCGCGGATCCGGGCCTGTGACTCGCCCTGTCGCGAGACATTTCATTTGCGCCAAAGTCGGTGTTTGCGAAACGGGAAGCTAGAATGGAGTCAGTCCGGTTTTGCCGAACATTTCACAGAGCGAGGTTTGACATGCCCTACACGCCTGATCTGGTCCATGAACTGAACACCCTGATCCGCTTCGACCTGGAAACCAGCCAGCAGGGCATCAAGGTGCACAAGAACGCCGACCCGGACGTCATTGCCGCAACGCGGCGCCTGCACGACAAGGGCCTGTTGACCCTGGCCGATGGCGGTTACCTGACAGGCCTCGGGCGCGATGCGGCGGAACACGCGCAGGCGATGCTGACTATCCTGACGTCAAGCAGCAGCGCTGCGGCCGCGCCGCAAAAGGACTTTGCCTAGCCGCCCGCAATCGGCGTCCGCTTGACGCCTAGTCGGCAGCGTCCTCTGCCGCAGCTTTGCCTTCCAGATCGCGCAGTTCCCTGAAAAGTTCGCGGTAGGCGCGCGGCGGCTTGCCCTGCTGGGCTTCCTTCAGCGCGTTGCGGCGCAACTGGCGCAGGTGCTGCATGTCCGCGCCGGGGTAATCTCGGGCGACTTCACTGAACACCGCCTCGTCTTCCATCAGGCGCGTGCGCAATCGTTCCAGCTGGTGCTGGCGGATGGTGGCCGCTTTCGAGACGCCGTTGATTTCATCCATCGCCGCGCGCAAGGGTGCAGCATCGACATCGCGCATGATCTTGCCGATGTATTGCATCTGCCGCCGCCGCGCCTCGTGTTTGGTGATGCGCTGCGCTTCGAGCAGGGCATCGCGCAGGCGTTCCGGCATGTCGATCTTCGCCAGGCGCTCCTTCGACAGCGCCACCAGTTCGGCGCCGAGATCCTGCAAGGCAGTACTTTCGCGCTTGCGCTGGGATTTACTGGGGCCTGAATACTGCTCGGCGTCGTTATCGATATCTTCCACGGTTATGATTATAGCTTCGCGTTTCGCATCTCACTCTTGAAGGGTTTCCGCATGTCCCAAGGTTTCGCTCATTCTCAGCAGGCATTGCGCGCATTGGCGCAAATGGTGCTCGACCACGCTGCAGCCAAAGGCGCCACCGCCTGTGAGGTGGATGTCTCGGAAGGTTTCGGCCAATCGGTCAGCGTGCGCCGGCAGGAAGTCGAGACCATCGAGTACAACCGCGACAAGGGGCTCGGCGTCTCGGTGTATATCGGCCAGCGGCGCGGCCATGCCAGCAGTTCGGACTTCTCGCCGGCAGCGGTGCGGGCCTCGGTCGAGGCGGCGCTGTCGATCGCACGCTTCACCGCCGAGGACGATTGCGCCGGCCTGCCCGAGGCCAGACTGCTGGCGACCAAGACCATGGACCTGGACCTGTTCCATCCCTGGGACATTCCGGTGGAGGAGGCGATCGACGTAGCCCGGCGTTGCGAGCAGGCCGCTTTCGATGTCAGTCCCATGATCAGGAACTCGGAAGGCGCCAGCGTTTCCGCACAGACCTCGCACTTTGTTTCCGCCAACAGTCTGGGCTTCATGGGCGGTTTCGCTACATCGCGGCATTACGTGTCCTGCTCGGTGATCGCGGGCGAAGGCGAGGACATGCAGCGCGACGACTGGTATGTCTCGCAACGCGATCCGCGAAAATTCCCGGATGCGGCGACCGTGGGCGATTACGCCGCGCGGCGCGCCCTGTCGCGGCTCGGTTCGCGCAAGCTGAAGACGCGCAAGTGCCCGGTGATTTTCGAGGCGCCGCTGGCAACCGGCTTGATCGGCAGCTTCGTCCATGCGACTTCCGGCGGTGCGCTCTACCGCAAGACCTCCTTCCTCGCCCACAGCCTGGGCAAGCAGTTGTTTCCCGACTTCGTCCGGATCAGCGAGCGGCCGCACATTCGCGGCGGCTTCGCCTCGTCGCCCTTCGATGACGACGGCGTCGCCACGCACGACCGCGAGGTGGTTCAGGACGGCGTGCTGCAGGGCTACTTCCTGTCCACCTACTCGGCGCGCAAGCTCGGGCTTCAGACCACCGGCAACGCCGGCGGTGCGCACAACCTGCTGGTGCATCCCGGCCGCCATGACCTCAAGGGCCTGCTGCGCGAAATGGGAACCGGGTTGCTGGTCACCGAACTGCTCGGCCAGGGCGTGAATTACGTGACCGGCGACTATTCGCGCGGCGCCGCCGGCTATTGGGTGGAAAAGGGCGAGATCACCTACCCGGTGGAGGAGATCACCATCGCCGGCAACCTGCGCGACATGCTGCGCGGCATCGCCGCCATCGGCAACGATGTCGAAGTGCGCGGCTCGAAGCAGGTTGGCTCGATCCTGGTCGAGCGCATGACCGTAGCCGGTAGTTAAGCGCCCCAAAAAAGTCGGCGCCGGCGATACGGCGCCGGAATCGGCCGACGCGCTAGGGCGAGCGGGCGCTGTCGATGTCGGCCAGGTTGCGCTCGTCGACGTAGACCCGGGTCGCTTCGCTGTCGCCGGCGGCGAAGCAGGTGACGATGACGTTGCTGAGCGGCGCCGACTTGGACAGTACCTCGACGGCGCAGCGGCCGTAGGCGCTCTCGATGGTGGCCAGCAGGTTGCGCGCGTAGGGGCTGGTGAGGTGGCCGTCGAGGATCAGGTTCGCCAGCATGACGCCGTCCGGCTTCAGTGCGCGTCGCGTGTCGCGCCAGAATTCACGGGTCACCAGATGGCCGGGAATCGAGGTGCGTGAACTGTAGACATCGACCACGATGGCATCGAAGCGGCGCGTGGTGTCGATCACGAAGCGGCGCGCATCGGTGGCGACGAATTCGCCGCGGATCGGTTCGCGCAGGAAGTCGCGCTCGGCGATGGCGCGGATCGCCGGGTCGATATCGACGTAGGTGTAGCGGTTCAGCGGCTCGCGATGCGACAGGGTAAAGCCGCCGGCGCCCAGCACCAGGATGTCGCGGTCGCTGAAGCGCAGGTCATCGAGCAGGATGCGCCGCAGGTGCTGCACATAGCGCGCATACAGCGGCGGCTCGCTGGTGTCGATCACCGAGGCATTCTGGTTGTTGACTATGAAGGCGCGCGGCGACAGCATGCCTTCGCGTACCACGGGTTCGACTGCGTAATCGGCATAGGCGGTATCGGCGCGCTCGCGGTCGCCGAGGTTGGCCGCCACGCTGAGCGCTGCCACACCAATCAGCAGCGTCGCCATCAACGGATGCGGCCGCTGCACCAGCGCGGCACCGGCGACCAGCATCAGGGCGCCGAGCACCACTGCGACCCAGACGCCGAACACCTGCATGACGACCAGCGACAGCGTGACGGAACCGAGGAAGGAACCGAGCGTCGACCAGAACAGTGCGCGGCCGGCCGCTTCGCCGCTGCGCTGGGCGAGCATCAGGTTGGTCAGGATCGGCACCGTCTGCCCCAGCAGCCAGGCCATTGGGCAGAGGATGGCGCCGATGAAAATCAGGTAGGCCATGCCCGCCGAACTTCCGGCGAAGATGGCGTTGACGCTGCCGCCCGCCAGGCCACCGCCCAGAAGGGCGGCCGAGATCAGGAAGTTGCGCGCCACCACGTTGCGGTAGTTTGTCGCGACGCGGCTGCCGGAGTGGTAGCCCAGCGCCAGCGCGAGCAGGAACAGGCCGATGGTCGGTGCGGTGACCACGATGGAACTGCCGACATGGGGAATCAGGCGGCGCAATGCAATGATCTCGCCGCCGAGGGAGCAGTAGCCTTCGATGAAAACGATGGTGAACAGCAGGCGTGGCGACATCGCGGCGGAAGAGATGACAGGGATCGCGACTTTACCGCAAGAGTCCTGCGTCGCGGCATCCTGAAAAATTCCCAAAGGGACGCAGAGCGCTGGCGCTGGCGACACGGTGACCTGATGATAGCCATGGTGGCCACACCAGAAAAATTTACAGTCGCTCGCCCGCAACGTACCATGCGTGTCCATGTTCATCGAGGTGCCGACCGTGCCGGTGCAAGACAAGCTGTTCTGCGGCAGCAAAGCGTCGTGAGCGTGCCCGCGACCATCGCCTGGACCGAAGACGGCGAGGCGCATTCGCTGCGCTGGCAGTCGGAGGCCGGCACTCCGCCGCCGAAAAAACTCATCGTCGCCGATGACCGGATCACCGCCGATGAGGCCTGGCGCCTCGCCTGCGAGGGCACCGCCCTGCTCTGGCGCGGCGATTTCCAGAATGCGCGGGCTTTGCTGCAGGCCATGGGGCGGCGCATCGAGCGCAAGCCGCGCAAGGCTGCGGCGCCGGCCACGGGTGCGGAATCCTTCCCGGAATTCTTCCATAAGTACCGCCTGGCCCGGTTGCAGCGCGCCCGTACCCTGGGCATGTTGCTGCTGCCCTTCGACGACGATTACCGGATTCCGCTGCGGCGGGCGCCTGAGGTGCAGCAGGCCTGTGCCGAGGCCTACGGACCTGCGGCCGGACCCTTCGTCGCCTCCCTGCGCGAACTGCTGGGCGTGATCGGCGCCCACGAATGGCGCAAGAAGGGAGTCGACGTCCCCGCGCTGGGCGCGCGCATCCATCCGCATTACGGCGTGTTCGCGCCGGTGCGCGGCGAATACGTCGATCTGGTGGCGCAAGCGCCGCTGCCGCCGCAATGCGATCTGGCTTTCGACATCGGTACCGGCACCGGTGTACTGGCAGCCGTGCTGGCGCGGCGCGGAGTGGCACGCATCGTCGCCATCGATCAGGATCCGCGCGCGCTGGCCTGCGCCGCAGAAAACCTGGCGCGACTCGGCCTGGCGGAGCGGGTCGAGGTGTTGGCAGCCGACCTCTTTCCGCCGGGCCGCGCGCCGCTGATCGTATGCAATCCGCCCTGGCTGCCGGCTCGCGCCAATTCGTCGCTGGAACGTGCCGTCTATGATCCCGAAAGCCGCATGCTGCGGGGCTTCATCGGCGGGCTTGCCGATCATCTGGAACCGGGCGGCGAGGGCTGGCTGATACTTTCCGATCTTGCCGAGCATCTGGGCCTGCGCACGCGCGAGGAATTACTGGCGACGATCGAGACCAGCGGCCTCAAAGTGTCGGGACGGATGGATGTCAGGCCGAGCCATTCGCGGTCAGTTGACACCAGCGATCCGTTGCATGCCGCGCGCGCCGCCGAAACCACCTCGCTCTGGCGTCTCGCCCTGCGCTGAATGCCACGCTCTGCGTGCCGGGGAAAGCGCTTTATGTCCCGCAGGGACGGTATCCACCCGGACGCGCGCCGGCAATCCCGCAAGGGGATACCGTCTCTCCCTGCGGTCGAGACATAAAAAAGACCCCGCCGCAGCGGTAATGCAGTTCAGTTAAGATTTTTCTTGAGGTAAAGAACGGCATACCGTTTTGGAAGGGCTTTAACGACACGGGGGCATTGACGCCCCCGTTGTTTTTCCACGATGGCGAATT
>JBIKKY010000074.1:0-13145 GCA_044360105.1 Sulfuritalea sp.
GACGCCCACCAGGCTGTCGGTATCGAGATCGTTGTCTATCGAGTAGCGCAGCGACTGCACCTGATCCTGCAGGGCCAGGATGTGATCCGCCACCGAATCGGGCTCGAAATATTTCAGCTCATCCTCGACACCGGTCCACTCGTCCGCCGGACGACCGGTGATCTTGCAGCAGGGCGCGCCGGCGCCGGCGCATTGGGTTTCCCTGTACAGAACGAACTTGCCCATCAGCGTGCTGGAATAGCCGCAGGCATAACCCACCGCCATCCAGCAGCAAGGATCGGGCGAAAGGCCGAAGAGCTGGATGTGGGCATCCGCCTCGAACGAGGCCGTCCAGGTGAATTCACCCAAAAGCACGCCCTTGGCGATATCCATTTCCATGTGGTCGGTCGTGCCGCAAACCATGCCTTCCAGCATGTGCAGCGCCGGGCCGGTGGCAAGAAGCTCGGTCGGCGACGCATCGGGATAAAGTTTGCGTGCCCACTCGGCATCGCGCGCACCCGATGCGTAGCCCATGCGCACCAGCACGCCGCGCGCGCGGTCGACGCCAAGCGAATCAATGAGCTCCTTGCGCAGCGCCGTCATGGCCGCGCCGTGGAGCAGAACCATGCGCGACTCGCCCAGCCAGATGTGGCCGCTGTCGAAGGCGAAACGCAGGCGCGCCGCAAGATCCCCCACCGCCATCGGCTGCTCAGCCACCGGCTGCGTTTTTTTGCTGCTCTCCACGCTGCCCCTCAATCCGCTCATCACCGGACGTTCGATTTTCCTCCGCCTCTGGCCTGAGAGCGGGAAAGGGGCTCGCGCCCCTTTCCCCCAAACATCAGGACAGCCCAAACGCTCCTAGTTGGCGCCGCGCATGTGTTGGACGGTAAACATACCGGGCGGGCTGGCTTCCTTGCTGACCTCGCCGCGGAACTGGCCGGTGGTGCAGTGCTTGGATTGCAGGTCGACCATGCTGAAGGCGTCGTCGATGGAAATGCCGGTCCCCTTGTTGACCGGCAGATGGTGGTCCGGATGCGACTTGCCGATGATGAAGTTCTTCCACAGTTCGCCCTTGCGGTCATAAATCAGGCTGCGGCTCAAGGTCGCGGCCTGCGCGTCCATGTACTGGACGCGCTTGCTGATCGGATGGTTCGGGTCGGTGGGTACCGATTCAAGGATATGGACCTTGCGCAACTGCCAGGTCACCAAGGGGTAACAGCCACCCTTGCCACCGAATTCGACATACTGGTAACCGTCCTTTTCCTTGAACTCGGTTGACAGCTGTTTCTGCTCGTTGTGGTTGTAGTAGGCCATGAGGATGGTCGTGCTGCCCTTGTAGGTCCACTTCATGTCCGTGACGCGGCCGTTGTAGCCCTCGAAGTCCTCGATCATCAGGTCGCTGCCGAGGAAGGAGTCGGTGATCTGGCCGGTGGCGAGGCGGCGGACGCGACGCTGGAAGCCGAGATAGAGGTTGGCATCGTCCTGCTTGAGGTCGTCGTCGTAGCGCTGGATCAGCAGCTGGGTGTCCTTGATGTCGAGCGGCTCATAGACCTTCATGTAGATCGCGCGGAACAGGTTGGACGGGTTCGGCGTAATGTCCGGGACGGGCGGGATGACCACGCGATGCTTGTAGTTGAGGAAGTGGAAGCCGAACTTGTTGACCGTTTCAATCTTGCCGGTTTCGAGCTTGCGGTACTTCCAGTAGAAGGGCGAGATCATGGCCGAGTCGCCCCAGTTGATGCCGTACTTGTAGTTCCACGCCAGTTTCTCGCCGGCGCGCGGGTCCTTCAGGTCGGGCTCTTCCGGAAAGGCGCGTCCGGCGGCATAGCCGAGGATCTGGCCGTTCTTTTCGCCCAGCTTGACCTTGCCGATGCCGGCACGGGTGGCATCGACATAGCTCTTGTGCAGATCGAAGGAGGTTGTCGCGCCGACGGTGATTTCATAGTCGCCGTTCTTGATCACCTGATACATCGCCGGGTCGAGCACATCCTTGGCCTGATCGACGTTGCCCTTGTTGATCACTACACCTGGCTTGACGAAGGCATGGGAAGGAAAGCCCTTCTTGTAGGGATAGAAGGAGCTATCGATGATCTCGTCCGGCGTGGCGGCGGCGGCCAGCCCGGTCGAGAGTACGGCGGCGGCGATAACCGAGAGTTTGAATACGGTTTTTTTCATGTTGGCAGATCCTTTGGTCAATCATCGGGATGCGCACCCCGGCACGGAACCGGGCTGCACGTCGGTTTCTACTGGGTTCAGAACTTGTAGCGGACGGTGATGGAAACCTCGTCCTCCTTGTTCGCCATGCCGATCGGGCCGGCGCGGAAGCGACCGAGAGGCTCGTAGCCGGTCAGGCCGGCCATGCCTTGTGTCATGGTATTCCGTCCTGCCTGCCCACCCGAGTAGGGCGGGAACGGATTGCCGTCGCGGGCATCGTTCCACTTTTGGGCGCCGTCGCCGAACTTGTAGTTGGCGCCGAAAGTAATCTTCAGGTTGTCGGAATACAGCCATTCCACCGATGGCGCGGCCACGCTGGATCCGGCCTCGAAGTCGTGCGCCATGATGATCTGCGGACTGACGCGGTCGTTCTGGTACCAGCCCTTCATCAGGAAGGTGGCGATGTGGTTGTGCTTGTGGTCCGGCATGCCGTACTTGCCCCACGGTCCGCGATGCTCCTCGTGATCGAGCAGATGCTGGCCGAACAACTGGCCGGAGAGGAGGAAGGCCCGGCCCTCATTGAGGAAGGGTATGAAGGTTGGCCGATCGAGGCCGATGACGTAACGCCAGACCTTCGACTCGGAATACAGGCCCGGCTTCGCGGTGTTGGCAAATTCTTCACCCTTGGTGACGGCCGTCTCCAGCCGCAGGCTCGATTTGATTTCCTCGAGCTGCATATCCATCGAGCCACCCACCAGATTGACCCGGGGGAAGTAGATGTCGAAGGCTATGTTGTACGGATAGATGGGCGCGGTTTGCCCTGGCGCAAGGAGAAACGGACCTCCAGAGGTGAAGGGGTTGACGTTGGGAACGCCTTTGGAATAGAGGTTTCGCAGCGACGGCAGTTGCGAACGAAAGGTCAAAGCGTTCAGCGAGAATCCGGTGCCCTTGTAAACGCCTTCCCACTTGATGCCGACCTGCGTATTTGCCAGCGACCACTCGGGCATGTGAGCCTTGCGGATACCGATCTGGTTGGCGCCGAAGTTGGTGGCGATGCCGCCGCTTGGATCGGCAAAGGCAAAGTTGGCCACCGTGCCGCCGTTGTCCCAAAGATTCTTCATGCCGCGGAAGAAGTCGCCGGCACCGAGAATCTGGTTCGGCGTGCCGCCCTGACCGAGATTGTTCGGGCGGAACTTGTCGAAGTTCCAGACCAACTGGACGTTGGTATCGTCGAAGGTTTCCGTCGCACCCATGCGGTACTCGGCGGTGAAAATCCACATGGGAATGCGGATGTCCTGCAATTCGTCGTAAATGTTGTTGCGCGAGTAATCGACCGGATTGATCACGTCGAGCACGCGGAACAGGTCGGTGCGGCCCCAGACCACCTGCTGCTTGCCCAGCTGGAAATTCCAGCTTCGACCCTCGGCCATCGGCAGCTTGGCGACGACGAAGGCTTCGCGGATGAAGTCGAGCCGGTCGTTGAATTCTGGCGACTCCAGTTCGTGCGTATTGGCGTCCATGTAGTCTTTGATGCAGCCCCGCTTGTCTTCATCGCAGGGACGTTGCGGCACGCCGAAGGCGACGCCGTTTGCTTGCTTGTGCAGCTTTTCGCCGAGAACGATCATGCCGCTGTTCGGATTGTTGGGATAGGTGTCGGCAAAGTTGTTGGTTGCAGCGAGCGCCGCCGCCGGTCCGGCGGGCACGCCACCCGCAATGTACAAACCTGTCAGCAAGCCAGTGCCATTGGTATAGTTGATGGGTCCGCCACCATGGGGAACGGTCCCTCCACCTACCAGGAACGGCACGGCACCGGGAGGAAGCCCAAGGCTGGGGTTGTAGTCTTTGGTTCCGTTCTGCAGCCGTATCGGCCCCCCCGCCTTCTTGCCGTACTCGTCATCATTCAGCTTGTACACGCCGTCATAGGTGCCGCGGAATTTGGTGCGCAGCTTGATGCTGGAGAAGGTGCCGTTGCCGCCAAAATCCTTGTCGGCTTCGACCTGCAGCGTGTTGCGGAACTTCGACAGCCCGGTGTCCTTGCGGTGGCGGGTATCGTTTTCGTAAAAGGTGTCTACGCGCCAGTCCTGCCCGCCCGAACTGCCCATGTCGGGCAGATTGTCCGCGGCGTGAACCGCGCTCGCGCCAAAACCGACCAGTAGCGCAGCGCTTGTCGCGACAGCCAGCGGCTTCAACCTGAATGAATGGTGCTTCTGCATTGTCTCGCTCCTCGTTTTATTGGACTTGGGCAACGACCTTCGCCCCGCTGCCTGTCTCTTGAGCATCGGCGGACCAGACCTTCCGCCAGATACCTCCTCGCTACCCTTGCTAACCCATATCCCGGATGCCACCCCGGTGAAAAACTTCCGGGAAAACATCGGGAGAACCTACTCCCCTACCGCCAAATCCATACATTAATTGCGGTTATTTCGCTATAAATTAAATATTTTGTTGCGCTTATGCGACGCTTGGGGACGGTTGCCCCACCTGCAGCACCCCGTCTTCATCCAGATAGGCATTCATGATGAAGCGCGGCTTGAAGATCATCACCCACGCCGGCATCAGCAACAGTGCCGCGAGCGCGTTCAGGATCAACATGATGCTCAGCAGCAGCGCCGAATCGGACTGGAAGCGCAGGTCGGAAAGGAAGACCCACATGATGATGCCGGCGATCAGGGTGGCGGCCGTGAAGGTGACGGCGAAGCCGGTGGTGGCCAGCGCCTTCATCACCGCCGCGGGCAGGTCGCGCAGCGCGGCCATCTCTTCGCGGATACGGTTCATGATGTAGATCGCGTAGTCGATGCCGACGCCGATGCCGACGGCGATAACCGGCACGGTGTTGATGTTCACGCTGATGTTGTTGATGCCCATGTAGGCATAGGTCATGATCGTGGCGAAGATCATCGGCAGCACCATCAGCCAGCCGGCGTGCAGCGAGCCGTAAAAGGCCATGACGAACAGGAAGCTGAGGAACAGCACCAGCGGCACAACGATCCGGTTGTCGTCGAAAACGGCATCGTTGATCGCCGCGTTCACGCCGATGACGCCGCCGCCGAGCAGGATCTGGAAGTCCTTGACACCCAGGCTCTCGACCTTGGCAATGCCTTCCCTGGCCAGGGCGACGGCGCGCTGGATGGTTTCCGCCTGATGGTCCTTGTAGAAGAACACCATGTTTGCGTCGGTGCCGTCCGAATTGAGGAACTCGTTCAGCGCGCCCGGTATCGGGCTGCCGGCCATGTAGGCGAACATCAGGCCGCCGACTTCGGCCGCCGAATCGGGAATCTGGTACCAGCGCGGCTCGACGTTGTGGATCAGGCCATTGACATTGGCGATCAGGGTCGGCAGCGACTTGACGCCGCCCAGCCCCGGGTCGTAGAGCATGTGGTTCTGGAAGGCCGCCATGGCGTGCAGCACTTCGGGGCGCTTCAGCCCACCCTTGTCGGCCGTGCGGGCGACGATGTAGAGCT
Source organism: Sulfuritalea sp. (assembly GCA_044360105.1). Taxonomy (GTDB): domain Bacteria; phylum Pseudomonadota; class Gammaproteobacteria; order Burkholderiales; family Rhodocyclaceae; genus Sulfuritalea. The sequence goes on from JBIKKY010000074.1 coordinate 5,595, forward strand.
CTTCCGAGCCCGGGAAGCGCTCGTTGATCGCCTTGGACGAGACGTTGTAGTCGTGCTTCGGATAGAGCAGGGGCGAACCCGGTTCGGCTTCGCCGATCTTGACCTTGACGGCGAAGATGCTGCCGGCGGCCATGAGCACGGCAAAGACGCCGAGTATCGCCAGCGCGCCGGAGCGGCGACCGGCGACGCTGATCGTGCTGACGATCTGGTCGCGCAGGATACCGAATTTGTTTTCGGTTTTCTTCGGCTGGGGCAGCAACAGGAGCAGCAAAGGCACCACCAGCAACACCGTGAAGATCACGGAAAAAGCCCAGAAGCCGGCGTAGTAGCCAAGCTTGATGTTGATCGGCGCGGCGCCGAGGGCGATCACCAGAATGCCGACGGCATCGACGACGATGGCCAGGGAGCCGGGGCGAAAGAGATCGTCGAAAGCGTTGCGCGCCGCCTGTTTTGAATTTTTGGTGATTTCCAGTTCGCCGTAGTAGCGCTCCACCAGCTGGATGCTGTGGGACATGGCCCGTGCCGCGATGAGGAAGGGAATCACCAGATTGAGCGGATCGAGGTTCCACTTCAGTATCGATATGAAGCCCAGACCCCAGATCGACGACAGCACGATGCCGAGCAGCGGCAGGAACACACCATAGAAACAGCGGAAGTGGATCACCAGCAATAACACCATCAGCCCCATGGTGTACAGGAAGATCTGCAGGATCTGCGGCAGGTAGGTGTACACCCAGCCGATCAGCACCGGCTGGCCGGTGCCATAGATGCTGACGCCGGGGCTGGCCGCTTCGGCACGAACTTTCTGCAGTTCCTGGAAGGTCTTGTCGTAATCGAGATCGCCTTCGTTCAACTGCGCCTTGATCAGCGCCGCCTTGAGGTCGGGCGAGACCATCAGCCCGTAAACCCTCGGGTTGGCCATGACGGCCTTCTTCAAGTCGTCGAGCTCGCCGTCGCTGAGATTCGTCTTCGATGCTTCGTAATAGGCGACGGAGTTCAGTTCCCCGCTTTCGGTCAGCCATATCTTGCGCGCCGTGCGGTGGGTGAGACTCGACACCAGGTTGTGGTTGACACCGGGCAGGCTATCGACGTCCTGGGTCAGCTTGTGGATGATCGCCAGCGTCTTGTTGGTAAAGATCGTTCCGCTGTCCACCTCGACCGAAACGACAATCTGGCTGGCACCGCCGAAAGTATCGCGGATCTCGTTATGGAGCTGGATATAGGGATGTTTTTGCGGCAGCAGGTCGGCGAATTCCGAGAAAATCTTCAGCCCCGGAATCTGCGTTGCAAAAAATACGGTGACCAGCAGGATTGCGCCGAGGATTGCCTTGGGCGCGGCGAAGATCAGGTTTTCGACCTGGTGCAGCGCGTGGGTAATCTTGTGTTTCATGTCGGGCCTTGATTATTGTTTGGCTGCCGGGGCGGCTGTTTGCGCTCCGGGCGAATACAGCTGCAGCGTGCCCGCCCCGCCGGCGATCAACATTCCCTTGTCGCCGAGCGAGAGCGCAGAGCGCAGGAAAGGCGCCGGGCGGCCATCGATCAGGCTCCATTCCCCTGCCGCCAGCTTGAGAACGAGGCCGTTGATGCCCATGGCGAACATTTCACCCTTGTGTTTCACCAGCGCATACATCGGCGCCCCCACTCCCCCCGGTTGTTTGACCCAGCTGTTGCCGCCGTCCGTGGTGTGCAGGATGACCCCCGCCAGCCCCGAGACCCATCCGGTGCGGGTGTCCGTGAACAGCGCCGCGTGCGGGAAAAAGTCATTGGGGATCTTCTTGCCTTGCTGCCAGCTGTTGCCGCCATCCTTGCTCGTCAGCAGGATGCCGAATTCACCGGTAATGATTGCGTTGTCGGCATCGAGGAACTGGATCGACATCAGGATGGCGTCTTCGCCGAAGTCCTGTGATTTCCAGTTCGCTCCCTTGTCGGCGCTCGACAGCAATGTCGTCCGGCTGCCGACCACCCAGTATTGCCCTTTGGAGTCGCAGGTGATGGCGAGAGGATTGGCCTTGGTCGCAAGTTCCCGGGATTCCCATTTGCTTGCTGCCGGGTCGGCCACCCAGACCTTGCGGTAGAAGTCCAGCGCCACCCAGGAGCCGTCGGGACACACGGCCAGGCCGGTCAGGGAGGACACGCCCGGCAGTACGGTGCGCTTCCACGTTGCTCCGTCGTTGTCCGAGCTTACGATGACGCCGTTGCTGCCGACGCCGATCAGCAGCTTGCCGTTGCTGGCGACGGCCTGATACTGATCGAAACGCTGGATGGGCGCCTTTTTCGCCGTCGAAACGGCATCGAGGTTGGCCACCACGTTGCAGCCGGCAAGCGCGAAGCAAAGTGCAAGTGCCGAAAAATATTTCATCTGAACCGCATCCCCCTTTTGACAAGGCCCTGCTTGCCACTTTTTTTGTCATTCCTGTCGTGCCGCTCGACGATCGATCTCCGGCGCCGGACCAGGTTACCGGCGTCCGACCGCGCTCGATCACCGTTCAGCTAACGCAAGGTCCGGTCCACATGCGTTGGTGCACCGCGATTGGTCGCCGGAAGTTTTGGGTACAGAATCACCGGAAATCGTGGCGAGGTCGTGATCCGGCGTTATGCATCGTCGCAGCAAATATGCACATGGCAAGTCCCGGTTCAACTGATTTCGGGGCCGATTTGGCCCGATCGACCATTGCTCATTTGATGAAAAGTTGCCATCATCGCGATCCAAATTGATCAATCCGTAAACTTCGGAAACCTGCGCCAGGCGCGCGAGAAATCCGATTTTCCGGCGCCTAAAATATTTCATCGCAAAGAGATTGACATTCCGTCGTTTGATTGTATACAGTGTCCCGTATCCGGTATTTGGCGCGGACTTCCATGCACGCGGAGACGGTTCCGGGAGCTTGGGTTTTTCCTTGCTTGTGCTTGAATGTAAAGCCTCGGCAAGCTGATTCGCCGACCGCATCGGCCACGCCCGCAACCGTCACAAGACGACATTGCAACAGGGATATTCAGAACCATCCAAAAAATAGTCAAGGAGACAAGACATGAGCCAGACCCGCATCATGCTCGATGAAAAGGAAATACCGACCCACTGGTACAACGTGGTTGCCGACATGCCGAACCCGCCCCTGCCGCCGCTGGGGCCGGACGGCAATCCGGTGGGGCCGGAGAAGATGCTGGAGATTTTTCCCGGGAACATTCTCGAGCAGGAGATGAGCACGGAACGCTGGATTGAAATTCCGGAAGAGGTGCGGGAGATTTACAAGCTGTGGCGTCCGACACCCCTGATGCGCGCGCACCGCCTGGAAAAGCTCCTCGGCACGCCGGCCAAGATCTTCTACAAGTACGAAGGCGTCAGCCCCTCCGGTTCGCACAAGACCAACACCTCGGTGCCGCAGGCCTATTACAACAAGCAGGCCGGCTTCTCCCGCGTCACCACGGAAACCGGTGCCGGCCAGTGGGGTTCGGCAGTGTCATTCGCCGGACAGATGTTCGGCATCGAAGTGCGCATCTACATGGTCAAGATCAGCTACGAGCAAAAGCCTTACCGTCGCTCGATGATGCAGACCTGGGGCGGCAACGTCTTCCCCAGCCCGACCAACATGACCCAGGCCGGGCGCGATGCGCTGGCCCAGGACCCGAACAACATGGGCAGCCTCGGCCTGGCGATTTCGGAAGCGGTCGAAGAAGCCGCCTCGCGCGCGGACACCAACTACACGCTCGGCTCGGTGCTAAACCATGTGCTGCTGCACCAGACGGTGATCGGCCTCGAAGCCAAGAAACAGCTGGCCATGGTGGGCGAATATCCCGACATGGTCTTCGCCCCCTGCGGCGGCGGCTCGAACTTCGGCGGCATCGCCTTCCCCTTCCTGGCCGACAACGCGGCCGGCAAGAAGGTCCGCCTGGTCGGCGTCGAACCGATTTCCTGCCCATCGATGACCAAGGGCATCTATGCCTACGACTATGGCGATACTTCCGGCTACACGCCGCTGATGAAGATGTACACGCTGGGGCACAACTTCATGCCGCCGGGCATTCATGCCGGCGGCCTGCGCTACCACGGCGAATCGCCCCTGGTTTCCCAGCTTTACCACGAGAAGCTGATCGAGGCCGTGGCCGTGCCGCAAGTCGCCACGTTTGCCGCCGGCGTCCAGTTCGCCAAGGCCGAGGGCATCATCCCGGCGCCAGAGTCCTGCCACGCGATTCGCGCCGTCATCGACGAGGCGCTGCGCTGCAAGGAGTCAGGCGAACCGAAAACCCTGCTCTTCTGCCTTTCCGGACACGGCCACTTCGACATGGCGTCCTATGACCGCTACCTGTCGGGAAAACTCGAGGACTACGACTATCCGAAGGAACTGGTGGACGAGGCAACGAAGGATCTGCCCAAGGTCGACTGGCCCAGGGCCGCCTAGCTCTCCCCGCGGAAGTGCAGGCCGGGCGTGGCCACCCACGCCCGGACAGAAGCCGAACTGCGCGAGTTGATCGGCATTGCCGCCAATTGCTGGGTACCGCTACTGCAGGGCGGTGCCACACGCATGATGATGATCAATGCCCGGATGCCGGCGTGCATCCGGCACGATGCCGTGCTGCTGAGCATTACTGCGGGGTCATCGCGGACGAGGCGGCCGCGATCGCTGCACCGGATGCGAAGAAGCTCTTCGCGTATGCCTGCGATACTCCCGGCCCGCACGCCAATCGCCATCCCCCCTGTCATCGCGCTGCCGCACCCGGGCACGGCCCGGTTCGGCAATTTTCGCGGCATCAGATCGGGCTCAGCTCGAAACGGCCAAAGACGCCAAGGCGGCCTCGGTGCCGCCATCCTTGCCTTCTTGCAGCCGCTTCAGGCGATAGGCGATCTGCGGCCGGGTCAGGCCCAGCATGCGCGCCGCGGAAGACAGGTTGCCGCGCGCCTTGTCGACGGCGGTTTCGAGCAGCATGGCCTCGACCTGGTCGAGCGTCAATGAACCGTTGAAAACCGCTTCGCGCAGATCCTTGCCGGTCTCCCAGCAGTTGACGTCGAGCCCTCCGCTATTGTCGAGACCGAACTCGGCCGGCTGTTCCTCGCTGCATGACATGAACAGGTGGCCGACTTCGATGCGCGTGCCGCCGGGGGCGAGGATTACCCCGCGCTCGACCGCGTTCTGCAGCTCGCGGATGTTTCCCGGCCACGGATACGTCAGCAAGGCGCGCTTGGCCTTGTCGGTGAAACCCCGCAGTTTCTTGCCGTGGATCGCCGTATGCCGCGCCAGGAAATGCTTGGCCAGCAGGGATATGTCCTGTTTGCGCTCGCGCAAGGGTGGAATGAGAATCTGGTAGGCGTTGAGCCGGTAGTAGAGGTCGGAACGGAAACGTCCCGCCTTGACCAGGTCCTGCAGGTTGGCGTTGGTAGCCGCCACCAGGCGCACGTTGATCTTGCGCGTCTTCTGGTCGCCGAGGCGCTCGATCTCGCCTTCCTGCAGCACGCGCAGCAGCTTGGCCTGCGCCGACGGCGGCAAATCGCCGATTTCGTCGAGGAACAACGTGCCGCCATCGGCCCGCTCGAAACGCCCCGGCCGCGCCACCAGCGCGCCCGTAAAGGCGCCCTTCTCCACCCCGAAGAGCTCGGACTCGACCAGTTCCTGCGGAATGGCTGCGCAGTTGACGGCGACGAAAGACCTGTCGCGACGCGAGCTCATTTCGTGCAGGCTGCGGGCGAAAACCTCCTTGCCGACTCCGGTTTCACCCTGCAAGAGCACGCTGATGTTGCTGCCGGCGGCCTGCTTGAGCAATTCGTAGGCGGCACGGAAACCGGGGGAAATCCCGGCGACGTCTTCGGGCAGCTGGTCGCGATCGCCGATCGACGAACGCAGCTGGACCACCTGGGTTTGCAGGTCGATGAGCTGGTCGGCGATTGATTCCCCGTTGAAAAAACGCATCTGCTCGGCCGCATCGTCCCACTCTTCGGCCGGCTTGCCGATGATGCGGCAGTTGTTGTGCCCCATTCCGGTGCATTCGACTTCCTTGTAGAGAATGGTGCGCCCCATGAAAGCCGAGGTATAGCCGCAGGCGTAGCCGATCTGGGTCCAGCACACCGGCTCGCTGTGTATGCCGTAGTGGTGGCGATGCCATTGTCCTTCCCAGGAATGCTCCCAGAGGATTTCGGCGTAGAAGGTTCCGGCGTGGCGGTCCAGTTCCACCTTGACCGGGGTCGCCCGCACGATGCCCTCAAGGGTATGCAGTTGCGGGCCCGTCATGAAGGCTTCGAGGTCGGTGGAATCTTCGGCGCGGGTGCGGGCGAGTTCGGCATCGCGCACCCCGGACGCGTAGCCCATGCGCGTCAGCAGCCCCTTGGCGCGGTCCATCCCAAGCGTGTCGATCAGTTCCTTGCGCAATGCCGCCTGCGCCTCGGCGTGCACCAGCAGCATGCGGTGCTCATGCAGCCATATCTGCCCGGTATCCGCGCAAAAATGCACGCGCGCGCGCAGATCCTCATTGGTGGAACGCCCTACGCTACGGAGTTTGGTCATGGCCTCACTCTCACTGTGTCTACTCCTCAACAGGCGATTGTATACACATATCCCGGCGGTTTTTTTGATTGAAGTCAAACCATCGATAGTTCACCGGTCTGCGCCCGGCAATTGCGGCAAGTCACGGAAAGGTCAAATCCAAAGTGCAGCGACAAAACAATTTGACCAATTGAGTAATTGTCGATGCCCCACGCAATCCGAAAAAGCCACCCTTCCCTGCCATTCTTTTGGCATTTTTGCTGCGTATGCAAATCTTGCCGCTCTTACTGATACCAACGCGCTCACGGCGACCCGGCTGATTGCGGAGCCGGCCACTATTGCACCGCACCAGCAGGGGTGGCCCGAGCCTTGCGTTGAAGCCTGTGTTCCGGATCGACTCCAGGATCCCTCCGAACTGCTTTTCAAAACATCTACCCGAGGAGCCACGCGATGAAGTTTCCAGTGCCGCACGATGTAAGCGCCAAAACAATCCCCGGGACCGAAGGCTGGGAGAGGATGTACCCGTATCAGTACCAGTTCGTCACCGACGATCCGGTGCGCAACCAGTACGAGAAGGAAACCTTCTGGTTCTACGACGGACTGCACTACCCGGAACCGCTCTACCCCTTCGACACGATCTGGGACGAGGCCTGGTTCCTCGCCCTGTCGCAGTTCAACAACCGCATCTTCCAGGTGCCGCCGGTGCGCGGCGTCGACCACCGCATGATCAACGGCTACGTCTATATCTCGCCGGTGCCGGTGAAGGACGGCGCCGAGATCGGCAGCCGCGTGCCGAATTTCATGGAACGTGCCGGCTACTACTACAAGAACTGGGACGCGCTGGAGGCCAAATGGAAAGTCAAGATGGAGGCCACCATCAAGGAGCTTGAGGACCTGCAGATCTCGCCCCTGCCCGACCTCGAGGACATTTCGGTGGTCACCGAGGCACTCGGCGAATCCAAGGGCTACCACCTGATCAAGAACTACGACGACCTGATCAACCTCGGCATCAAGTGCTGGCAGTACCACTTCGAGTTCCTCAACCTCGGCTATGCGGCCTATGTCTTCTTCATGGACTTCA
>JBIKKY010000031.1:0-36811 GCA_044360105.1 Sulfuritalea sp.
GCGCACTCAGCTTCAATTCGCCATCGTGGAAAAACAACGGGGGCGTCAATGCCCCCGTGTCGTTAAAGCCCTTCCAAAACGGTATGCCGTTCTTTACCTCAAGAAAAATCTTAACTGAACTGCATTAGCCCGCGAACGGGCCATTTCCCATGCCCCGGATGAGGGCTTACAGGCCAGCGCCGTCCCGCAACACCGCCGCCTTGTCGGTCGCTTCCCAGGTGAACTCCGGCTCGTCGCGGCCGAAGTGGCCGTAGGCAGCGGTCTTTTCGTAGATCGGGCGCAGCAGGTCGAGCATCTGCACGATGCCTTTCGGCCGCAGGTCGAAATGCTTCTTCACCAGTTCGGCGATGGTCGCGTCTGGCACCTTGCCGGTGCCCTGCGTGGTGACCCAGACCGAGGTCGGCTCGGCGACGCCGATGGCGTAGGAGATCTGCACCAGGCACTTGCTGGCCAGCCCCGCAGCGACGATGTTCTTCGCCACGTAACGGCCGGCATAGGCGGCGGAACGGTCGACTTTCGACGGATCCTTGCCGGAAAAGGCACCGCCGCCGTGGGGTGCGGCACCACCGTAGGTGTCGACGATGATCTTGCGCCCGGTGAGGCCGCAGTCGCCCTGCGGACCACCGACGACGAAGCGCCCGGTGGGATTGACCAGGTACTTGATCTCGCCCTTGATCAGTTCCTTGGGCAGGATGGGCTTGATGATTTCCTCGATCACGGCTTCGCGGATTTGCGGCAGTTCGATGTCCGGCGCGTGCTGGGTCGATATGACGACGGTGTCGATCGAATGCGCCTTGCCATCCTGATAGCGGATCGTGACCTGCGACTTGGCGTCGGGACGCAGCCAGGGCAGACGGCCGTCGCGGCGCAGCATGGCCTGGCGCTCGACCAGGCGGTGCGACAGGTAGATCGGCAGCGGCATCAGCACCGGGGTTTCGTCGCAGGCGTAGCCGAACATCAGGCCCTGGTCGCCGGCGCCCTGGTTCAGGTTGTCGTCGTAGGCCTTGTTCACGCCCTGGGCGATGTCCGGGCTCTGCTTGTCGTAGGCCACCAGCACGGCGCAGCCCTTGTAGTCGATGCCGTACTCGGTGTTGTCGTAGCCGATGCGCTTCAGCACGTTGCGCGCAATGTTGATGTAATCGACATTGGCGCTGGTGGTGATCTCGCCCGCCAGCACGACGAGGCCGGTGTTGCACAGGGTTTCGGCGGCGACACGGGAATGCTTGTCCTGCGCCAGGATGGCGTCAAGGATGGCATCGGAAATCTGGTCGGAGACCTTGTCCGGGTGGCCTTCCGAGACCGATTCGGAGGTGAAGAAATATTCTTGTGCCATGTGTCCTGCTCCAGAAAAACAAACTTTAGCTTCAGTGAAGGCTAACGCCGGGTTCATCGGCGTTAAGCGCAGCGGCCGAAACTAAAACGCCCCACAATTGGCGAGGCCAGCTATGGGGCGGGAGCAGGCGACGCTTTAGCGATATTTATTTTCCAACCGGCGACGTTTGTCGGGGGTCTTCTCCGCCTCGCAAGTTGTCTTTAACTCGGCGGATCTGCTCGCATTGTAGGCGGGGAGTGGCTTCTTCGTCAATTGCGGCGGCAAGGCCCTAAACTGTGGTCATGTTCTGGTTGCTCGAATTCTGCGCAGCGCGCGCTGCCTTCGCCACGATGTTCACCGCCTGGTCGGCGGTGCTGCCGCTACTCAAGGCCGACTGGCAGATGGCGGCATGGCAGGCCGGCATGGTGCAGTCGGCCTATCACGTCGGTTTCCTGGTTTCGCTGTTCGCAGTGGGCTTTCTCTCCGACCGGTTCGGCGCGCGTCGCATCTACCTGGCGACCGGCATCGCGGCGGTGGCCAGCGGCCTGCTGTTCGCCGTGTTCGCCGACGACTTCGTCTCCGCGCTGCTGCTCTACGGCCTTACCGGCCTGTGCTCGGGCGGTTCTTACACGCCGGGCCTGGCCATCGTCGCCCAGCGCATGCCCGAACGCCGCGGCCTGGCGCTGGGTTTTTACCTCGCCGCGGCCTCGCTCGGTTATGCCATCGGCCTGCTGGTGGCGAGCGCCATGATCCCGCTCGCCGGCTGGCGCGGCGGCTTCATCGTCACCGCGCTGTTTCCGCTGTGCGGCCTGCTGCTCGGCTGGTGGTCGCTGCGCGGCGTGCCCAACATCGTCCACGCGCAACCCGACGGCCACAGCCAGTTCCGCGCGCTGGTTGAGGTGTGGCACAACAAACCGGCGATGCTCTCGATCTGGGGCTATACCTTCCATGCCTGGGAATTGCTCGGGCTCTGGGCCTGGCTGCCGGCCTTCCTCGCCGCGGCGGCCATCACCGGCGGCACGACGGGTGCCGCGGCCACCAGCCTGGGCGCCACGCTGACGGCGCTGACCTACCTGGCCGCCGTGGTTGGCAGCGTGCTCGGCGGCTCCTTGTCCGATCGCCACGGCCGTACCGCAGTGACCCTGGTGCTGTCCCTGGCGAGCCTCGCCTGTTCCTTCGCCTTCGGCTGGATGGTCGGACTGCCGCTGCTCCTGCTGGTGGCCGTCGCGGTGTTCTACAACGTCACCGGGGTCGGCGATTCCTCGATCCATTCGACGACGCTGACCGAGCTGATGGACCCGCGCTACCTCGGCGCCGCCTACTCGCTGCGCTCGGTGCTCGGCTTCGGCGCCGGCGCGATTTCGCCCTGGGTCTTCGGCCTGGTGCTGGACTGGGGCCGCGCCGGCAGCCTGCCGGACCACGTGGTGTGGGGGCTGGCCTGGTCGACACTGGGGCTGGGCGGCCTGCTCGGGCCGGTGGTGATCTGGCGCCTGCGGCGGATGCCGGAGGCGAGCAAGCTGGCGGGCGGCAAGCGCTAGCCGGCAACGGGGAAATCCTCTGCCGGCCAAACAGTAGGCGATAATTCCGCCTACTCCGACTCCCTCCATTGCCCAATGTCCTCGCTGTTCCCGCTCGTCTTCAAGATGCTGGCGCGTTTGCCGCTGCCGCTGCTGCACAACCTTGGCGCGCTCGCTGGCTGGCTGGTGTGGCTGCTGTCGCCCACCTACCGGCGCAACTTCGCCACCCATATCGGCCAGGCCGGCATGACGGAAGCAAAATCTGCGGCGATCGCCGAGGCCGGCAAGGCGGTGCTGGAACTACCGAAAATTTGGCTGCGGCCGCAGGACGAGGTGGTTGCACGCGTGGTCAAGGTTTCCGGCTGGGAGCTGGTCGAAGGCGCCTGGGCGGCCGGGCGCGGCATCCTGTTCCTGACCCCGCACCTGGGCTGCTTCGAAATCACCGCCCAGTATTACGCGGCGAAGAAGCCGATGACCGTGCTCTACCGGCGGCCCAAGCAGGATTGGCTGGCGCCCCTGATCGAGGAAGGGCGCGGCGCCAACCTGAAACTCGCCCCCGCCGACCTGTCCGGCGTGCGCCGCCTGCTGAAAGCCCTGAAGAACGGCGAAGCCGTTGGCATGCTGCCCGACCAGGTGCCCGGCAAGGGCGAAGGCGCCTGGGTGCCGTTCTTCGACCGGCCCGCCTACACCATGACGCTGGCGGCGCGACTGGCTGACACAGGGGCGACGGTGCTGCTGGCCTATGCCGAGCGCCTGCATTACGGCGCCGGCTACCACCTCAAGCTGTTTCCGTTGTCGGCGCCGCTCGCCGGCGACCTCGAGCAGCGCACGGCGCAGCTCAACCGCGAACTCGAGGCGCTGATCCGACTGTGTCCGCAGCAGTACCTGTGGGGCTACAACCGCTACAAGGAGCCGCGCGGCGCGGGAACGCCGCCGCAGGCCTCGTCAATTAACACCAACATCGAGCGCAGCGAGCCAGAGTCGCCCCCTTCCTCGGGAAGGGGGCGGGGGGAAGGCCAACCAGGAATGACATTATGACGAGAGCTTTACTCGTCATAATGTGGCTGCTGCACTGGCTGCCGCTGCCGCTGCTGGCGGCATTGGGGCGCGGCCTGGGGCTGGTGCTCTACGTTCTGGTGCGCGAGCGCCGGCGCATCACGCTGATCAACCTCGGACTGTGCTTTCCGCAGCTGTCGGCCGCCGAAAAGTCGGCGCTGGCGCGACGCCACTTCGCCGTCCTCGGCCGCAGCCTGCTGGAACTCGGCCTCTGGTGGTGGGCTTCGCCGGCGCGCATCAAGCGCGTGGTCAGGCTGGAGGGCGAGGAACACCTGGCGGCGCATCGCGGCAGGCCGGTGATCCTGCTGGCGCCGCATTTCGTCGCGCTCGACGCCGGCGGCGCCCGCCTCAACATCGATTACGCGATGGTGTCGATCTACGCGCGGGCCAAAAATCGCGTCTTCGACGGCGCCCTGCGCCGCGGCCGCGAGCGCTTCGGCAAGCTGCATCTGGTCTCGCGGACCGACGGGGTGGGCAAGGTGCTGCGGCCCCTGCGCGGCGGAACGCCGTTCTACTACCTGCCGGACATGGATTACGGCCGCAAGGAAGCCGTCTTCGTACCCTTCTTCGGCTATCCGGCGGCCACCATCACCGGGCTCTCGCGGCTGGCAAAAATATCGGGCGCGGCGGTGCTGCCGGTGATCACGCGCATGGTCGATGACCACTATGTAACCAGCATCGGCGAAGCGTGGACCGACTTTCCCACCGACGACGTGGTGGCCGACACGCGGCGCATGAACGCCTTCCTCGAAACCGAGATCATGCAATCGCCCGAGCAGTACTACTGGCTGCACAGGCGCTTCAAAACCCGGCCGCGCGGCGAAAAAGGGGTTTATTGACCCCTCAATTGCGAAAAGTCGGCGGCGGCGATACGGCGTATCCTCGTCCGATGCGTATCCGCTTCACCAAAATGCACGGCCTCGGCAATGATTTCGTCGTGCTCGACGCCATCAACCAGGATTTCGTGCCGACGCCGGCCCAGGCGCGGTTTCTCGCCGACCGCCATTTCGGCGTCGGCTGCGACCAGATCCTGGTGGTCGAACGCGCGACGACGCCCGGTGTCGACTTCCGCTACCGCATCTTCAATGCCGACGGCGGCGAGGTCGAGCAATGCGGCAACGGCGCGCGCTGCTTCGTGCGCTTCGTGCATGAGCAGGGCCTTTCGGACAAGCGCGAGGTCCGCGTCGAGACGCAGTGCGGGGTGATCACGCCGCGCCTCGAAGCCGACGGGCAGGTCACGGTCGACATGGGTGCGCCGCGTTTCCTGCCGGCCGAGATTCCCTTCGCGGCGGCGGGGGATGCCATGGTGCACGCGCTCGACGTGGCCGGCGAGAAAATCGACATCAGCGTGGTCTCGATGGGCAACCCGCATGCCGTGCAGGTGGTGGCCGACGTCGATGCGGCGCCGGTCGCCCGGCAGGGTCCCCTGATCGAAGCGCATCCGCGCTTTCCGCGCCGGGTCAATGCCGGCTTCATGCAGGTGGTCGACCGCCACGCCATCCGCCTGCGGGTGTATGAACGCGGCGCCGGCGAGACCCTGGCCTGCGGCACCGGCGCCTGCGCCGCCGCGGTGGCCGGCATCCGCCGCGGCCTGCTGGATTCGCCGGTACGCGTCGCCACGCGCGGCGGCGACCTGCTGATCGCCTGGAGCGAGGCCGCGAACGACGCCGCCCCGGTGCTGATGACCGGCCCCGCCACCACCGTGTTCAGTGCAGAAATCGAAATCCCCAACAACCTGTGAAAGATCCGAAATGAAATCAGAAGACGTCGCCCGCTACCTCCAGGACCACCCGGAATTCTTCGAACAGTATGCCGACCTGCTGAGCCTGGTGACCCTGGCCGATCCGCACAGCGGGCGCGCCATCTCGATCACCGAGAAGCAGATGGGCAAGCTGCGCGACAAGGTGCGCGCACTCGAAGCCAAGCTGGCCGAGCTGATCGGCTTCGGCGAGGAAAACGATGCCATATCCGCCAAGGTGCATGGCCTCGCCGTGGCCCTGATCGCGGCCGTCGACCGGGCGGGCGTGACGCGCGCCCTGTATTCGCACCTGGGCGGGGCCTTCGCCGTGCCGCACGTGACGCTGCGCCTGTGGGGCGAAGGGCAGGGCGAGGGCAATGAGTTCGAGCCGGTGTCGGATGCGGTCAAGGCCTTCGCCTCCGGCCTGCAGCAGCCTTACTGCGGGCCGGTGGCCGGGCAGGAAGCGCTGGCCTGGTTCGGCGAGTCGGCAACGCACTTGCGCTCGATGACGCAGATAGCGCTGCGCCAACCCGGCGGCGCCTGCTGCGGCCTGCTGGTGATGGCCAGCGAGGAGCCGCACCGCTTCTACCCGGAACTCGGCACACTCTACCTTGAGCGCATCGGCGAGATGGCATCGGCGGCGCTGCTGCGCGTCGGCCCCTGACCATTTTGCACCCCCACGCTCGCAAAACCGGCTCGCTGCCCCCCGGCGGGGCGGACATTTCCCCGGAGACGGCTCCGCGGGAAATGGCCGACGGTTCGGTCGGGCAATTTCTCACCGAGCTCGCCATACAGCGCGGGGCAAGCCCGCATACCCTTGACGCCTACCGCCGCGACCTGGCGCGCCTGGCGGAACTGGCGGCCGGCGTCGAACTGGCGGCGCTGAAACCCGCGCAACTGCGGCGCGGCCTGATGAGCTTGCATGCCCGGTCGCTGGCGCCGCGCTCGATCGCCCGCACCCTGTCGGCCTGGCGCAGCTACTACACCTGGCTGGCGCGACGCGGCGCGATTGCCCTGAATCCCGCCGACGGCCTGCGCGCGCCGAAGCGCGCACGCGCGCTACCCAAGGCGCTGGGCATCGATCAGGCGGCGGCCCTGCTCGACCGGCCGGCCGCCGCGCCGGCAGCCCGGGAAAACGCACCGCTGCAAATGCGCGACGCCGCGATGTTCGAACTGCTGTATTCCTCCGGCCTGCGCCTGTCCGAACTGGTCAGCCTCGACTGGCCCGGCGGCCTCGACCTCGCGGCAGGCGAAGTCACCGTCACCGGCAAGCGCAAGAAAACGCGCACGGTGCCGGTCGGCGACAAGGCGCGCGCCGCGCTGGAGGCCTGGCTTGCGCTGCGCCCGCAACTGCTGCGCGGCGAGGAAACGGCGCTCTTCCTCGGCCGCAACGGCACCCGGCTGAGGCCGCGCCAGGTCGAGAGCCGACTCGCGCAGTGGGCGCAACGGCAGGGCCTCGGCGTCCATGTCCATCCGCACATGCTGCGCCACTCGTTTGCCTCGCACGTGCTGCAGTCCTCCGGCGACCTGCGCGCGGTGCAGGAAATGCTCGGCCACGCCAGCATTGCCGCAACGCAGATCTATATGCACCTGGACTTCCAGCATCTGGCGAAGGTCTACGATGCGGCGCATCCGAGGGCCAAAAGCAAGTGAAACGCTGCGGAGAAACGATCGCGAAGACGGCGGCATGAAACCGCATCACTGGCCCTGGACCTTCCTTGTTTTCAGCGCGCTCGGCATCCTGCTCGTGCTCGCCGGCGTCGCCGCGCTGGCCGGCATGCTGAAGGGCGTCCATCCGCTGTTCAACGACGAACTTGCCGGCTGGGCGCTGCTCGTCTCGGCCGCCGCCTGCTTCCTGACCGGCGCTTTTCCCCTCGTCTTGCGCCGGCTTGCCGAGCGCGAAGGCGCCTGAATTTACGGCGGCGGAGGTTCAGGCCGTCGTCAGGTGGCCTTCGGCCAATGCGGCGCGATATACCTTCAATGCCACGTGCGCATCGTCCGCGGCGTAGAGCATCTGGCGCTCGGTCAGGCGCGGATGGGCCCAGTTCGACGTCGTGGTGCGCTTGGATTTCTGCATGCGCCGGCCCAGGTAGCGGGCCACCGCCGTTTTCGCCCCCATGGTCTGTTTCGGCTTTTCGCCGGGCAGCGCGCGCGAAAGATCGAGGATGCCTTGCGCCTCGATGCCCAGGCGCGCGCGCAGCTGGGCGAGATCGCTGCCGAGGCCGAAGCCCGCTTTCAGGATCTGCCGCGATTCGAGGATCTGCTTGAGGCCGGAATAATCCATCTGCGGCCTGACCGGAAACAGGTACACCCGGTCTTCCGTGGCGAGCTGGATCAGATGCGGCCCGGTGGACACCTCGCCCTTGGCGAAGGTCGGTTTCGCCTCGGTGTCGAAGCCGAGCACGGCGTGCGCCGACAGCGCCCGGCAGGCCTCGACGGCGGCCGCCGACGTTTCGACCAGCACCACGTCGGAAAGGGCGACGCCCTGATACAGGGGCAATTCGATGTCGGCGGCAATCTGCGGGGTCGGATTCGGTTCCATGCCGATATTATGTCCCCGCGGGACGCGGGGACGGTATCCCCTTGCGGGGTTTGTCCCCGCGGGACGTGGGGACGGTATCCCCGTGTGGGGTTTGGCCCCGCCGGACACGGGGACGGTATCCCCAGCGGCGGGATATCGCAAACGGTTTACAATTGCCATATCCAACTGTCCGGGTTCCACCGCATGTCTGAAACCGCATTCTGCTACCACTGCCGGCAGCATCACCCGAAATCCGAGATGCGCCAGATCGAAACCAAGGCCGGCAAGCGCTGGCGCTGCATCCGCAGCATCGAGGCCACCCGCCAGGGCCAGGCCGCACGGGAAGCCTATGGTCGCCAGGTGTCCGAGATGAACAAGTCCGAGGCGCAAAGCCGGGCGCGACTGACCAAGCCGATCGTCGTCTGAGGGCGGCCCCGCCTGCATCGGCCAATGGTGCTTCGCGGATTTGCCCTCCTCCTGCTGAGCCTGGTCGCCGCCTGCGCGCCGCTGCCGTCAGGCCAAAGCCGCGACGTGCCGTGGCTGCCTTCGCCGAACTTCGACCAGCGTCGGCCCAATTTCGTCATCCTGCACCAGACCAGCAACGACAATGTCGCCAGGGCGCTGGCGACGCTGACCGACCCGCAGCGCCGCGTCAGCGCGCATTACCTGATCGGCCGCGACGGTGCGGTCATGCAATTGGTCGACGAGTCCGCCCGCGCCTGGCATGCCGGCGAGTCCTGGTGGGGCGGCATGACCGACCTCAACTCGGCCTCGATCGGCATCGAACTCGACAACACCGGCGACGAGCCTTTCGCCGAGCCGCAGATCGCCGCGCTGTTGCTGTTGCTCGAAGAACTGCGCAAACGCCATCGCATCCCGCAGGCCAATTACTTGGCCCACGGTGATATCGCGCCGGCGCGCAAGGTCGATCCGGGCCGCCTGTTCCCCTGGCAGCGGCTGGCGCAACAGGGCTTCGGCCTGTGGTGCGAAACGCCGCCGCCGGCCGCTCCCGCCGGCTTCGACGCCATGCTCGGGCTGCAGGCGCTGGGCTATGACATCCGTGTTGGCGCGGCAGCCCGCGCCGCCTTCCGCCGCCATTTCATGGGCAGTGACGACGACGCCGAACTGACGCCCACCGAGCAGGCCCTGCTGCATTGTCTGCTGCAGAAGAAGCTGTTGCGCGCGTCCCCGGCGGAGTAAGAAACCATGACCCTGAATTCCTCACCACAGAGACACAGAGGCACAGAGAAAAGCGCAGAATCAATGGCGTGTCGATTCGATGCCAATCGTCCGCCGGGTGCGTACAGGAGACAGGGCAAGCACGTGTTTTTCCTCTGTGTTCTCTGTGCCTCTGTGGTTCAACTGAGGTTTTAAGGATGAAATCACAATACTCGGACATCCCCGCTTACGTCACCAAGGACGGTTCCGAGATCCGCGAACTCATGCATCCCGCGGTCCATGGCAACCGCCGGCAAAGCCTGGCCGAGGCCACGGTAGCGCCGGGAACGCGGACAACATTGCATCGCCATGCCGTGACCGAAGAGCTCTACCACATCACCGCCGGCAGCGGCCTCATGACGCTGGGCGACACCTGCATAAAAGTCGGCGCCGGCGACACGGTGGCGATCGCGCCGGGGACGCCGCACCGGATCGAAGCCACCGGCACGGAACCCCTGCGCATCCTGTGTTGTTGCAGTCCGCCCTATTCGCACGAGGACACCGAACTGCTGGAGGGCAACTGATGGCGGGCAACCTGTTTGCCGGCCTGCCCGCGGCAGCGGAAGCGGCCGAGCGCCTGGAAACCCTGCTGGCCCGACCCGGGCTGCGCATCGAGCGCATCGTCTCGACCGGCCAGGCCAGTCCGGCGGGATTCTGGTACCAGCAGGCCGATGCCGAATGGGTAATACTGCTCGCCGGTGAGGCGCTGCTGCGTTTCGAGGATGAAGCCGAAGCGTGTCGCCTGCACGCCGGCGACTGGCTGTACATCGAGCCCGGGCGGCGACACCGCGTGGAATGGACGGACCCCGCGACGGCGACCGTCTGGCTCGCCGTACATTACACGGCGGACTGATTCAGGACACCGAATAGCCCGGCGCAGGCCATCAGTCCCGCTACCCCGAAAGATCGCTACTGACGGTCCTTGCGCCGCGACTCGACAATGCCCATGCTGGGGGCAAACTCGCCCTTCCCGCTCGCGACGACATCGCGCCGCTGCTCGCAGCGCTGCAGCACTTCGCGCTGCTGGGCCTCGCTATAGGCCACCCACCAGTCGCGCTCCTCCTGGGTGCGGCAGCAACCGAGGCAAAGCTGCGTCACCGGGTCCATCTGGCAAACCTTGACGCAGGGCGAGCGCACCGCCATCGGCGTACGGTTCGGGGTCAAAGACATACGACGGCCAAAGTGGGGGCGAACGCGAGGATAAAACCCGGTGCATATTCCAATTCGAAAGTCCTTGGTCTGATAATCTGCGGAATCTATCCGAATTCGTCCGGAACGGGAAATTCACATGAAGGTACTTCGCATCCTTGGCATGGTTTTTGTTGTCCTCGTCGCCCTCGTCGCCGTCGGTCTTGGCGTGCTGTACGCGCTATTCGACGGCGAGAAGATCAAGGGCGAACTGACCCGCGTCGTCATGGAGCAGAAGCAGCGCAAGCTGGAGATCGCCGGTCCGCTCGAACTCTCGGTGTGGCCCGACGTCGGCATCAGGCTCGGGCGCCTGACGCTGTCGGAACCCGGCGGCAAGCAGGAGTTTCTCGCGCTCGATTCGGCGCGCGTGGCGGTGGCGGTGATGCCGCTGCTGTCGAAGCAGGTGAAGGTACAGCGCATCGAAGTCGACGGCCTCAAGGCGACGCTGGTCAAGCACAAGGATGGCACGCTCAACATCGCCGACCTGACGGCGGGGGCCGGCGACAAGGAGGGTTCCGCCAGGACCGCGCCAAAGGCCGGCGCCGTCGATACGGCGGCACCGGTGCAGATCGACATTGCCGGCATCAGGATCGCCAATGCGCAACTCACTTGGCGCGACGAAAAGAGCAAGGAGACGACGACGCTGTCCAACCTCGATTTCGGCAGCGGGCGCGTGCAGGCCGACAGCGGCAGGCAGACTCTGGCGGTCGAGGCCCTGTCGCTCGCCGCCAAAGGCAAGACCGGCGCCGACAGCTTCGAGCTGAAGCTCGACGTGCCGCGGCTCAACATTGCACCGGACAAATCGACCGGCGAAACCCTGAATCTGACGGCGAGCCTGGCCGGCAGCGGCCGCAAGCTGGTGGCCAAACTCGTGCTGTCCGGCGTCGAGGGCAACGCCAAGGCACTGAAAATCGGCAAGCTGGCGCTCGATCTCGATGCGCAGGCCGGCGAATCCGCACTCAAGGCCCGCATCGATTCCCCGGTGACGGCAGACATCGCGACGCAGACCCTGGCGCTGGAAAAGCTTGCCGGCAGCATCGACCTGGCCAATCCGCAAATGCCGATGAAGCAGCTCAAGCTGCCGCTCGCGGGCAGCCTGCGCGCCGACCTGGCAAAGCAAAGCGCCGCGCTCGACCTCGGCACCCGCTTCGATGAATCGAAAATCGACCTGAAACTCAGGGTGGCGAAGTTCGCGCCGCTGGCGCTGGGCTTCGACCTCGAGATCGACACGCTCAACGTCGACAAATACCTGCCGCCCAAAAAAGCCGAAGAGAAAGTCGCCGCGACTCCGGCCGCAGGCAAGTCTCCCGAGGGCAAGCCGGCCGCCGAAGGCAGGGAAGCCGCCGGGGCTAAGGACGGCAAGCTGGATTTTTCGGCGCTCAAAGGGCACGACGTCAATGGCGCGCTGCGCGTCGGCAGCCTGCAGGTCTCGAAACTGAAGCTGGCGAAAGTGAATGCGAAGATCAGGCTTGCCGGCGGCCGTCTGGATGTGGCGCCGCTGACCATGAATCTCTATGAAGGCAGCGCCAGCGGCAGCCTGTCGCTCAACGCGGCGGGCAACCAGCTCGGCCTCAGGCAGAACCTGACGGGGGTCAGCATCAACCCGCTGCTCAAGGATCTTGCCGACAAGGACCTGCTCGAAGGTCGCGGCAACGTCGCGCTCGACATCAGCAGCCAGGGCGGCAGCGTCGACGCGATGAAGAAGGCGCTGGCCGGCACGGCATCGCTCAGCCTCAAGGACGGCGCGGTCAAGGGCATCAACCTGGCGCAGACCATGCGCGACCTCAAGGGCAAGCTGGATGTCCTCAAGGGCAAGCCCGAAGCTACGACACAGAAAGCCAGGGCCGGCGAAAAGACCGATTTTTCCGAACTCACGGCCTCGCTCAAGATCGCCAACGGCGTCGCCCGCAACGACGACCTGGCGCTGAAGTCGCCCTTCCTGCGCCTTGCCGGCGCCGGCGACATAGACATCGGCGCCGGCCGGATGGACTACCTGGCCAAGGTCACGCTGGTCAATACCAGTACCGGGCAAGGCGGCAAGGACGCCGACAAGGTCAAGGGCTTCACCGTGCCGCTGCGCATCACGGGGCCGTTCGAGGCCCTGTCCTACACGCCCGAACTGGGCGACCTCGCCGCCGAGATGGCCAAGTCCAAACTCGAGGAGAAGGCCGGCGCAATCACGGGCAAGGGCGACTCGAAGCTCAAGAACAAGCTCAAGGGTTTGTTGGGCAAGTGAGCGGCCAGGCGACCTGATGCGCATCGGCGTGGATCTTGGCGGCAGCAAGATCGAGGTCATCGTCCTCGGCGACGCGGGTGAGGTGTTGCTGCGCGAGCGCGTGGCAACGCCGCAGGGCGACTACATCGCCACCGTGACGGCGGTCGCCGGACTCGTCGCTGCAGCGGCGAAAAAAATCGGCGCCGGCGACACGGCGACCCGAGTCGGCATCGGCATACCCGGCGCCGAATCGCACGCGACAGGACTCATCAAGAACGCCAACTCGACCTGTTTGATCGGCAAGCCGCTGAAGCGCGACCTCGAAGCCGCCCTCCAGCGCGAAGTGCGCCTCGCCAACGACGCCAACTGCTTCGCCCTATCGGAAGCCGTCGACGGCGCGGGTGCTGGCGCGCAGACGGTGTTCGGCGTGATCCTCGGCACGGGCGTCGGCGGCGGCATCGTGATCGAAGGCAAGGTGCTCACCGGCGCCAATGCCATCGCCGGCGAATGGGGGCATAACCCGATGCCCGGCGAGCACCACAAGGATGTCTGCTACTGCGGACGCAAGGGTTGCATCGAGCTGTATCTTTCCGGCCCGGGCCTCGTCCGCGATCATCGCCGTGCCGCCAGCGCCGACTGTTCGCCGACCGAAATCGCGCAGCGCGCTGCGGCCGGCGACACCGATTGCGAGGCCACGCTGCAGCGCTACGAAGCCCGACTCGCGCGCGCCCTGGCCCAGGTCATCAACATCCTCGATCCCGATGTCATCGTGCTCGGCGGCGGCCTGTCGAACATCGAGCGGCTCTACGCAAACGTGCCGCGCCTGTGGGGCGAGCAGGTGTTTTCCGACCGGGTGGCGACGAAACTGCTCAAGCACAGGCACGGCGATTCCTCCGGCGTGAGGGGAGCCGCATGGCTGTGGAACTGATCGCGCCCGTCAGCGTCGACGGCATTTTTACCGGCAAGGTCGGCTTCCTTCCGGGCGAGAGCCGCGGCAGCGCGATCGCCAAGGAGGCGCTGGCCGGCCGCTGCGTCATCGGCCCCGATGGACTTGCCGGCGACGAGCACGCCGACCCGGGCGCCCATGGCGGATCCGAAAAAGCCGTGCACCTGTTTCCCGTCGAGCACCATGAGGCGCTGGCGCGGGCCTTCCCCGAAGCGCGCCACCTGCAGCCCGGCGGACTCGGTGAAAACCTGTCCACGCGCGGCATCACGGAAGAACAGGCGCATATCGGCGACGTCTTCGCGCTCGGCACCGCGCGCCTGCAGATCGCCCAGCCGCGCACGCCCTGCTGGAAGATCGATGCGCGCTGCGGTGTGGAAGGCGTCGCCGCCCATGTCGCCGAACACGGCATCGCCGGCTGGTATTTCCGCGTGCTGGCAGCGGGCGAATGCGCGGCCGGCGACGCGCTGATCCACCTCGAAAGGCCGCCGGGCGCCGTCAGCCTGGCGCGCTTCAACCGCACGTTGCGCGACCACCGGCCGGCGCTGGCGGCGCTCGAGCGCATGGCGACTGCGCCGGGCCTGGCACCGGAATGGATACACCGCATCCGCGATCGCATGGCGCGCCTCGCCGCCTACGGGGACCCCCGATGAACCTCTGGCTGCGCATCTTCCTGCCCTTCGCCGCGGGTTACTACTTTTCCTATTTCCTGCGCAACGTCAATGCCGTGATCGCCCCGGAACTGACGCGCGAACTCGGCGTCTCGGCCGCCGACCTGGGCCTCCTGACCAGCGCCTACCTGCTGGCCTTCGGTGCCGTGCAGTTGCCGCTCGGTCTGGCGCTGGACCGCTGGGGCCCGCGCCGGGTCGAGGCCGCGCTGCTGCTGGTGGCCGCCGCCGGCTGCGCGCTGTTTGCCGCCGGCACCACGCTAACCGAACTGGCCATTGCGCGTGCGCTTATCGGCCTCGGCGTGTCGGCCTGCCTGATGGCGTCCTTCAAGGCCTTCGGCCAGTGGTTCGGCACCGAGCGGCAGGCCTCGCTCAATGCCGCCATCATGGCCGCGGGCGGCCTCGGCGCGCTCACTGCTTCGACGCCGCTCTCCTGGGCGATCCCGCAATTCGGCTGGCGCGCGGTGTTCGTCGCCCTGGCGGTCGCCGGTCTCGCCGTCGCCGCCGGCATTTTCAGCACGCCGGACAAGAAGGCCGGCGCACAGGGCGAGACCCTGGCGCGCCAGGTCGCCGGCCTCAACAGCGTGCTGACCAGCCGCGCCTTCTGGCGCTATGCGCCGCAATCGACGCTGATCGTCGGCGGCTTCATGGCGCTGCAGGGCCTCTGGGCCGTGCCCTGGCTGATGAATTTCTCGGGCCTCGCGCGCGAGGCGGCGGCCCACCATCTGCTGCTGATGGCCGGCGGCATGCTGACTGGCTTCCTCGCCATCGCCTTCGGCGTGGCGCCGCTGGCGGCGCGCGGCCTGAGTCCGGAGACGCTGCTCAAGTGGGGCATGGGACTCGGTCTGCTGGCGACCTTGCTGATCGTTCTGGGTGTCGGCCCGAGTCAGCCGCTGTGGCTGGTCCTGGGCCTGGTCTTCTCCGTCGGCAACCTGGCCTACGCCCTGCTGCAGGCCAACTACGGCCCCGAGTTGGCGGGCCGCGTGAACACCGCGCTGAACCTGATGGTGTTCCTCGGCGCTTTTGCCATCCAGTGGAGCTTCGGCGCCATGGTCGATCTGCTGCAGGCCGCCGGCCATGGGCCGCGCGCCGCGTATCAGCTTACGTTCGGCGGCCTGCTGGCATTGCAGGCGGCAAGCTGGCTCTGGTTCATCACCTGCGGTCCGAAACGACAAAAATAACGAAACACGGCTCCATACAAGCCACAGCCGCGACGCTAACGCCCGATACAGCTGCAATTTGGCTCATCTGAGCTTGCTTTCGGTTGCATCGCCGGGTGCTTATGATCCACAATTCGATCCGTTCCGATCTTCCCTTCAGAAGGAATCCCGATCTTCATGTACGACACTCCCGCCTACACTCCAAGCGAAGCCGCCCGAATTCTCGGGCTGCCCGTCGCGACCTTAAAGGCCTGGAGCTTTGGCCAGACCTATCGCACGCCCTCGGGCGAGGCTCGAAAGTTTCATGCCGTCATTCGCCCGGCCGACGTCAGGCACCGCCTGCTTTCATTCGCGAATCTGTGCGAGTTGCACGTCCTGTCGGCGATTCGGCGCCAGCACAAAGTTTCCTTGCCCAAGGTCCGCGCCAGCGTTGACTATGTAAAGAGAAAACTTGGTTCAGAACGCCCCTTGCTAGACCGTGATTTCAAGACGAACGGTATCGATCTGTTTGTCAGTCATGCGTCCACGCTGCTTAACGTAACTCAGCAGGGGCAGGAAGCCTTGCGCGGCGAGTTCGAGCACGCCTTGGCGCGGATCGAGCGCGACCGCAGCGGCACCCCGATCCGTTTGTTCCCCTTCAGCCGCAGTTCGATGACCGACAAGAATCAGCCCAAAACGGTGGTGATCGATCCGCATCTGGCCTTCGGCCGGCCCGTGATTTCGGAGATCGCGGTGCCGACCGCGATCATCATCGACAGATTCCGCGCCGGCGATTCGCTGCCCGAGATGGCTGGCGACTATGGCGTCCGCGAAGAGGATATCGAAGAAGCGCTTCGCTTCGAGCAGCGACTTGCGGCCTGACGCTGCCTCCGCAGCGCCGATTCTCTTCATCGACCGCTGCGCTTGGAGCCGGCGACTCGATGAGGCTCTGAAGCAAGCCGCGATTCCTTTCATTGCCCACCGTGAAAGATTCGCGCCAGCCTGTCCTGATACCGAGTGGTTGGCCGTCGCCGGCCAAGAAGGCTGGATTGTGCTGACCCGAGATCAGGCCATCAGGCGCAAGGCCAATGAGTTGCGGGCATTTCGCGATGCAAAGCTCATCGTGTTCGCTCTGGCTTCGGGCAACGCTACTGCAGAGGACACCGCCCGACTGGTGGTCGAACTCTATCCGAGGATTCTGCGCAAGGCGCGCGATACAAAGCCACCCGCCATGTTCTCGGTGACGCTGGCCGGCGGCATCAATCCGGTGCGATAGGCATCAAGTTCGTCAATCGCTGATACAGCGCGAAGAGGAAGGCCACCCGTTCGCGCTCGCTGTTCCATTTCGACTTGAGCCCGAGCGCTTTGGCATCCGCCGCATAGGCGGCATCCACGGCGCGGTCGAGTGCTTGATGCGCTCTCGTCAGGGCAGGCGGCATCAGGTCGGGATCGTAGAGCGTGGCGAGCGTGGTCGCCGCATCGCGCGCGAATTCCGCCGCGCGGGCATCGAGCACGGCTTGCACGGCGGCTTCCACATCCGTGTTCTGCTTTTCCGTCGGCGCCGTGGGCCAAGGGAAGTTGTTGTAGACGATCTGCGCCGAGTAGCGGTAGCGACTCTCCAGTCGTCCCGCGACATAACGCACCCAGGCGTTGTGCATGGTCGAGGTAAGAATGCCGAAGTGGTAGGGGCTGGCTTTGGGTACGACCAAGCAGCTGTTGTTGGCGATCTGCGTCGTTTCAAGAAATCCGATAGGTATGAACTGCCGACGCTCCGAAGAGTGGGCTGGCACAAGCAGGTAGTCGGTTTGTGGTTGCCGAATCTCACCAAACAACGTCGGGGTCGCCGCCAGTTCGCGCGTCGTTTCACGGCTGCTGGCCGCGCGTAACTGTCGAACCGCCGCCACCCGCCCGGCCACCGCAGGCAAGGCCTTGAGTTCGGCCGCCGGGCAATCGACCAGCCAGAGGCACCAGCGCGGGATGCGATTGATGAATTCGTCGGCGCCGATGAACGGACGAATCCATTTCGCGGCCTGCGGCTCGATGCGCAGCAGTTCCGTTTTCTCTTCATCCGACAGCAGCAAATTCCCGCCGTCGTTGGGCATGCTGCCGAAGACAATGGGCGGGACATTCGATATTGGGTGGCGGCGCGACGGCAGGATGGTTTCGACGGCATCGACAAGATAGGGATTGATGCTCACCGCCGTGACCTCGTGCGGCTCACCCTTGATCTCGTCGTATTCGAAAAGTCGGCGCTGGCGGGACGGCGACGCATTGGCCTGCGCGCCAAATCCGACGATCACGCAATGCACCGCCGCCTTCCCCGGCGCTTCGTTCATCCATTGGAAGGTGCGATGAGCGAACTGGATATGCAGGCCCTGATTCAACAACCAGCTCCAGAGCACGCCGACCTGCTCGCCCTGGGTGATGCTGTTGGTCGAAACGAAGGCGCAGCGCACGGCGCGGCGCGACTTGACCTCGACTTCGGCGGCGTCGAGAAACATGTCACGCATGGCCGCCTCGCCCTTGCCGAAACGCACGTCCTTGAACTTTTTGCGTCCCGGGGCCGCTCGCTCCACCACCTGGCCGAAGGGATTGATATCGGTGGTCAGGTAACGCGCGGCCTTGACATACCAGCCGGCGACAAAGTCGAGCACACCTGCGCCATGGATGCCGGTCATCACGGTGGCCATGTCGGCTTTCTGTTCCACGCTCTGATGTTGTTTGCCGACGAAAGGCGGATTGCCGAGGATGTAGTTGAGCCGCGTCGGCGGCACGAATTCGGCCCAGTCGAGTTGCAGGGCGTTGCCGTGGCGGATGTGCGCGCTTTTCACCAGCGGAATGCGCAGAATTGGTTCGCCGAAGACCTCGCTGGCTTCGATGTTCATCTGGTGGTCGGTGAGCCACATGGCGACCTGTGCCACCTGGGCCGGGAACTCCTCGATCTCGATGCCGTAGAACTGATCGACGTCGACGGTGATGGCCTGGAAGACATTCCCCCAGCGCTGGCCCAGCTTCTCGGCGGCGCGCAGCACCTCGATTTCCACCCGCCGCAGCTCGCGGTAGCTGATCACGAGAAAGTTGCCGCAGCCGCAAGCCGGATCCAGAAAGGTCAAACGCGAGAGCTTCTTCTGGAACTCGAACAACTGGTTCTTGTTGGTCTTGACCCGCTCGAACTCGGTCCACAGCTCATCGAGAAACAGCGGGCCGATCAGTTTGAGGATGTTGGCCTCGCTGGTGTAATGCGCGCCGAGCTGGCGGCGGCGCTCGCGCGCGTCGAGTTCGATCACGGCCTGGAACATCGCGCCGAAAATGGCCGGGGAGATCGCGCCCCAGTTCATTGAACAAAGTTCAATGAGCAGGCGACGCATTTCACGATGGAACACGGGCGGATCGAGGCGTTCTTCGAACAGGCGGCCATTCACGTAGGGGAACGCGGCGAAGATGTCGGGCAGGGATTTCTGGCGCTTGTCGTAGGTCGTGTTGAGAACGACAAACAGACGATGCAGTTCGTCGCCGAGATTGGAGCCATCTTCGGTGGTGTGGTTCTCGATCAGGTCTTGCAACGTGTCCTTGGGCTGGAAGATGCCAGTGTCGTCGGCAAAAAGACAGAACAGCAGGCGCACCAGGAAGACTTCGAGCACGTGACCCTGGTAACCGTCGCGCTTGAGCAAGTCGTGCAGATCGCCCATCTTCTGCACCGCCTCGACGTTGATCGGGTCCTGCTCGCGGACCGTCTGCCGGCGATAGCCGGCGACGAAGCCGAAGAGATGGATCTTGCGCGGGAATTCCCTTAGCGTCAGCTCGTGACGTGTGTGGTCTTCCAGGTCGTAAAGCACGAAGCGCGCAAAGTCGGAGACGACGACGTAGCGCGGAAGTTCCTTGTCGTTCAGTCCTTCAAAGTAATCGGCCGCCTGTTGAAATGCGGCATCGAGGTCGGCGCCGGCACTCTTGTGTTCCGCCAACAACAAGCCCGGCCAGAACACATCGATACGGCCCAGGCCGCTGTGCTTGAGACGGGAAACCGTCTTTTCATAGACGGCGACGCGGCGACGTTGGACGCCGAAAACGGCAAAGAACTCGTTCCAGAAGGTTTGCGCCTCGGCTCGCTCGGAAGTAGCGTCCGCCCAATCCTTGGCGAATCGTTGTGCGTTGGCGCGAATGTCGGACCAGAGCAGCGGCATGATGAGGCTGGGAGGCTATGAAGGTCGCATCATAGCCGAGTCTCTAAAACTCCAGCGGATCCACATCCAGATGCCAGCGCAGGCCGGCCGGCGTCTTCAGCGCATAGAGCTGTTCCATCCACGCCGCGAGGAAGGCCTGCAGCGCCGGGCGGCTCAGTGATTCGACCAGCAACTGGCCGCGTTCCAAGGTCATCAGGCGTTGCAGGCGCATCGGCACCGGATCGTAGAGCGTGACGCCTTCGGCCAATGCTGCGGCGGCCTTGCGTGCGGCGGCGAGAAAATCCAGCGCCTGTTCCATGGTCCGCGCTTCGGCGCGCAGCATGGCCTGGAAGCTGAAGGGCGGAAAGCCGGCGATGCGGCGCTCGTCGAGCTGGTTTTGCGCGAAGCGCGCGTAGTCGTGGTCGATCAGCGCGCGGTACAGCGGATGATCGGGATACTCGGTCTGGATCAGCACTTCGCCGGGCAGGTCGGCGCGCCCGCTGCGACCGCCGACTTGCATCAGTTGCGCGAACAAGCGTTCCGGCGCGCGAAAGTCGGCGGCGAACAGCGCGGCATCGGCGCCGACCGCGCCGACCAGGGTCAGCAGCGGAAAGTCGTGGCCCTTGGCCAGCATCTGGGTACCGACCAGGATGTCGGCCTCACCGGCATGAATCGTGGCGAGCAAGGCCTGCCATTTTTTGGGCGTGCTCGCCGAGTCGCGGTCGATGCGCAGCACGCGGGCCTCGGGAAAGCGTTCGACGAGCATGGTTTCGAGGCGCTGCGTGCCGCGCCCGAAAGGCAGCAGGTCGACGTTGCCGCAATCGGGGCAGGCGCGCGGCACGCGCGCTTCGAAGCCGCAGTGGTGGCAGCGCAGGCGCCCGTCCGCCAGGTGCAGCACCAGGTTGGCGGCGCAGCGCCGGCAGCGCGAGATCCAGCCGCAGGGCGGGCAGGCCAGCACCGGGGCGTAGCCGCGGCGGTTGAGGAAGACCAGGCTTTGCTCGCCGCGCTCGAGGCGCAACTGCAGGCCGGCGAGTAACGCCGCGGACAGACCCTCCTGCAACTTCTCGCGCCGCGTGTCGACGATGCGTACCACGGGCATGGCCTCGGCCACGGCGCGCTCGGGCAGTTCCAACATCTGGTAGCGACCGGTCGTAGCGTGATGGAAAGTTTCCAGCGAGGGCGTGGCGGAACCGAGCACGACGGGGATGTCCAATTGGTGTGCACGCCAGATCGCCACGTCGCGCGCCGAGTAGCGCAGGCCGTCCTGCTGCTTGAAGGAAGCATCGTGTTCCTCGTCGACCACGATCAGTTGCAGCCGCGGCAGCGGCATGAATATCGAGAGCCGGGTGCCGAGCACGATGTCTGCCTGACCGGAAAGCGCGTCGAGGAAACCGCGCGCGCGCGCCGCATCGGCCATGCCGCTGTTGGCGCAGACCACGTGCGCGGCGGGGAAACGCGAGGCGACGCGGCCTTCGAGCTGCGGCGTGAGGGCGATCTCGGGCACCAGCATCAGGGCCTGGCCGCCGCGCGCCAACACGGCATCGATGGCGCGCAGGTAGACCTCGGTCTTGCCGCTGCCGGTAACGCCGTGCAAGAGCATGACGTGGAAGCCGGCCTGGCCGACGATGGCCGTCACCGCCGCCTGCTGCGCCGCCAACAGTTGCGGCAATTCAATAGTCGGCGCCGGCGGGACGCCGATTGCAGACCCAACAGACTCCGTGATGCGCGGCTTTCTGAGTCGCGGCAGTTTGCCGCGCCGCAGCATCGGCGGCAGGGCAAAGAAGGTGACCTCACCCAGCGGCGTCTGGTAGTAGCGCGCGCAAAATTCGCAGAGCGCCAGCCACCCGGCCGGCAAGGCCGGCATGTCGCGCAGGATCGCGACGACTTCTTTCAGTTTCGCGTCCGGCTGCCCGCTCGCCGTGGCGAGGCCAACGATCACTCCGGTGCGCACTCCCGTGGCAAAAGGCACGGTCACCCGGCGGCCGATGTCGCCTTCCGCAGCATCCGGCGCGAGGTAGTCGAACAGCTTCGGCAGAGGCAGATCAAGGGCAACGCGAACGATGTTCATGCCGGGTCAGATGCTTGCGGATCAATGCTCGATAAAATCTTGGGATAAGCCTTCAAGCCGTTGCTGTAAATGAAAAAACTGCTTACCCACAAATTCTGTGGATAACTTTGTGAGTAAGGACCCGGTAAAAACCCTAAGTGACCGACCGGCAAGGGTCTTTTAACCGCTGCGCAATATTTGAACAAAATATAATCGTTCAAAAACAGTTTGTTAGAGATGGCACTTAGAAGAGATCAGGATTATTGCGGAAACTACGGGGCTTGGCGGCTTTCTGTGAGTAAGTCAACAGGCAGAGGCATTTTTTCGTCCTCCCGCAAGCCTTGCGGGACGGCCTTTTTCGGGCTGGCAGGCGGTCCAGACCGCGCCCCCGTTGGCCTCGCAAATCAGCCCCGCGCGGAACCGCGCCGGCTGTGGCTGTGCACGGTGTCAACCAGAATTTTTACGTTTTCCGGCGGGGTAAATTGCGAAATTCCATGGCCGAGATTGAACACATGCCCCCCCGCTTTCCGGCTGTCCGCCGCGTCGCTGCCGTAACTGTCCAGCACGCGTCGCGCTTCCGCGGCCAGCTTCTCGGGCGAGGCGAACATGGCCATCGGATCGAGATTGCCTTGCAGCGCAACACGGTTGCCCACACGACGGCGTGCTTCACCGAGGTCGGTGGTCCAGTCGAGGCCTACCGCATCGCAGCCGATGTCGGCGATTGCTTCCAGCCACTGGCCGCCGCCCTTGGTGAACACGATGCAGGGCACGCGCTCGCCGTTATGTTCGCGCTTGAGCCCGGCAACGATGCGCTGCATGTAACCCAACGAGAACTCGCGGTAGGCCGCGTGCGACAGGACACCGCCCCAGGAGTCGAAAATCATCACCGCCTGGGCGCCGGATTCGATCTGGGCGTTGAGGTAGTCGGTGACCGCAATCGCCGTCACGTCAAGAATGCGATGCAACAGATCGGGGCGCTCGTAAAGCATGGTCTTGATCGTCCGGTAATCGGTCGGCGAACCCGAGCCGCCTTCCACCATGTAGCTGGCGAGGGTCCACGGACTGCCGGAGAAGCCGATCAGCGGCACCGAGTTGCCCAGTGCGCGGCGGATCTCGGCTACCGCATCCATGACGTAGCGCAGGTGTACATTCGGATCAGGTGCGGTGAGGTCGCGAATCGCCCATTCCTCGCGCAGCGGGCGCTCGAACTTCGGCCCTTCGCCTTCGGCGAAATACAGGCCGAGGCCCATCGCGTCGGGCACGGTGAGGATGTCGGAAAAGAGGATGGCGGCATCGAGTTCGAAACGCGCCAGCGGTTGCAGCGTGACCTCGCAGGCCAGCTGCGGGTTCTTGCACAGGCTGAGGAAACTGCCGGCGCGGCGCCGCGTCTCGTTGTACTCGGGCAGGTAGCGCCCGGCCTGGCGCATCAGCCAGACGGGGGTGTACTCGACGGGTTCGCGCAGCAGGGCACGCAAAAAAGTATCGTTCTTGGGGCGGGCCGAGGGTGACATGAGGTGCGATCCAGCGAGACGAAAAGCGGATTATCGCACTAGCGGCCTGCCGGATTTGATTCGGGGCAGCGAATCAAGTCCGGCCGCTTGCTAACGCCGCCAGAAGGCTGGCGTCAGCACCACCAGCAGGGTGAAAATCTCGAGGCGCCCCAGCAGCATGGCGAAGCTGCAGATCCAGGTCTGGAAGTCGGTCAATATCGCGTAGGTGGTCGCCGGGCCGACCAGGTTGAGGCCCGGGCCGGTGTTGTTGATGCTGGCGACTACAGCGGAAAAGGCGGTGACGATTTCCAGGCCGGAGAGCGACATCAGCAGGGTCATCGACACGATGCTGCTCATGTAGACGAAGCCAAAGGCCAGCACGGCGAACAGGATGTTCTGCGGCACCGGATTGCCGCGAATGCGCACCGGCCAGACGATGCTCGGATGCATGGCGCGGATCAGTTCCCGATACACCTGCTTGTAGAGAATCATGGCGCGGATCATCTTGATGCCGCCGCCGGTGGAGCCGGAACAGGCGATGAAGCTGCCGAGGAACAACATCCACAACTGCGCGAAAAACGGCCACTGCCCGTAGTCGGTGGTCGACAGCCCGAGCGACGTAGCGAGCGAAATCGATTGGAACGAGACATAACGCAGCGCCTCGCCGAAATTCGTGAAGGTACCCACGGTCAGCAGGTAAAACGTCAGCGCCAGGATGCTCGCCGCCAGCACACCGAGAAAATACGGCGCTTCGGCATCGTTGCGATAGGGTTTGAGCGAACGCCCGTGAAGTGCCAGAAAATGCGTCGCGTAGTTCAGGCCGGAGAGCAACGCAAAGAACATGACCGTGACTTCGATTTCAAGGCTGGCGAAGTGGCCGAGACTGGCATCCTTGCTGGAAAAGCCGCCCAACCCCATGACGCTGAAAGCGTGCATCAGGGCGTCCCACGGCTCCATGCCGAAATGCCAGAGTGCCAGGCCGCAGGCCACGGTAAGAATCAGGTAGACACGCCATAGTCCCTTCGCCGTTTCGGCGATGCGCGGCGTGAGACTGGTTTCCTTCATCGGCCCCGGCGTTTCCGCCCGCAGCATCTGGCGGCCGCCGATGCCCAGCAGCGGCAGGATCGCCACCGCCAGCACGACCACGCCCATGCCGCCGATCCAGTGCATGAAAGTGCGCCAGAAGTTAATCGACAGCGGCATGCTGTCGAGCCCGGAAAGCACGGTGGCGCCGGTCGCGGTGAGCCCGGACACGGCTTCGAAATAGGCGTCGGTAAAGGAAAGCTTCAGATGCAGGAGCAGCGGCAGGCAGGCGAACAGGGGCAGCAAGGTCCATACCAGAACCACCAGCAGGAAGCCGTCGCGCACCTTGAGGTCGGTGCGGGCGTGCCGCGCCGGCCACCACAGCGCGATACCGACCGCCAGTGTCAGCAGGAAGGCTTCGTCATAGGCGGTGTGCGCCCCGTCGTCCAGCCACCAGGAAAGCGTCAGGGGCGCCAGCAGGGTCAGCGCAAAGCAGATCAGCAAGAGGCCGAATGCGCGCACCACCGGGTAGTAACGTTTCATGGTTAGCCGCTTGCCCGCTCAGAAGAAACCGACGCCGACCTGGAACAGTTTTTCGACCTGCGGTATCTGTGCCTTGCGGGTGCAGAACACGATGACGTGATCGTCGGCTTCGATCACCGTATCGTGATGGGGGATGATGACCCTGTCGCCGGAAAAGGTCACCACGAAACCATCCCGCAAGCCGGTCGATGGAGGTCCCCTGCGCAGGATGGCGCCGATATGGGCACCCTTGATCACCGGCAGTTCCTCGATGCGGCGGCCGACCACCTTCGAACTGTTGCGGTCGCCATGCACGATCAGTTCCAGTGCCTCGGCGGCGCCGCGGCGCAAACTATGCACCCGCGCCACGTCGCCGTGGCGGACGAAGGCGAGCAGCGATCCGATCGAGACCTGCGCCGGCGAGAGGCCGATGTCGATCGGGCCGCCCTGCACCATGTCGGCATAGGCGCGGCGGTTGATCAGCGCCAATACCCGCGGACAGCCCAGGCGCTTGGCCAGGGACGCCGCCATGATGTTGTCTTCGTCGTCGTTGGTCAGGGCGAGGAACATGTCCATCTCGTCGATGTTTTCCTGCGCCAGCACGTTCTCGTCGGTTGCTTCGCCGCAGAGCACCAATGCGTCCTTGAAGCGGGTGGCGATCACTTCGGCGCGTCGCGCGTCGCACTCGATCACCTTGACCTCGTGATCCTTTTCCAGCGCGGCGGCGACGCGGGCGCCGATGTTGCCGCCGCCGGCGATCATGATCCGCCGCACCGGCTTCTGCATGCGCCGCAGTTCGCGCAGGACCGGGCGGATATGTTCGGTGGCGGCCAGCAGGAATACCTCGTCGCCGGCCTCGATCACGGTTTTTCCCGTCGGGTCAACCGCCTGATGCTCGCGGAAAATCGCCACGATGCGCGCATCGACGGCGGGCGGCAGATGCTCGCGCATGGTTTGGATCGCCTTGCCCACCAGCAAGCCGCCTTCATAGGCGTGCACACAAACCAGGGTCGCCCGGCCATCGGCAAATTCCAGCACCTGCAGTGCCTCGGGAAAGTCGACCAGCCGCGCGATGTAATCGGTGACGTCCTGTTCGGGACACATGGCATAGCTGACGGAAAACATGTCGTCGCCGAGCAGGGCGGCATCGGCCAGGAAGTCGACGCCGCGCAGGCGGGCTATGCGCGCCGGCACGTTGAACAGGTGTCGCGCAATTTTGCAGGCCACCAGGTTGGTCTGGTCGGACTGCGTCACCGCAACCAGCATTTCGGCATCTTCTATGCCGGCACTTCTGAGCACGGACGGCAGCGCCGCATTGCCCGTTACCGTGCGCACGTCGAGCCGGTCGGCAAGCTGCGCCAGGCAGGGGCCGTTCTGGTCCACCACCGTGATGTCGTTGGCCTCCGAAGCAAGTGCCTCGGCCACCGAGGCGCCGACCTGGCCGGCGCCAAGAATGATGATGCGCATTATCTGAGCCCCAGGTCTTTCAGCTTGCGATACAGGTGGGTGCGTTCCAGCCCGGTCTTTTCCGCCAGGCGCGTCATGTTGCCGCCGTCCCTGGCCAGGTGGTACTCGAAATACATGCGCTCGAAGGCCTCGCGCGCCTCGCGCAGCGGCAACTCGATGACTTCCGGCGCGAGGCCTGCTGGCGCCGGGTCAGGCTCG
This sequence comes from Sulfuritalea sp., assembly GCA_044360105.1. GTDB lineage: Bacteria > Pseudomonadota > Gammaproteobacteria > Burkholderiales > Rhodocyclaceae > Sulfuritalea. The sequence goes on from JBIKKY010000031.1 coordinate 26,423, forward strand.
CCGGCCGGCGCCAGCAACTGCAGCGCCTCGTCTTCACCGATTTCCTCGCCCAGGCTGGCCAGCGCGAGAGACTTCACCGCCGCCTTGAGTTCGCCGTAGCCGCCGCTCCAGGCATGCTGGCGCAAGGCATTGAGTGCAGCGCTGGAAAACCGGCGCAGCGGAATTTCGTCGCTCTCCATCAACTGGGTCAGCAGATGCGCCGCAATGTCCGGCACTTCGTCCTTCAGCTCGGCCAGGCCGGGTACGCCCAGCCCGGTTTCGAACAGGCGCACGAGTCCGCCTTCATCCCAACCCAGAGCCACCAGCTCCGCGCTGCTGTGCGTGGTTGCCGCGACCAGGCGCAAGCTGTAACGGTCGAGGCGTTCGGCGGCGAAGAGCAGGTTCTTCTGCTGCAAGCGGGTCAGGCGCGCCAGTTCCTCGCACCACAACACGCCCCCCGCGGCACGCTGCAGGGCCTCGGTGCTGAGCGGATTGGACTCGTGCGCCAGGTCGATCCATGGCTTGCCGGCGACCTGCGCCGAACGTGCCACCAGTTCGACGATGCCGCCCGGTGCCGAACGCAGCAGCAGCAGCGGGCTCTTGGCCAGCACCTGGTCGAGCCGGCGCTTGAGGTCGCGCAGCGGACCCGGGCGCGCAAACGCACCCAGCGAAAGGCCGCCGCCGACATGGCGGGCGCTGCGCTCAAGCGCCTTCTTCACCGCCGCCAGCAGCTTTTGCATGCCGATCGGCTTCTCGAGAAAATCCATTGCGCCGATTCGCGTCGCTTCCACCGCCGTGTCGATCGTGGCGTGGCCCGACATCATCACCACCGGCATGTTGAGCTGGCCGTTGCCCGACCACTCCTTCAGCAGCGTAATGCCATCGGTATCGGGCATCCAGATGTCGAGCAGGACCATGTCGGGACGCCCGGCCTCGCGCGCCGCCCTCGCCCCCGCGGCGTTCTCTGCCAGCTGGACATCATGACCCTCGTCGCGCAGGATTTCCGAAAGCAGTTCGCGTATTCCGATTTCGTCATCCACCACCAGTATTTTCGGCATTTCCTTGAACCCCCTAAACTCCCATTGCCCCACCCTGCGTCGCCAGCGGCAACCAGATGCTGACTTCCCCGCCATGATCGTTGGCGAGCCGGATCTCGCCGCCGTGGTCATCGACGATTTTCTTGACGATCGCCAGACCCAGCCCGGTACCCTTTGATTTGGTCGTGACATAGGGCTCGAAGGCGCGCGAAAGAATCTGCGGCGGAAAACCCGGACCATTGTCCCTGACCGTCAGCCGCGCGCGCCCGGCATCCTGCACCAAGGTAATCACGATACGCCCGCCGGCGACGTCGGCGAGCGCATCCTGCGCGTTGGTCAGGACATTATGCAGCACCTGGCGCAGCTGGTTGGCATCCGCCAGCACCGCCGACACGGAAGTCGGCGCCGGCGCCACGGCGATTTCGGCATCCGACGCGGACTCTTCGTAGAGACCCAGCACCTCGCCCAGCAGTGCCGGCAGGTCGACCGGGGCCAGCTGCGGCAGCGGCGTGCGCGCGTAATCGCGAAAATCGTTGACCATGTTCTTCATCGCCTCGACCTGATTGACGATGGTCTGCGTCGCGCGGTCGAGCAAGTCGCGCGATGCGCCCGTCAGCTGGTCGGCCAGCTTCAGTTGCAGGCGCTCGGCGGAGAGCTGGATCGGCGTCAGCGGGTTCTTGATCTCGTGCGCCAGGCGTTGCGCCACCTCGCCCCAGGCGGCGGAGCGTTGCGCGGCGATCAGCCGCGTGATGTCGTCGAACACCACCACGTAGCCGCCCCCGCCGCCGCCCGCGGCCGGCAGTGCGGTGCCGCGCACCAGCAGCGCCTGCGGCATGCCGTCCGGGCGCGCGATTTCGAGCTGTTCCTGCCACTCGTCGCCGCGTGCCGCGAAGCCGCCGAGGATGGCCCCGGCCAGGGTTTCGTGGCGCGGCCAGTCCTGCAGGCGAACCTGTTCGAAGCCGGCCAGTTCGTCGCCGAGGATCGCCTGCGCGCCGCGGTTCGCCGCGCGCAGGCGGAAGCGCAGGTCGAAAGCCAGCACGCCGGCCGACAGGTTGGCCAGGACGGATTCGAGGTAGGCCTGCGCCGCTTCGGTCTCCAGGCGATGATGTTCGGCCTGCGCCCGCGCCTCACCCAGTTGATGCGTCATGCTGTTGAAGGAATGGGTCAGCACGCCGAGTTCGTCGGAGGCTGCCACCGTGGCGCGTGGCGTAAAGTCGCCGGCGGCCACCGCCTGCGTGCCTTCGGCCAGGATCAGCAGCGGTCGCGCCAGGCGCTCGGCGAGGAAAAAAGCCAGGGCGATCGCCGAGAACAGCGCCAGCAGCAGGGCCAGGGTCAGCGTCAGGGTGTAGATGTGCTTGAGGCCCGTCCGTCCGAGTTGCAGCTCCTGATAGTCGCGATGCGCCGCCTGGACGCTTTCCGCACTCCTGACGATCGAAGCCGGTACCGCCAGCGTCAATTGCAGGATGTGCGGCTCGGGATTGAGGCCGCTGCCGCTGACGGCGGCCAGCGCGCGCACCATCAGGCCGCCCCCCGGCGCCTCGACGATCTGCGCCAGGCCGCGCCCGCCGCGCGCGGCGCGCAACTGGCTGGGCGCCGGAACCGATGGCAGCAAGCTGCCCATCTCGCCGGAACTGCTGCTCAACACCTGGCCGGTGAGCGTCAGCAGTGTCGCGCTCTGGGCGCCGGCCTGCTCGCGCAAACGGTTCAGGCGGCTCGGACTGACGAAACCGCCGTCGCCCAGGTCCAGCGCCGCATCGCGCGTCTTGGCCAGCAAATCGGCCTGCAAGCCGTCGAGCACGCCGCGACCGAGATTGAGGCCGCCTTCCAGGGCTTTATCGACGCGCACATCGAACCAGGAGTCGATGCTCTTCACGGCGAACTGCATCGACACGCCATATACCAGCGCGCCGGGCAGCACCGCCATCAATGACAGCATCAGCAGCAGGCGCGACTTCAGGCGCGAACCGAATACGCCGCCCTTGAAGTCGCGCCGCAGGCGTCGCAACTGCAGGCCGACAAGGACCAGCAGCGCCAGTGCTGCAACGCCGTTGATCGCCAGCAGCCAGGTGTAGTTCGCCGCGAACAGCGCCGTATTGGCCGACGCCGAGGCGAGCAGGAACAGCAGTATTGCACCAAGCGCGGCGATGACCGCCAGCGCGACCCTCATACGACCATCCCCCCGGCCCCGATCCCACGGCGGGCCCTGCATGGCCGGCCGGCTGCGGCAGCGCGGAGCAGTGCTCCGCGAAACCCTGCCTTCGCCCCAAGGCAGGGGGTGACGGTGGTTCGCCGCTGCGCGGCTCCGTATGTTGGCTGCGCCCCCCTTGGGGCGGCCCGGCGGGGAGCGCTCACGGCGCCACCACCGGAGCGACGAATTGCCAGCGCAGCACTTTGGCTTCCACCTGCAGGTCGCGATCCATGATGGCATCGACCTGGAAGGGTTTGGGTAGCTGGCTGCGGTCGAGCGACAGACGCACCGCCGCTTCGTAGGACTCGCCGACCTTGAGCGCATCCTTGTCCAGCACCGGCAGGGCCGCGATGCGGCCGACCACGCGCATCGCCTCCGCCAGGCTGCCGAAATTCTGGTGCAGGTTGCCGGTGGTCAGGCGATATTGCCGCGTCAGGCTGCTGTAGGCCAGGCGGTAGCTCAGGCTGCGGGTCGTGATGTGTTCGTTGACCCAGTACTTGCGGCTGCGTTCGAGCACGAATTCGAGGTTGAAGTAGAGCGGCACGCCGCGCGCTACGGCGTCTTCCAGGCGGTTGCCGAGATCCACCTTGAATTCCGCCGACAGCGTGTAGCCGTCTTCGCCGGGCGTCAGGGCGGCGCGCTGCGGCTCGATGCTGCCGGCCTGGGCGCAGGTCGCCGCGAGCAGCAGCAGGAGCAGCAGCCCGGCTTCAAGCCTTTTGCAGCAGCGCGTAATAAAAGCCGTCATGTTCGGCATCGGGCAAGAGTTGCGGTTGTGCGTCGGCAGCGGGTTTGACACATAAGGTCGGCAGATGCCGGGCATCGGCATGGCGGCCAACGAAGGCTTCCACCTGGGCGCCATTCTCCTGCGCGAATACCGAGCAGGTGGCATAAACCATTTTGCCACCGGGGGCGAGAGTGCGCCACAAGGCATCGACAATGGCCGCTTGTGTTGTTGCGAAAGCCGCAATGTCCGATTCGCGCCGCAGCCATTTCGCATCGGGATGGCGGCGCACCACGCCGGAGGCCGAGCAGGGCACGTCGGCCAGTATGCGGTCGTAGTGGCGGCCGTCCCACCAGGCGCCGACATCGCGCGCATCGGCGACTTTCACCGTGGCCGCGAGCCCGAGGCGCTTCAGGTTGCCGGTGATGCGCGCCGCGCGCGCGGCGTCGGCATCGAGCGCGGTCAGTTCGATCGCCGCGCTTTCCAGCAAGTGCGCCGCCTTGCCGCCGGGCGCGGCGCAGGCGTCCAGCACGCGCATGCCGTCTTGCGCGTCGAGCAGGCCGGCCGCGGCCTGCGCGCCCCAGTCCTGCACCGAGCAGAAGCCCGCGGCAAAGCCCGGGATGCGGTCCACCGGCAGCGGCTTGTCGATCAGGATCGCCGCGTCGTCCAGCGCGCGCGCCGCGATGCCGGCGGCGGCAAGCTGTTCCAAATAGTCGGCGCCGGCGACACGGCGACGATTGACTCGCAGGCACAACGGCGGATGGCTGTTGCCGGCGGCAAGGATGGACTCCCAGTGCGCCGGATGGTCCTGCTGCAGGCGCGCGATCCACCACGCCGGATGCTGCCAGCGCGCCACCGGGTCGGCGTCCGCCAGCCCCAGCAGCTCTTCGCGCCGGCGCAGGAAATTGCGCAAGACGCCATTGACCAGGCCCTTGAACTGTCCCCGCGCCAGGCGTGCCGCCGCCGTTACCGCCTGGTCCACCGTGGTGTGGGCCTCGCCCGGCCGTGCTTCGAGGCGCGTCAGCGCCAGCAGCAGCAAGCTGCGCGCCGTTGCATCCTTGACGGGTCGCTCGAGCAACAAGCCGAGCAGAAAGTCGCCGCGGCCATGGGCGCGCAGCGTCGGATAGGCGAGATCCATGGTCGCCGCGCGCAGCGGTGCCGGAAGTGCGGCGCGGGCCAGGGCGACATCGAAATTGCGGCCGGCAAACACGGCGGCGATCAACTGCGCCGCGCCAATCAGTGCTTCGGCCAGCGGCGCGGAACAGGGGGAAGAATCGGTCATGGCGGCGCCGATATCATTCCGCTCGCCGTCCCGCCAGTGCCGACTTTCCGGTGTTGCCCGCCCATTGCCGCGGCCGCCGCCATCTCCATTTCCGCCGGTCAATCCGTCCAGTCTTCAAGCTTTAAATCAGTAACCTGACCGAAGGCCCGGTCGTTGGTCACCAGCACCGCGCCGGTGTTCAGCGCGTGCGCGGCGATCAACAAGTCAAGCGGCGCAAGTATCCGGCCTCTGCGCTCCATGTCGGCTCGCACAGTCCCGTAACACTCGGCAGCGGCAATGTCCCATGGCAGAACATCGACGCGGCGCAGCAGCTCGTGCACGGCAAGATGGAGCCGCTTTGCTTCCGGGCGTTTCGCTAGACCAAACAGCAACTCGCCGTCGGTGATGGCCGAGATGCAAAGGGAGGCCATCGGCGCAGCCACAACGTGCCGAGCGACCGCCGGATGCGCCCTGATCAGGTAGCTCACCGTGTTGGTGTCGAGCATGTACCGCTTCATTCGGTCCATTCCTTAAAAGGATCGCGCTCCTGCGTTCCCTGCTTGCGCTCATTGTCATTCAGGAAATCGGCCGGCACGTTGGCGCTCTCGACTACAGAGAAGAAGCCATCCCAAGTCGCCGGCTTGCGCGACAAGATCACGTCGCCAGTTTCCGTGTCCTGGCGGATGAAAACTTCCTTGGTATCGAAGCGATAGGCCGCCGGCAGGCGGACCGCCTGGCTACGACCGTTGGTGAAGAGTTTGGCTACCTGGCTCATGGCCGTACTCCCTTGCACTGATAGATATCATAGTCTATGCCAGGCGATAAAATAGATCAAGGTATATGCCTCTTGCTTCGAGCCAGTGCAAGGCCTTGCTTGTCACTCCGGCCGCAGCGCGCTGCCGTGCAAAAAGTCGGCGGCGGCGACACGGCGACCGCCGGGCTTTTGCAGCTCGGTCAGGCGCAACGCCCCTTCGCCGCAGGCGACGACGATGCCCGTCGGGTCGGCCGCCAGCACCTGGCCGGGCCGGCCGCCGCCGGCGACCGCTTCTCCCCGCCAAACCTTGACCTCCGCGCCGGCGAGCGTCGCCACCGCGCCGGGGAAGGGATCGAAGGCGCGCAGCTTGCGCGCCAGAACGGCGGCCGGCTGGCTCCAGTCGAGCCGGGCCTCGGCCTTGTCGATCTTGCTGGCATAGGTCACCCCGGCTTCCGGTTGTACGACGGGAACCAGTTCGTCGAAGCGGGCCAGCGCTTCGACCACGAGTTTGGCTCCCAGCGCCGCGAGGCGGTCGTGGAGGCTGCCCGTGCTGTCGGCCGCGCCGATGTCGATGGCCTCGGCGAGCAGCATGGGGCCGCTGTCGAGTCCGGCTTCCACCTGCATGATGGTGACGCCGGTTTGCGCGTCGCCGGCCTCGATGGCGCGGTGGATCGGGGCCGCGCCGCGCCAGCGCGGCAACAGCGAAGCATGGATGTTGATGCAGCCGCGGCGCGGCAGGTCGAGCACGGCTTGCGGCAGGATCAGGCCATAGGCGGCCACCACCATCAGCTCGGCGCCGCCTCCGGTGCAGGCGGCGCGGATCGGCTCGTGCGTCGCCGGGTCCTTGAGGCGCTCGGGCTGGGACACGGAGATGCCGTTGGCCAACGCCAGTTTCTTCACGGCGGAGGCCTGCAGGACCATGCCGCGTCCGGCGGGACGGTCGGGCTGGGTCAGCACCAGCACCACCTCGTGTCCGGCCGCCAGCAGGGCTTGCAGTGCCGTCGCGGCGAACTCAGGCGTACCGGCGAAGATTATTTTCATTTAACCCAAAACCTCATTTGACACAGAGAACACGGAGAAAAGCACAGAGAACACAGAGAGTTAGATTGCGTTGAGGACTCTCCAATCGGGTGAGCCAAGGCTTTTTCTCCGTGCCCTCTGTGGCTCTGTGTTGAAAGCGGTTGCAATTGCGGTTTCCAGGTTTAACGATCACGGCAGCAGGCGCCATCCCTAATGATGAAATTCGTTACACCGGCGAACGCAGGTGTCCAGAACGGTGGCCCACTGGATTCCGGCTTTCGCCGGGAGGTTCGAGGCCATGAATGTTTCACGGACGTTTTGACGTTTCACGTCAAAAAGTTTCGCGCGCCTGTTTCTGCAGCTTGCTCTTGATCCGCGTCTGCTTCAGGCGCGACAGGTATTCGACGAAGACCTTGCCTTCGAGGTGATCCATTTCGTGCTGGATGCAGACGGCGAGCAGATCGTCGGCCTCCATTTCGAAGGCTTGGCCGTCAAGCCCCAGCGCACGCACCCGGACGTGGCTGGCACGTTTGACCGTGTCGTAAATGCCGGGCACCGAAAGGCAGCCTTCCTCGCCCTCGCATTCGCCGGATTTCTCCAGCAGTTCCGGGTTGATGAAGGTCTGCAAGTGCGACTTGTCTTCGGAAACATCGATCACGATCAGCCGCACATGCCGGTCGACCTGGGACGCGGCCAGACCGATGCCGGGGGCGGCATACATGGTCTCGGCCATGTCGGCGGCAAGCTGGCGGATCTTCGCGTCGACCTGCAGGACGGGGGCTGCCTTCTTGTGCAGGCGTGGATCGGGATAGCGCAAAATCTGCAATAGGGCCATGAAACCGCTCTTGAAAGAATTGATGCAGGGGGAATTGTCGGGCAGAATCGGGCAGATACTCAGGCGCTTAGCCACTTAGCCATCCAAACAGACACTCGGCCAGGAGATCACGCCATGCGTCGCATTATATCTGCGCTGCTCATCAGCATTTCAAGCTCCCTTGTGCTTGCCCAGGGTACCGCGCCGCTGCAACTGGCCGACGGTGCACCCGAGCGGTATGTGGTCAAGGCCGGCGACTCGCTGTGGGGGATCGCCTCGAAATTCCTCAAGGATCCTTACCGCTGGGGTGAGCTGTGGAAGCTCAACGCCGAGGAAATCAGGAACCCGCAGCGCATCTATCCCGGCCAGGTGATCGCCCTTGACAAGAGCGGCAACCAGCCCCGGCTCAAGCTGGAGACCATCGTCGAGCCGCGTCGCGAATATGTCGATCCGCTGCGCAAGGGCATCCCTTCCATCGCCGCGCAGGACATCGAGCCCTTCCTCAGCGAGCCGCGGGTGATCGACGACAACGGCCTCCTTGATGTCGCGCCGCGCGTGGTCGCCCTGCAGGACAACCGCGTGGTCGCCGGTGCCGGTGACACCGTGTATGCCACCGAGGTGACCGCGACGCACAGGCTCCTGCGCGTATTCCGCCACGGCGAAGCGCGCTTCGTCCCCAGTCCGGTCGGCGTCGCAGAAGCCGCCGCCGAGGCCGGCAGCGAACCCAAGATGTGGCAGGTGTTCCGGCCGGTCAAACCGCTCAAAGATCCCGACACCAAGGAAACGCTCGGTTACGAGGCGCAGTTCCTCGGTACCGCGCGCCTGACCCAGGTCGGCGTGCCGTCAAGCTTCCTGGTGCTCACCGCGAAAATGGAAATCCAGCGCGACGACCAGTTGCTGCCGGCGCCGCCCCAGGATGTACCGAGCTACATCCCGCGCGCGCCGGAAAGGAAGATCATGGGCAAGGTGCTGGCGATGTACAGTGGTGTCAACTTCGGCGGTCCGCAAACCGTCGTCACGCTGAATCGCGGTGCGGCCGACGGCATCGAAGTCGGACACGTACTGGCCATCGATGCGGCGGGCAGGAAGGTGACAAATCGCTACCAGGACACGCGTACCGACTATCAGCTGCCGGATTCCAATAATGGCCTGATGTTTGTCTTCCGCGTCTTCAACAGGGTCTCCTACGCCCTGATAATGAGCGCGACTGTCCCGGTGGTGGTCGGCGACGTAGTTCGTACGCCTTGATTTCGGCCGCAGCGGCAGCGGCCCGTCCATAACCCCGCATCCAGGCCGTACCAGATGAGCGGTCACGGGGAAAGCGATTCCTGGCTGCGCCTGACCCTGACGCCGGAAATCGGCAACGCGGCCCGGCGCGCATTGCTCAAGGCCTGCGGCAGCCCGCAGGCGATTTTCGACGCCAGCCTGCCGGAACTCTCCGCAATCGTCGATCCCGCCTTTGCCGAACGCCTGTTGCGCGACGAGTCCCGGGCCGACATCGATGCGGCCTTGAACTGGGCGGACCAGCCCGGCAATCATCTGCTGACTTTGGCCGATGCGGACTACCCGCAAAACCTGCTCAGTTCCGACGATCCGCCGCTGCTGCTCTACGCCAAGGGCAATACCGCAGTGCTCAATCGCCCCATGCTTGCCGTGGTCGGCAGCCGTAACGCCACGGCCCAGGGCCTGCGCGATGCCGAGGCCTTCGCCCGGGCGCTGGGTGAAGCCGGCCTCTGCATCGTCAGCGGCCTGGCGCTGGGCATCGATGCAGCCGCCCATCGCGGTGCGCTGGCAACGGCGGCGGGCACGGTCGCCGTGATCGGCACCGGTGCCGACCGCCTCTATCCGGCACGCAACGAAGCCCTGGCCCGTGAAATTGCCGAAAAGGGCGTGGTCGTCAGCGAATTCCCGTTGGGCACCCCGGCGCTCGCATCCAACTTTCCGCGCCGTAACCGCATCATCGCCGGCCTAGGGTTTGGCTGCCTGGTGGTCGAAGCGGCCCTGCGCAGCGGCTCGCTGATCACGGCGCGGCTGGCGGCGGAATCGGGACGCGAGGTATTTGCCATTCCCGGCTCGATCCATTCGTCCCTGTCGCGCGGCTGCCACCAACTGATACGGCAGGGGGCAAAGCTGGTCGAGTCGGCCGCGGATATCCTCGAAGAGTTGCGCTGGGAAGCACCCGCTGCTCCCAGCAGCACGGGTATCGACAGTTCGGTGGGCGGCAATGATGATGAAGAGCAAGTGCTCGCTTTGCTCGGTCATGCCCCTTGCGCGCTCGACACACTTTCCGCGCGTAGCGGCTTGACGCCCGCCGACCTTCTTGCCATGCTCCTGCCCATGGAACTCGCCGGCCGCGTCGCCCAGTTGCCCGGCGGTCTCTACCAAAGGCTGCACTAACTTGCATGGTCGCCACGACCACCCCGTGCCATGAAATCGTTAAAGGCGAATTGAAGGCCCGCCCCCCCATCCTCCCCTCGCGGGGAGGCTATTACTCACTAGTCGATAAATATGGCGACAAACATTGAACTTTGCTCGACTATGACAATCTCAGAATGCATGAAGAGAGATGGACGAACATTGGATCGGCAAACGCTGGAGACGATTCGCCTGATGGC
>JBIKKY010000075.1:0-13029 GCA_044360105.1 Sulfuritalea sp.
GATTGTCTTTCGCACGCGGATTTCCGCGACAAGCATGGCCTGTCGGTGCGCCTGCTGTCGGACGAGGAGGGCGAAGTCTGTCGCAAGTTTGGCGTGTCCCAGTTTCGCGAACGGGACGGCCACAAGAAGCTCTGTGTAATACGCTCGACGTTCATCGTCGACAAGGAAGGCATAGTTCGTCACGCCCTCTACGATGTGCAACCGAAAGGGCATGCCGCCGAGGTCTATCAACTGGTCAAAGGCCTCAACGGCAAAGGAAAGCAACATGCTCATCGCTAGGAATACCGTAGTCACCCTGAAGTACAGCGTTCGCGACACGGACGGCAGTTCCATCGACGAAGGGGCCAACCCGCTGGTCTATCTGCACGGCGGTTACGGCGGCATCTTCGATCGCATCGAGGAGGAACTCCAGGGCAAGGCGATAGGCGATGAACTGGAAGTAAAGCTGGAACCGGAGGATGCCTTTGGCGAATATGACGCCGAACTGGTGGCGATCGAGTCGCGTCAGCTGTTCCCCGAAAACATCGAAGTCGGCATGCAATTCGAGCGCGGCGCCGAAGACGGCGAGAGCGAGGATGGCTTGTTCACGATTACCGATATCGCCGATGACAAGGTCGTGGTGGACGGCAATCATCCCCTGGCGGGTATTGCGCTGCTTTTCTCCTGTACCGTTGCCGACGTTCGCGCCGCCACCGCCGAAGAAATAACCCATGGCCACGTTCACGGCGAACACGGCCACCATCACTGAAACCGACTGAACCGGTGAAACGGGAGCGGGTCCGGTCGATGCTTCATGGATACGCCTGATCCCGCCGCCACCGTCAAGTGGCCGAATGTTCCGGCCTGCCACGGCTGGCTTTCCCTCGACCGGCGCGGCCGCTGGCGCTTGAAGGGTGAGCCGGTCAGCCATCCCGGTCTTGCCGCATACATCAGCAGCCGCTACGGACCGGACGAGGCGGGCAACTGGATCTTCAGCAACGGGCCGCAAGCGGTTTATGTCGCACTCGACTACACGCCGCTGGTGCTTCGCCTCGAAATCGATGGCACGCTGACCGCCCACACCGGGGCACTCGCCGGGCGCGTGACTGGAGCCTACCTCGACGATGAGGGCAACATACTGCTGCATACAGCCGGCGGCATCGGACTCCTCGACGACCGCGATCTCGCCTTTTTTCTGGAGGCATGCCGCGACGCGGGCGGCATGCCTGCGGACGACGAGGCATTGCTCGTGGCGATATCCGGGGACACGGATCTTTACTGGTGGGGAATGCCGGTGCAGCGCATTCGGCGGGGTGATGTCGCGTTGCGCTTCGGCTTTCGGCCGGATCCCGCGCCCTGAACCGTCGCGGCCCAGGGCCAGGATCGCTCTTGCCCCCGCACCAAACCCGTCGGGCGCCGGTCGCAGGGCGCCCCGGGACGGACGATAATCGCGCATGTTCCAGAATGTGAAAATTGCTCCGGCAAGTTCCCGTCGGCTGTCACCCTTGCGCGGTTTGCTGCCTTTCCTGCGGCCCTACCGCGCGCGCATCGCGCTGGCTTTCGTGCTGCTCTGCGTCGGATCCGCGACCATCCTGCTGGTGCCGCTGGCGTTTCGCGACCTGATCGATTTCGGCTTCGGCGACAGGGAGCGGGCGAGCGGGGGACTGCTCGGCAGCTTGAGCCTGAACGGGCATTTCCTGGCCCTGTTCGGCCTCGCAAGTTTCTGGGCGCTGGCCATATCGGCGCGCTTCTACATCGTGTCGTGGATCGGCGAACGGGTCACGGCAGACTTGCGCAACGCCGTCTATCAGCGTGTACTGGGACAGTCACCGCAATTCTTCGAGACGCTGCAGACGGGAGAGGTGCTGTCGCGCCTGACCGGCGACACGACGCTGATCCAGACCGTGGTCGGCAGTTCGATTTCGATGGGCCTGCGCAGCCTGTTCCAGTTCATCGGCGGCATGGTCATGCTGGCCGTCACCAGTTTTTACCTGTTCTCGCTGAATCTGGGTTTGATGGCCTTGCTGACCCTGCCCATCATCGCCATCGGCCGCCGGGTCAAGAAACTGTCGCGCGAATCGCAGGACCGGATCGCCGATGCCTCGGCCCTGGCCGGGGAAATCCTCAACGCGATGCCCACGGTGCAGGCATTTACGCAGGAAAAACAGGAAGCAGGGCGCTTCGCGGGGCGTACGGAAAGCAGCTTCGCCACGGCCATCCGGCGTACCCGGGTGCGCTCGGCGCTGACCGTGCTGATCATTACGGCGGTGATGGGCACCATTATTTTCGTCCTGTGGATAGGCGCGCGGCAGGTCCATGAGGGCATCCTGACCGGGGGGCAACTGGCGTCCTTCGTGCTTTACGCGGCGCTGGTCGCCGGCGGCGTCGGCACCATGGCGGAAGTGTGGGGCGATGTGATGCGCGCCGCTGGGGCGACGGAACGGCTGCTGGAACTGCTGCATGCCGAACCGGCGATCCGCGAAGTCCCGCGGCCCGAGACGCCGGTCCATCCGGCGCAGGCGCGGATCAGCTTCGAGGACGTGGTTTTCAGCTATCCGGCGCGTCCGCAAATACGGGCACTGGACAACATCAACCTGGAAATCGCCCCGGGCGAAAGTGTCGCCCTGGTCGGACCTTCGGGAGCCGGCAAAACCAGCCTGTTCCAGTTGCTGCTGCGCTATTACGAGGTCTCGGCCGGCAGCATCCGCCTCAACGGGCAGGATATCCGGCAGCTCAGCCTGCACGACCTGCGCGGCAGTATCGCCATCGTGCCGCAGGATCCGGTGATCTTTTCCGCCAATGCCATGGAAAACATACGCTACGGCCGGGCCACGGCCAGCGACGAAGAAGTGATCCAGGCCGCGCGGGCGGCGCTGGTCGAGGAGTTCATCGAGCGCTTGCCGGAGGGCTATCAGACCTTTCTCGGCGAACGCGGCACGCGCTTGTCAGGCGGCCAGCGGCAGCGCATTGCCATCGCGCGGGCGATCCTGAAGGGTGCGCCCATGCTCCTTCTCGACGAAGCGACCAGCGCGCTCGACGCCGAATCCGAAATACTGGTTCAAAAGGGTTTGAATGCCGCCATGAAGGGTCGCACCACCTTGATCATCGCCCATCGGCTGGCCACCGTGCAGATGGTCGATCGGATCGTGGTGATGGAGCACGGGCGCATCGTCGAGACCGGCACGCCGGAGGATCTGCGCGGTCAAGGCGGGCTCTACGCTCGTCTGGCGGCTTTGCAACTCGATCTTTGACGTTCGCGTTCCTGTTGAATCAATAAGTTTACATAATGACAATTATGCGCTTCGACGGAATCGTGGCGATTGCCCGAAACAAGCGTTTTCCAGGCTATCCAGCGGCCCCGACCTTTTGCAGATATTTGACGGTATCGGAATGGTCGAGCTTTTTGGCATGACCTAGCGCAGTCAGACCATCGGGATCCGCCAGATCCTTGTTGGCTTTGGCCTCCACTAAGGTTTGTACTAATTCGATTTTTCCGAGTTTTACCGCCAGTATCAATGCCGTTTGCCCGTTCGGAGCCAAGGCGTCGACGTTTGCCCCCTTGGCGATCAGAATTGCGGCCATTTCCTTGCTGCCGCTGAACATCGAATAATGCAACGGCGTCCAGCCGGCCGGGTTTAAATCCGCACCATTTTCGATCAGCAGTTTTGCCGCCTCCGGCGCAGGTTTGAGCGCCGCCAGGAGCAAGGCCGTGTCGCCCTGCCGGTTGCGTCGATTGACGTTGGCGCGACTGGCAAGCAGGGATTTGATCAACGGCACGTTGTCGTTACGGGCGGCGATCATCAGCAAGGTCGTCCCCGACTGATCGGTCGTATTTACGTCCATCCCTCGTTGCAAAAGGTTTACCACGGTGGACGTATCGTCGGTATTTGCGGCGGAAAGGATATCTTCATAAGCGCCGGCCTGTGCGACCGCCGTCGATATCAGTAAACATAGTGCCATCAATAGGTTACGCATTTATTTCTACTCCGAAAAGGCGGAAAAAGTTGTTTGTGGTGGCTTCCGCCAAAGCGTCGGGGCTGATGCCTTGCAATTTCGCCACTTCGTCGGCGACATGGCGCACCAGGGCGGGATGGTTCAGTTTGCCGCGATGCGGGACGGGGGCCAGATACGGGGCATCGGTTTCGACAAGTATCCGGTCGAGCGGGACGAAGCTTGCGACTTCTTTGATTTGCAGAGCATTCTTGAACGTGACGATGCCTGAAAACGAAATGTGGAAGCCAAGGGCAAGCGCCGCTTCGGCAACGGCCATGGTCTCGGTAAAGCAGTGAAATACGCCGCCGACCTCGCCCGCCCCTTCCTCTTCGAGAATCCGCAAGGTATCGCCCGCCGCCTCGCGAGTGTGAATAATCAGAGGCTTGCGGGCTTTCCGGGCGGCGCGAATATGGGCGCGAAACCGCTTGCGCTGCCATTCCAGATCGCCTTCGAGGCGATAGTAATCCAGCCCGGTTTCACCGATCGCGACTACTTTTGGGTGTTCGCCAAGGCGAATCAGCGTGTCTTCATCCGCTTCCTGTCCATCCTGTGTGTCCGGATGGACGCCGACTGCCGCATAAAGATTAGGGAAGCGGTCCGTCAGGGCCAGCACCGCCGGGAAACGTTCCAGCGTCACACCGGCGATCAGCGCCCACCCGACTCCGTTGGTTTTCATCGCGGCCAGAAGTTCGTCTTCCCTGCCCTGAAAATCGGGAAAATCAAGATGGCAGTGCGAATCAACCAGGAGCGCGTTCATCATGCAACCGGGCGCAGGGCACGCAGGTAATGGGCCGCAAGACTTTCTAGAAAAAGCAATTGATTCAATGGATGACGTGCACTTCTTCGAAACTGGTTTAACTCACGCCAGGCCGCCAGCAAGGCCTTTGGGTTGAGATTCTCGACCCCTTTCGGGCGCGGCCAGCCAGTGTGGTAACGAAGCTCGCCGGTCATGCGCTCCTGTGCCAGATCGAACAGCCAGCGTTGTACCCCTTCAACCAGGTTCTCCGTGCGAAACAGGCCGTCGCCCTTGAGCAGGCCGTCCCACTTGGCGGCAAGCAGGCCGGGGTCGGCGGGCGGGGTCAGGAGGGAATCCACCAGGGCATCGATCGGCGCCAGTTGCCCCTGCTCCTTCCACTGCGCCACGCGCATCGGCGCACCGCCGGCCAGATCCAGATAACGCTTGACCTGTTTTTCAAGTCCGGCCTCAACCAGCCAGTCAGCGGCGGCAACGGCATCCGGCGCGCCGAAAGCCATGACCCGGCAGCGGCTGCGAATGGTCGGCAGGAGTGATTTTGATCTTGTAGAAATTAATATAAAATATACACTTGACGGAGGTTCCTCAAGTATCTTAAGAAGTGCGTTGGCGGCCGCTGGATTCATGGCTTCGGCCTCCGTTACCACTACGACACGGTTGCCGTTGCGGTGACTACCGACGAAAACGAATCCTTCGAGCTCGCGGATCTGGTCGATGCGGATAATGCCGGCGCCGCGCTTTTTGCTCTTTTCGGCGCTTTTTTCACTCACTGCCGGATCGGCTTCACTATCGTCATCGGGCGCGACGCGCCGAAAATCCGGATGATTGCCGGCAGCCAGCCATCGGCATGGATCGCATTCACCGCAGGCGATCAAGTCGGGACCCAGTGATTCGCAGAGCAGAAGCGCTGCGATCTGCTCGGCGAAGGCCGCTTTTCCAATCCCCGCGGGACCGACCAGGAGCATGGCGTGCGGAAGCCGGGCAAGGCCCTGTCCGAGCAACTGTCCTCGCAGGTTTTCGTTCCAGACGATATGTTTATTATTAGAGTGTTGCAATTATTGTTTCAAGTACTTTATTAATTGAAATCGGGGTCTGCGTCGCGTCGATCAGACGCACACGCTCGGGATTTTCCCGTGCAATGCGCAGGTAGGCTGAGCGTACTCGTTCAAAAAAAGCCGCCTGTTCCTGCTCGAAGCGATCCGGATTGTCTGTAGCGGCATGGAGGCGTTGCTGGGCGATTTCGACCGGGGCATCGAAAATCAGGGTCAGATCCGGTTGCAGGTCGCCCAGGACCCAGTGCGCCAGATTTTCGAGCTTTTTCCAGTCGAGCCCGCGCCCTCCTCCCTGATAGGCAAACGAGGCATCGACGAAGCGATCGCAGACGACCCAGTCGCCCCGCGTCAGCGCCGGTTCTATAACCTCGGCGATATGTTCCCGTCGGGAGGCAAACATCAGCAGGGCCTCGGTTTCCAGATGCATGGGTTCTGCCAGCAACAGGCTGCGCAGTTTTTCGCCCAGAGGAGTTCCCCCGGGTTCGCGGGTGGCGACCACCGCATGCCCCAGACTGCGCAGGTGCTGCACCATCCAGGCGTGCTGGGTGCTTTTCCCGGCCCCATCGATGCCCTCGAAACTGATGAAGCGACCGCGCGCCATGCTCTGCTAGCGCTTCTGGTATTTGGCGACGGCGCTGTTGTGCTCGTCGAGCGAGGTCGAGAACTCGCTCGAACCGTCGCCGCGCGCGACGAAGTACAACATGTCGCTCGGTGGCGGCTTTGCCACTGCCTGCAGCGAGGCGACGCCAGGCATGGCGATCGGCGTTGGCGGCAAACCCGGTCGGGTATAGGTGTTCCACGGCGTATCGGTCTGCAGGTCGATCTTGCGCAGGTTGCCGTCGAAGCGTTCGCCAAGGCCGTAAATCACCGTCGGATCGGTCTGCAGCAGCATCCCGCGGCGCAGCCGATTGACGAAAACGGCGGCAACTTGCGGCCGGTCCGCGGGCAGGCCGGTCTCCTTTTCCACGATCGAGGCCAGGATCAGCAGTTCGTAGGGCGTTTTTAACGGCAGTGTGCTTTCGCGCCGCTCCCATGCAGCCGCCAGTTTAGGTTGCATCGCCTTGTAGGCGCGGCGCAACACATCAATATCGCTGCTACCCTTGTTGAACAGATACGTATCCGGGAAGAACAGCCCTTCCGGATGGGTTTCCTTGGCGCCCAGCAGTGTGAGGATTTTCCCGTCGCTCAGCTTCTGCGTGTCGTGGGCGAGGTCGGGATGCTCGTTCAGCAAGGCACGCAACTGGCGGAAGGTCTTGCCTTCGACCAATACCAGTTCGCCCTGCATGACGTCGCCGCGCGTCAATTTGTCGAGCAGCGCCAGGGCTGTCAGACCTTCCTCCACCTCGTAGCTGCCGGCCTTGATCTTCGCCGAGCGCCCCATGGCGCGCCCCAAAATTTCCAGTTGCCAGGCCGGGATATCGATGCCCGCAGACTCGATCACCTGTGCCGCCGAGCGCAGGCTGGCGCCGGGCGGTATCGAGAACATGGTCGGGTCGCTGCGCATGGGCAAATGTCGCGTCGTAAACCAACTGACCCCCGCAATCGCGGCGACAAATGCAAGAATCACCGCAAGCAGGACAAACTTGAATGTACGCACGATGCCTTGAATAAATGGGGATGCGGTGCCATCTGCACCTTGGCCGCGATAATAGCATTTCCGAACCATCAACCCGGACGCACTTCATGACTCAAGAATGGAATTCTTCCCTTGCTGCCCAAGGGCTGGCGGCAGATGGCAGCCGTTTCGCCGGAGCCACCGACGAACTCGCCGCAGCACGCGACATGGCCGTGGCGGCGCCCCTTGCCGATATGGGTCTGATCCGCGTCAGCGGCGTCGATGCCGCCGCTTTTCTGCACAACCTGCTGACCAACGATATCAATGGCATCACGCCGGGCGACGCGCGCTTTGCCGGCTTCTGCACGGCCAAGGGACGCCTGCTGGCACTGTTGCTGATCTGGCGCGAAGGCGATGATTTCCTGCTGATGCTGCCGCGCGACATTCTGCCCATGATTTTGAAAAAACTGTCGATGTACGTGCTGCGCTCGAAGGCAAAACTCACTGATGCCACCGCGGAGCGCGCCCTGGTCGGTTATGCCACCCCGGTCGCCGTTACCTGCCCGCGAAGCGGATTTCCAGGTAGGCAAAGCCCGCCGGCGCCGACTTTTTTCGACGCCCTCGCCGGGCTGCCGCGCTTCGCTGTCGCAGCGATCGACGGCGGCCAGGCGATCCGGCTGGATGACACGCGCTGGCTGCTGTCGCTCGATCCGGCCACGGCCATTTCCAGCTGGCAGCAACTTGCGGTATCGGCCCGGCCGGTCGGCCTGGCCGCATGGCAGTGGCTGGAAATCGCCGCCGGCCAGCCGCGCGTCGTGGCGGCCACCCAGGAAGCTTTCGTGCCTCAGATGCTGAACATGGAACTGGCCGCGGTCGGCGGGGTGAGTTTCAGCAAGGGCTGCTATCCGGGCCAGGAAATCGTCGCCCGCACGCAGTACCTCGGCAAGGTCAAGCGGCGCACCTACCGTGCCAGGCTGGCGAGCGCTGCGGCGCCCGGCACCCATGTCTATGCTCCGGAAACCGGCGACCAGCATTGCGGTGCGATTGTCAGCGCGGCGCCCTCCCCGGCCGGCGGTTTCGAGTGCCTGGTCTGCGTCCAGATCGGTGCCGTCGAAGGCGGTGAAGTACATGTCGGCGCCCCGGGCGGAGAACGACTCGAATTCCTGTCGCTGCCCTACGAACTGAGCTGAACAGCCTGGAATGTGCCTGATCCTCGTCGCCTGGCGCATGCACCCGGCCTACCCGCTGGTGGTGGCCGCCAATCGCGACGAGTTCTTTGCCCGGGCGACGCAACCGGCCGCCTTCTGGCAAAACGCGCCGCAGGTATTGGCGGGGTGCGATGGCGAGGCCGGCGGCACCTGGATGGGCGTCACCCGCGCCGGGCGCTTCGCCGCCCTGACCAATTTTCGTGACCCGGCGCAGAACCGCGCCGGCGCTCCTTCGCGCGGCGCGCTGGTGGCGGAATTCCTGACCGGAAGCGAAGGGCCGCAGGACTATCTCGGGCGCATTGCCGCGCGAGGCAGTGGATACAACGGCTACAACCTGCTGGCAGGCGATGGCGAAACCCTGTGGTGGTCGTCGAACATGGGCGGCAAACCGCGACAGCTGGAACCTGGCGTCTATGGGGTATCGAATCATCTGCTGGACACGCCGTGGCCAAAAGTCGGCGCCGGCAAGACGGCGCTGGCGCAAGCCCTGGAGCGACTGCCCGACGATACGGCGCTGTTCTCCCTGTTGCAGGACGATGGCATTCATGCCGATGAGCACCTGCCGCGGACCGGGATTCCGCTCGACTGGGAACGCCTGCTGTCGTCGGCCTTCGTCAGATCGCCGGATTATGGAACGCGCAGTTCCACGGTGCTGTGCGTCGGCAGCGACGGCTGGACCAGCTTCGACGAGCAGACCTGGCTGCCCGGCGCCAAGTCCGGCCGGCGGCGGCGCTTCCGGTTTAGCCTGAGCGCACCATGGTCCGGTGCGGAATGCCGGCTTCCATGAATTCCGGCCCTTCCTCGACGAAGCCGAAACGCCGGTAGAAACCGCTGGCCTGGGTTTGCGCGTGCAAGGCCAGATGCCGCATGTTCCGGTCGGCCGCCTCTTCCAGCAAGCGTTCCAGCAGGGCGCGGCCGACGCCCTTGCCTCGCCAGTCGGCCAGCACCGCCATGCGGCCGATGTGGCCGTCCACCAGCAAACGCCCGGTGCCGATTGCGCCACCATCGGCGTCGCTGGCAATCACATGACGACTGGCGGCGTCGTGCTCATCCATTTCGATGTCCCGCGGCACTCCTTGCTCTTCTACGAAAACCGTTTCGCGAACCTGCCGTGCCTGCTCCGCGAGTTCCGTCCATGATCCGGCCGCGACGCCGAATTCGACGATTTCGACCGGTGTCCGCAACGGAACCAGGTCGAACAACTCGATGATGTCGCTGTTCTTCATGCGCACGCAGCCGATCGAACCGGGGGTGCCCATGGCCACGCTGTCGGGCGAGCCATGCAGATAAATGTAGCGGCGCATGGTGTCGACCTCGCCCAGACGGTTGCGCCCCGGCTCCTTGCCCGACAGCCACAGGATGCGCGTCAGGATCCAGTCGCGGCCGGGAAACTCCGCGGCCAGTTGCGGCGTCCACACCTCGCCGGTGGGACGGCGGCGCACGAACACCGTATTCGCCGTCTCGCCGGCGCCGACTTTTGCCCGCACGACATGCCGGCCGCGCGGCGTGCAAAAGCTGCCGTTCTGTTCGCCGGCTCCATTTTTGGCCGTCGAGACGCTGTAGCGGCGCAGCAGCGTGCCGTGTTCGTCGTGCAGTTCGAGGATTTGCTGCGGCAGGCTGATGCGGATTTGCATGGAGGACTGGATCACGCCACCAGGGTGCGCCCGCGCCGCGCCGCGAAAAATCCCGACAGCAGGCTGCCGCAGTCGTCTGCGAGCACGCCACCGGTCACTGAAGTGTGGTGATTGAGGCGGGATTCGGCGAAGAGGTCGATCACGCTGCCGGCCGCCCCGGTTTTCGGATCGGGCGCGCCGAACACGACGCGCTCGACTCGCGCATGCATGATCGCGCCGGCGCACATGGCGCAGGGTTCCAAAGTCACGTACAGGGTGCTGCCCGGGAGGCGGTAATTGCCAAGCCGGGTGGCGGCATCGCGCAAGGCCGTGATTTCGGCATGAGCCGTCGGATCGTGGCGGCCGATCGGCTGGTTGCAGCCGCGACCCACCACTTCGCCGTCGATGACCACCACCGCGCCCACCGGCACTTCGCCGGCGGCCCCCGCCTCACGCGCGAGATCAAGCGCCAGCCCCATGAATTCGCTATCGTCCATGGGCCCGATTATGGCATTGCCAACCCAGTCCTTGCGTTGAGCGCCGTCCTAGGCGTTCTTGGTAACCGCGCCGCCGGTCTCCATCAGTTGTGCCTGCGCGGCCGCCAAACGGGCGATCGGCACGCGCGGGCCGGAACAGGAAACGTAGGTAAGCCCGATGTCATGGCAAAAGCGGATCGATGCCGGATGGCCGCCATGTTCGCCGCAAATACCCACCTTCAGGTCGGGCCGGGTCTTGCGTCCCTCGCTGACAGCCATTTTCATCAATTGGCCGATGCCCTTCTGGTCGAGCACTTCGAAGGGATTATCCTGCAGGATTCCCGTTTCGATGTAGGCCGGCAGGAACTTGTTCTCGGCGTCCTCGCGGCTGAAGGAGAAGGTGGCCTGGGTCAGGTCATTCGTGCCGAAGGAGAAGAACTCGGCATCCTCTGCCATGCGCCCGGCGCGCAGGCAGGCACGCACCACTTCCAGCATGCTGCCGAACTTGACGTCCACCTTGATGCCGTGGGTCAGTTCCACCACCTTGTGCAGACGCTGCACATAGCTGTGGATGCGCCGCAGTTCTTCGACGGTCGCCACCTGCGGCACCATGATCTCGGGATGCACCTCGATGCCCTCTTTCGCACACAGGGCCGCGGCTTCGAGAATGCCCTGGATCTGCATCATGTAGATCTCGGGATAGGTGATGCCGAGGCGCACGCCGCGGTGGCCGAGCATGGGGTTGACCTCGGACAGCGCGCGGACTTTCTTGAGGATTTTTTCCTTCTTGTGGATCACATCCTCTTCCAGATGGGAGTCCTTGAAGACTGCCATCGCCGCCGACAGCCTGGAGAGGCCGTCCGAATACTGCTGATACAACTTGGGATTGAGCAGCTTCAGTGTTTCCGGCAGTTCTTCGAGCGCCTTGATCGAATCGCGCAGATGGTGCAAATGGGCGATTTCCAGTTCCAATTGCGACGCCGTCGGCAGGAACTCGTGCATCGGCGGATCAAGCAGGCGCACCGTCACCGGCAGGCCCTTCATGGCCTTGAAGATGCCCTTGAAGTCGGCACGCTGGATCGGCAGCAGGCGATCCAGTGCCGCCTGCCTTTCCTCGACCGACTCGGCGAGGATCATTTCCTGCACGATGGGCAGGCGATCGGAGCTGTTGAACATGCGCTCGGTGCGACACAGACCGATGCCCATGGCGCCGAAAACCCGCGCGCGTGCCGCATCGTCGGGCGTGTCGGCGTTGGCCATGACCCTGAGGCGGGACACTTCGTCGGCCCAGCCCAGCAGGGTTTCCATGTCCTCGGAAAAGGTCGCTTCGACCGTGGGTACTTCACCGGCATAGACATTGCCGGTGCTGCCGTCGATGGTGATCACGTCACCTTCATGCAAGGTGGTCTCGCCGATGATGGCACGCCGCGCATGGTCGTCGATGACAATGGCTTCGCAACCCGAGACGCAGGGTTTGCCCATGCCGCGCGCCACCACTGCCGCATGCGAGGTCTTGCCGCCGCGACTGGTCAGGATGCCCTGCGCCTGGAAGAAACCATGGATGTCCTCCGGCTTGGTTTCCTCGCGCACCAGGATGATGCGCTCGCCCTTCTGGCCGCGCTCTTCCGCCGTGTCGGCATCGAACACGATCTTGCCCGAGGCGGCGCCGGGGGACGCCGGCAGGCCTGTGGCCAGCGGCTTGCCCTTGAAATCGGCCGCAAGCTGGGGCGCCAGCATTTGTTCCAGCAGCATCGGATCGATCCGCATCAGGGCCTTCTCGCGGCTGATCAGGCCGTCCCTGTGCATTTCCACCGAGGTACGCAGCATCGCCCGCGCATTCATCTTGCCGTTGCGGGTTTGCAGGCAGTAGAGCGTGCCCTTTTCGATGGTGAATTCGAAGTCCTGCACTTCCGAATAGTGCGTTTCGAGCCGCGAGTGCAGTTCCTGCAGTTGCCGGAAGATTTCCGGCATTTCCTGTTCCATCTCGGCAATCGCCTTCGGCGTGCGAATGCCCGCCACGACGTCCTCGCCCTGGGCATTCACCAGGTATTCGCCGTAGATCAGGTTTTCGCCGGTGCCCGGATTGCGGGTGAAGCCGACACCGGTTCCCGAGTCGTTGCCCATGTTGCCGAAAACCATGGTGCAGATATTCACGGCCGTGCCGCTTGCCATATCCTTGGTGATCTTGAACTGGCGGCGGTAGTCGATGGCACGCTTGCCGTTCCAGGAGCGGAACACCGCGCCGATGGCGATCTCCAGTTGCTGGTAGGGATCCTCCGGGAAGGGTTTGCCGGTATGCCGCTGGACGATGGCGAGGAACTCGTTGGCCAGTTCGGCCAGGTGCTCGGTCTTCAGATCGACGTCCTGGCTGGCGCCGTAGCGGGTCTTGATCAGCGTCA
>JBIKKY010000079.1:0-12421 GCA_044360105.1 Sulfuritalea sp.
CCGGCCCGGGCAAGACGCGCAAGTCGCTCTGCGAACTGGTCACCGGCGTGCGCATTCCCGTTCCCGGCGCCGACCATGTTTCGCGCTTCTACAAACACGGCACCCGTCCGGCGCTGGACATCTCGACCATCTCGATCGGTGTCGCCGGCACCCTCAAGGACGGTGTGCTTTCCAGGGTGCGCGTCGCCTTCGGCGCCGTGGCCGCCACCCCGGTGCGCGCCAGCCGGACGGAAGAGGCCCTCGAAGGCCGCCATCTCGATGCCGCCGCCATCGAGGCCGCCGCCATCGCCGCGCGCGACGAGGTGACGCCGATCGACGACGTCCGCGCCACGGCCTGGTACCGCAAGGAAATGATCCACAACATGACCAGAAGGATTCTCGAAAATGTCAGCGCTTAAGCACGAAATCGAATTCACCCTGAACGGCGTCAGGCGACACGCGACGGTAGACATCACCATGAACGCGCTGGACATGCTGCGCGAGGTGATCGGCCTGACCGGAACCAAGTACGGCTGCGGCGAAGGCGAGTGCGGCGCCTGCACCATCCAGGTCGACGGCGTCTCGCTGAATTCCTGCCTGATGTTCGCCGTCGATTGCGACGGCCGCACGGTCACCACCGTCGAGGGGCTCACCGGCCAGCCGCGCGGGGAGGCCCTGCGCGATGCCATGGTCGAGCACGGCGCGGTGCAGTGCGGATTTTGCACCCCGGGCATGATGATGCAGGCCGACCACCTGCTGCACAAGCACGAACATCCGGACGAGGGCTGCGTCAAGCGCGGCCTCGAAGGCAACCTGTGCCGCTGCACCGGCTACAAGAAGATCGTCGACGCCGTGGTCGCCTGCGGCGCGGCGAAATAGAGGAGCACCGCATGACAGTCGCAGAAAAGAAAATTCGGGTCATCGAACCCGACTCGCTGATCGGCAAGCGCATCCCGAAAATGGATGCGCCGGAAAAGGCCAGCGGCAGGACACGCTACATCCACGACATCAACCTGTCGGGGCAGTTGCACGGCAAGATCCTGCGTTCGGCCCGCATCCATGCACTGATCAAGTCGATCGACGTTTCGGCGGCACGCGCCCTGCCCGGCGTGCACGTGGTGATCACCGCCGCCGACATCCCCGATCAGCGGCCGATCGGCGTCGCCAGGGACCATTTTCCGCTCAAGGTCGGCCGTGTGCGCAGCGAGCGCGACGAGATCGCCGCCGTCGCCGCCGAATCCGAGGAAATCGCCGAAGCGGCGCTGAAGCTGATCAAGGTCGAGTACGAGGACCTGCCGGTAATCGGCAATCCCGAGGATGCGATCAAGCCCGATGCGATCCTGATCCACCCCGAGCCGCACGGCGCCGACGGCACCCACATGCACCTCAAGCAGGGCACGTCGATCGCCCACAAGGGCAAGCCGGACAACATCGCGATGCGCTTCGATTACGCCCACGGCGACGTGGTGCAGGGCGAGGCCGAATCCGACGTGGTGATCGAGGACACCTTCAAGCTGCACTACGTCACCCACTGCTGCATGGGCGTCTCCGGCATGATCGCCGAGTTCGATGCCTCGGGAAACCTGCTGATGTACTCGAACACCCAGGTGCCCTTCCTGCACAAGCGCGAGTTCGCCGACTACCTGAACATGGACCCGGCGCGCATCCGCATCATCCAGCCGCCCATCGGCGGCGGCTTCGGCTCCAAGCTCGATATCTATCCCTTCGAAGTGATCTGCCTTTACCTCGCCCGCGCCGCGAAACGGCCGGTGAAAATGCTGTTCACCCGCGAGGAGGAATTCCTCGCCTCGCCGACGCGCCAGCCGGTGCTGCTGACCTTGCGCAGCGGCTGCAAGAAGGACGGCACACTGACCTTCCGCCAGGTGCACACGCTGCATGACAACGGCGCCTACACCTCCTGGGGCGCGACCACGCCCTTCGTCATGATGCAGACCTTCTCCTCGCTCTACCGCGTGCCGCACTGCGATTACCACACGGCGGCGGTGTATACCAACAACCCCTACGCCGGGTCCTTCCGCGGCTACGGAAACCTGCAGGCCACCTTCGCCATCGAGCAGCACATGGACATGCTGGCCGCGGCGATCGGCATGGACCCGCTGGAATTCCGCATGAAGAATGCCCAGGACGTCGGCGAAGTCACCGGCCAGGGCATGAGCTTCAAGAGCTGCGGCTTCAAGGACTGCATCACGACAGCCGCCAGCCGCAGCGACTTCTCGCGCAAGTTCAAGGAAAACGCCGCCAACCAGAAGAAGCCCGGCAGCATCAAGCGCGGCATCGGCATGGCTTCGATGCTGCACGTCGGCGGCGGCGCCAAGATCTATCCCTCGGACGGCTGCGGCACCATCCTCAAGATGGACGACTTCGCCAACGTCACGCTGATCACCGGCGCCTCGGAAATCGGCCAGGGTTCGGAGACCGTGCTCTCGCAACTGGTCTGCGAGGAACTCGGCCTGCCGATTTCGGCCATCACGGTGGTCAACAACGACACCGCGATCACGCCCTGGGACGTCGGCGTGCATGCCAGCCGCACCACCTTCATCGCCGGCAACTCGGCGATCGGCGCGGCGAAGAAGGCCAAATCCAAGATCCTCGCCGTGGCCGCGAAGAAATACGATGCCGTCGAAAGCGATCTCGACCTGCGCGGCGGTTTCGTCATCAAGGCCGCCAGTGGTGAAGTTGTAGTCGAGCTGTCCAAGCTGCTGCGCAACCTGCATTTCCAGGACAAGGCCGAACTGGTGATGACCACCTTCTACTACGAGCCGCCCAGCGTGCACCAGGACAAGGGCTTCAAGGGCGACGTCTCGGCCGCCTACGCCTGGGGCGCCCAGGTCGTCGAAATCGAAGTCGACACCGACACCGGCTTCATCAAGCTGGTCAAGGTCACCGGCGCCCACGACGTCGGCCGCGTGCTGAACCGGCTCGGCATCGAGGGCCAGATCGAAGGCGGCATCGTCATGGGCCAGGGCTATGCCTTCACCGAGGACCTGATGATCGAAAACGGTGTCATGAAGAACCCCAACTTCCGCGACTACAAGCTGGTCACCGCGCCCGAGATTCCCGAGATGGACATCGCCTTCATCGAATCCATGGACGGCGAAGGCCCGCAGGGCGCCAAGGGCGTCGGCGAAGCGCCGGCGATCTGCATGGCGGCAGCGGCCGCCAACGCCATCGCCAACGCCACCGGCACCCGGATGTTCGAACTGCCCTTCACCCCGGAAAAAGTCTACCGTGCCCTCCACGGCCAGACACCGAAGCTCTACTGGAAGCCGTGGAGAGCGGAATGATGCAACAGGCGCAAAGCCAGCCGCTCTCGACACAGAGAACACGGAGACACGGAGGGCACAGAGAAAAGCTTTTCTCTCTTGCCTCTCTCCGTGATCTCCATGCCTCCGTGATCTCCGTGTTGAGAGAGGTTTTCCGCCGTGTCGCCGGCGCCGACTATTGCACGACGGGAATGGCATGAAACGCCGTACCGTCCTCTCAATGGAGCAGGCGCTGTCGCTGCCCTACGCCACGCTACGCTTCGCCCAGCTCGGCTGGCGCGTGATCCGCATCGAGTCGACGCCAAGCGGCGAGGGCCTGCCGGGCGATCCGAACCGCTATATCGGCGGCCGCGTCGCCGACGATGACCGGCGCAGCTATTTCATCGCACCCAACGTCGGCAAGGAAGCCATCGCCCTCAACCTGAAGGACCCCAAGGGCCAGGAAATCCTGCGCAAACTGATCGTGGACCTCGACGTCGATGTCTTCTGCTGCAACACCGTGCCCAAGCGCTACAAACAGCTCGGCATCGACTACGAAAGCCTCGCCGCCGTGAAGCCGGACCTGATCTGGGCCGGCATCTCGGCCATGGGCCCGGAATATCCCGATGCGCCCGGCTACGACCCGGTGATCCAGGCCATGGCCGGCTACATGGAACTGACCGGCCCGGCCGACGGCCCGCCGACCTTGTCCGGCGTGCCGCTGATCGACCTCAAGGCCGGCGACGAGGTCTATGCCGGCGTGATGATGGCGCTGCTCGAACGCGCCGAAACCGGCAAGGGCAGCCGCATCGACGTCTCGATGCTGCAGGCCGCGGCGTCCTGGCTGATCACCACCCTGCCCCTGCTCGACTTCGACTGCGATCCGTCCGAGGTCACCCGCTGCGGCAACGAGCATCGCAAGTTCATCCCGACCAACGTCTACCCGACCGCCGACGGCTTCATCTACATGGCCATCGGCAGCGATGTGCAATGGCGGCGCCTGACCGAGATTCCGTATTTCGCGCCCGTTGCCAATGCCGTGCGCGCCACCAACGAGGGCCGCGTGCACGAGCGCGAAGCCATCCACCGCGACATGGCAGCGGTGACGCGCCGTATCGCCACCGCCGACATTGCCGCCGAGTTCCGCAAGGCCACGATTCCGCATGCGCCGATCCACGACATCCCGGCGGTACGCGAGATGCCTGCCGTGAAAAACCACCTGACAATCACCAAGGCACCGGACGGACGGCCGATACGCATGCAACCCCTCGCCGTCGAACTCGAAGCCAGCCGGCGCGAACTTGCTTTCCCGCCGAAGTATGGCGAGCATACGGCCACCGTATTGGCGGAAGCCGGCTATGCGGAAGATGCCATCCGACGGCTGGAAAGCGAGGGAATTGTCGCTTTGGGAACGGCGACATGAGTCCGCGCCTCAGATCCCAACATGGACAACAGAAACCATCCGCTTGACAGACGTCTCATGAAGCACACAATCTGCAGCTTGCAGGACAACAACAACGTGACAGTCAAACCATAGTCCGCTACATCCAAGGAGGAAACAAATGAAGAAGATCGCAACTCTCGCCGCATCCCTGCTGGCCGCAACTCTGATATGGACGCCCGCGCAGGCACAAACCACCCTGACCATGTCGTCCTGGCTACCGCCCAGCCACACCATTACCAAGGACATGATGATGGTCTGGGCCAAGCAGGTCGAGGAGGCCACCCAGGGTCGCGTCAAGTTCAACCTGCTGCCGAAAGCCGTCGCCAGCCCGCCGGGTACCTTCGACGCCGTCCGCGACGGCCTTGCCGACGTCTCGCTCTCGGTGCACGGCTACACGCCGGGGCGCTTCCCGATGACCAAGATGGCCGAGTTCCCCTTCCTCGGCGACTCCGCCGAGGCCATCTCGGTGGCCTACTGGCGTGCCTACAACAAGCACATGGCCAAGCTCGACGAACACAAGGGCGTCGTCATGCTCGGCCTGATGACGCACGGTCCCGGCCAGATCTACATGACCAACAAGGCGGTTAACACCCTGGCCGACCTCTCCAACCAGAAGATCCGCGTCGGCGGCGGCCTGGTGGTGGACGTCACCAAGGCGGTGGGCGCCTCGCCGCTGCTGAAGCCCGCATCGGAAACCTTCGAGATCCTCAAGAGCGGCATCGCCGACGGCATTTTCTTCCCCAAGGATTCTGTGCCGGCCTTCAAACTGACGCCGCTGATCAAGCACATGACGGTGGTGCCCGGCGGCCTCTACAACGTCAGTTTCGGCCTGTGGATGAACGAGGCCAAGTTCAAGGGTCTGCCCAAGGCTGACCAGGACGCCATCATGAAGGTCTCCGGCGAGAACTTCGCGCGGCTGGCCGGCAAGGCCTGGGATGGCGAAGATACCAAAGGCATGGCGGAGATGAATGCCGCCAAGGTCGATATCCGCAACGCCAGCCCGGCCCTGGTGACCGAAATCCGCGCCAAGACCGACCCGCTGGAGAAGGCCTGGTACGACGAAGCCAAGGCCAAGGGCATCGACGGCGCGGCGGTGATGGCCGAGATCCGCGCCGAGATTCAGAAGTTGTCCAAGAAGTAAGCAGTGTCGGGGCCTTCAACGAACCCCGGCGGCCCGATCCTGGGCCGCTGGGAAAAGCCCTTCGAGCTGCTGCTGGGAGGCGCCAGCGCCCTGATCCTGGCGGCCATCATGCTGCTGACCTGCGTCGACGTCGCCGGCCGCTATGTTTTCAGCATGCCGGTGCCGGGCGCCCTGGAAGTTTCCGAACTGTTGATGGGGGCGTTGATTTTTACTTCGCTGCCGCTGGTTACCCTGCGCCAGCAGCAAGTGACGATCGACCTCTTTGAGCCCTTCATCCCGAAGTTCGTCAAGCCCGCCCTGCATGTCCTGGTCCAGCTCGCCGGCGGTCTCTGCCTTGCCGTGATTTCCTGGCGCCTGTGGATCAAGGGCGGCCAGATGATGCAGCAGGGCGACTTCACCGCCGTGTTGCAGATTTCCGTCTGGCCCCTGGTGTATTTCATGAGCATGTTGGCGGCCGTCACATCGATCATTCTCCTGTTGCTGATCCGGCACAAGGAAACCGCCGGCGGCGGCGGTGAAGTTTAGGTAAACAACATGCAAGTAGCACTTATCGCCTTTGCCGTCATGCTGGGCTTGACTTTCCTGCGTCTGCCCATCGCCTTTTCCATGGCCCTGGTCGGCTTTCTCGGCTTCGCCCACCTGGTTAACCTCCACGCCGCCTTTTCCATGGTCGGCTCGGTGGCCTTCGAGACGGGCATGTCCTATACGCTCTCGATCGTGCCGCTGTTCATCCTGATGGGCAACCTGGTGACGCGCGCCGGCCTGTCGCATGAGCTTTACAGGGCCTCGTACGCCTTCCTCGGCCACCGCCGCGGCGGCCTGGCCATGGCCACCATCCTCGCCTGCGGCGGCTTCGGCGCCATCTGCGGATCGAGCCTGGCCACGGCGGCCACCATGTCCAAGGTGGCGATGCCATCGATGCGCAAGTACGGCTATTCCGACGCGCTGGCCGCCGGATCGATCGCCGCCGGCGGCACGCTGGGCATCCTCATCCCGCCCAGCGTGGTGATGGTGGTCTACGGCATCATCGCCGAGCAGAACATCGGCAAGCTGTTCATCGCCGGCATCCTGCCCGGCCTGGTCGCCGTCGCCTGCTACCTGGCCGCGGTGTCGGTCACCGTGCGCATGGACCCCAAGGCCGGCCCGCCCGGTGAGCGCATGCCCTGGGGCGAACGCCTGGCCGCGCTGGGCGAGGTGTGGAGTGTACTGATCCTGTTCCTGATCGTCATCGGCGGCATCTACGGCGGTGTCTTCACGCCGACCGAAGCGGCCGGCATCGGTGCCGGCGGCGGACTGGTGTTCCTGGTGGCGCGCAAGGGCTGGAACTGGCGCGAACTGCGCATCATCCTGATGGAAAGTGCCATCACCACCGGCATGATCTTCACCATCCTGATCGGCGCGCTGATCTTCGCCAACTTCATCAACATGAGCGGCATGCCGGCCGCACTGACGGCCTACGCCGAGCAGTTCCGCGAGACGCCGATGCTGGTCATCATCGCCATCCTGGTGATCTACGTCATCCTCGGCTGCGTGCTTGAAAGCATGTCGATGATCCTGCTCACGGTGCCGATGTTCTATCCGCTGGTCGCCCACCTCGGCTATGACCTGATCTGGTTCGGCATCATCGTCGTCGTCGTCACCGAAATCAGCATGATCACGCCGCCGGTCGGGCTCAATGTTTTCGTCCTGCGCAGCGTGCTGCCGGATGTGCCGACCAGGACCGTGTTCCGCGGCGTAATGCCCTTCATCGCCGCCGACATCATCCGGCTGGGTATCCTGGTCGCCTTTCCGGGTATCACGCTCTACCTGACGCAGTTCGTCAAATAATGACGCTGTCGCACACGATATCGACCCTTCATCGGACCTGGTGGTGCACCACGACCCACAGTTCCCGATGTCCAGCTTGACCCGCAGGCACCAGCCAACGGCGACCCGCTCGCCCCTTGCGGACAACGATAAAACCGGCGCATGCCCCGGCGCGCCCCGGCACGGAGGGATACGATGAATCTCGCAAATGTTTCACTGGAGGACAAGTACCGGCTCGAACACGGCCGCGTCTTCCTCACCGGCATGCAGGCCCTCGCCCGCCTGCCCATGCTGCAGCACGCGCGGGACCGCAGCGCCGGCCTGCATACCGCCGGCTACATTTCCGGTTACCGCGGCTCGCCGCTCGGCGGCCTCGACACCGCGCTGCACGCCGCCGGCGCCTTCCTCGAGCAGCACGACATCACCTTCCAGCCGGGACTCAACGAGGACATTGCCGCCACCGCGATCTGGGGCACGCAGCAACTGCACCTGTTTCCGCAGCCGAAGTTCGACGGCATCTTCTCCATGTGGTACGGCAAGGGGCCGGGCGTCGACCGCTGCGGCGACGTATTCAAGCATGCCAATCATGCCGGCAGCGCAAAGCACGGCGGCGTGCTGCTGGTCGCCGGCGACGACCCCGCCGCGCGTTCTTCCGCCGTGGCCCATCAGAGCGAGCACATGTTTTCGGCCTGCGGCATCCCGGTGCTGGCCCCGGCCGACCTGCAGGAATACCTCGACTTCGGCCTGCACGGCTGGGCCATGTCGCGCTTCTCCGGCTGCTGGGTGGCGCTCAAGCTGACCTCGGACACCGCCGAAAGCTCCGCCATCGTGGACGTCGACCCGGAACGCATGCAGATCGTGATCCCCGAGAATTTCCGCCTGCCGCCGGACGGCGTGCACCTGCGCTGGCCCGATCCGCAACTGGCGCAGGAACACCGCCTGCAGGAATTCAAGGTCTACGCCGCAATCGCCTACGCCCGCGCCAACAAGCTGAACCGGATCATCTTCGACAGTCCGCGACCGCGCCTCGGTATCATCGCCTGCGGCAAAGCCTACCTCGACGTACGCCAGGCCCTGGACGATCTCGGCATCGATGAGAACTATGCAGCCGAGATCGGCCTGCGCCTGTTCAAGGTCGGCATGCCCTGGCCGCTGGAAGCGGATTCGGTGCGTCATTTCGCCGAGGGCCTGGAAGAAATCCTGGTGGTCGAAGAAAAGCGCCAGATCATCGAATACCAGTTGAAGGAAATGCTCTACAACTGGACGGATGAAAAAGGCCGCGAGGTACGCCCGCGCATCGTCGGCAAATACGACGAAAGCGGCGAATGGCCGGTGCCGGTCAGCCGCTGGCTGCTGGCGCCGACCGCCGAGCTGACGCCGGCCCTGGTCGCCCGTGCGATTGCCTCGCGCATCGGCCGCTTCCACGACTCGCAGCGCATTCGCGACTACATCGCCTTCCTCGACACCAAGGCCGGCGCCCTCGCCAGGCCCCGGGTGACGATGATGCGCACGCCCTGGTTCTGCCCGGGCTGCCCGCACAACCGGTCGACCCAGGTGCCGGAGGGCAGTTGCGCGCTGGGCGGCGTCGGCTGCCACCTGATGGCCGTGATGATGGGCCGCAACACGCTGACCATTTCCCACATGGGCGGCGAAGGCGCGGCATGGCTGGGCGTTTCCGGTCACAGCGGGACGCAGCACATCTTCGCCAACATGGGCGACGGTACCTACTTCCATTCCGGAATCCTGGCAATTCGCGCCGCCGTCGCGGCAAAGGTGAACATCACTTACAAGCTGCTGTTCAACGACGCCGTGGCCATGACCGGCGGCCAGCCGCTGGACGGCACGCTGACGGTGCCGCAACTGACGCGCCAGCTTGCCGCGGAAGACGTCAAACGCATCATCGTGATGTCCGACGAGCCGGAAAAATACAAGGGCATCATCGACTTCGCGCCCGGCGTCGAAATTCGCCACCGTGACGAACTCGACGCCACGCAGCGCGAACTGCGCGAAACCCCGGGCGTCACCGCGCTGATCTACGACCAGACCTGCGCCGCGGAAAAGCGCCGCCGCCGCAAGCGCGGCAGCTTCGCCGATCCCGCCGTGCGCGTCTTCATCAACCAGGCGGTCTGCGAGGGCTGCGGCGACTGCAGCGTCAAGTCCAATTGCCTGGCCGTGATCCCGGTAGCGACCGAATTCGGCACCAAGCGCGCCATCGACCAGCACTCCTGCAACAAGGACTATTCCTGCGTCAGCGGTTTCTGCCCGAGCATCGTCACGGTGCATGGCGGATCGATGCGCCGCGGCGAGGCCCTGCAGACGACTGCAGGCGACTTCGCCGACCTGCCCGAACCCGCGCCGCCGAACCTGAGTAATCCCTACGGCATACTCATCGCCGGCGTCGGCGGCACCGGCGTCGTCACCATCGGCGCCCTGCTCGGCATGGCGGCCCACCTCGAAGGCAAGGGCGCGACCGTGCTGGACATGACCGGCCTCGCGCAGAAGGGCGGCGCCGTGATGTCGCACGTGCGCCTGGCCAATCGGCAGAGCCAGCTCCATTCCGTCCGCATTGCCACCGGCGAGGCGCGGCTTCTGCTCGGCTGTGACCTTGTCGTCGCGGTCAGCGAAGATGCGCTGTCCAAGACGGCTGGCGGCTACACCCAGGCGATCGTCAATACCGCCAGGACCATCACCGGCGAATTCATCCGCAATCCCGACCGGGCGTTTCCGCAAGACGCCATGGAAACCTCGATCGTCGATGCCGTCGGCGCCGGTGCGGCCACCTTCATCGACGCCAGCCGGCTCGCCACGCGCCTGATGGGGCATTCGATCGCCACCAACATCTTCATGCTCGGCTACGCCTTCCAGCATGGCCTGATTCCGCTCTCATTGGCAGCGTTGTTGCGCGCCATCGAGCTCAACGGCGCCGCCGCCGATGAAAATCGCCGCGCCTTTTCCTGGGGCCGGCGTGCCGCCCTCGACCCAGCGGCGGTCGAAGCGCTGGTTGTCGCCGGCGAACCGGTCGCGCCGGGACAGCGTATCTCGACCAACCTCGACGAAATGATCGAACGCCGCCGCGACTACCTGACGGCCTACCAGGATGCCGCCTACGCCCGACGCTACGTGGATCTGGTGGAACGGGTGCGCGAGCTTGAGGAAAAAGTCGGCGCTGGCAACACGGCGCTGGCGGATGCCGTGGCACGTAACTACTTCAAGCTGCTGGCCTACAAGGATGAATTCGAAGTGGCGCGGCTGTTCGCCGATCCGCAATTCCAGCAAATGCTGACCGCCAGCTTCGAGGGCGACTACCACCTCAACTTCCACATCACCCTGCCCTGGAGCCGTGGCGCAAAACCCGGCGACGAGCCAAAAAAAATCTGTTTCGGCCCGTGGCTGCTGCCGGCCATGAAACTGCTCGCCCGTTTCAAGTTCCTGCGCGGCACCGTCTTCAACCCCTTCGGCGCAATTGCCGAACGCCGCCAGGAACGCGGACTGATTACCGACTACGAGCGCACGCTGGCGCACATCCTGGACCGGCTCGATGACGGCCGGCTCGATGCCGCCGTCGCCCTGGCCTCCATCCCGGAAACCATCCGCGGCTATGGCCCGGTCAAGGAGCGCTCGATCGTCCAGGCGCAGGCCCGGCAAAAAGAACTGCTGGCGCCCTTCGATCGGCCACCGGGCGTGACGGCGAAAGCGGCCTGAAAAACCGCACCCGGCCTGCGCCCATAGCTCTGTCAATCTCGCTTGCCTGCGCCGGCGGATTGCTCTAGCCTGTCGCCGGCAGCCGGGCACCGGCGTGCTTTGACCCGACAAATCCCCGAAAGGACTCCTCCCCATGGACGTGCAAACCATACAGACCTTCCTCAGCACCACCGCCACCGAACTGGCGATAAAGATATTGGCCGCGCTCGCCTTCTGGGTCGTCGGCCGCTGGCTGATCGGCTGGGTTATCGGGCTTATGCAGGCGGCGATGGGCCGCAACAACGTCGATCCGACGCTGACCAAGTACCTCGGCTCGATCATCGCCATCGCGCTGAACATCGCCCTGGTGCTCGGCATCATGGGCTACATGGGCATCCAGACCACCTCCTTCGCCGCCCTGCTGGCCGGCGCCGGCCTGGCGATCGGCGCGGCCTGGAGCGGGCTGCTCGGCAACTTCGCCGCCGGTGCTTTCATGCTGGTGCTGCGCCCCTTCAAGGTCGGCGACTTCGTCAGCATCGGCGGCATCGTCGGCACGGTGCACGAACTCGGGCTGTTCGGCACCGTCATCATCACCCCCGACAACGTCAGCACCATCGTCGGCAACGGCAAGGTATTCGCCGACACCATCCAGAACTTCTCGGTGCTGCCGGTGCGCCGCGTCGAGCGCGTGGCGCAGCTGGCCAACGGCGTCGACCCGCTGGATGCCATCGCCCGCTTCAAGGCCGCCGTGGCGCAGATCCCCAACGTGTCGAAGGACATGCCGCCGGAGGTCAACCTGCTCGACATCAAGCTCGAAGGGCCACAGATTTCGGTGCGCCCCTATACCAACACCAACCACTACTGGCAGGTCTATTTCGACACCAACGAGGCCATCGTCAGAGTCTGCAAGGAAGCCGGCTGGCCGGCGCCCTCCGCGCTGCACCAGTTCAAGCAGGTGACGTAAGCGGCGCTGCGCGGGTGTAAAAAAGTTCCCGCAGGGACGCAGAGCGCTGGCGCTGGCGGCACGGCGCCGACACCCTGCTCACCCTGCCAGCGCCGCCATCGGTACACGGAAAATTGCGGCTGTCCTTCATGGCCGTTGGCCAC
>JBIKKY010000032.1:0-36565 GCA_044360105.1 Sulfuritalea sp.
AACTCGATCAACTCACGATCCTCATGGGTAAGCTGCAATTCGGTCTGTCGCATGGCCAACTCCTCGTCTCTGGATGGATATGCGACAGCATAATACATGTATCGTTATTTATGTGTGTCAATACTAGGGTCTGTTCTCAATCATGCGACGGTGACGCCGCATGATTAAAAGCCGGCCCTAGCCCTTGAGCCGCACCACCAGCGCCTTAGCGTATTGATCGGTCGTCGCGCTGCCGCCCAGATCGCAGGTACGCACCTTGTCCTTGTTCAACACGTCGTCGATGGTCTGGCGCAAACGGTCGCCGAGGTCCTTGCGCTTGACGTGGTCGAGCATCATGCCGGCCGCCATCAGGAGCGCCGTCGGATTGGCGATGCCCTTGCCGGCGATGTCCGGCGCCGAGCCATGCACGGCTTCGAAAATCGCCGCGTCCTCGCCGATGTTGGCGCCCGGCGTCATGCCCAGCCCGCCGACGAGGCCGGACATCTGGTCGGAAAGGATGTCGCCGAACAGGTTGGTGGTGACCAGCACGTCGAACTGCCAGGGATTCATCACCAGCTTCATGGCGCAGGCGTCGACGATGATCTCGTCCATGATGATCTTGCCCTCGTACTCGGCGGCGTAAATCTCGCGCGCGGTTTCGAGGAAGATGCCGGTCAGCGCCTTCATGATGTTGGCCTTGTGCACCACGGTCACCTTCTTGCGGCCCTGCTTGACGGCGAAGTCGAAGGCGAAGCGGCAGATCTTGCGGCAGCCCTGGCGCGTGTTGATGCCGGTGGACATGCCCACCGCGTGCGGGTCGCCGTCGATCGGGATGTAGTGCTCGTAGCCCATGTAGAGGCCTTCGTTATTTTCGCGCACCATCACCAGATCGATGTCTTCGTAACGGCCGCCGGGAACGATGGTCTTGGCCGGACGCAGGTTGGCGTAGAGCTTGAACTCTTCGCGCAGACGCACGTTGGATGAACGGTAGCCGCTGCCAGACGGGGTTTCCAGCGGCCCCTTGAGTGCCAGCCGGTTCTTGCGGATGCTGTCGATGCAGGCCTGCGGCAGGGGGTCGCCACAGGCAGTGACGCCTGCCAGTCCCGCGATCTGGGTCTCCCACTGAAACGGCGCGCCGAGGGCTTCGAGCACCTCGATGGTCGCAGCGGTGATTTCGGGGCCGATCCCGTCTCCGGGGATCAGGGTGGCAGGAATCAGGTTGGCGCTCATGGGTGTCTCCGCAAGGTCGGCAAGGAAAATGGACATAGGCGCGCCATGACAAAGCCGGCGGCAATGCGGGCGCACGGCGGCCGAGCATGCCAGACCCAGCTTAATGGCCGCTTACAGCAGGCCGCGATGGGCCGTGCACACGGATAGCTTGGTAGTATCTCCTGCCGTCGGTCGCATCCGCCGCCGACCCCAGTCCGCCAGGAGCCGTCCATGCTGATGTCCGCCGCCGAATACCGCGAATCCCTGCGCCGCCTGAAACCCCGCGTCTTCGTCGACGGCCGCGCCGTCGCCTCGGTGGCCGACGATTCCGCCCTGCAGCCCGGCGTCAACGCCGTCGGACTCAGCTACGACTTCGCGCTGCGCGAGGACACTGCCGGCCTGATGCGGGTCGGCGCCGCTGACGGCGGCGGACACAATCGCATGCTGCATGTGCCGCGCAGCGAGGACGAACTGCTGCAAAAGCTCGAAGCCGTGCGCCTGATCTGCCGCTACACCGGCTGCGCCCAGCGCTATCTCGCCGGCGACGCGATGGCCGGCATCCTGCAGGGCGCCGCGGCCATCGACGCGGACCACGGCACGGGTTACCTGGCGCGGGCGCGCGCCTACCACGAACACCTGTGCCGCGAGGACCTCGCCGTCGGCATCGCCATGACCGACGCCAAGGGAGACCGCTCGAAGCGGCCACATGCGCAGGCGAATCCCGACACCTACGTGCACATCGTCGAACGCCGCGCCGACGGCATCGTCATTTCCGGCACCAAGGCCATCGTCACCGGCGCGCCCTACATGCATGAACTGCTGGTGATGCCCGGCCGGGCGATGACCGAGGCCGACGCCGATTTTGCGGTGTGCTGCGCGGTCCCGGTCGACGCCGACGGCCTGACCATGGTGGCGCGTCCGGCGGGCCGGCCGGGCGAAGCGGCGGCGCTGTTCTCCAACCGCTACGGCCAGAGCACCGCCGTCTGCCTGTTCGAGCGCGTCTTCGTTCCCCACGAACGGGTCTTCCTCGCCGGAGAATGGCAACACAGCGCGGCGCTCACCTATGCCTACGCCACGCACCATCGCCACACCTGCATCGCCGCGCGCGCCGGCTTCGGCGATCTGCTGATCGGCGCCGGCACGCTGATGACCGAAGCCAACGGACTCGACGCCGGGCACGCGCCCGGCCTGCGCGATGCGATGACCGACCTGATCAAGATCGTCGAAGGCTTCTATGCCTGCGGAGTCGCCGCGTCCGTTTATGCGACGCGCGAAGCCGAGGGCATCTGCATGCCTGAGGTGGTTTTTTCGAATATCGGCAAACTGTTGCTGGCGACCCAGATCTACGACATGCAACGCCTGGCCCACGAAGTCTCGGGCGGGCTGATCGTAACGCTGCCCGGACCGGACGAGGACCACAATCCGGCGACCGCCGGCCGCCTCTCGGAGGTGCTGGGCGGCCGCTCCGACATCCCCTACGAAAAGCGCATCGCCGTGGCCCGCTTCATCGAAGACCTCACCGCCTCCTACCAGAGCGGCTGGTACTCGGTGATCAGCCTGCATGGCGGCGGCTCGCCGGAGGCAATGAAGAAGGAAATCTTCCGCCGCTACCCGATCGCGGAACGCGTCGAACTGGTCGAAAACCTGCTCGACCGCGGCATGCTGGCCGACGCCCGCCGGCGCATCGCGATCGGCCGCCAGCCGGGTCGCTGTTGCGCCGAAGGCTGCAAGCCGGACGACTGAGAGGGAACCTGCCCGCGGCTGGTCCGGGCGGTCTTACTGGGCCGCCCTAAGCGCCGGCAGCGCCGACTGGCGCAACATGGAAGAAGCACCCAGCCAGCCGGCGACAACCGCCAGCACGGTGCCGGCCAGCAGGCCGACGAACCAGAGCTCGACCTGCGGCAGGTAGTCGAGGCGGAAGGCGAAGCGCGCCAGGCCCCAGCCGATCAGGCTGGCGGCGATGCCGGCGAGCAGTCCGGCCAGGGCACCCAGCGCGGCGAACTCGGCGATCAAGGCTGAAGACAGCTGCCGGCTGCGCGCACCCAGGGCGCGCAGCACGGCCAGTTCATGGCGGCGCTCGTCGCTGCTGGCCTGCAGCGCCGCATACAGCACGACGAGCCCGGCCAGCACGGCGAAGCCGAACACCAGTTGCACGGCGCGCGCGACCTGGTCGATCGTCGCATGCAGCTGCCGGACCAGCGCGGCGACGTCGATCACCGTGATGTTGGGAAAGGCCCGTACCAGTTCCGGGATCGCGCCGGCCTTGTCGGCCGGCAGGTGGAAGCTGGTGATGTAACTTGCGGGATAGTCGCCCAGCACGGCGGGCGGCGACATGACGAAGAAATTGACGCGCATCGAATCCCAGTCAAGCTTCCTCAGGCTGGTGATCGTCGCCTCGACCAGCTTGCCGGCGATGTCGTAGCCCAGGCGATCGCCCAGTTTCAGGTTCAGGGTTTCGGCCAGACCCTGCTCCACCGAAAATTCCGCGGCGGCCGTCGCGCCATGCCAGCGTCCGCCGCTGACCGTATTGCCGGCCGGAATCTGCGCCGACCAGGACAGGTTGAATTCGCGGTCGACCAGGCGCTGGGCGCGATCGTCGGCATAGCTTTCCGGGCTGACGGCCTGTCCGTTGACCTGCACCAGGCGGCCGCGCACCATCGGCTCCAGTTCCGGCGGCGGCAGGCCGCGCGCCTTGAAAAAGTCGGCGATGGCGATACGCTGATCGGGCTGGATGTTGATCGCAAAACGGTTCGGCGCATCGGCCGGCACGCGCGCCAGCCAACTGTCGAGCAGGTCGCCGCGCGCCACGGTGAGCAGCAGCAGGGCGGTGAGGCCCAGCGCCAGCGCTACCGCCTGCACCATGGTGGCCGCCAGGCGCCGGCGCAGGTTGGCCAGGCCATGGCGCCAGCCGTAGCCACGCCCGGCCGGACGCAGGCGGCCGAGCACGGCAAGCAGCGCGCGCGCCATCAGGGCGAAGAAGGCCAGCGCGATCAGGAAGCCGCCCAGCACGATCAGTCCCAGGCGCAGTTCACCGGCCATCCACAGCATCAGCGCGGCAAGAACCGCGGCACCCAGCAGATAGGCGCCGACCGACGCCGACAGTGAGGAAAATTCGGAACCGCTCCACTCGCGGCGCAGCACGCGTATCGTCGGCACGCGCTTGAGGCGCAACAGCGGCGGCAGGGCGAAGCCGATGACCAGCGTGAGGCCGACCAGCAGGCCGTGCAGCCAGGGCAGCAGCGACGGCGCCGGCAGTTTCGTCAGCATCAGGCTCGCCAGAATCTGTTCCAAAGCCGCCTGCACGGCATAGCCGACGCCGCAGCCGGCCAGCGTGGCGGCCAGGCCGAAGATCAGGAATTCGCCGCCGTGGATCAGCAGCAACTGCGCGCCCGACGCACCCATGCAGCGCATCACCGCGCAGCCGTCGAGATGGCGCCGCATGTAGCGCTCGGCGGCCAGCGCCACGGCAACGGCGGCGAGGATTACCGCCAGCAGCGCGGCCAGGCGCAGGAAGCGTTGCGCCCGCTCGGTGACGTTGCGTATTTCCGGCCGCGCGTTGTCCAGGCTTTCGATCCTTTCGCCGCGCCCGATCTGTTCCGTCGCCCAGGCCTCATACGCTTTCACCTCAGGCGTCTCGCCGGCCAGGTGCAAGCGGTAGCGCACGCGGCTGCCGTCCTGGATCAGCCCGGTCGCCGGCAGGTCGGCCAGGTTGATCATCAGCCGCGGCGCCAGGGCAAACACGTTCATGCCGCGATCCGGTTCCAGGGTCAGGACCGGGCCGCTTTGCACGGTAATTCTTCCCAACGCCAGGGATGTGCCGGGAGCGAGGTTCAGGGTGGTCGCCAGACGCTCGTCGGGCCAGGCTTCGCCGCTGCCGGGCACGCCGCTCGCGTTGGCATCGGGCGCGTTGAGCACGGGGGCGGTGCGCAAACTGCCGCGCAAGGGGTAGCCCGCGGACACCGCCTTGATCTCGGCCAGCAAGGCGGTGTCGCCGAGGCTGACCATGCTGGGAAAAACGGTGCTCTGCGCCTGACGCAAACCGCGTGCCGCCGCTTCCCGGCCGAAGCGTTCGGGCAAGGGATGATCGGCGGTCAGCAGCAGGTCGCCGCCGAGCAGCTGGTGGGATTGCAGGCGCAGCGCCTGCTCGACGCGATCTGTGAGGAAGCCGACGCTGGTCAAGGCCGCCACGGCCAGCATCAGCGCTAGCCCAAGCACCGTCAGTTCGCCGGCCCGCCAGTCGCGGGTGAGCATGCGCAGTGCGAGCCGCAGGGAGATCATGGACCTTCCCCCCATCCCCCTTCCCAAGGAAGGGGGTGACTACGGTTCAACCGGGCCGTGCCCGGTTTCCGCGTTGCTGGCTGGCGCCGGCTTGGGGCGGCCCTGCGCACGGCGCTTATCACCATGTCCGCATCTGCTCGATGGCCTGCTCGACGCGATCGAGCGCGATGACCTCGATGCCCTTGATGGCCTGCCGCGGGGCATTGGCCTTGGGCACGACGGCGTGGGTGAAGCCCAGCTTGGCGGCTTCCTTGAGGCGTTCCTGCCCCCGCGGCGCGGGACGGATTTCTCCGGCGAGGCCAACCTCGCCGAAGACCACCAGTTTGCCCGGCAGCGGCCTGTTGCGCAGCGAGGAGACGATCGCGAGCAAGACCGCGAGGTCGGCCGCCGGCTCGGCGATCTTGACGCCGCCCACCGCATTGACGAACACATCCTGGTCGCCGCAGACGATGCCGGCATGACGGTGCAATATCGCCAGCAGCATCGCCAGCCGGTTCTGTTCGAGGCCGACCGCGAGCCGGCGCGGACTCGGCGCCTGCGAGGCGTCGACCAGGGCCTGGATTTCCACCAGGAGCGGCCGCGTGCCTTCCTGGGTGCACAGCACGCAGGAGCCGGCAACGTCGAGCGCGTGCTGCGAAAGGAACAGCGCCGAAGGATTGGCGACGCCGCGCAGGCCCTTGTCGGTCATGGCGAAGACGCCGAGTTCATTCACCGCACCGAAGCGGTTCTTCACCGCACGCACCAGGCGGAAGCTCGAATGCGTGTCGCCCTCGAAATACAGCACGGTGTCGACCATGTGCTCCAGCACGCGCGGGCCGGCCAGGCTGCCTTCCTTGGTGACATGGCCGACGAGGATGACGCAGGTGCCGCTTTGCTTGGCGAAGCGCGTCAGTTGCGCCGCACATTCGCGCACCTGCGCCACCGAGCCCGGCGCCGACTGCATGGCGTCGGACCAGACGGTCTGGATCGAGTCGATCACCGCCACCGCCGGGCGCAGCTTGACCAGCGTGGCGAGAATTTTTTCCAGGTTGATCTCGGCCAGCAACTGCATACGGCCAACATCGAGCTGCAGGCGCCGCGCGCGCAGCGCAACCTGCTCGCCGGATTCCTCGCCGGAGACATACAGCACGCTCTCGTTGGTCTGGGCCAGACGCGCCAGGGCCTGCAATAGCAGGGTCGACTTGCCGATGCCCGGATCGCCACCGATCAGCACCACGCCGCCGGCCACCAGCCCGCCGCCCAGCACGCGGTCGAATTCCTCGACGCCGGTCGGTTGACGCGGTTCCTCGCGCGGCCGGATCTCGGCCAGCATCTGCGCTCCGCTGGCGCCGCCCAGCGCGGAAAAGTTGCGCCCCGCCGGCGCGGCGGTTTCCACTACCGTTTCGACCAGGGTGTTCCACTGCCCGCAGCCGGGGCACTGGCCCTGCCACTTGGGCGAACTGGCGCCACACTCGGTGCAGGAATACTGGGTTTTGGCCTTTGCCACTAGTCGACTTCGATGATGGGCACGCGTGTGGCAAGCGCGCAGAACAGTTCGTAGGCAACGGTACCGGCGGCAGTCGCGACCTCATCCGCCGCCAGGTACATGTTTCCCGCACCGCCCCACAGGGTCACCGTCTCGCCGACGCCGACTTTCTCCGGCAGGTCGCTCAAGTCGATGCAGATCTTGTCCATCGAGACGCGCCCCAGCGTGCGCGTGCGCGATCCGGCGACCTGCACCGGCGTCCCGGTCGGGGCATGGCGCGGGTAGCCGTCGGCATAGCCGCAGGCGACGATGCCGACGCGCATCGCGCGCTCGGCGACGAAGCTGCTGCCGTAGCCCACCGTATCGCCGGGCAGGAGATCGCGCACCGCGATCAGTTCGCTTTCCAGTGTCATCACCGGCAGCAATCCGAGTTCGACCGCGGTTTGCATGGCGGGGAACGGCGACGAACCGTAGAGCATGATGCCGGGGCGTACCCAGTCGCCGACCGCTTCGGGAAAGCGCAGCAGCGCCGCCGAATTCGCCAGTGACACCGGCAGATCGCGACCGCCCGTCATGGCGCGAAAGCGCTGCAGTTGCCGGTCGATACCGCGCGCCTCGTCGGCGTCGGCGAAGTGGGTCATCAGCGTGACGGATTCGAGGCAGTCTGCCATGACCAGGCGATCCAGTGCCGTGTTGAAGTCCGCCGCATCGAAACCGAGCCGGTTCATGCCGGTGTTGAGCTTCAGGTAAACCGCCTGGCGCGTCGGCAGGCAGGCATCGATCAGCGCGTCGACCTGCCACAGGGTATGCAATACCGGCGTCAATTCCAGTTCGGCGAACAGGGGCAGATCGCCGGCCTGGTAGGGACCTTCCAGCATCAGTATCGGCTGGGTCATGCCGGCATCGCGCAGGGCCATCGCGCCTTCGAGTTCGACCAGCGCAAGACCGTCGGTGGCTGCACCAAGCGCCTGCACTGCCGGCAGCAAGCCGTGCCCGTAGGCATCGGCCTTGACCACGCTCCAGACCCTTGCGGCGCCGGCATGACTCCGGGCGACGGTGTGGTTGTGGCGCAGCGCCGACCAGTCGAGCCGGGCGCGTATCGGTCGCGACATGGGCCGCCCTAGGGCTTCTTCGCCGCGATCAGTGAGCGTAGCCGCGCAGCAGCGAATTCGACGAAAGTGGCGACCAGCCGCGAGCGGAATTTTTCCTTGGGATAGACCATGGACAGAGTGCGGATCAGGCGCGGCTTCAACGGTATCGCCACGATGTCGCCCAGGCGCTGCTCCCTGGTCACCGACGCACGCGAAGCGATGGCGAAACCGAGGCCGGTTTCGACCACGCCATTGAGGGCGATCGGGCTGCCAAGTTCCATGACCACGTTCATCTGGTCGAGCGAGATTCCCGCATGGCGCAGGTAGTTTTCGGTGAATTCACGCGTGCCGGAACCCGGCTCGCGCGAAATGAAGGCGTGCTCCAGCAGCTTCTGCGGCGTCAGTTCCTTGTGCCGTGCCAAGGGAAAGCGCGGATGGCAGATCACCACCAGTTCGTCGTCGCAACACACCTCGCACTCCAGCGTGGGTTCATGCGAGAGCGACTCGATGAAACCGATGTCGATGGAGTGTTCCATGACGCGATGCTCGATCGATTCGGAATTGCCCACCATCAGGCGCGAGCGGACGTTGGGAAAACTCGATTTGAATTCGCCGAGGATGCCGGGCAGCATGAATTCGGCGATCGTGGTCGATGCCCCCACCATCAGGGAGCCGCCGATCTCGCCGGTCAATTCGGAGAGGCGCACATCCATCTCGGACGACAGGCCCAGAATTTTTTCCGCATAGCCGAGCACCACTTCGCCCGCCGGCGTCAGCGCGATGCGGCCGTGGCCGCGATCGAAAAGCCGGGTATTGAAGTGCTCTTCGAGTTGCTTGATCTGAAAAGTCACCGCGGGTTGCGTCATGAACAGGACATCTGCCGCCTTGGTGAACGACAGCTGTTTGGCAACCGCATGAAATACCTGCAGGCGGCGATCAGCCATGATGTTTCCTCTCGCATCGAGTATGTAGTTATACTTCTATTCAATCATAAAAGGCCTGCATAAGGTTGCCTGATCGCCGCCTTTTTTGCGCTGGCTTGCCTCGCCGTTCTCCCCTCTCGGTCTTTCGTGCTATAAACCTTCCGCACATGACCTCCGCTTCACCCCCAAGCCTCGGAA
Source organism: Sulfuritalea sp. (assembly GCA_044360105.1). Lineage (GTDB taxonomy): Bacteria > Pseudomonadota > Gammaproteobacteria > Burkholderiales > Rhodocyclaceae > Sulfuritalea. The sequence goes on from JBIKKY010000032.1 coordinate 9,144, forward strand.
TCCGCTACGCCAAGAACGCTCTCTGGCTGAGCGCCGTCGGCCTCGTCATCACATGGTCGCTCTGGCTCCTGTACTCCAAGCTGCGCGGGGAAGTGTCAGTGGACCCGGTGGCCAGGGAAATGCTGGCTTCCGGCGGCTTCTGGATCAGCCTGAAGATCATCGCCGAATCGATCGGCCGCAGCATCGGCGAGGTGCCGGCCAAGGGCTACGTGCTGGCGGGATTCTCCGCGCTGATAGCCTACCTCGCCCTCGCCTGGTATGACCGCATCGCCCTGCTCCACCTCAACCGGCAGAAGGACATCTCCTGGCCCTTCATCGCCTCGTGTTCCTTCGTCACCTACGCCCTCGGCCACAATATCGGCGCATCGGTGCTTTCCGGCGGCCTGGTGCGCCTGCGGGCCTATGGCGCCAAGGGCCTCTCCGCCGCCGATGTCGCGATCCTGGTCGCCCTGTGCTCGTTCACCTTTGCCTACGGTACGGTGCTGCTGCTGGGCTTTGTCTTCGTCGTCCAGCCCGAGATCGTGCATCCGCTGGCGCAAATGATCCCGCGTCTCGACCTGCCCACGCCGCTGGTTCAACTTGTCGGCGCCGTCATGCTCGGGCTCTGCGCCCTCTACGTGCTCGGATCCTGGCGCCACTTCAAGCCTGTGCATTTCGGCTCGGTGCATATCGTCTATCCCAGATTGCCTGTAGTGGCGCGCCAGCTGATGGCCGCCCCGCTGGAACTGATCGCCGCCGCCGGCATCATCTACTTTGTCCTGCCGGAGGCCGGCAACCCCGGCATCATCACCGTACTCGGAGCCTTCCTGCTCTCGTTCTCGGCCGGACTGCTCTCGCAGACCCCGGGCGGCATCGGCGTCATGGAGGCGGTGTTCATCGCCGTGCTGCCGACCGTCGCCCCATCCAGCGTGATCGCCGCCCTGCTGATCTGGCGCCTGATGTACCTGCTGATCCCGCTCGCGATCTCGCTGCCCATCGTCGTCGCGTTCGAGCGCGCCCAACTGAAGCGCCAGGATCCTTAGAGGCGCGTTTCACCTCTTGGAAAAATTCCGGTCCTACGCGGACCTCAGTGCCTGCATCGTCGCACGCATGTAGCAAAGATCCTCCCAGGCCTTCGCCTTGTCTTGCAGGGTTCGCAGCAGGTAGGAAGGATGGTAGGTGACGATCAGCGGCACGCCGCGACAATCATGCAGTTTCCCGCGCTCGGTGCCAATCCTGATTTCCCTTTGCAGCAGCGTTTGCGCCGCAGTCGCGCCAAGCGCCACGATCAGCTTCGGCCGAATCAATTCCATCTGTTGTTCCAGATAGGGCCGGCAGGCCGCGGCCTCTTCGTCTGCCGGCTTGCGGTTCTCGGGCGGCCGGCAGTTGACCGCATTGGCGATGTACACATCCTCGCCGCGCTTGAGGCCGATGGCCGCCAGCATGTTGTCGAGCAATTTTCCGGCCTGGCCGACGAAAGGCTCGCCGCGTTGATCTTCCTCGGCACCCGGGGCTTCGCCGACAAACAGCCAATCGGCATTGACGTCGCCGACGCCGAGCACCGCCTGCTTGCGCGCCTCGCAAAGTCGGCAGGCACGACAGGCCGCTACGGTCGCGGCGAGTTCATCCCAGGCCATCGCGCCGGGCGCGGCGACGGAGGCGAAACGCGGAACGGGGGCGATGCACGGCGCGGTTTCCGGCAGCGGCCCGTCCGCCGCCGCTGCCACGGCGACGGCTTCGACCGGCACTGCCGCGGGCGGTGCACGCAATTTCCAGACGGGGCCCAGTCCCATCTCGCGCAACATCTGTTCGCGCTCCGGTTTCATAGTTCGCGTGCCATCACGATGGCATCCTCACGGCCTGCATGTGCCGGATAATAATCGCGCCGCCGCCCGATTTCGACAAAACCATGACGCCGGTAGAAACCCTGGCCGGCAAGGTTGCCGGGGCGTACCTCGAGAAGCATGCGCGTCGCCGCGCGCTGCCGCGCCTGGTCCAGAAGGTGTGCCAGCAGGTCCGAGCCGCGGCCGCCGCGCTGCAATTCGGGCAGCACGCTGATGTTGAGCAGGTGGGCCTCGTCCACGACCTGCATGACTATCGCATAGCCGACCATGCGGCCAGCCTCCTGCGCCAGCCATGCCTCATGGCCGGCCGCCAGGGAATCCGCGAAGTTGCCTCGCGTCCAGGGAAAGGCATAGATGCGCGCTTCCGCCGCTGCCACCGCGTCGAGATCGGCTTCCGTCATGCCTCGGTAGTGGAGCACTATTTCGCGCCTCCGCGCGCCATCCGCTCCGCGGTCGTCAAAGCCACTTTATCGCGCACATACATGGGCTGTGCATCAGCGGCCGGTGCCATGTCCCTTCGTGCGAACGCAGGTACCGCAAGCCTCAGCACCGCCGCGGCGGTAGGGAACGCGTCGCTGCGCACGCCGATCAGGTCGGGCTTGCGTGCCGCCAGCAATGGCCCATAGCTGGCGAAACCGTCACCGATGCCCCAGCCACCGGAAAAAGTCGGCGCCGGCGCCACGGCGGGCGGCAGGCATGCCGGCGCCATGAGTTGCCTGACGCACTCCCCTTCGATGCGATAGGCCGCGGCATATACCTCGTTCATGCGCGCGTCGAGGCAAACCCAGACATCGTGTTCGCCCGATGCCAGCGCCAGCGCTTCCAGGGTGGAAACCGGCAGCACCGGAAGATCAAGGCCCCAGGCCAGACCCTGGGCCACGCCGCAGGCCAGGCGCAGACCGGTGAAACCGCCGGGGCCGGCACCGAAGGCAATGCCGTCGATCTGCGCCAGGGTGACCCCGGCCTCGGCCAGCAACTGGTGCGTCCACGGCAACAGGTGTCCGGAGCCTCCGTTAGGAAACTCCCCGCTGCGCTCAATCAGTTCGCCATCCTGCCAGAGCGCAACCGAAAGCCGCCGCGTCGCGGTCTCGAAAGCCAGCAGCCGCATGGAATACTTCGGGTCGCCGGCCGGTGCTTACTTGCGGCTGCCCAGGATGCCGCGCAGCGTTTCCTGGATGTCGGCCGGGATCAATACCGTCTTGGCGTTGTCCGACTTCGCCAGGTTGCCGATGGCATGGATGTATTTCTCGCCGAGCATGTAGCGCATCGGCGCGTCTTCGGTGCCGATCGCCGCGGCGACGCGCTTGATCGCTTCGGCCGAAGCCTCGGCCAGCGTCACCTGGGCCTCGGCGGAAAGCCGGGCCGCCTGCAACTGCGCTTCGGCATTGAGGATGGTGGCCTGCTTGGTGCCCTCGGCCTTGGTCACCATGGCCTTGCGCTCGCGCTCGGCGGAGGCCTGGGCCTCCATGGCCTTTTGCATGGAATCGGACGGGTTGATGTCCTGGATCTCGACCGATTTGACCGTCAGGCCCCAATCGATGGCTTCGTCGGCGACGCCTTCGCGCAAGCGCGCCTTGATCTTGTCGCGATTCGACAGCGCCTCGTCCAGCGTCATGTCGCCGATGATCGAGCGCAGGGTGGTCATGATCATGTTGCGGATCGCCTCGGAGAAATCCGTCACGCCGTAGACCGCCTTGATCGGGTCGGTGATCTTGATGAAGGCGATGGCGTTGGTCAGGATCACCGCGTTGTCCTTGGTGATGACTTCCTGCTCCTGCACGTCGAGGATGATGTCCTTGGTGGTCAGCTTGTAGCGCACCTGATCCAGATAGGGAATGATGATGTTGAGGCCGGGTCGCAACGTAGCGTGGAATTTCCCGAGCCGCTCGACGATCCATTCCTCGCCCTGGGGCACGATGCGAACCCCCTTGGCAATCGTGACGGCGACAAAAACAAGTAGTACGACTACAACAATGCCGAATTCACCCATGACCCGCCCCTTCAGTATTTTCCGACTTTAAGTATCTGGCCGTCCACCGCCAGCACCCTGACCCGCTCTCCGGCTGCAATCGCCTCGTCGGCGAGACAGGGCCAGACATCGGAACCCATCACCGGCTTCTGGAAACGCACCTCGCCGCGTGCCGACTCGACGCCCAGCGGTTCGACGGCCCTGACCAGAACGCCGATTTCGCCGAGCACCTCGTCGGCCTGGCCGGAGCGCGTCTTTTCACCATCCTTGCGCAGGACCTTGAACCAGAGCACGGTCATGGCCACCGAAGCTGCCGTCCACAGAAGGATCTGCGTGCTGAAAGCCATGTCCGGGATGACCAGCATGGCCACGCCCACCAGCAATGCGCCCAGGCCGAACCAGATGACGAAGAAGGATGCGACGAAAAGTTCCAGCAGGCCCAGCCCGAGACCGACAACCATCCAGTGCCACCAGACAATTTCCATATCCATCACATCCCTTCTTCTGCCGCTTCGGCTGCCCCGGCAGGCGCAAGGCTGAATCGGCGCGATTCACCGGCAAAGGCCCCAACTCCCTGCCCAGCGCGCATTTTATAGCCTTTGGCTGTATGCTTCCCGCCGGCCCGGGGATAATTCAGGACCTGCCGACAGCCGGCAAGGCCGGTGCAGGAGCGATTCCCGCCCGGACCCGGCCATGTATCGAATTGCCATTATTCAAAAAAACCTTGATCCTGACAAAGAATTCGATGGCACACTGCGTTACCATTCGCCTAGAACTAAACCGCCACTACCATCATCACTTCCACGAGGTCACACATGAACAAGTCTGAACTGATCGAAATCACCGCCAAAGAAGCCGATATCAGCAAGGCCGCTGCCGAGAAGGCGCTCTCCGCCGTCATGGCCGCCATCGTCAAGGCCGTATCCAAGGGCGACAGCGTCACCCTCGTCGGCTTCGGCAGCTTCAAGTCCTCCAAGCGCGCCGCGCGCGTCGGTCGCAATCCGCAGACCGGCAAGGAACTGAAGATCGCTGCGACCACCGTGCCGCGCTTCACCGCCGGCGCCACCTTCAAGGCCGCCGTTGCCGGCAAGAAGGCCGCCAAGAAGAAGTAATTACCAGCGCTTCAGGTTTTGCCAGGCCCGCCATGTGCGGGCCTTTTCTTTATGTCCGCGCCGCAGGCGGGGACGGTATCCCCTTGTGGGATTTGTCCAGGCGCCGCAGGCGGGGACGCTATCTCCGCTGCCGCATGCGGCGATTCACACCGCATATCAGGCTGCCGTCTATCGTTTGGCACAACGCTGGCGATTGGCCTCGAACAGGCAAACGGCGGTTGCCGCGGCCACATTCAAGGACTCGGTGCCGGCGGCAAGCGGAATCGTGGCGTGCAGTTGCGCCACCGCGACGAGTTCCGCCGAAAGGCCCGCGCCTTCGTTGCCGACCAACCAGTGTATCGGTCCGCGCAGGTCAAGCTCGTAGAGATTCCGGCCGCCACGGGCGACAGTCGCCACCGACTGCGCGGAGCCGGCGGCCAAAGCCGCGGCGAGATCGACCTGCTCGCGGATGGCGAGGGAAAAATGCGCGCCCTGCCCGCCGCGCAGCACGCGCGGAGTCCACGCTCCGGCGCAGCCCGGACCGAGGAGCACATTGCGTACGCCTGCGGCGGCGGCCGTGCGCAGGATGGCGCCCACATTGCCGGCATCCTGCACCGCATCCAGCAGCAAGGCATCGCCCGGCAGCAAGTCGGCCGCCACCGGCGGTATGTCGATCACGGCGGCAATGCCGGTGGGCGTGCTGACTCCCGACACGTCGCGGAACAGGCTGTCGCGCAAGCTCAGGCAGTCAATCCCCACGGCACCTTGCAGCAAGGCGGCAATTTCGCCATTCTTCTGCCCACTCTCGCTGACCAGCAGTTGCCTGACGCCGATGCCGCGGGCGAAGCATGCCGCTACCAGGTGGATGCCATCCACGATGGCGCGGCCGTGACCGCGGGGATCGGCGGCCAGCGCACGCAAAGCCTTGAGCTGCGAATTCTCGCGCGAGCTGATATGGCGCGCGCCGCTCATCCGCCGCCTCCGAGCAGGGCCTTCACCGGCGCAAAGCTCTTGCGATGGAAAGCAGCCGGCCCATGCAGCTTCAGCGCCGCGCGATGAGCCTGGGTGTCATAGCCCTTGTGGCGATCGAGCGCGTACTGGGGAAACGCTTCGTGAATGCTCCGCATTTCGGCATCGCGCGCCGTCTTGGCGAGAATCGAGGCCGCCGAAATCGCCGGCTCGCTGGCGTCGCCGCGAACGATGGCGCGTGCCGGCATGGCGAGCACGGGGCAGCGATTGCCGTCGATCAGCGCTTCCGCGGGTTGCACGGCGAGCGCCTCGACCGCGCGGCGCATGGCGAGCAGCGTCGCCTGCAGGATATTGATGCGGTCGATTTCCTCGACCGATGCCGACGCGATGCCGAAGGCCAGCGCCTTGTTGCGGATTTCCACGGCCAGGCGTTCTCGCTTGCGTTCGGAAAGCTTCTTCGAGTCGGCCAGGCCATCGATGGGCCGCGCCGGATCGAGGATCACGGCCGCGGCATAGACCGGTCCGGCGAGCGGCCCGCGACCGGCTTCATCGACGCCGCAGACTAGGCGCATCACAGCTTGTGAAGAAATCGTGGCGAGCGGGCCGCAGCGGGGTGCGGCCGGAGCGCAGCTACCGGAACATATGTTGTTATATGTGAGGGCGAGGCGGGGTTTCGCGAAGCATGCTTCGCGCCGCCGCAGCCGGCCGGCTGTGCAAAGCCGGCCGTGGAAGAGCACCGCCCAAGCCCCGATCCGGCACGCGCAGTAGATTTATTCATAAGCTGTCAGGCTTTCTGCAAATACGGGAGGACGGCGTCGGCGGCCTTCTGCGCGGTATCCTGGCGCAACAGGCGATGGATGCTGCCGAAGACGCGGCCGATGGCGGTGCGCACCTGGCGGTCGACCAGCAGGTTGCCCAGCGCCTGGGCAAGATTCTCGGGCGTGGCGTCGTCCTGCAAGAACTCGGGCACCACGAAACGGCGGGCCAGGATGTTCGGCAATCCGATCCAGGGCAGATAACCCATGTTGCGCATCAGGCGCCAGGACCACGGCGACATCTTGTAGGCGATCACCATCGGCCGGCCGACCAGCGCTGTCTCCAGCGTGGCGGTGCCGCTGGCAACCAATACGGCATCGCTGGCGGCAACAGCGTCCGTCGCGTGGCCGAACATCAGCGTGAAGGGCAGTTCGTCGGCCTTGAGCTTCCACAGCGCGGTTTCAAACTGCAGCCGTGTCTCGCGCGACACCAGCGGCACCAGGAACTGCAGTTGCGGATGGCGCTCCAGCAGCAGCTTCGCGGTTTCGATGAAGGTTTCCGCCATGAAATGCAGCTCGGCCTGGCGGCTGCCCGGCAGCAGCGCGATCACCGGCCTGCCGGCAGCCACGCCGAGTTTCTCGCGAACCTGGCGCTGGTCGATTTCAAGCGGAATCACATCGGCCAGCGGATGGCCGACATAGCTGCATTTGACCGTCGTGCCCTTGTACAACTCGGGTTCGAACGGATACAGGGCGAGGATGTGGCTTACCGAGCGAACGATGTTGTGGATCCGGTTTCTGCGCCAGGCCCAGATCGACGGGCTGACATAGTGGATGGTAGGAATTCCCGCGCGCTTGAGGCGCCGTTCCAGCCAGAGATTGAAATCGTAACCATCGACGCCGATGAAGACATCGGGCTTGTCCGCCAGCAGGTGGCGCAACAGTTGCCGCCGCATGCGGGCAATGACGCGGTAATTACGCAGGGCTTCGGCATAACCGTGCACGGCGAGCATCTCCGCCGGCCAGAGCGATTCGAAACCTTCGCGCTGCATCTTCGGCCCGCCGATGCCGTAGAACTGCGCATCCGGCAGATGCGTGCGCAGCGCGGCGATCAGATGCGCCGCCAGCTGGTCGCTGGAGGCCTCCCCCGCGACCATGGCAATCCTTGGAACCTGCCTCATGGAATCAGCGGATGATCCCGCGTCCGGAGTCGGCGAGAAACCCGGCGAGCATTGCAAGCTCGGGGACAGCCGCCGCCTCGGCTTCGATGCTGGCGCGCGCCTCGTCGAGTTTCATGCCGCGCATGTACAGGGTCTTGTAGGCGCGCTTCACCGCGACCACGGCAGCGGCCGAAAAGCCGCGCCGCTTGAGGCCTTCGGCGTTGATGCTGCGCGGCACGGCCGGATTGCCGGCGGCCATGACGAAGGGCGGCAGATCCTGCAGCAGAACGCTGCCCACCGCGGTGAAGCTGTGCGCGCCAATGCGGACGAACTGGTGCACGCCGGTAAAACCGCCGAGGATGGCCCAGTCGCCGACATGGACGTGGCCCGCCAGCTGCGCGTTGTTGGCGAAGATGGTCTTGTTGCCGACCTGGCAGTCGTGCGCCAGATGGACATACGCCATGATCCAGTTGTCATCACCGAGCCGGGTCACGCCGGCGTCCTGGGCCGTACCGCAGTTGAAGGTGCAGAACTCGCGGATCGTGTTGCGATCGCCGATTTCGAGGCGGGTCGGCTCGCCGGCGTATTTCTTGTCCTGCGGCTGTTCGCCGATGGAGCAGAACTGGAAAATGTGGTTGTCGCAGCCGATCCGGGTATGGCCGCCGATCACCACATGGGGGCCGATAACGCTGCGGTCGCCGATCTCGACATGCTCGCCGACCAGCGAATACGCGCCGATGACGACGTCCTGGCCGAGCCGCGCCGCGGGATGGACGATGGCGGTCGGATGGATGCTCATGTCGATGTGGAGCGCATGGCGCACATCAGGTCGGCCTCGGCCGCCACCAGGCCGTCGACCTTCGCGGTCGCCGAGAATTTCCATATGCCGCGCTTGGTGGTCGTCAGCCTGACATCGATCACCAGCTGGTCGCCGGGTCCTACCGGCTTCTTGAAGCGCGCATTGTCGATGCCGACGAAGTAGTAGACCGACACGCCGTCCGGCTTGACGCCCATGGTCTTGAACGAGAGTATCGCCGCCGTCTGCGCCATCGCCTCGACCACCAGCACGCCGGGCATCACAGGATGATGTGGATAGTGGCCGGGAAAGAAGGGCTCGTTCATGCTGACGTTCTTGAGCGCCGTGATCCTCTCGCCGGGAACCACTTCCAGCACCCGGTCCACCAGCAGGATCGGATAGCGGTGCGGCAGGTATTCGAGAATCTGGTGGATGTCCATGCGGGAATCGATGGCTCCGCTTGCCCCTGTTTCGCTCATGATTTCTTCTCCAATGCGGCGAGCCGCTGTTCCAGGGCACGGATTTTATCGGCCATCGCGTCCAGGTGCCGCAGGCGCGAAAAATTTCTCAGCCAGTCGCCGTGTTCAAGAAGGGGGATCGCGCCGCTGTAGGTTCCCGCAGCCGGGATCGATTTCATCACCAGCGTGCCGGCCGCCACATTGACGTCATCGGCAATGTGCAGGTGACCAAGAATTGCCGCCGCGCCGCCCACCGTGCAACGGGCGCCGATCACGGTGCTGCCGGCGATGCCGACACAGCCTGCCATGGCCGTATGGGCGCCGATCTGAACGTTGTGGGCTACCTGGATCTGATTATCGAGCTTGACACCGTCGGCGATGACCGTGTCGCCCAGAGCGCCGCGGTCGATGGTGGTGCCGGCGCCGATCTCGACATCGTCGCCGATCACGACGCCACCCACCTGGGGAATCTTGACCCAGCTGCCGTCGCCTTCGCGGGCGAAGCCAAAACCGTCGGCGCCGATCACCACCGCGGAATGGACCAGGCAGCGGGCACCCAGACGACTGCCCGGATAAATCGCCACGTTGGCTGCCAGGCGGCTGTCGACACCTATTCCGACCCCGGCGCCGATGCTGCAGTTGGCGCCGATCACCACGCCCTCGCCGATCGCGGCGCCGGGACCGATCCAGACATTGGGTCCGATGCTGGCACTGGCGGCCACTTCACCTGCGACCACCGCGCTCGGGTGGATGCCAGGCGCCGGCGCCGGCGGGGGATTCAGCCATTGCGCCACGCGCGCGTAATACAGATAGGGCTGCGGCGTCAGGATCGCGGCCGGCAAACCCTCCGCGACAGGCGGCGCCATGATCACGGCGGCGGCACGCGTGGTCGCCAGTTGCTGCCGGTATTTCGGATTGGCGAGGAAGGCCAGATCGCCGGGGCCGGCGTTCTCCAGCGTAGCGATGCGCGAAATCGCCGTATCGCCGGCACCGACTATTTCACCGCCAAGGCGGGCGACGATCTGGTCGAGCCGCAGTTCCACCGCCGACGTCCTATTCGAGTGAAATACGCTTAACGCGACGGACGAAGCACCCCGTCACCATCGAGCGAAGCGAGCAGATTGGTAGCCTCCCGTGAGGGGGGCGAGGCGGGGTTTCGCAACGTACGCGTTGCGCCGCCGCAGCCGGCAGGCAGTGCAATGCCTGCCGTGGGCCGCGGAGCGGATGGGAGGGGGCGGGCGTTCTTGCCGCCTTTGCTTTTTCATTTGGTGCCGTCACCCAACGCCTTGATCACCTTGTCGGTGATGTCGATGCGCGGGTTGGCGTAGACCGCCTCCTGAAAAATGATGTCGTACTTCTCGGCTTCGGCCAGTTGCTTGATGATCTTGTTCACACGCTCGAAGATTGCCGCCATTTCCTCGTTCTGCCGCTGGCTCAGGTCTTCGCGGAACTCGCGCTGCTTGCGCTGGAATTCGCGATTGAGATCGCCGAACTCGCGTTCTTTGGTGCGGCGCTCGCCTTCGGCCATGGTCACCGCATTCTTGTCGATGTTTTCCTGCATCGTCTTCAACTGCTTTGCGATGCGCTGCAGCTCCTGATCGCGTGGCTCGAAATCCTTTTCGATCTTTTTCTTGGCGCGCGCGGCCTGCGGGGCGTCATTCAATATCTTCTGACTATTGACGAAGCCAATCTTGCTGTCCGCCAGCACACTGGCGGAGAACGACAGCAGGGCGATACCGGCAAAAATGAATTTTTTCAGCATGGCTTTCTCACTCTGGGTAAGGGCTCAGAAAGAAGAGCCCATCTGAAACTGCAGACGCTGTATATCGTCATTTTTCTTCGTGTCGAACGGATTGCCGTAGGAGAACTTCAGCGGACCCATCGGCGAATTCCACGCCACCGCAAGGCCTGCACTGTATCTCAGATCGCCCATATCGAATTTGGTGCCATAGTCCCTGCCCAGAATCTTGTTCGGGCCCCAGACATTGCCGGCGTCGACAAAAACACTCATGCGCAGGGACTTGTCCAAGCCCATGCCGGGAACGGGGAACAGCAACTCGGCATTGGCAACTAATCGCGTGTCGCCGCCCACGGGGTCGCCGGATAGTGGGTCACGCGGGCCCAGCGAACCCGATTCGAAGCCGCGCACGGAACCTATGCCGCCGGCGTAGTAATTCTTGAAGAAAGGCAAAATCTCGTCGCCGCCATAAGTCCTGCCGATGCCGACTTCGCCATTCAGGGCCAGCGTCAGCTTGCCACGCTCAAGAAGCGGGAAGAACTGCAGATGCTGGTAGCTGGCGCGGTAATAGCTCACCGTGCTGCCGGGCAGCGAAACCTCGGCCACAGCCTTGCGCAGCCTTCCAGAAGTCGGGAAGATCAGGCTGTCGCGTTCATCTTTCTGCCAGCCAAAGGTCGTCAGGAAGGTATCCGAAACCTTGCCATATTCAAGCAGGTATCTCACATACTGCGCGGAAGGGTTGCCGCCGAGGTCGTTGATCTTGGTGCGATCGTAGGAAAGGCCGAAATTGATGTAATCGTCCTCGCCGATCGGAACCCCCCAACGCATGCCGCCGCCCATCGAATCCGAACTATAGTCGGCAACGTCCAGCGATTCGGTATCGACATTACGAACGTAGAGATCGAAGCCCTGGCTGACGCCATCGACCGTGAAGTAGGGATCGGTATGCGAGATGGAATAGACTTGGTTGGATTTGCTGGTGCTGACCTGGAAGCTGAGGTGCTTGCCGCTGCCGAAGAGGTTCTGCTGCTGTACAGAACCCGAAAGCGTGAATTTCTCGGAGCTCGAAAAACCCGCTCCCAGCATTAGGTTGCCGGTCGGCTTTTCCTTGACCTTGAGTTCCATGTCGACCTGATCGGTGGTGCCGGCGACGGGCGGTGTTTCCACCGTCACTTCCTCGAAATAGCCCAGCCGGTCGACCCGAGTGCGCGACTTGTTGATTTTTTCGCCGTCGTACCAGCCGGCTTCCGACTGGCGCATTTCGCGGCGAATCACCTCGTCGCGGGTCCGCGTGTTGCCCGAGACATTGATGCGGCGCACATAAACGCGACGTCCCGGATCGATGAACACGGTAAACGCCACCTGGCGCTTTTCCTTGTCCAGTTCCGGCGCGGCGTTGACGTTGGCGAAGGCATAGCCTTCATTGCCCAGGCGCTCGCTGATGGCCTTGGTGGTCTCGGTCATGTTATCGCGCGAGAACACCTCGCCGGGCTTGACCCTTACCAGCTTGGTCAATTCCGCTTCCGGCAGCAGCAGCTGGCCAGCCAGCTTCACCGAGGAAATGGTGTACTTTTCACCCTCGGAAATATTGATGGTGATGTAGATGTCCTGCTTTTCCGGCGATATCGAAACCTGGGTAGATTCGATGTTGAATTCGAGGTAGCCGCGATTGAGGTAATACGAACGCAGGGTCTCGATGTCCCCCGAGAGTTTCTGCTTGGAATATTGGTCGTTCTTCGTGTACCACGTTAACCAGCCCGGCGTGCGCAGCACCATCAGGTCGAGCAGGTCCGATTCCTTCATGGCGCTGGCGCCGACGATGTTGATCTGCTTGATCTTGGCTATTTCGCCTTCGACGACCGCAAAATTGATGCCGACGCGATTGCGTTCCAGAGGCGTGATGGTGGTCGTCACCTGGACCGCATAGTGGCCCTGTGCGAGGTACTGGCGCTTGAGTTCCTGCTCCGCACGCTCGACCATGGCGCGGTCGAAGATGCGCGACTCGGCAAGCCCGACATCACGCAGCCCCTTCTTCAGATCTTCCGGCTTGAAAGCCTTGAGCCCGGTGAATTCCAGCGAAGCGATGGCCGGCCGCTCTTCCAGCACCACCACCAGCACCTGCCCTTCGACCTCAAGGCGCACGTCCTTGAAAAAACCGGTCGCGAACAAGGCCTTGATCGCCGCCGCCGCCTTCTCGTCGTTCATGGTGTCGCCCACCTTCACCGGCAGGTAGGAAAACACGGTTCCGGCCTCGGTGCGCTGGATGCCCTCGACCCGGATATCCTTGATCTGGAAAGGATCAAAAGCCAATGCGGCGCGCGCCAGCAGCGCGAAAACCAGACCGGCAAGCAGTTTCTTGTTCATGTAGTTGGACGAAAATTAGCCGGAAACGAGGCGGTTGATATCGTTGTAAAAGGCAAAAGCCATGAGCAGCGCCAACAAAGCGAAACCGATCTGCTGGCCTATTTCCAGAGCCCGTTCCGAGACCGGACCACCCTTGAGAAACTCGACGAGATAATACATCAAATGCCCTCCGTCCAGAACGGGTACCGGCAGCAGATTGAGCACGCCGAGGCTGATGCTGATCAGGGCCAGAAAGCGCAGGTAATAGCTGGGGCCGAGCCGCGCCGACTGGCCGGCATAATCGGCGATGGTTACCGGCCCGGAGAGGTTTTTCCAAGACAGCTCGCCGGTCAGCATGCGCCCCATCATGCGCAGGCTGAGAACCGACGTGTCCCAGGTCTGCCGCAGCGCCCGGACGATCGAATCGAGGGGGCCGTAGCTGACCACGACGGTCATCTCGAAGAGTTCGCCCTGACCCTCCCTCGCCATCAGGCCCAGCCGCCCCGGTTTTTGCCCGCCCTCCTCCGTCGGTCGCGGGGTCGCAACCAGTTCGAGCCGACCGCCGTCCCGCTCGATCGCGAAGCGCAACTGCCGATCAGCCGCCGCCCGCGCCGCCGCCGCCAGTTCCGCCCACGTGACAATCGCCTTGCCGTCAATCGCCAACACCCGGTCGCCGTCGCGGAATCCCGCTTCGGCAGCGGCAGAGCCCGACTGCACTTTTCCCACCACGGCAGGCAGCGGTGGGCGATAGAGGACCAGGCCGAGCAGGCGCAGGGGATCGTTTTCCAGTTCTTCGACATCGAAACGATCACTGGCGAAACGGTAAGTGGCGATCTCGCGTTGCGGGCTGATCACCTCGAGTCGCAGTTCCTCCTTGTCCAGCGCCTGACGCATGACTTCCCAGCGCAATTCCTGCCAGGTCGCGATCGGCTTGCCATTCACCGCACGCACGGTACCGCCTTCGAAGACGCCGGCCATCGCCGCCGGCGTCCCCGCCGGCGGCGGGCCTAGGCGCGGCTTGAGTTCGGTGACACCATGCATGAACAGGAACCAGTACAGCATGATCGCCAGCAGAAAATTGGCTGCCGGGCCGGCCGCCACGATAAAGGCGCGCCGTCCCACGGACTGCCGGTTGAAAGCGCGCGGCAGGTCGGCAGCGGCGACGTCGCCCTCGCGCTCGTCGAGCATCTTGACGTAGCCGCCCAGCGGAAATGCCGAAATCGCCCACTCGGTGCCGTCGCGTCCGTAGCGGCGCATCCAGAGCACCTTGCCGAAACCGAAGGCGAAACGCAGCACCTTGACGCCGCAGTAGCGCGCCGCCAGGTAGTGTCCCATTTCATGCACCACCACCAGCACCGCGAGGGCGACCAGGAAAGCGGCAACGTACCAGGCCAACATTTGCGGATTCATGCTGCTGCCGTACCCGACCGCGCGAGGATTTCCGTCGCCATCGTGCGTCCCTGCCTGTCGGCTTCCAGCACCGCCGCCAGGTCGGGCAGCGCAGCCTGCGGCACCGAGTCGAGGGTCGCTTCGACCAGCCGGGCAATGCCGAGGAAGGGCAGACGACGCTCGAGAAAAGCGGCCACTGCCACCTCGTTGGCCGCATTCAGCACCGCAGCGGCGTTGCCTTCCGCGCGCAGGGCCCGGTAAGCCAGGTCGAGACAGGGGAAGCGCGACGGGTCCGGCCGTTCGAAATCGAGCCGGCCGACGGCGAACAGATCGAGCGGCGCCACGCCCGAATCGATGCGCTCGGGCCAGGCCATGGCATGGGCAATCGGCGTGCGCATGTCGGGATTGCCGAGTTGGGCCAGCACCGAGCCGTCCTCGTAATCGACCAGGGAATGGATCACGCTTTGCGGATGGATCACCACTTCGATTGCCGCGGCCGGCGCGTTGAACAGCCAGTGCGCCTCGATGACTTCCAGGCCCTTGTTCATCATGGTCGCCGAATCGACGGAAATCTTGCGTCCCATCACCCAGTTCGGATGGGCCACCGCCTGCTCGGGAGTGATCCGTGTCAAGGCGTCGAGCGGCGTGGTGCGAAACGGGCCGCCCGAAGCGGTCAACAAAATTCTTCTTACCCCGCCCCGCGCCATATCCCCCGAATAGTCGTAAGGCATCGACTGGAATACCGCGTTGTGTTCGCTGTCGATCGGCAACAGCAGGGCGCCGGCGCGGCGCGCCTCACCCATGAACACGGCCCCGGCCATGACCAGCGCTTCCTTGTTGGCCAGCAGGACGCGCTTGCCGGCACGCGCGGCGGCAAGAGTCGGCGGCAGTCCGGCGGCGCCGACAATCGCCGCCATCACCGCATCGACTTCGGGCAGGCTGGCCACCTCTGTCAGGGCGTCAACACCGTACAGCACCTCGGTGCGCAGGTCGGCTTCCCTGAGCAAGCCGGCAAGTTGCTGCGCCGCCGCCGCGCTGCCCACCACCGCATACGCCGGGCGAAAGCGCCGGCACTGTGCGGCGAGCACATCCACCTGGCTGTGTCCGGTCAGCGCCACGACCTCGAAGCGCTCGGGATGGCGCGCCACCACATCCAGCGTGCTGACACCGATCGAACCGGTGGCGCCGAGTATGGTCAGTTTCATGGGCGAATGAAATACAGAATCAGCGCCGCCAGCGGCAGCGTCGAGGTCAGCGCATCGATGCGATCGAGCACGCCGCCATGCCCCGGCAGCAGGTTGCTGCTGTCCTTGATGCCGGCCTGGCGCTTCAGCAGCGATTCGAACAGGTCGCCCATCACGCTGACCGCGGTGAGCAAGATCAACAACAGGACGAGAAGCGGCACCGGCAATGGCAGTTGCCCCGCCAGCGGCGAGTAGTTCAGCACGATTGCGCCGTAGATCATGACACCGGCCACCGCACCGGCCACGCCTTCCCAGGTCTTGCCCGGACTGATCGTTGGCGCCAGCTTGTGCCGGCCGAAGGCCCGCCCGACGAAATAGGCGGCAATGTCGGCGACCCAGACCAGGGCCATGGCCGCCAGCAGCAGCCAGACGCTCACGGCATGCAAGGCCACCATCGCGGCCCAGGTCGGCAGGATCACCAGCGCGCCGAGCAGGTAGCCGAAAAAGTCGTTGCCGGCCAGGGTCCATTTGTAGCGAAACCAGAGTGGCACGACGAAAATCCAGAAGGCCGCCGAGATGCCAAGCAGCACCGGCACCAACTGCGGCGCACCGACCGTCAGCTGCCAGCAGAACAGCAGCAGTACAAACGCATACATCACGCGCGCCGGGTGATCCTGGCGCATCAAGCCACCCCACTCCCAGGCGGCCAGCGCGGCAATCGCTGCAAATGCCAACTTCGCCGCCAGCGGCGGCAGGGAAAAAAGAATCAATCCAAAAACCGCTACCAGCAGGAGTGCGGTGATGACCCGCGTCCTAAGCATCGCCGTCCATGACAGGGAATGCAGAGGTTTCCACAGCGACGCCCGGCGCCGGCGCGACGGCCGCCGCCGCCCGGCCCAACTGTTCGCTGGTGCGGCCAAAGCGACGCTCGCGGCGGCGATAGGACTCGATCGCGGCATCCAGGGCAGCATCGTCGAAATCCGGCCAGAGGGTATCGGTGAAATGCAGCTCGCTGTAAGCCAGTTGCCAGAGCAGGAAATTGCTGATGCGCTGCTCGCCGCCGGTGCGGATGAACAGATCCGGCTCCGGTGCATAGGCCATGGTCAGATGCGGCGCCAGATCGGCCTCGCCGAAGCAGCCGGCTTTTTCCGGATGCGCCAGTGTCAACTGGTTCATGGCCTGCAGGATGTCCCAGCGACCGCCGTAATTGGCGGCAATGGTCAGCGTCAGCCGGGTGTTGTTGGCGGTCTTCGCCTCGCCCTCGCGGATCAGGGCCACCAGCCGCGGCTCGAAGGCCGCCAGGTCGCCGACCCCCTTGAGGCGAACCCCATTGGCGTGCAGTTTGTCTATTTCAGCCTGCAGGGCGCTGACGAACAGGTTCATCAGGAACGAGACCTCGTCCGCCGGACGCCTCCAGTTCTCCGAGGAAAAGGCGAACAGGGTCAGGTATTCCACCCCGCGGACGATGCAGGCCCTGACCATGGCGCGCACCGTCTCTACCCCGCGCTTGTGGCCGGCGACGCGCGGCATGAAGCGCTTCTTGGCCCAGCGCCCGTTGCCGTCCATGATGATCGCGATATGCCGCGGAACATCCACCACCGGGGGAATTGCCTGCGTCGAGCTGGTGAATTTTCCTGCCATGACACCCTCTCAGATCCTGGAAGCAAAACCAGGCATGACACTCGAAGCCTGCGCCTGCTGCGACCCGGATTCAGATCGCCATCAGGTCCTTCTCTTTGTCGGCCAGCGCCCTATCGACTTCGGCAACATAGCGGTCGGTAAGGCGCTGCATGTCGTCGAGGGCGCGGCGCTCGTCGTCCTCGGCGATTTCCTTTTTCTTCAGCGCTTCTTTCAGATGCGAGATCGCATCACGGCGCAGATTGCGGATCGCAACCTTGGCATTCTCGCCTTCGTGCTTGATGACCTTGATCAGGTCGCGGCGGCGCTCTTCGGTGAGGGCCGGCATCGGTACCCGGATGATTTCCCCCTGGGATGAGGGATTCAGCCCCAGATCCGAATCGCGGATGGCCTTCTCCACCTTGGCCACCATCGGCTTCTCCCAAGGCTGCACGCCGATGGTACGGGCGTCGATCAGGGTCACGTTGGCGACCTGGGTAATAGCCACCATGGAGCCATAGTAGTCGACCTGTACGTGGTCGAGGATACCGGTATGCGCCCGTCCGGTGCGTACCTTGCCCAGATCGGCCCTCAGGGCCTCCAGGCTTTTCTGCATCTTCTGTTCTGAAGTCTTTTTCAGTTCGGGAATCATGCGTTCTCCTAAACGTGAACCAGGGTGCCCTCGTCCTCGCCCATCACCACGCGCTTCAGCGCGCCGGCCTTGAAGATCGAAAACACGTTGATCGGCAGCTTCTGGTCGCGGCACAGCGCAAATGCGGTGGCATCCATCACCGCCAGGTTGCGGCTGATCGCCTCGTCGAAGCTGATGCGGGCGAAGCGCGTGGCCGCAGGATCCTTCTTCGGATCGGCGGTGTAAATTCCGTCGACCTTGGTCGCCTTCAGCACAATCTCGGCGCCGATCTCGGAGCCGCGCAGTGCGGCGGCGGTGTCGGTGGTGAAGAAGGGATTGCCGGTACCGGCGCCGAAAATCACCACCTTGCCTTCTTCGAGATAGCGGATGGCCTTGCCGCGGATATAGGGCTCGACCACCTGCTCGATGTTCAGCGCCGACTGCACGCGGGCGTTGATGCCCGCCTGGCGCATCGCATCCGACAGTGCCATGGCATTCATCACCGTCGCCAGCATGCCCATGTAGTCGGCCGTGGCGCGATCCATGCCGGTAGCCGTACCGGCGATGCCGCGAAAGATGTTGCCGCCGCCGATGACGACGCCAACCTCGACGCCGAGATCGGTGACCGCCTTGATTTCCGCCACGATGCCGGCCAGCATTGCGGTGTTGATGCCATAGGCATCATCACCCATCAGCGCCTCGCCCGACAGCTTGAGCAGGATGCGGCGGAACTTCGGCACAACCATGGCGTGCAGGACCTTACTTGTTGCCTGCTGCCGCAGCGGCCTGCGCGGCCACCTCGGCGGCGAAGTCATTGACCTTCTTCTCGATGCCCTCGCCGACGATGAACAGGGCGAAGCCTGCGACCGAAGCGCCCCTGGCCTTCAGCAGCTGTTCGATGGTCTGCTTGCCATCTTCGGCCTTGACGAAAACCTGGCCCAGCAGCGTCACGTCCTTGAGGTACTTCTGCACGGTGCCTTCGGCGATCTTTTCCAGCATGGCTTCCGGCTTGCCGGCTTCGCGCGCCTTCTCGATGGCGATGCGGCGCTCCATGTCGAGCAACTCGGCCGGCACGCCGGACGAATCCAGCGACTTCGGCTTCGACGCGGCGATGTGCATCGCCAGGTCCTTCGCCAGCTGCCCATTGTCGTCCGGGCCGCCGACCACGTCGACCAGCACGCCGATCTTGGAACCGCCGTGGATATACGAGGCGAGCCGGCCCTTGGCGGCGACGCGGTTGAAGCGGCGGATGCTCATGTTCTCGCCGATCTTGCCCACCAGAGCGGAGCGCGTCGACTCGACCGTGCCTTCGCCCAGCGGCAGCGCGGCGAGTGCGGCGACGTCGGCCGGATTCTTCTCCGCCACCAGCCGCGCGCAATCGGCGGCCAGCTTGAGGAACTCGTCGTTCTTGGCGACGAAGTCGGTCTCGCTGTTGATTTCGAAAATGCTGCCCAGCTTGCCGTCGGCAGCGATATGGATAGCCACCACGCCTTCCGCGGCGATGCGGGTCGCGGCCTTGCTGGCCTTGTTGCCCAGCTTGACGCGCAGGATTTCCTCGGCCTTCGCCATGTCGCCGCCGGCTTCGGTCAGCGCCTTCTTGCATTCCATCATCGGCGCGTCGGTCTTCTCGCGCAGTTCCTTGACCATGCTTGCGGTAATTTCCGCCATTGCTCTACTCCAGAATCAAATGCGTTCACCACAGAGACACAGAGGCACGGAGGAAGACACAGCCTTAAGAATTTCTCTGTGTCTTTGTGCCCCTGTGGTTCGCTTCTTTACTCGGCTGCTTCCGACACTTCAACGAACTCGTCGTCGCCGGCCAGCTGCTGCACCACCTCGTTGATCCCCTGGCTCTTGCCCTCGAGGATGGCATCGGCCACGCCGCGTGCGTACAGGCGGATCGCGCCGGAGGAATCGTCGTTGCCGGGGATCACGTAGCTGACGCCCTCGGGAGAATGGTTGGTGTCGACCACGCCGATCACCGGGATGCCGAGCTTGCCGGCTTCGGTAATGGCGATCTTGTGGTAGCCGACGTCGATGATGAAGATGGCGTCGGGCAGGCCGCCCATGTCCTTGATGCCGCCGATGGACTTGCGCAGTTTGTCCATCTCGCGCTGCAGGGTCAGGGTTTCCTTCTTCGACAGCTTCTCGAAGTTGCCTTCCGCCATGGCGGTCTCAAGGTCTTTCAGGCGCTTGACGGAAAGCTTGAGGGTCTTGAAGTTGGTCATCATGCCGCCCAGCCAGCGGTCATCGACGTAGGGCATGCCGCAACGCTGGGCTTCCTCGGCGATGATTTCGCGCGCCTGGCGCTTGGTGCTGACGAACAGGATGGTGCCCTTCTTGGCCGCCATCTTGCGGATGAAAGCGATCGCCTCCTGATACTTGCTCAGGGTCTTTTCGAGGTTGATGATGTGGATCTTGTTGCGATGGCCGAAAATGTACGGGGCCATCTTGGGGTTCCAGAAACGCGTCTGGTGGCCGAAATGAACGCCGGCCTCCAGCATCTGGCGCATGGTTGTGCTCATAAGACTATCTCCGATATGGGTTGAACCTCCGCCAGGCCGTGCTGCTTCGCGCTGCTGCGCAAAGCCACCCTATCGGCGCCGGGCGTGTGGATTTTGCCCGGGACCATCCCAAGCAAGCGCGCGATTATAGCCGCTTGAACCGTCAGGCACAAGCTGCTGCGGCAGCTGCTGCGACAGCTGCTGCGGCAGCGCTTGAAACGTCAGGACAAGCCGCAAGAGACTACCCGATCGGTGCGGTGCCGCGCCGCGCGCAGGCAATAATCCGGCTAGACTATGCCGGTAGCAGCATTTTGAATGCGCTAAAGCAAGTTTGAGTTCCGTCAGCAGTTCAATCGTAAGGACGTTCAATCCGTAAGCCTTTTTGCCATGAGCCGCCTTAATTCAGACGACGACGTTGAGCATCAGTTTCGCAGCCACGCACCGCTCGACCGCTTCGATCCGTCGCGAACCAATGTTCCCCCCGCGATCAGGAGTGCGATCTGCGAAGTTTCGGCAGTTGAAGCCATCGTGCTGACCGTGGATATCCGGCGGTCGTCATCGGTACTCAAGGAATCCATCGACATCGCGCAATACGCGAAGATTCTTGACGATTTCGTCGCGGAGTTCCGCACCGTCCTGCATTACCACGGCGGCTGGTTCGACAAGTTCACCGGGGATGGCTTCATCTGCTACTGGCTGGTCGAAAACTCGTTCGCCGAGCACCTGGATACCATGCTGGATTTCTGTTGTTCGGTGATGGACAACTTCCGCACCTACTATTACCCGGCGTTCGTCGCCAACATGCGCAATGAGCCCACCGGCATAGGGCTCTCCATCGGAGTGGACGCCGGTCCGTGCTACCTGACGCCGATCGTCGGCGACCTGACCATCATCGGCTCGCCGATCGTCGGGTCCGTGCGCATGTGCGACACCTGTCCGCCCTACCATCTGGTGCTCAATGCCTACCCGGGCAGCCGACTGGTGGAAGGCATGTCGACTACCTGCGGCCGCCTTTCCGACGATATTGCCTACCAGGTCGAGGTCAGATCCGTGGCAACCAAGGATTACCCCGAGGGTCAGGTTGCGTACGCCGTCGAGTTCTACAGAAAAGGTCAGCGGCTGTTTTACTAGGTTCCGGCGCGAGCGGCTTCGAGGCGCAGGCAATAGCCCGACGCAGAACGCGGCTTTTGTCGCGGATGGCCGCCGCCCGTCGCATGCGGCCGGCGGGTAAAATGAGCTTCCCCAATCCTGATCCGCTTTCATGGCCATTTCCATCAAGACTGCCGAAGAGATCGACGAGATGCGCGTCGCCTGTCGCCTGGCCGCTGAAGTACTCGACTACATCGAGCCCTTCGTCAAGCCCGGCATTACGACGGCGGAACTGGACCGGCTTTGTCACGACTACATGGTCGAAGTGCAGGGCTGCATTCCGGCCCCGCTCAACTATGCGCCGCCGGGCTATGCCCCCTACCCCAAGTCGATCTGCGCCTCGGTAAACCACCAGGTCTGCCATGGCGTACCGAACGACCGCGCGCTGAAAAAGGGCGACGTCGTCAACCTCGACATCACCACCATCAAGAACGGCTGGCACGGCGATACCAGCCGCACCTTCTGCGTCGGCGACACCTCCATCCTGGCGCGCCGCCTGGTCTCCATGACGCACGAATGCATGTGGGCGGGCATCGCCCAGGTCAGGCCCGACGCGCATCTCGGTGCGATCGGCGCCGCCATCCAGAAACATGCCGAAGGCGCCGGCTTCTCCGTGGTACGCGAATTCTGCGGTCATGGCATCGGCCGCAATTTCCACGAGGAACCCCAGGTGCTGCACTATGGCAAGGCCAGCGACGGGCCGCTGCTGCTGCCGGGCATGGTCTTCACCATCGAACCGATGATCAACGCCGGCAAGGCGGCGATCTCGGAGCTGCCCGACGGCTGGACCATCGTCACCAAGGACCGCAGCCTCTCCGCGCAATGGGAGCATACCGTCCGCGTCACCGAAACCGGCGTCGAGGTGATGACGATGTCCGCCGGCGCGCCCCCCTGCCCGCCGCATATCCGTATTACTCCCTGAGCGTGGCTTCGCAGATACCCCTTCGGCCGCCGACATGAGCGACCTGCGCCAACTGGCCGCCGGCGCCCGCCGGAGCCTGATCGGCGGACAGCAGGAACTGGCCGCCGCCTGGCGCGAGAAGCGGGACAGCCCAGCCATGCTTGGCGGACGTGCCGCCCTGGTCGACGGCGTCTTGCGGGATGTCTGGCACGCCCTGGCGATGCCGGCCGATTGCGCGCTTGCGGCGGTCGGCGGCTACGGCCGCGGCCAGCTCTATCCTTCTTCCGATGTCGACCTGCTGATCCTTGTCCCCAACGAACAGCACGCGACCATGGATTCCGCCGCCGCGCCGCAACTCGAGCAGTTGATCGGCCTGCTCTGGGACATCGGCCTCGATATCGGCCACAGCGTGCGCAGCATCGGCCAGTGCCTCGACGAAGCCGAACGCGACATCACCGTCAAGACGGCGCTGCTCGAAGCGCGCTGGCTGGCCGGTTCGCGCGCGCTATACGACGACTTCGAAGAAAGCTGCAACGCAAGCCTGGAACCGGCGGCCTTCCTTACGGCCAAGCATCTGGAACAGGCCGAGCGCTACGCCAAATTCCATGACACGCCCTACAGCCTGGAACCGAATTGCAAGGAAAGCCCCGGCGGCGGTCGCGACCTGCAGGCGATCCAGTGGGTGGCGCGCGCCGCGGGCATCGGCGACGACTGGAAATCTCTGGCCCGCGCCGGACTCATCACCGCGCCTGAGGTACGCCAGTTCGAACGCGCCGAGCGCTTCCTGGCTGAACTGCGCATCGAACTGCACCTGCTCGCCGGCCGGCGCGAAGACCGCCTGCTGTTCGATCACCAGGAAAGGCTGGCCGTTGCCATGGGCATCGGTCCGACCGACACCAAACGCGCCTCGGAAGTGCTGATGCAGCGTTACTTCCAGAATGCCAAGCTGGTGACACAACTCAATTCACTGGTAATGCAGATACTGGCCGACCGCCTGCTATCCGTCAAACCAGGACCGCCGATCGTCATCGACGCGCACTTCCAGATGGTGCGCGACTTGCTCGACGTACGAGACGAAGAAGTGTTCCAGCGCCATCCGCCGGCAATCCTCGAATGCTTCCTGCTGCAGATGCAGCGCTCGGAGCTGAAGGGCATGACGCCGCGTACGCAACGCGCCCTGTGGCGCTCGCAAGCCCGCATCGATGCCGCCTTCCGCCGCGAACCGCAGAACCGTGCGCTGTTCCTCAAGCTGTTCCAGCAGAAGCACCTGACGCATCCGATGCGGCGCATGAACCAGTACGACATCCTCGGCCGCTACCTGCCGGCCTTCGGCCGCATCGTCGGCCAGATGCAGCACGACCTGTTCCACGTCTACACCGTCGACCAGCACATCCTGCAGGTGATGGGCAACCTGCGCCGCTTCGTCATGCCCGAATTCGCCCACGAATATCCGTTCTGCTCGCGACTCATCACCGGCTTCGACAAGCGCTGGCTGCTGTACATCGGCGCGCTGTTCCACGACATCGCCAAAGGCCGCGGCGGCGACCACTCGCAGTTGGGCAAGCGCGATGCGGCCGCCTTTTGCCGCGACCACGGCATCACCGGGGAGGATGCCGCGCTGGTGGTGTTCCTCGTCGAACAGCACCTGACCATGTCGCAGGTGGCGCAGAAGCAGGACCTTGCCGATCCCGATGTCATCCTCGCCTTCGCCACCCGGGTCGGCACCATGCGCCAGCTCACCGCGCTCTACCTGCTTACCGTGGCCGACATTCGCGGCACCAGCCCGAAGGTGTGGAACGCCTGGAAGGGCAAGCTGCTGGAAGACCTGTTCCGCATGACCGCCGCCGTACTCAAGGGCAGCACCGTGCTGCAACTCACCGGAGTCGCCGAGCGGCAGGAAGAAGCGCGCCGCATCCTGCGCCACCACGGCCTGCGCCCCGACATCGAAGTCGAGCTGTGGAACCAGCTCGACACCGGCTACTTCATGCGCCACGCCGCTGACGAGATCGCCTGGCATGCGCGCACCCTCTATCACCGGCCGGCCGGCGCTGAACCGGTGGTGCGCGCAAGGCTCAATCCGATGGGCGAAGGCCTGCAGGTGATGGTCTACGCACCCGACCAGCCGCTGCTGTTCGCCCGGCTCTGCGGCTTTTTTGCGCGACTGGGCTACAACATCGTCGACGCCAAGATCCACACCACGCGCCACGGCTACGCCTTGGACAGTTTCGTCGTTTTCGCCTTTGATGCCAGCCAGCCCTATCGCGACATGATCGGTCTCATCGAGCACGACATCGGCGAACAGCTGACCCGGCTGCCGCCGCTGCCGACTTCTTTCGGCGGCCGCCTGTCACGCCAGGTAAAGCACTTTCCGGTAACACCCGAAGTGGATGTCCGCGCCGACGAACGCGGCAACCAGTACCTGCTGTCGCTTACCGCCGCCGATCGGCCCGGCCTGCTTTACGGCGTCGCCCGGGTGCTGGGCCAGCACGGCATCACCCTGCACACGGCGAAGATTTCCACCCTGGGCGAACGCGTCGAGGACAGTTTCCTCATCAGCGGCAGGGAACTGGCGCATACCGCCACGCTGGTCAAACTGGAACAGGACCTGCTCGCGGTGCTGCAGGTCTGACCGCCTGCGCTGCCGCTCCAGCCGGCACCGTTCAGGCCCGGACATCCTTGGGCATTTGATACTTCAGGCATTCACCAAGGCTGACCATGCTCAGTGTCGCGTCGGAATGCGGCTTCAGCCTGACTGCCATCGCGCCGTCGGCAGAACAGGTTTCCATGTCGGCAATCTTCATGCACTCGCCGGAAGAGCACGCCCTTGCGCTCTGCCGGCAGCGGCCGATGGCCTCGATCATCACCTGTGCCTGTGAGTCCATGGCATCGAAACTTATGACCACTTCATTGCCATGCTGCTCGATGTGATACTTCATCGATTTCTCCTCTCGTTTTTTTCGCAATTCAAACCCGCGGCATCAGGGTCGGGAAATTCATCATATGCAAGGCGCAGGCAGCGGCAAAAGTCGGCGCTGGCGAGGCGGCGTTGCAAGGGGAATGATTTGGCAAACGGGTCTCTGCCGCGTGACGCGAGCAGGATCAACCGTCGTCGTTGATGTTGGTGATCAGTTCCTGCAGCACGGTATCCGCCTTCTCGTTGGCGATCTGGCAGGTGCCGGCATTCTCGTGGCCGCCGCCGCCGTAGAACAGCATCAGTTCGCCGATATTGGTATTCGAGGTGCGATTGACGATCGATTTGCCGCAGGCGAGCACCGTATTCTGCTTCTGCACGCCCCAGAGGACATGGATGGAGATATTCACCTCTGGAAATAATGCATAGATCATGAAGCGATTGACGGCGAAGATGATGGGCTCGCGGCGCAGGTCGAGCACCGCGAGATTCTTGTATATCTTCGTGCAGCGCCTGATCTGCTCCTTGGCATTCGCCTGATGCTCGAAGTAGAGGTCGACCCGCTCCTTGACGTCGGGCAGGGCCAGGATGTCGTCGATGCCGTGATGCCGGCAGTAGGCGATCAGGTCCATCATCAACTGGTAATTGCTGACGCGAAACTCGCGGAAGCGGCCCAGCCCGGTGCGCGAATCCATCAGGTAGTTGAGCAGCACCCAGTCCTTCGGGTCGAGGATCTCCTGGCGCGTGAAATTGGCAGAATCGCTCTTGTCCACGGCGAGCATCATTTCGGTGAACGGGGCCGGGAACCGGATCTTGCCGCCAAAGTGCTCATACACCACACGCGCCGCGGAAGGCGCGTCGGGGTAGATGATGTGGTTGGGGCGCTCGCCTGGACTGCGGAAGGTTTCCGAAAGATGGTGATCGAAGGCCAAATGCACGCCCGGGACGAAGGGTAAATTGGTGGTGATGTCGCGCTCCGAAATCTCGACCTTGCCGTCCTGCATGTCCTTCGGATGGACGAACTTGATTTCGTCGATAAGGTCGAGTTCGTTGAGCAGGACGGCGCAGACCAGGCCATCGAAATCGCTGCGCGTCACAAGGCGATATTTCTTGTCGGACATGTCCCTTCCCCCCAAGAAGCTTCGGCAGAGCCGGACGCCGGTTTCATCGGCATCAAACGCAACGGCCGAATTTAAAAAATCAACTCTTGGGCGAATTGTATTCCAGACTCGCCAAGATGCCATGCGCAACATAGAACACCGCCAGGCGCCGCGGCCGGCCCTCGCCGGCAAACAGCCCGGCATAGGATTCGAGCTGGGCCCGGTAGCGTTCGGCATGGGCGGCGAGCCGCGCCGGCCGCGCCTCCGGTCCTAGATCGGCGGTCTTGTAGTCGATGATCCAGCGCACGCCGTCCTCGACGAAACTGCGATCGACCACGCGGGTTTCCGCCGTACCGCCGGCGCCAGCGCTCTGCGTACCTTCGGCAACTCTTGCAATCGCCAGTTCCGCGCCGGATTCGGCGCGCGGACGCAGCACCCACTGGCCGTCGGAGCTTGACAGCGTCGTCGCCAGCATGCGCGCCGCCCGCGCGGCCCCGCTTTGCGCCTCGGCCGACGGCCAGCCACGGCCGGCCAGCCAACGCTCGAAGGCGGTCTGGCGTACCGCTATCGCTTCCGGAGGCCAGTCGGCAGGTGCGGTGGCGGCCATTTCCAGCAGCACATGCACCAGCGTACCGACATCGGCGGCCAGCGCATCGAATGCTTCTTCGCGCGGCGGCGGCGCAGCGGGCGGCGGCGGCGCGCGCCATGCCGGCGGAATCGCCGGCGCGACAAGGCGCTGCAGGCGCGGCACGAAATGGGCGAGTTCCATGTTCTCGCCAGCGGCCGCGTCATCCCCATCGCTCCCATCGTCCGTGGCAGCCGGATCGACAGCGGCGAAGCCGCCCTCGATCATCGGCCACAAGCGCGCCAGCAGTGAATTCGCGGGCGGCGCCACCAGCTCGCCGCTTTCGTTGCGGCCAGCCACGGCCAGCAC
>JBIKKY010000114.1:0-3970 GCA_044360105.1 Sulfuritalea sp.
TGCTGGCTGTCGGAAACCCCGCTCGACCGCGCCCGCACCTACCTGATCCGCCACACGACGCGCGACTCCAAGGCCAAGCTGACCGGTATCGACCACCGCCTCGACGTCAACACCCTGGAAAACCTGCCGGCCGAAAAGCTGGCCATGAACGACATCGCCGAAGTCACGTTCAAGCTCGCCCAGCCGCTGTTCACCGACCCCTACCTGGAAAACCGCGGCACCGGCGCCTTCATCGTCATCGACGAAAGCAACAACAACACCGTCGGCGCCGGGATGATCCTGTAAGGAAATGCTACGGTAAGCCGGAAAAATCGGCCAAAAATGAAAACGCCTCCGTCATGGAGGCGTTTGCTTTTTGGGCTTAGCCGAAATTCGCAGATAACGCACCGAGCATGCTGGATCGCAATCAATAGATCGCGTGCCAGCTACTGCCGATAAGACTCTGATTGTCAGAGTTCGGCCCATTGCAGGCGGTTAGCTATGCACCATAGCCGACGTTCGGCTAAATCAAATTTATGCGTATTGGAAATCCATGAAGCGGCAGTTGGCGACCTCACCACACCGGCCAAAAGTGGCCACTCCCATCCGACGATGACTGAAATAGGGATTGAGATGGACCTACAAACGGCCTGGGTAGGCCCACAGGTAGTAAGTCTTCTACGAAGTTTGCTTGGTCGCGCCGTCAGATTCCTTCTGACGGATTTTTTCGATGTTGTTCGTCCAATCATCCATCGCTGCCTGGTCGTCTAGCAAACGAGCCACTGTTTTCTCGGCCACTTCCTGCTTCGATTGTGCGGAAAAAACGGTGGAACGGGATGGGATATTTGACGTCTCTTGATTGTCCATGTGCTGCACTCTCTCAGTGATGTTTGCCAACGACGAGCAACCAAAAATGGCTGACCTGTTCTCGCTTTGGCTTTTGTATTCTTGGAAATTCTAGCGCGCGCTCAGTCGTTGAGCCAATCCGTGGTTTCCACAGAACGCCGGCCATTCACAAATTTGATGCAGCAAGGTAGAGCCGAATTATGGCTTTCGATAGACTCCGCGGCATCCTGACTCCACGTGCAGCACCATGGCCACCGAAGTTGAACTGAAGCTCTACTGCTCTCCCGACGCAATTGCTCGCGTTGGCACTCACCCCCTCATTGTGGCAGGTGTCGAAACCGGCCCTGCCAAACGTCTCGAGAACACCTACTACGACACGCCAGACTTGGCACTGCATCAAGAACGCATTGCGCTGCGACTTCGTACGACGCCTACGGAACAACTGCAAACGGTCAAGTGCGCCGCCAAGTCCGTCGCTGGCCTATCCGCCCGCCCCGAGTGGGAAGCCCCCTATACGGGCGTGTTCGATTTCAGCGCAGTCGATGCCCGCAAGGTTCGAGCTTTCCTGGAGGAACGGCAGTCGAGTTTGGTTCCCGTCTTCACCACATCGTTCGAGCGGCGAACTTGGCGCATCGATATTTCGAAGAAGATTGCCATCTGGGTCATGCTCGACACCGGGCAAGTTTCCTCGGGCGACCGCTCCTTGCCGATTTCAGAAGTGGAACTCGAACTGGCGCAGGGGAATCCGGAAGACCTGCTCGATTTTGCAATAGCTTTATCGACCCACCTGCCCTTGGTGCCACATGATGTCAGTAAGGCCGAGCGCGGCTATCAGTTATTCCTGAACCAGATTTCAGGCCCCCAGAAAGCCTCCTCCAGCGCGCTCGGCGCCAAGCAGAGCTCGGCGGAAGCGTTCCAGTTTCTGGCCAGCCAGGGCATGCAGATGTGGCAAGCCAATCTTCGGGGCACCCTGAGCTCACAAGATCAGGAGTTCGTGCATCAGTTTCGGGTTTCCCTGCGGCGTCTCAATAGCCTCATCAAGGTCTTCAAGCCTGCCTTGCCAGGGCCTTATCAGGCGCAATGGACGAAACGCGTCAAAGCGCTGTCACAAATCACCGGGGATGTCCGCGATCTGGATGTAATGCGCTCAGGCATCGTGGAACCGATGTTGCAGAGCGCTGACCCGCAAATTTCCTTGCATGCCAAGGCCGCACTTGCCGCATTGGATGATGCGAAGAAGGAAGCAGTCGCGCAGTTGGCACAACTCCAATACGGCGGCCCCGTCCTCTTGTTTGCGCGTGACTTGCAAGACCTGGACACTGATGATTTTCCGAAGAACCTGCCCCGGTTCGCCGAAAAGCAACTCGCAGGCTTGCACCGCAATGCCGTTAAACGGCTGACCAAGACGCTCAAAGCGCCAACGCCGGAGCGAGCCCATCGATTCCGCATCGCGCTGAAGCATATTCGCTACTCGTGCGAGTTTTTTGCGCCCCTGTTCGACAACGATGAGATGGTGGAATACGCCAAAGCGATTGCCGGCTTGCAGGATGCATTCGGATTCATCAACGACTTCCATGTGGCGCTTTCCAGAATGCAGGACTGGGTAGCGCAAGCGGCAATCCCGCAAGAAACCCGCGATGCCGTTGCGGCATGGCATACCCCGCAGGCGCAAGCGATGTTGGCCGATGCCCTGCATCTTGCCGAGTCGGTGATGAGCCGCTGCCAGCCTTGGTGTACCGAATGTGAGCGACGGGGCCTGGCCGAGATTCGGCGGCGCATGCAGCATGACATCAAGCTGCAAGTCGAATAGATGATTGCGTCGTCCGCATCCTTGGCCCGAAGATGCAGGCTTTATCAGACAAAAGCGGAGAACGGGGCGGCAACTCGTGTGGTGTTGAAGCCGCCCCGCTGAAAGGTGGGGCTTATTTCTTCGGGCGCCCCGTCTTGATGCGTTCAACCAGGCCAATCGCCTTGACGAGTTCTGCATCATCCAGCTTGGCCAGTACCACCACGGCTGCGCGCAAAATTTCGCTCTTCTTAACCTCGACGCCAGCGGTCAGCGCACGTTGCTTGAGGGTTGCAAACAAGGCGTAGTCGGCTTCCGGAATGGTGAAGCTGTCGCGCACCAGTTTCGGCTTCTTTGGTGCTTGCTTCTTCACCTTGGGTGCTTTTTCTGCCTTCGGTGCTGCGGCAACTTTTTCCTTGGCAGCCGCGGGAGCCTTCTTCACCGGCTTGGCCGGCGTCTTCGGGGCCGGAGCGGGAGCCGGCTTTGCAGCCACTTCCTTCTTGGCTGGCTTAGCGGCAACGGCCTTTTTCTCGACCTTGGGCTTGGCAGCCACTTTTTTGACGGCAGCGGCCGTGGCAACTTGCTTCTTGGGCTCCGGCGCCGCGGTTTGGGTGGTCACCGGCTTGCTCTTTTCCACGACCGGGGTAGCGACTTCGGCTGCTTTGACTTCGTCTTTCGCGGGTTGGACTGCGGCTTCCTTGCTCATTTTGCTCTCCTAAACTGGCATCAAAGGTATAAACTATATAAACACTTTATACACTAAACGGAAGCAAAGCAATTCAGATGCGCAAAATCATGGTGGCCAACCCCAAAGGTGGGTGCGGCAAATCAACCCTGTCGGTTCATATCGCGAGCTGGTTTGCCCGGCACGACGAGATTGTCTATTTGGGAGACCTTGACCGGCAGCAATCAAGCCGGCATTGGCTGGAGGCTCGACCTGAAAATCTAGCCACCATCAAGCACTGGGAAATTTCAGCTGATGAATTCAAGCTGCCACCCAAGCACTGCAATGTCGCCATACTGGATACACCGGCAGGTTTGCATGGGAGGCGTCTGAAAGAAGTCTTGAATGTGGTGGACAAGGTGGTCGTGCCGGTTTCCTCGTCGCGTTTCGATATGCTGGCTACCCGTGAGTTCTTTGAGGAACTTGCCGCAACCAAAGCGGTGCGCAAGGAGCGGGTTGATATTGGTGTCGTCGGGATGCGGGTTGATATCCGCACCCATGCCTATGCCCAATTGCTGGAATTCCTTCGGGAGTTTGACCTACCTGTCGTGACGTGCATCGCGCAATCGCAACGCTACTTGCAGGCAGCGGACACCGGGGTCACACTTTTTGACAATGACTTGAATTCGACGGTT
>JBIKKY010000076.1:0-12780 GCA_044360105.1 Sulfuritalea sp.
AGACAGGCGCTCGATCCCCCGCGGCAAAATGCGCCAACAGGGCCGCATGTGGATGCTACTGCCGCGCGGCTTTGTGCCGGACAGCGCCAAGAACAGCGCAGCGAACTAAAAGCCCACAAGCGCGAACTTACCCAGTTCCTCCCCCTTCAAGGGGGGCGAGGCGGGAATTCGCGACGCATGCGTCGCGCCGCCGCAGCCGGCTGGCTATGCAAAGCCAGCCGTGGTCCGCGTAGCGGTCAGGAGGGGGATGGGGTCGGAAGCTACGGAATTTTCCCCATCCCCTCCCCAACCCTCCAATCGCAAACGTCGCATGCGACCTTCCCCTTGAAGGGGAGGGCGAGAGGACTCTCCTACCGTTGCCCCACCCTCTCCCCAGCCCTCTCCCGTCAAGGGAGAGGGAGTTCACGCGTATCGCCAATTCTCCCCATCGCGGTGCAGCCTCCGGCACATCGGCACCATCACGGTGCGCGATACGTCCGCCGAATTCGCCATCCTCATGATTTAAAACGGCTACCGCCTCAGGAACGCTCATTGCTTTAATGCCCCCCATTCGTGCAATAAGACTTGGGAGAGCACCACAATGGAGAACTTCAAGACATCCGCCGACGTACTGTTCATTCTGCTCGGCGCCATCATGATCCTGGCCATGCATGCAGGCTTTGCCTTTCTGGAGCTGGGCACGGTGCGGCGCAAGAACCAGGTCAATGCTCTGGTCAAGATCCTCTGCGATTTCGCGGTATCGACCATCGCCTACTTCTTCATCGGCTACGGCATCGCCTACGGCGTGAACTTCCTCGCCGGCGCCGAAACCCTGGTGCAGAAGAGCGGCTACGACATGGTCAAGTTCTTCTTCCTGCTGACCTTCGCCGCGGCGATCCCGGCCATCGTCTCCGGCGGCATCGCCGAACGCGCGCGCTTCGGCCCGCAACTGGCGGCCACCTTCCTGCTGGTCGGCTTCGTCTATCCCTTCTTCGAGGGCATCGCCTGGAACCAGGCCTACGGCATCCAGGCCTGGCTCAAGGCCAGCTTCGGCGAGGAATTCCACGACTTCGCCGGCTCGGTGGTGGTGCATGCGGTCGGCGGCTGGGTCGGGCTGGCTGCCGTGCTGCTGCTCGGCGCCCGGCGCGGCCGCTACCACAAGGACGGCGGCATCGCCGGCGCGCATCCGCCTTCAAGCATCCCCTTCCTCGCGCTCGGCGCCTGGATCCTGATCGTCGGCTGGTTCGGCTTCAACGTCATGAGCGCGCAGACGCTGGACAAGGTCTCCGGTCTCGTCGCCATGAACTCGCTGATGGCCATGTGCGGCGGCACCCTCGTCGCGCTGGTCGCCGGCAAGAACGACCCCGGCTTCGTGCATAACGGCCCGCTGGCGGGACTGGTCGCCGTCTGCGCCGGATCGGACCTGATGCATCCGCTGGGCGCGCTGATCACCGGCGGCGTTGCCGGCGGCCTCTTCGTCATCATGTTCACCCTGACGCAGAACCGCTGGAAGATCGACGACGTGCTCGGCGTCTGGCCGCTGCACGGCCTGTGCGGCGCCTGGGGCGGTCTCGCCGCCGGCATCTTCGGCGCCAAGGCGCTGGGCGGTCTCGGCGGCGTCGCCTTCATGAGCCAGCTGGCCGGCACTGCGATGGGCATTGCCATCGCGCTCGGCGGCGGCTTCATCGTCTACGGCGCACTGAAGATGGCCGTCGGCCTGCGGCTCGATGCCGAGGAAGAATTCAACGGGGCTGACTTGAGCATCCACCAGATATCGGCAAGCGCGGAGCGCGAAACGAACTGGTGAAACTGCACTGACCCGATCGCTACGGTAACATTGATTAGTACTATACTTAGTACCGTTACATTAAAAACAGGTACTAAAATGAATACCTTAACTGTCTCGGAACTCAAGCGTCGCGGCATGGCGGCCATCGAGGATGGACTGCGCAGTGGCCCGGTACATATCGTCAAGCGCAACAAGCCCGCGGCGGTGGTGCTGACTGAAGCCGAGTATCAGCGTCTCGCGCATGGCCGGGTACCCACCCCCAGTGGGGTAACTGCCGTGCAATGGCTCCTGAACCAACGCACCGCCGGAAAGCGCAGCAAGGCACAGATCGACGCCGCACTTAAAGCCGAACGCGACTGGTGATTGCCTTCTTCGACGCCAGCGCCCTGATCTACCTGATCGAAGGTGCCGAGCCATTCGCTGCCAAGGTGCGCAAGGAACTGGCAGCGGCGGCCAGGAAGCATCCTGATCTGGGTGCCGCTGCCAGTCGTCTGTCGTGGCTGGAATGTCGGGTGGGGCCGATGAAGGGCAACGACAGCGCCACGCTGGCGGCGTTCGACAGCTTCTTCGCCCGGACCGATCTCGTCTGGGTGGAACTGACCAAGGATGTCGTCGAACTGGCGGCCGCTATCCGCGTCCAGACCGGCTTGAAGACGCCCGACGCGCTGCAGGCGGCGTCGTGCCTCCAGCTTGGTGGCGAGCACCTGTTTCTTACCGGGGATAGCGCGTTCAGGCGGGTCGCCGGGCTGAATGTGAAGGTGCTGACATAACCAGTAGACGTGCTGCCGGCCTTGAAAATGACTCAGAAGGAGTTTGCCGACTGGATCGGCGTTTCCCGCCTGACCGTTTCCGGCGTGTTGAACGAAAAACGCGCCGTAACGCCCGACATGGCAATGCGGCTGGGCAAGGCCCTGGGCAACGGTCCCGAGATATGGCTGCGCATGCAGCAAACGCTAGACCTGTGGGACCTGGCCCAGCGCGGCGGTTACGAGGAGATCAAGACGCTCCAGGCCGCGTAGAGTTTTCGTCAGCCCCGGTCGGGTTCACCGGGAATGGCCGGACTTAAAATACGGCCATGACAGCGACTACAGCGAACGACGCCATCGAGGCGGATGCCCCCGATCCGATCCAGGAACCGCGCCTTTGGTGCGGCAACGGCTGGACCGCGCGAGTCGTCAAGAACGAAGACGACGAAGGCTGGGCCGTCGAGATGATCATGGACGGGGAAGCCGAACCCGCCTTGATCGGCCCCTGGACCATGGGGCGCGACAAGAAGAATCCGAAGCCGCTCGATACGTCGGCATTCAACACCCTGGTCAAGACGGCCAGCGAATTCCGGCAGCGGCAGGTGCAACAGCTTCATGCACGGCTTCACCAGAACATCACGATCAACGCGGCGTCCGGGCGCATCAGCGTCACGCTCGATATCGTGCCCGACGACGACGATCCGCACGCCCGGCTTGCCGCGCACGATGCCGCCGGCGAAGAACTCGCTCGCGTCCGGGTGAGCAGCGGATTCAAGCTCAACAAGGCCAGCGCTAGCGCGTGGATCGATGCCGGTTTTCGACGCCCTGACTAAGGCGCCTGCGGCGATGCCGCCCACGCCGGACAACGCGTCGCAGCACCATGGATAAAGAGCAAGCAATCCGCAAGGCGCAAAAGCTGATGGCCGTCGCCATGGACGGCCGCGGCAATGGCCACGAAGCCGAGCGCGCCCTGGCGCAGGCCGAAACGCTGATACGGAAATTCGGCATCGAGCAGGCCGAGATCGCCAGCACCAGGGCCGCGAGCGATTTCGATTGGGCCGAGGCCTTTCACGCCTACGGCCCGCCGAAGAATCCGGCCAAGAGTTGCCCGCGGTGGTTTCAATTCATCAGTACCGGCGTCGCCAACTTCACCGACACCATCGTGCGCCTGCACTACGATCCGGCGCAGGGCTATGGCGTGGGCTTCTATGGCGACCGGGCCGACACCCTGTTTGCCCAGTGGCTGGTCGGCTATCTCAAGGCCAGTGTGTGGGAAGCCCTGAATGCCGCGCACCGGCAGCATCCCGAATGGAACCGCAGCGACATGGAGGATTTCCGCAAGGCGATGGCAGCGCGCATTTCTTCCAGAATGGGCGACTTGCGCCGCGAGCGCGATGCCGAGTTCGCGGCCGCCGCCACCAGCCAGGGCACCGGCATGGCGCTGGTGCTCGTCACCGACAAACTGGCAAAGCGCGATGCGGAATTCGGTTCCCCGAAGTACAAGCACTCAACCGTTACCGTGCGCGACCGGATGGCCGCGCACAAGGGCAGCCTGGCGGGTGATCAGGTTGGATTCGCCAAACCGATCCGGAGCGGACAGAGACACACGGGCGGCTGAAGCGATTTGGGTTCGAGCCAAATCCCAACGCCTTCAACTCCTCGAACTCTGACCAGTATGAAGTAGCAATCCCGGCAGAATTATGTGAATATATCCATATCGCCGCCATAACGGAAGAATAAATGGAATCAGTCAGCCGTTTTTTACGATGCCCCGACAGCAGCTTCTTCCTCTTCGGGCCGCGCGGTACTGGCAAATCCACGTGGCTACACGACACGAGGCCGGACGCCATCTGGCTGGATCTGCTCGATCCCGAAGCGCAGCGTCTCTATCAAGCGCGTCCGGAACGGCTGCGCGAATTGCTGGCCGGTCGGCCCCACGTGCTGGATGTCGTGATCGACGAAGTCCAAAAGGTGCCGGCCCTGCTCGATGTGGTGCATGGCCTGGTCGAAACCGACAAACGTCTGCGCTTCGTCCTGACCGGATCCAGTGCCCGCAAACTGCGACGCGGGGAGTGGAACCTGCTTGCCGGGCGCCTGGTGGAAGCCAGCATGCATCCCTTCATGGCTGCGGAATTGGGTGCGGCGTTCAATCTAAAACAGGCGTTGGCCAGTGGTCTGGTGCCCCTGGTGTGGGGTGCCGCCGATCCGGACCGTACCGTACGCGCCTACGCCTCTCTGTATTTACGGGAGGAAGTGCAGGCCGAAGCGCTGGTCCGTGATCTGGGGGGGTTCGCCCGCTTTCTGGAAGCGATCAGTTTTTCTCATGGGTCGCTGCTCAATCTGGCGGAAGTGGCGCGGGAATGCCAGATCGGGCGCAAGACAGTGGAGGGGTACCTCGATATTCTCGAAGACCTGCTACTGTCGTTTCGCCTTCCCGTATTCACCAAACGCGCCAAACGCCATCTGGTGGGTCACTCCAAGTTCTACTACTTTGACGTGGGTGTCTATCGGTCGCTGCGTCCGGCCGGTCCCCTGGATCGGCCGGAAGAAATCGAGGGGATGGCCCTGGAAGGACTGGTTGCGCAACACCTGCGGGCCTGGATCGCGTATCGGGGATCCGGGGCGGAACTCTATTATTGGCGCACCAAATCCGGCAGTGAAGTGGATTTCATTGTCTATGGCCGGGATGTCTTCCGGGCCATAGAGGTCAAACGAGCGGCCCGGGTGTCCAGCAAGGATCTTCGTGCGCTACGTGCTTTCCGGGAAGACTATCCCGAAGTGTCTCCATGTCTGTTGTATCTCGGCAAGGAGCGATTGGCCATCGATGGCATTCCCTGCATCCCGTGCGAAGAGTTTCTTCTGGGCCTAAATCCGGACAAGGCGGAGTTTCCACAATGATGGAAGGTGACGATGAGCGCGAAATCGCCGTCTCGCTTTGGCGAAATCACCGGTCACCATGATGCGAAATACGCATTAAGGCGACACTGATCAAGTACCAAATCGTCATTCCGGCGGTCTCGACACACCCGGGATTCCGCTGATAAGACCCCTGCGCAGCAGGTCGGGGCAGGAAAAACCCTGCCCTCGCCGCTGCGGATTCGCGGCGGGCGACGCCGGAATCCAGAGCGATGAAGGATAGCTACGATCCGGCGCAGGGCTACGGCGTGGGCTTCCATGGCGACCGGGCCGACACCCTGTTTGCCCAGTGGCTGGTGGGCTATCTCAAGGCCAGTGTCTGGGAGGCCCTGAATGCCGCGCACAGGCAGCATCCCGAATGGAACCGAAGCGACATGGAGGATTTCCGCAAGGCCATGGCCGTTCGTATTTCTTCCCGAATGCGCGACTTGCGCCGGGAGCGCGATGCCGAATTCGCCGCCGCCGCCACCAGCCAGGGAACCGGCACGGCGCTGGTGCTCGTCACCGACAAACTGGCAAAGCGCGATGCGGAATTCGGTTCTCCCAAATACAAGCACTCGCGCATTACCGTGCGCGACCAGATCGCGGCGCACAAGGGCAGCTTGGCGGGTGATCAGGTGGGGTTCGCGAAACCGATCAAGGGCGGGCAGGGGCACGCGGGCGCCTGAGGCGATTCGGGTGCGTGACTTGTTCCGGTAGGAAGGGCAAACGTGTGAAAAGTCGGCGCTGGCGACACGGCGATTTAGAGCGTCGGAGAAGGAAATTAATCCGGCGCCATAGGCTGCCTGGCTTTGTTTTTCTGGTATGACTTTTTGCCCACTTATTCGCCTTACCTGTCGATGGGCTATCTCGCCAAGAAAATCAGCAATGCGGCGAATTGCTGCTGTTAGCGATTCATAAGGCTAGCTGTAACGAGCATAAAGGCGCGGCGCCTTGCTCAAGTCCCGGCACGACGCCCGGACGTTAGCGCATTGGTCGTGGCCTTATCTAAATAACGAAGCCCCGTAACGTATCTTTTATATATTTCCGATGGAGTGTTGCCAATCCATTGGACGTCGAATCCAGGGCAGTCAGGTGCCGCGACGTCCCATATATATGGGCTAACGTGGACTTTCCCATGCGGGTAGTCCCAGTCAATGAACGATGCACCGATATACGGCGGTTCCTTGAATAACCCGAGTTTAAAGTCAGCATTTGGAAACTGCTCTCTTAATTTAGAAAAAAACTCGTCCCACTTCTTTACGCAGGCGGCAACTGAGTCGGGCGTTGCTTGGGGAGCGGTAAGCTGGAAACCTAAATATGTCTCCGGCGATGGCATGAAGACCCAAAAGCGTTCGAGCGTCTTGGAAAATTCAATTTTCCCCGCGTTGAAACTCAACAGGAACCTATCGCCAGTCAGTTGTATGAACGCAATCTGGCTGGCTTCGCGAATTCTCTCACTGAACGTGCCGACGACTTCCTTGGGTAGCGGGGTCAGTGACACAAGCATTTGATGCCTGGACGCAGGTTCCTCATCGGACAAGAACGGCGTTGGTTCATCTAGGCGGGCCCTGTAAACGAGTATTTGCAAGCCATGCTTGGCAAATACCTCAATGGGCCCATGAAAGCGAACGGCGTATTGGTCGCCATTCGTATCTGTCGTAAATGAGGCCGACTCAGTGCCGACATGTTCTCTAAATGCAGCGTCGGAATAAAGTATTTGCCTCGGGTTGGCAGCATCCATGACCCGTTGCGCGTAGTTTATTGTGTCCCCGCAAACGTTGGCTCTACCGTTGATATCGGAGATGAGTTCGACTGCTCCGACATGCAGCCCGACGCGAAGGCTAACGCTGGTTCGTTCATTGGACTGCGCAAATGCCCACTGATGCAGTCGTAGTGCCAGACGTACTACCGTAGAGTGATTCCACACCTGAGCGGCAGAGTGAAGAAATGCGAGGGCCAGCCCATCACCGGTTGGTAGCGCGACGACTTGATGGGCGTCTGAGTGAATTGCCAGCAGTTGCCGTAGCTCTGCGCTAACCTCCGACGTTAGGGATTCGACAAGTTGCCGCTGTTCCGTTGTCGGCTTCTTCGAGAACGCGACGATATCGGTGAAAAGAACGGTGGCGGCTGTCATTCACGCACTTCTTTCACTTGTCCGGGTCCAAATCCAGCCATGCATCAAGGCCCTCGGGATCCCATGTCATTACCTTGGTCGATTGACCACCAAGTGCCGCAGGAATGGTCGCGTTGTCGGAACCTTTCAGCTTCATTCCCCGAATCCGTTTCCAAGTGTTGTCAGCCGACAGTTTCTTCTTCAATGCGAAGAAGCTGTCAATTTCCCATTTCACCCAATCACTCTTGTGCGTGTCATCCCCAATTAACACAACCAACTTCGAGCAGTTGGCAAATCTCGCAAGGATTTCGTCCCTTACTGGCTTAGAGCGTGGGTCGCTCGGCGGATACAAAATCGGTTTCCCAGACTTATCCTTGACAGGTTCTTTCAAAGAATGGTCGCGAAAGTCTAACGGGTGTTTGGGGCTATTTTTCAGCAGCTTGAAGCCCGCCACCTGCTTCTGATCGTCGTGATCGTAGCTTACGAAAGCATTCGCCGCCATTGTATTAGCCCTCCATTGGAAAATATGAGATCCGACTTGTGGACGGCAGGCTACTCCCCGAATAGGCGGACTGCAACGCCTAGCGCCAGTGGCTCGGTAGCGCGCGCCAACTTTCAGATTGCTCACTCTGCAGAGACTGGCCTAAAACGCTTGAGGGACTGTCATTGCGGTTTCGTCGCGCGGACCGCACGAAAAGTCGGCGCTGGCGACACGGCGACCAAAGATGAACAGACCGCACCGAACTGACCATCCACGCGATCTCGATCAGGGCAAAGTGGGTATGAGAAAGGTGGTCGATGGCGAAACTGTACAACGTCGCCTCAAGCCACAGTCAGGCAATACCAAAAGGCACGGCCTTTATGCTCAAAGTAATCTGGCGCGCCCCGACCGGAATCAGCGCTTTGGTTTCAGCGCGATCACATTGCTTCAGGTCGTCATACAGATTACGACGAACAGGGTAAATCAAGGTCGCTCGAATATTGTCGGAAGACCCTGCAGTTGCCGCGTATGCAAGCACCTGGTGCAAATCCGCTCGCATTGATGCTTGTGTTTCTTCGGCCAGTGCTGACCATCGGTTCGCGTCCAAGTCAGCGAAATGGGATTTGTACTTGGCGTCTACGATCTCAATTCCGTCAGGCCGATGCACAACAAAATCGGGCACAAGATGTCCTAATGCCCTATGACTACGATTATCCCAAGCCAGAGGCACGACGGTTTCTCCCGATCGGCCAACACGAACTTGACCGCCGGTCCGACCAGCTTCCTCTCGCAACAGGCTTTCGACATAGCGCTCCCACAACTGCTCAAGTGGAAGAGTCCACGCTAGGCCGTCTGATGTGCGGCCGCCGCCAAGTCCTCGTTCATCCACGATCCAGCTCATGGCGCGCAATCCTTCGAGCAGGGCCAGCGATGTCATGGATCCGCCTCCCATATCCCGCTCAAGTTCGCCTCGCAATGGTCGACGTGCAGGAACATCCAATACTTGTTCAAGTAGGAGAACGATCTGTCCAATGAGCGAAAGCGCAATTTGATCGCCGCCTCCCACTGCCCCCAAGTCGTAATTCAATCGCTCAAGCGTCCAGCGAACAGCCTGACGCAACCGAGAGTCAGTATCGATTTCGCTAAAACGACACGGAAGGTGATGCCAGCGTCCGGACGGAAGTTGACGAGTTAAGTAGGTTTGCCACTGAATCTGTCCGCGGGGGTGGCTGCGCACCTCGTTTCGCTCAACGTAACCGGGGCGGAGATTTGCCAAAAGTTCCTTAAGGCGCCGAAGCACCGGTCCGGCTAATACCCACGGCGGCACTTCGCGGCCACTTCCAGGTACTAACGGTAGGCTCAAAAATTCCGGGCCGCTGCCCCAACCAGTTGCCGACAGCACTTGCCCGACACCAGGCCAACCGAAGCGTGGATTTACGACAACTCCGCCTGCAACCTGACCTGTGACCGCGGAGCGTAGTGGAATTGCACCAGCACGTAGCCCAGGTTGTAGCTCAAGACGTATTCCATCTCGCCCGGAAACAATTCGGGGTTCAAGACTTAAGGCGCAGAGTGCTTCTCGATTTCTGGCAAGGAAGCCGTCCAAGTAGGCGCCCCAGCCCGGTTCTCGGGCTGCAGCTATATATGGGGCCGGAGCAACAACGATGGGCGAACCACAATCCATGCCATGCAACAAGGTGCGTGATTCAGGAGCCCGACTGAGGTGAACATCTGCTGCGCGTGCTCGTGCAGCGCCAACTCGGTATGCCCCAGCACGGCGCTTGGCGGCACTGTTAGTGGCCATTCTTAGGCGACTTCGCTACTCACTTGGGCGGCGTCAGCTATTCGATTTCGGACAGCATGAAGTGCAGCGGTTGCTGGGCCCAGGTAACCCTCACGAATATAGTCATCGATGAGCGGCAATAGTTCGTGACGCAAACGAATACTTAGAGCCCCTTCGTCCTGGTCTGAAACGATGAAATACGAGTGCCCAGGTAAAAGCGCTAGTGCGTCATCGGGAGCAAACTCTAAAAATACATCGCACAAGGCATCGAAGAGAACTAGGCCAGTTGGCGTGCTGAGCGCGCGCACAACTTGGCGGTCCGGCATCATTGTGACAAAGGCAAATCGCCGGCGGATGGCCAAGTCCATACGAGCTACGCTTCTATCAGCCGTGTTCATCGTTGCCAGGACATGCAGATTCGCTGGCAAACTGAATGTCTGCTCCCCATCGATGGCGTGTGGCAAGCGAACCGACCGCGGAGCACCTGATTCGGCTTCGAACAGATAGATGGCTTCGCCGAGGACACGTCCAAGGTCAGCTCGGTTGATTTCGTCCACCACGAGCAAAGCCGGTTTTTCGCTGGCCTTGGACGCAGCTTCCATCAAATGACCGCGCCGTGCCGCAAAGCGCAAGCTTTCGTTAGCGACATCCGGAGACAGTCCCGCGACGAAGTCTTCGTAGGTGGTTGAAGGGTGAAACTGGGTGATTAAGCCATTGCCATCATAAGTCTCGCGCAATATCTGCTCGGCCACCCTTGATTTACCTGTGCCGGGAGGCCCTTCGAGGACCACAAAGCGGCGGCGAGCGAGCAGGCTTGCGATCTCGTCAATCTTCGGGTTCGAGAACCACATCGCGTTGAGGCTGGCGATGAATTGGCTGAACTCGTCCTGGGCGCTTTTGAGAACTTCCCAACCGCGTTCATATGCATAAAGATCAAGGAAAGCTTGAACGATCAAACGCGCCTTGGCTGGGTCGTCCTTTGGCACAACAGCAAGGCAATAAAGTTCATTGCTGTATCGCTTGAATACTGGCTCCCAAGCGAGTAACTGCTTGGTAATTGAATCCGGCACCGGCACGCCAATAGTAGCGGGGTCCTGCCGCGCCCAAGCTATCGGAACACCATTGCTTACCAAATAACGCCTCAGGCTAGAAATTCGACGCCTATGACCAGGACGGGTCAGAATCCCTTCGTCAGGGCTAAGGCCGCGAGTGCCAATCCCGAAGTCGATTAAACACCCCTCTTCACGGGGAAACCAAACTAAGCTGGTGCCGCCATAGGGCCCGCTGGGTGGGTTGTCTGGATTGATAAATCCCGCATAGGCAACATGCTCGGTCTCGCCACCACCTCTCCCGTAAGCATTGCGAATGAATGGTGGCTTGTCGTTTTCAAGGTGTTGGCCTGAGCGTTTATGGTACCGCTCGCCGAAAACCCCACGCATGGCAGCCAGAATTTCTGTGTCTGTCGTTGCCGTGCCAGCTGCTATAGCGTCAGCTAATATTTGTAATGTATCGGGCATAGAGATCCACCTTGAAAGATGATTTCTG
The DNA here is from genome assembly GCA_044360105.1 of Sulfuritalea sp. GTDB lineage: Bacteria > Pseudomonadota > Gammaproteobacteria > Burkholderiales > Rhodocyclaceae > Sulfuritalea. Next base: position 11,335 of record JBIKKY010000076.1, read on the forward strand.
TTTAGTCGTATCAGGTGACTATTTCAATGAATCGTCAAAACTGGCACGCTTGAAATGTAGCGTATCAGCATACATGAGGGATATCTGAACGGCAGCTTTGGGGAAATTTGTTAATCGCATGCGTCTGGCCGCTGACAAGCTACGGAAAAGCGAATAGGTGTTTCGGCCGAGTAGCTGACTCATATGGTTTTCAAGGCACAAGGGCGGCTTTCCCGTCATAGTAACCACCCTATCGCTTCAAGTGATCGAATCGCCGTATCGCCAGCGCCGACTTTTCACTGCTACTTCTTCCACGGCATCCCCCACATCCCGGAAGCACGCCTCCTGCCCCAACCCGGTGAAGCGCCGTGAGAATCCAACCCCGGCGACTACAATCAACCCCGAACGACACGCTCCTCACCCCGAAAAGGACCGCCATGGCCTTCTCCCTGACGTCGATCTTGCCGCTGCCCGACATGCTTGCGCTGGGCTGGTTCTTTCTCTGCTGGGTCGGCTACGCGTATTACGCGGACCAGCGCCGCTGGGGCACGCGCGAGCTGGCCAGCGTGCTGCACGACTACCGGCTGCGCTGGATGACGCGGGTGCTGGAACGCGAAAACCGGATCGCCGATACGGTGGTGCTGCAGACGGTGATGCGCAGCGACAACCTGTTCATCACCACCACGCTGTTCATCATCGCCGGCCTGATCAGCAGCCTGGGCGCGGTCGACCGGGTGCAGGCCATGGTCTCGGGCATCGGCTTCATCGCGGTGTCATCGCGCGAAACCGTGGAGCTCAGGATCCTGGTGCTGATCGGGATTTTCGTGTTCGCCTTTTTCAAGTTCACCTGGTCGCTGCGCCAATTTAATTTCACGCTGATGCTGTTCGCTTCGGCGCCGATGCCGGCGGAGAAGGATGCGCCGGACCGCGCCGATTTCGCGCCGCGCGCGGCGATGATGGTGACGCACGGTTTCGCCAGCTTCAACCGCGGGCTGCGCGCGTATTTCTTCGGCCTCGCGGCGCTGGCCTGGTTCATCCAGCCGTGGGCGCTGGTGCTGGCGAGTTCCTGGGTGGTGGCGGTGCTCTACTGGCGCGACAGCCGTTCGGCCACGCTGGCGACGCTGGCCGGGCCGGTGACGGGGAGGGAGCTGCCCTGAGGCGGGGGCGGGGGAAATTCGGCAACTTCCGGCCCCATCCCCCTCCTGACCGCTACGCGGACCACGGCTGGCTTTGCATAGCCAGCCGGCTGCGGCGGCGCGACGCATGCGTCGCGAATTCCCGCCTCGCCCCCCTTGAAGGGGGAGGAACTGCTTAAGTTAGCGCCTTTGGGAATGGTCGCCGTGTTGCCGGCGCCGACTTTTGCGCTTACGCGAACGCTGTGGGACGCCTGTCCGCTTGATTACTTCCCGGCCTGCTGCATCGGCTGCCAGGCCCGATACTCGGATAAACGCAGCCGGTAACGGCTGA
>JBIKKY010000033.1:0-35791 GCA_044360105.1 Sulfuritalea sp.
GACTACACCCGAAAGAACGTTCGCACCGCCTACGCCTCCCTGGAGTCCTTCCTCAAGACGTGGAAGCAGGCCGACAAGAAGCGGGTGATTGTCGAAGAGCTTGAGCAGCAGGGGGTGCTATTTGCCGCCTTGAACGACGAAATCGGATCAGCCTTCGATCCTTTTGATTTGATCTGCCATGTTGCCTATGAGCAGAAGCCCCTAACCCGTAAGGAACGTGCCGAACAGGTGAAGAAACGTGACTACTTCACCAAGTATGGAGAACTGGCGCGCAAGGTCATCGCCGCCTTGCTCGACAAGTACTCTGATGATGGCCTTCTTGATCTGGAGAACCCGGCAATCATTACCATGGACCCGATCAAGCGACTCGGCACCGCTCGCGAAATAATCGATGGTTTCGGTGGCAAGCTAGCCTTTGATGCAGCCATTCATTCCTTGACCGACGAACTTTACAGAACCGCCTAAATGCCTAACATTTCATCAATCATAAAAAATGTCCGCAACATCATGCGGCAGGATCGCGGCGTTTCGGGCGATGCCCAGCGTCTTGAACAACTGGGCTGGATGCTGTTTCTGAAGATCCTCGACGAAAAGGACCAGGAACTCGAACTCATCCGCGATCGCTACAAGTCAGTTATTCCCGAAGAATTCCAATGGCGGAATTGGGCAACCGATCCAGAGGGTATTACTGGAGAGGACTTGAGCCTCTTCATTGACCATCCCACCGACGGGTTGTTTGTAGCCCTCAAGAATCTCAAGGCATCGCATTCTCCTGCGCGGGCAGCGTTGGTTCGTGAGGTGTTCGACGGATCAAACAACTACATGAAGTCTGGCTTCGAGATGCGCAAGGTCATCAACCAACTCAATGGCTTTGACTTCAACAACTCAGAAGACCGCCATATTTTCGGTACGGTTTACGAATCGATTCTGTTGGAGTTGCGTGACGCTGGAAATAAGGGCGAGTACTACACCCCACGCGCCATCACGCAGTTAATGACTCAGATGACCAATCCGCGCCTTGGCGAGAAAATTCTCGATCCGGCAGCAGGTACAGGTGGCTTTCTGAGTGCGGCCATTGATTACATACGTGCGAGGGAAGTACATACGCTCGACGACGAAGCCACGCTTCAAAAAACTATTGCGGGTTGGGAGTTCAAGCCAGTTGCGTATGTTCTCGGCCTGACCAATCTGATCCTGCATGGCTTAGATGTGCCTGACTGGCACTATATCGACAGCCTAAAGACCGAATACAACTCCATCGGTCCAAAGCAACAGGTCGATGTGATTCTCGCCAATCCTCCTTTTGGAGCGAGCATTGCGGATGGAGTCGAGACGAACTTCCCGCAGTCCTTTAGATGCCGTGAATCTGCGGACCTCTTTGTGATTCTGATGATTCAGTTGCTTAAGCCCGGTGGCCATTGTGCCATTGTGTTGCCGGACGGCTGTATCACCGGCGATGGCTACAAGGAGCGCATCCGCGAAAAGCTCCTAACGGACTGCAACCTGCACACCGTAGTTCGACTACCGCAATCCACCTTCTTTCCTGCCACCGTTTTTACGAACCTACTCTTCTTCCAGAAAGGCACGCCAACGAAGGAAATCTGGTATTGGGAACACTGTCTGCCCGAAGGCCAGAAGAGTTACTCTAAAACCAAGGCTATCCAGTTCGATGAATTCGCGCCTCTGATCGCGTGGTGGGACCAGCGCGAGGAGAGCGACGTCGCGTGGCGCGTCAAGGTCGAAGACCTAAAGGGAGGGTTTGACCTTGACGTAAAGAACCCGCATCGCGACGAAGAGGAAAAGGCGCTTTCGACAGCAGATGTATTGGCCCGGCTCAATGCCTCTGTGGAAACGACTCGCAAACTGCTCACTGAACTTGAAAGGCAGATCGGATGAACTGGGAACACACCAAGCTATCCGAATTTCTCACCGAGAGGGACGGACGAATCAAATACGAGAGCGCCAATCAGCTAGGGTTGCAGCGGATCAAGAAAATTGACTTCTCTGGCAACATCCATCTTGATGCGGAGACCGACACCAAGACCGACATGATCCGAGTGAAGAACGGAGATTTGGTTGTCTCCGGCATCAACGCGGCGAAAGGCGCAATCGCTGTCCATGCCGAAGACGAAGATGTTTTGGCAACGATTCATTACTCCGCCTACGAGTTCAATTCGGACCGCATTTCCGTGGACTTCCTGAAGTGGTTCTTCAAAAGCCCAGAGTTCAGTGATTTGTTGAGGGAGCAGATACCCGGTGGCATCAAGACCGAACTGAAACCCAAACACATCTTGCCGCTTAAAGTGAAGCTCCCGAAACTCTCGGAGCAGATAACGGTGGCCGAGCGATTAAATCGCTTCCGCCTCGAACAACTCAAGCTTGAGCACGAAATCGTGCACCAGAAATCGCTCCTCGCCAAGCTCAAGCAAGCCATCCTGCAGGAGGCAATACAGGGCAAGCTAACTACCGAGTGGCGCACTACCCATCAAGTGGCTGACCCTGTGAGCCACCTCCTTCAACGCATCTATGCGGAAAAGGCGCGCCTCATCGCCGCCAAGGAAGTTCGCCCCGAAAAGCTGCTAACTAAATTGTCAGCAAACAAAATGCCCTTTGAGGTGCCGGAGGGATGGGAGTGGTGCCGGTTGGGAAATATCGCAGCCGATGTCAGCTACGGCACCTCCCAAAAGGCGCATGTCGAAGCCAAGGGTATTCCTGTACTCCGCATGGGCAACATCACGAGCGATGGCGGCTTGTTGTTATCAGACCTCAAATATGTATCGCCACGGATCAAAGACCTTCCTCGTCTGTTCCTTCAATCTGGCGACATTGTTTTTAATCGGACAAATTCATATGAGCTTGTTGGAAAGTCAGCTGTCTTCAGAGAAGATCAGCCATTTACACTCGCCTCATACTTGATCCGCGTTCGACTATTGGAGAAACTTAATCCAGAATACGTTGCGTATTTCATCAACAGCACCATCTGTCGAGCTAAGTTTATTGAGCCGGATGTCATTCAACAGAACGGGCAAGCTAATTTCAATGGCTCCAAGCTTAGGACCATTCCAATTCCTCTACCTCCCCTCGCCGAACAAAACGCTATTGTTAAGCAGGTACAGGCGCTAACAGCAGCCTGCGGTGCTCTGGAGGTCGAGATTGAGCATTCCAGAGTCGACGCGACACATCTGCTCCAAGCAGTTCTCAAAGAAGCCTTTGCACCGGCAGCCTGAAAAGCCGATTCTCAAGAACTTCTGAATCGGCCATGGTGGCGATGGAAAGTCAGGTACTACTCGTCACTCCGCGCTGCCTTGCACTAAGTCGAGGGCATCACGATATAGGAATGGTATCCAGAAGCTTGGCTCCTGCTTTGACCCACGTACCTCAAAGAATCCGATCGCTTCAAGCTCAAATGCCTGCCTTGCCGCTTGTTCAGGGGATGTGTTCCAGATCTCAGCGAGACTTTGCGATGTATGTAGTGTCTTTTCACCTCGCAATTGCTCGATCCAAGGCTTCATATCGGCGTGCTCTGCGTAAAGAGTCTGCTCCAACCTAACCTTTGACACCTCAGGCAAGGCATCCTTAAATGAGACTCGTGCGAATAGCATTTCTTCATCGGGCTCAGCTTCGCCCAGTTCCAAGCGCCTAATTTGGACTTCGCGAAGGGAATTCAGAAAATGAACTAACTCTCTCGGAGCATTGAGTTGCGTCCCGTCGCGTGTTCGTGTCAGGAGCCAGTCGAACGTAGTTGGTTTATTGGGGCCGACGTCAACCTGATCTGGGCAGAGTCGATAGAAAAACCTTTCTTGCTCTGAAACGGGTTGGCGCGCTAACTCTGGCGTAACGCTGTATATGTCGGCGATTGTTCTGTTATAGATTGCTCGCCGAACCACTAGATTGAGAAGAGAGGTGCGGTTCCAATTAATAGTTATGTGACGCGTTACATGGCTGGCCTCTCGGAAACCTTCAGACGTTATTCGTGCCCATATGTCGGTTCTAAGAAAGATTTTTAATTGCAGTGATGGATAGGCAAGTAAGTCGAGATAGACGCGAAACAGCGCGCGGAGTGCATTGGCTTCTAATCTAACGTCTTCAGCGAAAGCGACATCTAGGCGATCCAAAAGGATCCACGCCTTTAGGTTTGATTCCATTAGCGCATTGTTGGCAAGCTCAAGCAAGCGATCGACCGAGTTGAGTTCCGGATCGGTACCTGCTTTTCCCGGCTCGCTGAAAATGATCTTGCCCTTAAATCCCTTGGGCAACTGAGTTATCGGATCAAGCTCAATGCCACCTTCAATTGCAGCAGGATTTAGCGCGCCACGGACATACGTCATAACGCCACGGAGAAGCGCCGCTAAGGAGAGTGAACCCTTGACTAGCCCTTCTCGTTCTAGAGCTTCCTCCAATTGTTTTGAAGAAGGGCTTCTTACATCAAAGTCCCGTAATACAGCATGGAGGAGCGAGCAGAAATAGAGCTTCCAAAGGCCAACGAACTCACGCTCGCTAGTCGGTGGATCAGTAAGCAGGTCTCTGAATGCGGGAGCACCTCTGGGATTTTCTGCAGCCACCAGGAGCACATTTCTGTCAAACAGGTCGTCGCGTCGAGATATAAGTAGCGAGTACAGTGCGCTCTTCCCTGCTCCTTTTGCACCGTAAACAATATCTATATCACCTCGAAACAAACGTTCCCAGTGATCGGTTTCGACAAAATAGGTCCCCAGTACATCGGTCTCATCTTCTGCCACTCGCTGGCCAAAGGTTATCGACCGTAATACATCTTTTTTGTCCATCATTTATTGTTGTACCCTTGATCGAACATCGTAATAGTAGCTGCCTCCAGTGGCAACGGTGAGGATTGTTCCGGCGATCCAGTAGGTGCCCTTGTGGGCCTTGCCTTGATACTCACAGGTGATCGGATGACGCGGTAGAGGCTTTCGTTCCATGGGACCATTATGGACGTTGAGGCCATTTCGGAACCACCCGAAGAAAAACGCCCCACCCGGTCAGGGGCGAGGCGTCATTGGGACTGCGTGACTTGAACCCACCAAAGTTTCCCACCGCAGCGGAGCGACTTTGGCTCAGGCACTTTCACGAAGACTGCTGTATGCGATCTACTTCCAGTCTTTTACAGATCTCTAATGTGAGCCCCGCCTGGTTCATTGAATAGAAATGCAGGCCGGGGGCGCCACGTTCGATCAGGCGCTGGCAGAGTTCCGTCACCACGTCGAGGCCAAAGGAGCGGATCGACTCCGCGTCGTCGCCGAAGCTTTCGAACTTGCGTCGCATCCAGCGCGGGATCTCGGCGCCGCAGGCGTCGGAAAAACGCGCCAGCTTGGAGAAGCTGGCAATCGGCATGATGCCCGGAATGATCGGCACGGTGACGCCCAGTGCCCGTGCCTGCTCGACAAAATGCTCGTAGGCGTCGGCGTTGTAGAAATATTGGGTGATCGCAGAACTGGCGCCGGCATCGACCTTGCGCTTGAAATTCAGCAGGTCGTCGCGCGGGCTCTTCGCCTGCGGATGCCATTCGGGATAGGCCGCCACCTCGATGTGGAAGCGGTTGCCGGTTTCGTCGCGGATGAATTTCACAAGCTCATTGGCATAGCGGAATTCGCCGGCGTCGGCCATGCCCGAAGGCAGGTCGCCGCGCAGGGCGACGATGCGGCCGATGCCGCGTTCGGTGAATGTCGCCAGCATTTCGCGGACGCCGCCGCGGGTGGAGCCGATGCAGGACAGGTGCGGCGCCGCAGGATGTCCCTGCGCGGCGATCTCCATCACCGTGGCCAGCGTGCGATCGCGGGTCGAGCCGCCGGCGCCGTATGTCACCGAAAAAAACTCGGGTTTCAGCGCGGCAAGCCGGGTTACCGTGGTGCGCAGCTTTTCCATTCCCTCATCGGTCTGTGGCGGGAAAAACTCGATGGATATTTCAAGGTTCATATTGGATTCCTGGATGTTTTCGGCCTCGGCCGTCACGACTTGGGAGAACCCGTCAAGAGCCGCGTCAGCAGCCATGAAATCACGCTGTACAGTGCCGAGCCGATGACCCCGGCCATGAAGCTGTCCACCACGAAACCGTCGAGCAGCTTCGCCGCCAGCAGGAACATCAGTCCATTGATGACGAAAATGAACAGGCCCAGCGTCAGCAGCGTGACCGGCAGGGTCAGCAGCAGCAACACGGGCCGGATCACGGCGTTGATCAGGCCCAGCACCACCGCCACCCACAATGCCGTCGCGAAACTCGCGACATGGATCGAGGGCAGCAGATAGGGCAGGGCCAGCAGGGCCAGGGCGTTGATCAGCCAGACAGCGAGCAGGCGCATAAAAATCTCCCGGGATTCACTGATACATCCGTCTTTCCGGCGAAGGCCGGAATCCAGCGGAATCGCCGACCTGGACCCCGGCTTGCGCCGGGGTGACGGAATTCGGCTTGGTCAGTGCCTTAGTAACGATACTGGTTGGTCTTGTACGGACCGGTCTTGGCCACGCCGATGTAGGCGGCCTGCTGGTCGGTCAGTTCCGACAACTGCGCATTCAGCTTCTTCAACTGCAGGCGCGCGACCTTCTCGTCCAGATGCTTGGGCAGCGTGTAGACGCCCACCGGGTAGTCGGCATTGCGCGTGAACAGCTCGATCTGCGCGATGGTCTGGTTGGCGAAGGAGGACGACATCACGTAGCTCGGGTGTCCCGTGCCGCAGCCCAGGTTCACCAGGCGGCCCTTGGCCAGCAGGATGATGCGCTTGCCATCCGGGAAGATGATGTGGTCGACCTGCGGCTTGATTTCTTCCCACTGGTACTTCTCGACCGAGGCGACGTCGATCTCGTTGTCGAAGTGGCCGATGTTGCAGACGATGGCCTGATCCTTCATCTTCGCCATGTGGTCGTGGGTGATGACGTGGAAGTTGCCGGTGCAGGTGACGAAGATGTCGGCCTTGTCGGCAGCATATTCCATGGTCACCACGCGGTAGCCTTCCATCGCCGCCTGCAGCGCGCAGATCGGATCGATTTCCGTGACCCAGACCTGCGCCGACAGCGCGCGCATGGCCTGCGCCGAACCCTTGCCGACGTCGCCATAACCGGCGATCAAAGCGACCTTGCCGGCGATCATGACGTCGGTGGCGCGCTTGATGCCGTCGACCAGCGACTCGCGGCAACCGTAGAGGTTGTCGAACTTGGACTTGGTCACCGAGTCATTGACGTTGATCGCAGGGATCTTCAGGTCGCCGCGCTCGTGCATCTGGTACAGGCGATGCACGCCGGTGGTGGTTTCTTCGGTGACGCCCTTGATCTGCGCCAGGCGGGTGGAGTACCAGGTCTTGTCGACAGCGAGCTTGGCCTTGATCGCGGCGAACAGGATGCGCTCTTCTTCCGATGTGGCGGTGCCCAGGGCATTGATGTCTTTTTCCGCCTTGCTGCCGAGGTGCAGCAGCAGCGTGGCGTCGCCGCCGTCGTCGAGGATCATGTTGCTGTAGCCGTTATCGGGCCACTCGAAGATGCGGTGGGTGTAGTCCCAGTAATCGACCAGCGTTTCGCCCTTGACGGCGAACACCGCAATGCCGTCGGCGGCGATCGCCGCGGCGGCATGGTCCTGGGTCGAGAAGATGTTGCACGAGGCCCAGCGCACTTCGGCGCCGAGCGCGGTCAGCGTCTCGATCAGCACCGCGGTCTGGATCGTCATGTGCAGCGATCCGGTGATGCGCGCGCCCTTCAGCGGCTGGGTCTTGGCGAATTCCTCGCGGATCGCCATGAGGCCGGGCATCTCGGTTTCGGCGATGCGAATTTCCTTGCGGCCCCAGTCGGCCAGGGCAAGGTCGGCGATTGCGTAGTCTTTTGTTTCAGTCACTGCGTTCATGAAAGCTCCTTGAACTGTGACCGGGAGGGTGGCGAACTCACCCTTGCCCGGTACGGGTTGGGTGAGCGCAGTTTGAACATGGTCCGAGCCTGGGGGGCATCTGGAACTACCCTTGCAGCGCTCCTCGGAAGCTGCGCATTATATCTGTTTGCTGGAATTGCGTTGCGCACCGCCGCAAATCGCTCTATAATTGTCCCTCTCTGACGCGGGGTGGAGCAGTCTGGCAGCTCGTCGGGCTCATAACCCGAAGGTCGCAGGTTCAAATCCTGCCCCCGCAACCAACAAAGACAAGGGCTTACAGGTTTTAATCTGTGAGCCCTTTGTCTGTCTGGTCTTCCATGTAAGCACCCATGTAAGCAGATTTCGGCAATGCAGGCCGGATGCTGCCGTGTCGCCAGCGCCGACTTTCCTCACCGCGCCATGTCTTGGCAGTAGGGTCGCCTCCCACCAGCGCCGACTATCTCCCTCGGCCACCAGCGCCAAGGCCAGCACCAGGCAGAGTACCGGGGGGGGGTACCGTCACCAGCCCGGTGCCCAGCGCCGTCAGCGCCATCTGTGCCGAGCCGAAGCCGAACACCAGCGTGCGCATGGCATGCAGGTGCTTCAGGCTGAATTCGAGGCCGATCGAGAACATCAGGAAGACCAGGCCGAACTCGGCGAAGACCTGCACCTCGGCGTTTTCGGCCAGCAGCGCCAGCCCGTGGGGGCCCAGCGCCATGCCGACGGCGAGGTAGGCGAGCATGCTCGGCCGGCGGAAACGGCGAACCACGGCGACCGCGACGACTGCGGCCGAAAGCAGGACGAGGATGGACAACAGCTGCGGATGCATAACAACATCATAGACGGATGCTGCATTCGGCATGTTGACCTGGGTAAAATGCGCGTTCGATTTCTGCGGCCGCCGATTCACCCTCCGATGACCGATCCCGTCCAGCAACACAGCCTGCGCTATGGCGAATTCCTCGGCGCCGTGCGCGTCAAGCAGCGCCGCGTGAACTACAAGGACGTGCATGCCGATGCCGGCCGCCGGCCGCGGGCGCGGCGCCTGCGCCTGATCGACGTGCACCGGCTGCTGACGCCCTATGTCACGGTGCGCTTCGTCGACCAGTTGCGCGCCGTGGTGCCGCTGGCGCTGTTTCTCGCCCTGTTCCAGATCGCCGCGCTGCGTGTTGACGTGCGGGAAGGCGAACTGATCACCTTCGGCATGCTGGCGGTGATGCTCGGGCTGATGCTGTTCATGGACGGCGTCAAGTACGGTCTGATGCCCTTCGCCGAGAGCATCGGCTTCAACCTGCCCAATCGCGCAGCGCCCACAGTGGTGCTCGGCTTTGCCTTCCTGCTCGGCGGCATCGCCACCTTCGCCGAACCGGCGATCGGCGCGCTGCGCGCGGCCGGCAGCGGCGTCGACCCGCTGCGCGCGCCCTGGCTGCACCTGCTGCTGACGCGCTATCCCGACCGGCTGGTGCTGGCGGTCGGCATGGGCGTCGGCCTTGCCGTGGTGGTGGGCATGCTGCGTTTCTTCTTCGCCTGGCGCATGAAGACCCTGGTCGTCGCCACCCTGCTGCCCTGCCTGGCGCTGACCGCCTATGCCGGCTTCGATCCGCGCCTGGCGCCGATCATCGGCCTGGCCTGGGATTGCGGCGCCATCACCACGGGGCCGGTGACCGTGCCGCTGGTGCTGGCGCTGGGCATCGGCGTCGCCGCCGCGGCCGGGCAGGAGGACAACCCGCTGGCCGGATTCGGCATCGTCACCCTGGCTTCGCTGTTCCCGGCCTTTGCCGTGATCCTGGTCGGCATCGGCCTGGTGGGCGAGGTGCCGGACCCGGCCGCCCTGGCGCCAATAGTCGGCGCTGGCGACACGGCGGCCTGGTGGGACGCGACGCCGGTCGCCGAGCTGATCGCCGCCTTGCGCGCGATCGGCCCGCTGATCCTGCTGCTGTGGCTGGCGCAGCGCTTCTTGTTGGGTGAGAAAGTCAAGCAGCGCAACCTGATCGTCTATGGCGTGGTGGTGGCCATTCTCGGCATGGCGCTGTTCAACCTCGGCCTGACGGTGGGCCTGATCCCGCTCGGCAACCAGGCCGGGGCGACGGTTCCCGCCGCCTTCAGCGCCAGTGCCGGCGTCGATCCGCTCTATCCCTATCCTGTCGGCATCGCTCTGGCACTGCTCTTCGCGACTATCCTGGGTTACGGCGCCACGGTCGCCGAGCCGGCGCTGAATGCCATGGGCACTACGGTGGAGAATCTCACCGACGGCGCCTTTCCCAAAAAACTGCTGATCCAGGCCGTGGCGGTCGGCGTTGCGCTGGGGATCGCCGCGGGCGTCGCCAAGATCGTTTTCCAGTGGTCGATCCTGCCCATGCTACTGGTGGGCTACACGGTCGCGCTGGGCGCTACCTTGTGGTCCAGCGAAGAGTACGTCGCGCTGGCCTGGGACAGCGCCGGCGTTACCACCGGCCCCGTGACCGTGCCGTTGGTGCTGGCGCTGGGCCTGGGGCTTGGCCAGGCGGTCGGCGCCGCCGAGGGCTTCGGCATCCTCGCCATGGCATCGCTCGGCCCGATCGTCTCGGTGCTGCTGGTGGGATTCTGGATACGCAGGAGCGCGGCACTCGCCGCGCGCGAAAGAGGATAGCGGGATGAAACAACGCGACGAAATCGTGGTGCTGACCGACGCGGTGCTGATCACCTGCATCGTCCAGCGCGGCGTGGCCGACATGGTGGTCGACGCGGCGACCGAGGCCGGCGCCCAGGGGGCGACGATCTTCTATGCGCGCGGCACCGGCGTGCGGCAAAAACACCTCGGCGTGCTCGGCATCACGGTGAACGCGGAAAAGGAAGTGATCTACATCGTCTCGCCCAGCGACCATGCCGACCACATCTTCGAACGCGTCTACGTCGCGGCCAAGCTCGACACGCCGGGCATGGGCATGATCTACATGTCGCCGCTGGACAAGATGGCGACCTACGTGCCGCCCGAAATCGCCGCCCGCTTCGGCCACCATGACTGAAGCGCCGCGCCTGCCGCCGCCGCGCGGCGAGTACCGCATCATCACCTGCATCATGCCGGCCGGGCGCGGCGCCGAGGTCATGGAGTCACTGCGCCGCGAACTCGGCGTGGTCAGCACCAGCCTGCACCACGCCCGCGGCATCGGCACCCAGAGCCTGCGCCACCGGGTGTATTCGGACGAGAAGCAGGTGCTGACCGCGGTGGTTGCCGCCGAGCGCGGCGATGCGGTATTCGAACTGATCTATTTCGCCGCCGGACTGAATCTGCCGCACGCCGGCATGGTGATGATGGGCCACGCCTTTCGCGCGGCGGGACTGGAATCGCCGCTCGCCGCCGAGGACGTGCAGTAGGCCGCGGCAGGCGGCGCGGCGGCGAAGGTCGAGCTTACTTGACTGCCGTCACCGGGCAGTGCGCCAGGGCAAACACGTCCCTGGCCACCGATCCCATGAACGCGGTAACCAGTTTGCCGGCGCCGCGCAGGCCCATCACGATGGCATCGCACTGGCGCTCTTTGGCGATGCGGGCGACGGTTTCGGCGACGGGACCGAGTACCACAAGGGGTTCGTAGGCGACACCGGCGGCATCGAGCAGTGCCCGTGCCGGCGCCAGGGCGTCACCGCCACGGGTTTCCTGCATCGCCTCGATCTCGCGCAGCGGCATGTGGCCGCGGAGTTCCGGCGAGTCGATCGGCGGCTGGACATTCAGCAGCAGGATCTCGCACGCGGTGCTGTTCTTCGCCAGCAGGATGGCATGCCGGGCGACGCGCTCGGAATGGTCGGAACCGTCCACCGGAAGCAGTATTTTCATGACTGGTCTTTCATTACCTGGGAATGGGCAAAGTTTAACGCATTCGGCGGGATTGCCGTTCCTGCCGTCGCGCCGGCACGGCTGTTCAGGGCGGACAGGCTGCTGCTACAATCCGCCGACAAAAACGAGAGGAGTGGCAGATGGCATCTTCGCTTCGAACCATGGCGTCCCGCGTTGCTGCCGGACCTTTGCTGGTGCTTGCAGCACTGCTGCTGACAACGACCCTGGCGCAGGCGGCGGGCGCGGCGGCGGTCACCTCGCCGGCGCTGTTCGGCATTCCCGTCGATTTCATCCTGTTCGGCGCCACCCTGCTCGGCGTCGCGCTGTTCCATCACTACGTGTTGCAGGTGGCGTTAACCGGCCTGGTGACGATCACTACCTACAAGGTTTTGTTCACCGGTTTCAAGACCGGCGCCGGCATCGCCGGTTTTGGGGTGCACATGGCGCACGAATGGGTGCTGCTGGCCAACCTGCTCGGGCTGCTGGTCGGCTTCGCGCTGCTGGCGCGGCATTTCGAGGACAGCGGCGTGCCTGAGGTCTTGCCCAAGTTGTTGCCCGAGGGGTGGATGGGGCCCTTCATGCTGCTGGTGATCATCTTCGTGTTGTCCGGATTCCTCGACAACATCGCCGCGGCGCTGATCGGCGCCACGGTGGCGGCCAGCGTGTTCAAGCGCAAGGTGCATATCGGCTACCTCGCGGCCATCGTTGCCGCCTCGAACGGCGGCGGTGCCGGCTCGGTGGTGGGTGACACGACGACGACCATGATGTGGCTGGACGGTGTCAGCCCGCTCGACGTGGTCGAGGCCTATGTCGCGTCAGGAGTGGCGCTGGTGGTGTTCGGCATCCCGGCGGCGCTGCTGCAGCACAAGCACATGGCGATCAGCCGAGAGTTTCAGGCCATGCACCATATCGACTGGGCGCGGGTCGGCATCGTCGTTTTCATCCTCGTCTGCGCCATCATCACCAATGTCACGGTGAACCTGAAGTTCGCGTCTGCCGCCGAACACTTCCCCTTCCTCGGCGCCGCAATCTGGGTCGCGCTGCTGGTGGCGGTACCGTTGCGCAAGCCGGAATGGAGCCTGGTCCCGGGCGCCTTCAAGGGCTCGGTGTTCCTGCTGTCGCTGGTCACCTGCGCTTCGATGATGCCCGTCGAGTCGCTGCCACCGGCCTCCTGGCCTTCGGCGCTGGCGCTGGGCTTCATCTCGGCGGTGTTCGACAACATTCCGCTGACCGCGCTGGCGCTGAAGCAGGGCGGCTACGACTGGGGTTTCCTGGCCTATGCCGTCGGCTTCGGCGGCTCGATGCTGTGGTTCGGTTCCTCGGCCGGCGTCGCGGTGGCCAACCTGTTTCCGGAAGCCAAGTCGGTCGGGCAGTGGTTGCGCCACGGCTGGTTCATTCCCATCGGCTATGTCGTCGGCTTTTTCGCGCTGCTGGCGATTCTCGGCTGGCACCCGCACGAGAAGCACAAGGATGGCGTGCCCGCCTCGGCCATCGTCGAGACCCTCAAGGCGCGGTCGGGCGAAAGTGCGCCGGCGCCGGGTCCTGCAGCGGCTCCCGCGCCGGCTCAGCCGGCGGGTGCGCCGGGCTACCGGTAGCCGCCACCCTTGAACTTTCCCGGAATTGCCGCATCTATGGTCGCGTCCGCGCGCAAGTCGCGCCGCTGTTGATGGAGTTTTCCACGGAGACCAAGCAATGAAACGCATCGTACTGTTCCTCGTCACCAACCTTGCCGTGATGCTGGTGTTGTCCATCGCCGCCAGCGTGCTGGGAGTGAACAGGTACCTGACGGCCAACGGCCTCAACCTGGGCACGCTGCTGGTCTTCGCCGGCATCATGGGCTTCGGCGGCGCCTTCATTTCGCTGATGATGTCGAAGATGATGGCGAAGTGGTCCACCGGCGCGCGCATCATCGACAGCCCGTCGACCTCGACCGAGTTCTGGCTGGTCGAGACCGTGAGGAAGCAGGCGGAAAAGGCCGGCATCGCCATGCCCGAAGTCGCCATCTATGAAGGCGAGCCGAATGCCTTCGCCACGGGTCCCTCGCGCAACAATTCGCTGGTCGCGGTATCGACTGGCCTGTTGCAGGGCATGAGCAAGGAGGAAGTCGAGGCCGTGCTGGCTCATGAAGTCAGCCACGTCGCCAACGGCGACATGGTGACGCTGACGCTGATCCAGGGCGTGGTCAATACCTTCGTCATCTTCCTGTCGCGCATCGTCGGCTACCTGGTCGACAGCTTCCTGCGCCGCGGCAGCAGTGAATCTTCCGGCCCCGGCATCGGCTACACGATTACCGTGATCGTCTGCGACATCCTGTTCGGCATTCTCGCCAGCATCATCGTCGCCTGGTTCTCGCGCCAGCGCGAGTTCCGCGCCGATGCCGGCGCCGCTGGCCTGATGGGTTCGCCGCGGCCGATGATCTCGGCCCTGCAGCGCCTGGGCGGCATGTCGGTCGAGCCGCTGCCGAAGAGCCTGGCGAGTTCCGGCATCGCCGGCGGCCCCGGCTTCATGGCGCTGTTCGCCAGCCATCCGAGCATGGAAGAACGCATCGCGGTCCTGTCTGCGCAGGGCCGGTGAGCACGTCCCCCTTCCCGCGTCACGCAAGGCCCCCGCTGTTGGCGGGGGCCTTGTTGTTTGCGGCGGCTCCCGCCTGGGCGGCGGGTTCCGGCGTGGTCGGTGCAAACCTGCTGTGGCTGGCATTGATCCTGATGTCGGCCCGACTCTTCGCCCCGCTGGCGCAGAGGGTCGGCTTCCCGGCGGTGCTGGGCGAACTGCTGCTTGGCGTGGTGCTGGGCAACCTGGCGCTGCTGGGCTTCACCGGCTTCGACTCCATCAAGGACGATCCGGCGGTGATGTTCATTGCCGAACTCGGCGTTATCGTGCTGTTGCTGCAGATCGGCCTCGAAACTCGGCTCGCCGACCTGATCAAGGTCGGTCCGCGTGCGCTGGCCGTCGGCATCGTGGGCATCGTCGTGCCCTTCGTGCTGGGTGCTTATGTGATCGGGCCGTGGCTGCTGCCGGGATTGTCCGGCCATACCTATCTGTTCCTCGGCGCCACGCTTTCCGCCACATCGGTCGGCATCACCGGCCGCGTCTTCCGCGATCTGGGCAAGCTTGATACGCCGGCGGCGCGCATCGTGCTCGGGGCGGCGGTGATCGACGACGTGCTCGGCCTGGTGATCCTCGCCGTGGTGTCGAGTCTGGTGCAGGCCGGTTCGGTCAGCGTCGGCCAGGTCGGCGGCATCATCGCCCAGGCCGTGATCTTCCTCGCCGGATCGATCTGGATCGGGCGCCTGATCGCGCCGCATTCCAGCCGCTGGCTTGCGCAGCTCGATGCCGGGCCTTCGATGCTGTTCGCCCAGGTGCTGGCCACCGGGCTCTTCCTGGCCTGGCTGGCCCATGCCATCGGCCTGGCGCCGATCATCGGCGCCTTCGCTGCCGGTCTGTTGTTCGAGCCGATGTTTCTGCGCGATTTCGATCGTCCGTCCATCGTGCGCGAGATCGAGCCCCTGCTGCCGGCGGGCGATACCGGCCTGGCCGAGCGCCTGCGGCCGATCCTGAAGAAGCACGGCGGCCACCAGCACGAACACATGATCGAGCCGATCGGCTACTTTTTCGTTCCGGTGTTTTTCGTCCTGACCGGCATGCAGGTCGATTTGCAGACCCTGTCCGATCCGAAGATCATGGCCATCGGGCTGGGCATCACCGTCGCGGCGATTGCCGGCAAGCTCGTCGCCGGGCTGGCTGCGGGTCCGTCCGGCAAATGGCTGGTGGGCTGGGGCATGGTGCCGCGCGGCGAAGTCGGCCTGATCTTCGCCATGGTCGGCAAGCAGCTCGGTGTCGTGAACGAGGCGATGTTCTCGGTCATCGTGATGATGGTGATCCTGACCACGCTGATCACGCCGCCGGTGTTGACCTGGCTGCTCAAGCGGGAGTAGGCCGGCGGCCGGGTGGGGCGGCGCCGCTATAATTCGCCGCTTCGTCCGCCGAACCCCATCGTGCCCGAGCGTCTCGCCGTACTTTTGCAGTATCTCCTGCCCAAGCAGGCGCTCACCGCGCTGGCCGGCAAGTTCGCCGCGGCCCGCGCCGGCGGCTTGACCACCGCCGTGGTCCGCTGGTTTGTCGGCCGCTACGGCGTCAACATGAGCGAGGCGGCCGATCCCGACATTTCCGGTTACGCGAGCTTCAACGAGTTCTTCACGCGGCCGCTGCAACCGGATGCGCGGCCGCTGGCCGTAGCCGATTTCATCTGCCCGGTGGACGGCGCGATCAGCCAGTTCGGCGCCATCGATCGCGACCAGATCTTCCAGGCCAAGGGGCACTGCTACTCGACCACGGCGCTGGTCGGCGGCGATGCCGCGCTGGCTTCGCAATTCGAGAACGGCCACTTCGCCACGCTCTACCTGAGCCCGAAGGATTACCACCGCATCCACATGCCTTGCGCGGGCAAGCTCACGCGCATGATCCACGTGCCGGGCGACCTGTTCTCGGTGAACCCGGTGACGGCGCGCGGCGTGCCCGGGCTCTTCGCGCGCAACGAGCGCGTGGTCTGCGTTTTCGAGGGCGAGGCCGGCCCCTTCGTCATGGTGCTGGTCGGCGCCACCATCGTCGGCAGCATGGCGACGGTGTGGCATGGCATGGTGAACCCGCCGCGCCCCGGCCATCTGCGCGAGTGGCGCTATGAGGAGCAGGACCTGCGCTACCGCCAGGGCGACGAAATGGGGCGCTTCCTGCTCGGTTCGACCGTGGTGCTGCTGTTTCCGCGACACACGCTCGCCTTCAATCCCGACTGGTCGCCGCAACGACCCATTCGCCTCGGCGAAAAGATGGGAGATCGGGCTGCCTGACCGGCGCCGCCGGTGTTGGTCGGCCGGTTTCCGCCCAAGCCGCGATCACTTTGGCCGGGAGATCGGCCATCCTGCCGCTGCTTCTAATAAAGCACATTCAGTATCTGCGCTATCCATACTGATTTTATTGAATTAAATTTCAATAAAAATTCACCCGTCTAGCGTCTAAGCCCTTGTTGCACTTGGAAAAATAGGGCTTTTCCGGCTTGACCCACGCAAAAAAGTGTCTTAAAGTGGGTTCTTGTGGGGATTAGTGGGAAATACAGGCTGGGCAAGAGCCTGAGTCCCGGACGGGGGAGATCGGATGTTTCAGGGTGCGACGGCGCTGAATCTGGATGCGAAGGGCCGCATGGCGGTGCCGAGCCGGCATCGCGACGCCCTGGTGGCCCTGGGCGAAGGCCGCCTGGTGCTTACCGCCCATCCGCATCGCTGCCTGCTGCTCTATCCCCAACCGGCCTGGGAGCCGATTCGCGCCCAGATCCTGGCCGCGCCCAGCCTGCAGGTGGATTCGGCCATGGTGCGGCGCCTGTTGGTGGGATTTGCCGAAGACGTCGAACTCGACGGCGCCGGGCGCCTGCTGATCTCGCCCTCCTTGCGTCAATACGCGGGACTGGAAAAGGAAATCTGGCTGATCGGCCAGGGCCGCCATTTCGAAGTCTGGTCGGCCGCCGGCTGGCAGGCGCAGCAGGACGCGATTTTTGCGGTCGGCGACAAACTGCTGCCTCCGGGCCTGGAAAACCTTGCGCTGTGAGCGCCGACACCCACGTCAGCGTGCTGCTCGCCGAGTCGGTCGCAGCGCTGGCGATCCAGCCGGCCGGAATTTACCTGGACGCAACCTTCGGCCGCGGCGGGCACAGCCGGGCGATCCTCGCCGCGCTGGGTCCGCAGGGACGGCTGATCGCACTCGATCGCGATCCGGCGGCGATCGCCGCGGGCGCCTCGATCACGGATCCGCGTTTCACGCTGGCGCATGCCGCGTTCAGCGAATTCGACACGGTGCTGGACCGGCTGGGTGTAGCGCAGGTGGATGGCGTGCTGCTGGACATCGGCGTGTCATCGCCGCAACTGAATACGCCCGAGAGGGGCATGAGCTTTCGTTTCGATGCGCCGCTGGACATGCGCATGGATACGACGCAGGGGGAGACCGCCGCTGAGTTTCTGGCGCGGGCATCGCAATCAGAACTGGAAAGGGTGGTCAGGGACTATGGCGAAGAACGGTTTGCTCATGCGATTGCAAAGGCGCTTGTTGCTGCTCGGGGCGAGCACGGTATTTCAAGGACAGGACAGCTTGCCACGCTCGTGGCGCAAGTCGTCCGGACGCGGGAACCGGGTCAGCACCCGGCGACGCGGACTTTTCAGGCTCTACGGATTCACGTCAATCGGGAGCTTGAGGAACTGTCGCTAGCCCTGCCGCGGGCCCTTGCACGATTGGCACCGGGAGGACGTCTGGCCGTGATCTGCTTTCATTCGCTGGAAGATCGCATCGTCAAGCGCTTCATGCGCGATGCGGCGCATCCGCCGCAACCGCCGAAGGGCGTGCCGCTGCGCGCGGTCGAGCTGCCGCAGCCGGTGATGAATCTGGTGGGCAAGGCCATGTTCCCGACAGAGGCCGAAATCGCCGCCAACCCGCGCTGCCGCAGCGCGGTGCTGCGCGTGGCGCAGAAGCTGGGACAACGGTCTGCGCCACTCGCCCGGGAAGCGGGGGCATGAATGGCGCGGCTGAATCTGGTCCTGATCCTGGTACTTGTCGCCTGCGCCTTGTCGGTGGTCAGCGCCAATCATCGCGCGCGCAAAGTGTTCACCGAACTGGAGGCGGGGCAGAAGCGCATGCGCGATCTGGATGTGGAATGGGGACAATTGCAGCTCGAGCAAAGCACCCTCGCGGCGCATGTCCGCGTGGCGACGGTGGCGCGCGACAAGCTGGGCATGAAGCCGCCGGCGCCGGGCCAGATCATTTCCGTCGACGCACCGCCGGGGAAATGAGCCGATCATGAAATCCGTCAGGTTCAGCAAGAGCCCGCTGCTTTCCGAGCGCCTGCCGCACTGGCGACAGCGACTGGTACTGGTGGTATTGCTCGGCGCCTTCGTCACGCTGATCGGGCGCTCGCTCTACCTGCAGGCCTTCAACAACGAGTTTCTCGGCGACAAGGGGCGCGCCCGCTTCGAGCGGGTGATCGACATTTCCGCCACCCGCGGCCGCATCACCGACCGCCATGGCGACGTGCTCGCCGTGTCGACGCCGGTACGCTCGATCTGGGCGATTCCCGAGGATGTCGAACTGGCGCCGGCCCAGGCGCGCGACCTGGCGGCCCTGCTCGGAATCGATGTGCGCGAGATCAATCGCAAGCTGGCCACCGAACGCGATTTCGTCTACGTCAAGCGCCAGTTGCCGCCCGACCTGGCGGACCGGGTATCGGCACTGAAACTGCCCGGCATCCACCAGAAGAACGAATACCGGCGCTACTACCCCTCGGGTGAGGTCATGGCGCACATGGTGGGCTTTACCGGTGTCGAGGATAGCGGCCAGGAAGGCATCGAGCTGGCTTTCGACAGCCAGTTGACCGGCAAGCCGGGCGCGCGCCGTGTCATCAAGGACAGGCGCGGCAATGTCGTCGAGGACGTGGAAAGCATACGGCCGCCGCAGGAGGGCAGGGAGATCGTGCTGGCGATCGACTCCAAGGTCCAGTATCTGGCCTACAGCCACCTCAAGCAGGCGCTGGAGGAGCATCGCGCCAAGGCCGGCGGCGTGGTGGTGCTCGACGCGCGCAGCGGCGAGGTGCTGGCTTTGGCGAACCTGCCGACCTACAACCCGAACAATCGCAGCAAGCTGGTCGGTGCGCAGTTGCGCAACCGGGCGCTGACTGACAGCTTCGAGCCCGGCTCGACGCTCAAGCCCTTCACCGCCGCGCTGGCGCTGGAAACGGGCAAGGTGCGCGTCGATACGCCGATCCAGACCGCGCCGGGAAGAATGACCATCGGCTCGGCGACGATTTCGGATACCCATGCCCATGGCGTACTGACCGTGGCGCAGGTAATCCAGAAGTCCTCCAACATCGGCTCGGCCAAGCTGGCCCTGTCGATGAAGCCGGAAGAGATGTGGACCATGTTCGACAGCCTCGGCTTCGGCGCGCCGCTGAAGCTCGGATTTCCGGGCGAAGTCGGCGGCCGCCTGCGTCCGGCGAAGAGCTGGCGTCCGATCGAGCAGGCCACCATGGCCTATGGCCATGGCATTTCGGTGACGCTGATCCAGCTCGCCCGCGCCTACCAGGTCTTCGCCCGCGACGGCGACCTGGTGCCGCTTTCGCTGGCGCGGCTGGATGCGCCGCCGCTGGCCGGCAAGCGGGTGTTTTCGGCGCAGACCGCGCGCGAAGTCCGCACCATGCTGGAAATGGCCGTGCAGCCCGGCGGCACCGCACCCAAGGCGCAGATCCCGGGTTACCGCGTGGCCGGCAAGACCGGCACGGCGCACAAGCTCGAAGGCGGCGCCTACGCCAACAAGTATGTTTCTTCCTTCGTCGGTTTCGCACCGGTCTCCGAGCCGCGCCTGATCATCGCCGTGATGATCGACGAACCCTCGAACGGCAAGCACTACGGCGGCGAGGTGGCGGCGCCGGTGTTCGCCCAGGTCATGGCCGGCAGCCTGCGCGCTCTCGGCGTCGCGCCCGATGCGCCGCTCAAGCCCTTGCTGATGACGGCTGCCGAGCCGGTGCGGGAAGAGATGTGAACGCCATGGCCATACTTGAGATGCTCGAACGACAAGGCGTGGTGGCAAAGCGCCTCACCGCCGACTCGCGACGCGTTCAGCCCGGCGATGTCTTCGTTGCCTTCCCCGGCGCCCATGTCGATGGTCGGGATTTCATCGCGCAGGCCGTGGCCAGCGGTGCGGCGGCAGTAATTGCCGAGGTGGGGCGCGACGCTGCCGCGAAAGTCGGCGCCGGCGATACGGCGATTATTGAAGTGGAAGGGCTCCCGGCGCTCTCGGGCGAGATCGCGCACCTGGTCTATGGCCGTCCCTCCGAGCATCTCTGGCTGGCCGGCGTCACCGGCACCAACGGCAAGACTTCGGTGTCGCAGTGGATCGCCCAGGCGATGGAAGCGATGGGTCAGCACTGTGCAGTGGTCGGCACGCTGGGCAACGGTTTCCTCGATGCACTCGCCGAATCGCCGAACACGACGCCGGATGCGATCACCCTGCATGCCGCGCTGGCCGGATTTCTGGAGCGCGGCGCCACGGCCTGTGCGATGGAAGTGTCCTCGATCGGCCTCGACCAGGGGCGGGTGACTGGCGCGGCTTTCGACGTCGCGGTGTTCACCAACCTGACGCGTGACCACCTCGAATACCACGGCACGATGGAAGCCTATGCGGCGGCCAAGCAAAGGCTGTTCGAGATGCCGGGCCTTCGCGCCGCCGTGATCAACCTCGACGATGCCTTCGGCGTCGAGCTGGCGCGCCGCCTCAAAGGACGGCTGCCGACGCTGGGCTATACGCTGGGCGCAGGCGCGGGCGGGACGGACGAGGTCCTGCGCGCGGAGAACCTGCGCATGGGTGCCGCCGGCATCGAATTCGAACTGAACGGCGCCACCATCGCCGCGCCGGTGGTGGGCCGCTTCAATGCCGCCAACCTGCTGGCCGTGAGCGGGGCGCTGCTGGCGCGCGGGGAGCGCCTCGAAGATATCGCCGTCGCCCTGCGTGCCATCCGGCCGCCGCCCGGACGCATGCAGGCGCTGGGCGGAAAGGACCAGCCGCTGGTCGTGGTGGATTACGCCCACACCCCCGATGCGCTGGAGAAGGCGCTCGGCGTCCTGCGCGAGGCGGCAGCCGCGCGCGGCGGTCGCCTGCTCTGCGTGTTCGGTTGCGGCGGCGAACGCGATCCCGGCAAGCGACCGCAGATGGGCGCAATTGCGGAGGCTCTGGCCGATCAGGTGGTGCTAACCAGCGACAACCCGCGCGGCGAAGACCCTTACGCCATCATCGACGCCATACGCGGCGGGATGCAGCGGCCGCCGCAGGTTCAGGCCGACCGGGCGCGGGCGATTGCCGATGCGATAGTCGTGGCGAATTCGCGCGATGTGATCCTGCTCGCCGGCAAGGGCCACGAGCCCTATCAGGAAATCGCCGGGGTGCGCCACCCCTATTCCGATCTTGCCGCCGCAAAGTCGGCGCTGGCGGCACGGCGATGATGCACCTTTCGCAGGCCGGCGCGATGCTCGGCGTGATGCACCAGGGGCCGGATGCCGGGTTCGGCGAGGTCGGTACCGATTCGAGGGCGGTGACGCCGGGCATGCTGTTCGTCGCGCTGAAGGGCGATCGCTTCGACGGCCATGACTTCGTGCGCGAGGTGCTGGCCAGGGGCGCCGCCGGCGCGATGGTCGAGCGCGCCTGGGCCGATGCCAATCCGGGCCTGCCGCTGATCGCGGTGAACGATACCCGGTTGGCGCTGGGCCAGCTCGCCGCGGCCTGGCGTGGTCGCTTCGCGGTTCCGCTGGTCGGTGTTACCGGCAGCAACGGCAAGACCACGGTGAAGGAAATGTGCGCGGCGATTCTCCGTGCGCAGTTCGCCGGTGACGGTTCCGTGCTGGCTACCGTCGGCAACCTCAACAACGACATCGGCCTGCCGCTGACGCTGCTCAGGCTGCGCGACTCGCACCGCGCCGCGGTGATCGAGATGGGCATGAACCATGCCGGCGAGATCGACTACCTGACGCATCTCGCCGCACCCACGGTGGCGCTGGTGAACAACGCCCAGCGCGCGCATCTGGAAGGCCTGGGTTCGGTGCAGAACGTGGCGCTGGCCAAGGGCGAAATCTTCGCCGGCTTGGGCGCCGACGGCATCGCGGTGTTCAACGCCGACGATCCTCAGGCCGCCATCTGGCGCGAGCTGTCGCGCGAGCACCGGCAGCTGACTTTCGGCCTCGACCAGGCTGCGGACGTGCGCGGCCGCTACACCGGCCATGGCCTGGGGGGCGAGTTGCACCTGGCCACGCCGCAGGGCGAAATCGCGGTGATGCTCGCCGTACCGGGCAGCCACAATGCCCGCAATGCTTGTGCCGCCGCCGCCGCGACCCTGGCGGCCGGCGCCACGCTTGCGGCGGTCAAGCGGGGACTGGAGCAATTCACCGGCATCAAGGGACGCCTGCAGCGGCGCAGCGGCCGCCATGGTGCCGTGGTGGTGGACGACAGTTACAACGCCAATCCGGATTCGATGCGCGCCGCCATCGACGTTCTCGCCGCGGTGCCCGGCAAGCGCATCCTGGTCATGGGCGACATGGGCGAGGCCGGCGCCGGCGCCGGCCAGTTCCACGACGAGATCGGCGGCTACGCCAAGAGCCACGGCATCGACCGCCTGTTCTGCCTGGGCGACTTGTCGGAGGCCGCGGCGGCGAACTTCGGCGACGGCGGCCGGCATTTTCAGCGCGTGGAAGACCTGATCAAGGCGCTGCTGGCCGAACTCGATGCGCAGGCGACGGTGCTGGTCAAGGGCTCGCGCTTCATGCGCATGGAACGCGTCATCCACGCGATCATAGAGGAAGGAAATCCGGATGTTGCTTGAACTCGCCCAATGGCTCGCCAAGGATTTCCGCGGCTTCAATGTCTTCGGCTACATCACGCTGCGCGCGGTGCTGGCGACCATGACCGCGCTGGCGATCTCCTTCATCTTCGGTCCCGCCGTGATCCGCTGGCTGACCGCGAGGAAGATCGGCCAGTCGGTGCGCGACGACGGGCCGCAGACGCATTTGATCAAGGCCGGCACGCCGACCATGGGCGGCGCGCTGATCCTGATTTCGCTCGGCGTGTCGACGCTGCTGTGGGCCGACCTGTCCAACCGCTTCATCTGGATCGTGCTGATCGTCACCCTCGGCTTCGGCGCCGTGGGCTGGGTCGATGACTGGCGCAAGGTGGTGTATCGCAATCCGGACGGGCTCTCGGCCAGGACAAAATTCTTCTGGCAGTCGGTGATCGGCCTCGTCGCGGCGATCTATCTGGCATTCTCGATTTCGGCGCCGAACAACGAAAAAGTGGTGCAACTGTTCTTCGACTGGATAAGCAGCGGCTTCACGCTCGAACTGCCGCAGCAGACCGCCCTGATCGTGCCTTTCTTCAAGAGCGTGACCTACCCGCTCGGCATGTTCGGCTTCATCCTGCTGAGCTACCTGGTGATCGTCGGCAGCAGCAATGCGGTGAACCTGACCGACGGCCTCGACGGCCTGGCGATCATGCCGACGGTGCTGGTCGGCGCCGCGCTGGGCATCTTCGCCTACGTCGCCGGCAACTCGGTGTTCTCCAAGTACCTGCTGCTGCCCTACATCCCCGGCGCGGGGGAGCTGACGGTGTTCTGCGGCGCGCTGGCCGGCGCCGGCCTCGGCTTCCTCTGGTTCAACGCCTATCCGGCGGAAGTGTTCATGGGCGACGTCGGCGCCCTGGCCCTGGGCGCGGCCCTGGGCGCCGTGGCCATCGTGGCGCGGCAGGAAATCGTGCTCTTCATCATGGGCGGCGTCTTCGTCGCCGAGACGCTGTCGGTGATGCTGCAGGTCGGCTGGTTCAAGTACACCAAGAGGAAATACGGCGAGGGCCGCCGCATCCTGCTCATGGCGCCGCTGCACCACCACTTCGAGCAGACCGGCTGGAAGGAGACCCAGGTCGTGGTGCGCTTCTGGATCATAACGATCCTGCTGGTGCTGTTCGGCCTCTCCACGCTGAAGATACGTTGATGGAAACCGCTCTCAACACAGAGACCACGGAGACACGGAGGGCACGGAGAAGATCCTTGTTTGTCTCCGTGATCTCTGTGTCTCCGTGCCCTCCGTGTTTAAAGAGTTTTTTTTCATGCAGTTGAACGGCAAACACGTCCTCGTCCTCGGTCTCGGCGAATCCGGGCTGGCCTCCGCGCTTTGGTGTGCGCGACAGGGGGCGCGAGTACGTGTGGCCGATACGCGGACGGCGCCACCGTATCTGGAGGAGTTGAGTCGCCGTGTCCCGGGCGCCGACTTTTTGCCGGGCGAGTTCGACAATGCGCTGCTCGCCGGCATCGACCTGCTGGTCCTTTCGCCGGGACTTCCGGGCGACCTGATGGTGGTCACGCAGGCGCGCGCCGCCGGCATCCCGGTGCTCGGCGAAATCGAGCTGTTCGCCCAGGGCCTGCGTCGCCTGGGCCAGAGCGCACCGGTGCTGGCGATCACCGGCACCAACGGCAAGACGACCACCACGGCGCTGACCGGACATCTGTTGCAGGCAACCGGCAAGACCGTCGGCGTTGCCGGCAACATCTCGCCGGCCGCGCTCACCGCCCTGATGGCGGCGCAGGACGCCAATGCCCTGCCGCAGATCTGGGTTCTGGAACTCTCCAGTTTTCAGCTGGAAACCACCGCGACGCTCAACCCGGCCGTGGCGACGGTGCTCAATGTTTCCGACGACCATCTCGATCGCTATGCCGGCCTCGACGCGTACGCGGCGGCCAAAGCCCGCATCTTTTCCGGTGACGGCGTCCAGGTCCTGAATCGCGACGATGCGCGGGTGCGCGCCATGGCC
Organism: Sulfuritalea sp.; assembly: GCA_044360105.1. GTDB lineage: Bacteria > Pseudomonadota > Gammaproteobacteria > Burkholderiales > Rhodocyclaceae > Sulfuritalea. Next base: position 25,026 of record JBIKKY010000033.1, read on the forward strand.
CTGGCCGGCCGCCGCGTCATCAGCTTCGGCCTGGATGCGCCGCCCGCCGCCGTAGACTTCGGCCTGCGCGACCAAGGCGGCGAAACATGGCTGGTGCAAGGCGGGCGTTTCCTCCTGCCGTTGTCCGAATTGCCGCTGGCCGGACTGCACAACGCCGCCAACGCCATGGTGTCGCTGGCCCTGTGCAGTGCGATGGGTTTTGATGCGGAGACCTTGCTGCCTGCCCTGCGCAGTTTTGGCGGCTTGCCGCACCGGGTCGAAAAAATTGCCGAGATCGACGGCGTCACCTGGTACGACGATTCCAAGGGCACCAATGTCGGTGCCACGGTGGCGGCACTCGCGGGTCTGGGCGGGGGCGTCGGGCGCAAGTCGGTCGTCATTCTGGGGGGTGATGGGAAGCAGCAGAATTTCTCGCCTCTGCGCGATGTCGTGGCGGCGCACGCCCGAGCTGCCATCCTGATCGGTCGCGACGGTCCGGCGATTGCTCAGGCCATAGCCGCGGCGGGTGTCAGAACCGAAACCGCGACGGACATGGACGATGCCGTGCGTCGCGCGGCCGCACTGGCGCAGCCGGGCGACGCGGCACTGCTGTCACCGGCCTGCGCCAGCTTCGACATGTTTCGCAACTACGAGCATCGGGCGCAGGTCTTCGTGGCTGCCGTGCAAGCATTGCGGGGCAGCCTGTGAGCCAGAGCTACGCCTTGCCGGCCCAGCGGACGCAACGGGCTCCCGCCGAGCTCGATCCCCTGCTGCTGTGGCCCGCGCTCGGGCTGCTGCTGCTCGGGCTGGTGATGGTGTATTCCTCGTCAATCGCCATGGCCGAGGGCAGCCGCTTCACCGGCCACCAGTCCGCCTACTTCCTGTATCGTCATTCGGTCTTCCTCGTCATCGGGTTCTTTGCCGGCGTGGTGGCCTTCCAGATTCCGCTGCGGCTTTGGCAACAGGCCTCGCCCTGGCTGTTCCTCGCCGGATTCGTGCTGCTGTTCCTGGTCCTGGTGCCCTACATCGGCCGCTCGGTCAATGGCGCGCAGCGCTGGATCAATCTGGGACCGGTGAACCTGCAGCCCTCAGAACTCATGAAACTGTTCGCCGTGCTTTACGCCGCCGACTACACCTCGCGCAAGCTCGACGACATGGGTAGCCTGCTGCGCGGCTTCGGGCCGATGGCGGTCGTCATGGTGCTGGTCGGTTTCCTGCTGCTGAAGGAGCCCGACTTTGGCGCCTTCGTCGTGATTCTTTGCATCGCCACCGGCATCCTCTTCCTCGGCGGCATCAACGCGCGCATCTTCGGCGGGCTGGTCGTGCTGCTGGCGATCAGCTTCGTCATCATGATCTGGGCTTCGCCCTACCGGCGCGAGCGGATTTTCGGCTTCATGGATCCATGGCAGGATGCCTACGGCAAGGGCTATCAGCTGTCGCATGCGCTGATCGCCTTCGGCCGCGGCGAGTGGTTCGGGGTCGGCCTCGGAGCCAGCGTCGAGAAGCTGTTCTACCTGCCCGAAGCGCACACGGATTTCCTGCTCGCGGTGATTGCCGAGGAACTGGGCTTCGTCGGCGTCTGCTTCGTGGTCGGCATGTTCGCCCTGCTGGTACAGCGGTCCTTCGCCATCGGGCGCCAGGCGCTGCTGCTCGACCGCGTCTATTCCGGCCTCGTCGCGCAGGGCGTCGGCATCTGGCTCGGCGTGCAGGGCTTCATCAACATGGGCGTGAACATGGGTCTCCTGCCGACCAAGGGCCTGACCCTGCCGCTGATGAGCTTCGGCGGTTCCGGCATCGTCGCCAACTGCCTGGCGCTTGGCATTCTGCTGCGGGTCGACTACGAGAATCGCGCCATGATGCGGGGGCAGCAGGTATGAGAAGCACAGCATCAAGCACAGAGACACAGAGGCACAGAGAACAGACAGCAACGAGAAAAGCAATTCCTTTTCTTTTGAATTTCTCCGTGCCTCTGTGTCTCTGTGGTGAAAGGTTTCGGTTTTGAAAACCTTAATGGTCATGGCCGGCGGCACAGGCGGGCACATCATGCCGGGGCTCGCCGTCGCCGAGCATCTCAAGGCCGAAGGCTGGAGCATCGCCTGGATGGGCAATCGGGACGGCATGGAAGCGAAGCTGACCGCCGGGCGCGGCTACGAGATGGCCTGGGTGAATTTCAGCGCGCTGCGCGGCAAGGGCCTGCTGCGCAAACTGCTGCTGCCCCTCAACCTGCTGCGCGGTTTCAGCCAGGCCTGGACACAGCTCGGGCGCATCCGGCCCGACGTGGTGCTGGGCATGGGCGGTTACATCAGTTTCCCGGGCGGCATGATGGCGTCGCTGCGCGGCATTCCGCTCTTGCTGCACGAACAGAATTCGGTGGCGGGTCTCGCCAACCGGGTGTTGGCCGGGGTGGCCGACCGCGTCCTGACCGGCTTTCCCGGGGTGATGAAAAAGGGACAGTGGGTGGGCAACCCGGTACGCCCCGAAATCGCCGCCTTGCCGGCGCCGACTCTTCGCTATGCGCAGCACGAGGGTCCCTTGCGGGTGCTGGTGGTTGGCGGCAGCCTCGGCGCACAGGCCCTGAACGAAGTCCTGCCGCAGGCATTGGCGCTGATGGCGGAGGACGAACGGCCGGTGGTGGTGCACCAGGCCGGCGAGAAGCATTTGCCGATGCTGGAAAGCCTTTACCAGTCGGCCGGGGTCAAGGCGAATTGCGTGGACTTCATCAAGGACATGGCCGGGGGCTACCACTGGGCCGACCTGGTGATCTGTCGCGCCGGTGCCTTGACCGTGGCGGAGCTTGCCGCGGCCGGCGTCGCCAGCCTGCTGGTGCCGTTCCCGCACGCGGTCGACGATCACCAGACATCCAATGCGCGTTTCCTGAGTTCGGCCGGGGCCGCGATCCTGCTGCCGCAGGATCAGCTGAGCCCGGAGCGTGTCGCCGAGATCCGCAATCTGTCTCGCCACCAACTGGCGCAGATGGCCGAAAAGGCGCGCGAACTGGCGCGGCCCGACGCCACGGCGGCCGTGGCGCAGGCTTGCGCGGAGCTGGTCCGACAAAGGGTTGGGGAATGAACCTAGAAACCGTAGTGGCAACCGCCTTAAACACAGAGAACACAGAGCCACAGAGGGCACAGAGAAAAACTCTCGGCCCACCCGATAGGTGAGTCCTCAATGCAATTTAACTCTCTGTGTTCTCTGTGCTTTTCTCCGTGTTCTCTGTGTCGAAAGAGGTTTTTTGGATGAAACATAAAGTCAAACGCATCCACTTCGTCGGCATCGGCGGTTCCGGCATGTCGGGCATCGCCGAGGTGCTGGCCAACCAGGGCTTCGATGTCAGCGGTTCCGATCTCAGCGAGAGCGCGACGACGCGACGCCTCACGGCGCAGGGCATCCGCATCGCGATCGGCCACAGCGCGCAGAACGCCGCGACGGCCGATGCCGTGGTGGTGTCGACCGCGGTGCGCGACGACAATCCGGAAGTGCAGCTGGCGCGCGAACGCCGCGTGCCGGTAGTGCCGCGCGCGCAGATGCTGGCCGAACTGATGCGCATCAAGCAGGGCATCGCGATTGCCGGCACCCACGGCAAGACCACCACCACCAGCCTGGTCGCTTCCTGCCTGGCCGAAGGTGGCCTTGATCCGACCTTCGTCATCGGCGGGCGGCTGAATTCGGCCGGCGCCAACGCGAAACTGGGCAGCGGCGATTTTCTGGTGGCCGAGGCCGACGAGTCGGACGCCTCCTTCCTCTTCCTCTCCCCCGTGGTTTCGGTGGTCACCAACATCGACGCCGACCACATGGAAACCTACGGCCACGACTTCGGCCGGCTGAAGCAGGCCTTCATCGACTTCCTGCATCGCCTGCCTTTCTATGGCGTTGCCGTGGTCTGCGGCGACGACCCGAATGTGCAGGAAATCATTCCGCGCGTGGCCAAGCAGATCGTCACCTACGGCATAGCCAGCGAAGCGAACTTCCGCGCCGAGGATCTGGTGGCCGAGGGCGGCACCATGCGCTTCACCTGCGTGCGTACCAACGGCAACGTGACGCGGCTGCCCATCGTGCTCAACCTGCCGGGACGCCACAACGTGCTGAACGCGCTGGCCGCGATCGCCGTGGCGACAGAAGTCGGCGTTGGCGACACGGCGATCATCAAGGCGCTGGCCGATTTCAAGGGTGTCGGCCGGCGCTTCCAGCGCTATGGCGAGATCGCCTGTCCGGGGGGCGGACATTTCACGCTGGTCGACGATTACGGCCATCATCCGGCGGAAATGGCCGCCACGCTCGCCGCCGCGCGCGGCGCCTTCCCCGGCCGCCGGCTCGTGCTGGCCTTCCAGCCGCATCGCTACACGCGCACGCGCGACTGCTTCGAGGATTTCGTCAAGGTGCTGGGCGGCTTCGATGCCCTGCTGCTGGGCGAGGTGTATGCCGCCGGCGAGGCGCCGATCATCGCCGCCGACGCCCGTTCGCTGGTGCGTGCGCTGCGCGTGGCGGGGAAAATCGAACCCGTCTTCGTCGAGGACATTGCAGCGATGCCGGCCGCCATCCTCGCCGCCGCACGTGACGGCGATGTGGTGATTACCATGGGCGCCGGCTCGATCGGCGGCGTGCCGGCGCGGCTGTTCGAAGCGGCGGCCACATGACGAAAAATGCGCAACCGCTTTCAACACGGAGAGCACGGAGACACAGAGAGCACGGAGAAAACCATTGTGCTTTTCTGCTTCCTGCTTTACCTCTGTGTCCTCCGTGTCTCCGTGCTCTCTGTGTCAAGAGAGGTTTTCACAGTGCCTGAATCCCTGCGCGGCGAGTTGCGGCAGAACGAGCCGATGGCGCGCCATTGTTCGTGGCGCGCCGGCGGTCCCGTGGCGCGCGCCTTTTTCCCGGCCGATCTCGCCGATCTGGCGAATTTTCTGGGTGCCGTGCGCCACGACGAACCGCTGCTGCTGGTGGGCCTGGGCAGCAACCTGCTGGTACGCGACGGCGGCTTCGACGGCACCGCCATCTTCACCCACGGCGCGCTGGATACGCTGCGCCGCGAGCCGGACGGCAGCTTCTTCGCCGAGGCCGGTGTCGCCTCGCCCAAGCTCGCCCGCTTTGCCGGCAAACAGGGCTGTGCCGAAGCCGAGTTCCTCGCCGGGATTCCCGGCACCGTCGGCGGCGCGCTGGCGATGAATGCCGGCTGCCATGGCGGCGAAACCTGGCGTTACGTGGAGCGCGTGCTGATGCTGAACCGGCGCGGCGAGCAGATCATCCGCGGCCCGGAAGATTTCGCAGTCGGCTACCGCCATGCCGGCCTCAAGAACTCGACCGACGAGATCTTCGCCGGCGCCTGGTTCCGTTTTCCGCCCGGCGACGTCGCGGCGGCGCGCGACCGGATGAAGGCGCTGCTGGAGCGGCGCGTCGCCACCCAGCCGCTGGCCTTGCCGAACGCCGGTTCGGTGTTCCGCAACCCCCCCGACGACCATGCCGCGCGACTGATCGAAGCCGCAGGGCTCAAGGGCACACAGATAGCCGGCGCGCAGGTTTCCGAAAAGCATGCGAATTTCATCGTTAATCCAGACGGCGCGGCTTCCGCGAGTGCGATAGAAATGCTAATCGGCCGGGTTCAGATGGAAGTGGCGGAAAAATTCGGCATTTCCCTGGTGCGCGAAGTTCGAATCGTGGGCGATGTCGACCGGCAGTCCCGGCAGGAAAGAGAAGGAGCTTGATGGATTTCGGCAAGGTGGCGGTGATGATGGGCGGCAAGTCGGCCGAGCGCGAGGTCTCGCTGAAAAGCGGGGCCGCCGTGCTGGCCGCGTTGCGCTCGTCCGGCATCGATGCCTACGCCTTCGATCCGCAGGACAAGCCCCTGGAGGCCCTGCATGCCGAGGGCTTCCGGCGCGTCTTCATCGCCCTGCATGGGCGCGGCGGCGAAGACGGCACTTTGCAGGGCGCGCTCGACCTGCTGGCGATTCCCTATACCGGCAGCGGCGTGCTGGCCTCCGCCCTGGCGATGGACAAGTGGCGCTCCAAGCTGGTCTGGCAGGCCAGCGGCCTGCCGGTACCGGAGTACCTCGTGCTCGATGACGCCAGCGACTTTGCCGCCGCCGAAGCGCGCCTCGGTCTGCCGCTTTTCGTCAAGCCGTCGAACGAGGGCTCCAGCATCGGCATCAGCAAGGTCAAGCGCGCGGGCGAGCTGAGAGCGGCCTATCAGCTGGCCTCCCGCTACGATTCCTGCGTGATCGCCGAGCAGTTTCTGGGTGGCGGCGAATATACCGTCGGGATTCTCGCCGGCCAGGCCTTGCCGGTGATCCGCATCGTGCCGGCGACAGAGTTCTACGACTACGAGGCCAAGTACCTGCGCGAGGATACCGAGTACCGGATTCCGAGCGGCCTCGGCGATGAACGCGAACGCGAGATGCGCGACCTGGCGCTGCGTGCCTTCGCCGTCCTCGGCGGTCGAGGCTGGGGACGCGTGGACCTGATGCTGGATGCCGCCGGGCGCATGTTCTGCCTGGAAGCGAATACCTCGCCCGGCATGACCGACCACTCGCTGGTGCCGATGGCGGCAAAGTCGGCGGGGATTCCGTTTCCGCAACTGGTGGTGAAGCTGCTCGAGGAGGCCCGCTATGCTTGAGGCGCGCCGGAAACGGGTGGGTCGGGCCCAGGGCAATGTCCGCAACGGAGCGACCGGCGGCGACGGTTTCTGGGATCGACCGGTATTGATCAACCTCCTGGCCGACATGCTGCTGCTGGCCGGCGGCCTCCTGCTGGCCTGGGCCGGCACCATGGCGCTGCAACGCCTGCCGGTGTTTCCGCTCAGGCAACTGGTGGTGGCGACGCCGCTGGACCAGGTCTCGCGGGCGCAGATCGAATACACGGCGCGTAGCGTCGTCTCGGGAAATTTCTTCACGGTGAATCTGGATACGGCGCAGGCGGCATTCGAACGCATGCCCTGGGTGCGCACGGCCACGGTGCGCCGCCTCTGGCCGGACGGAATCGAACTGAATCTCGAAGAGCATCGCGCCGCCGCGCGCTGGACCCCGCAGGACGGCGAGCCGCGCCTGGTCAACACGCGCGGCGAGGTGTTCACGGCCTCATCGCGCGAAGCGCTGCCTGTCTTTACCGGCCCCGAAGGATCGGCATCCCGTGTGCTGACGCGCTACGAAGAATTCCGCGACAGCCTCGGCGCCATCGGGCGCAAGCCGGTGGTCGTCCATCTTTCCGCGCGCGAGGCCTGGCAGATCAGGCTCGACGACGGCGTGGTGCTGGAACTTGGACGCGACCAGGCGCGACATCCGCTGACGGAACGATTGAACCGCTTCACCAGCCACTACGCGGCGGCGAGCGGCGCGGTCAGCAGTCGCCTGCATGCCATCGGTGCGGTGGATATGCGCTATCCCAACGGCTTCGCATTGCGGGGAGGGGCTGCGCCCCCCCCCTTGGGAAAGGGACTCCCCCCACCCCCCGTTCCACGGCTGACTTTGCACAGTCAGCCGGCTGCGGCGGCGCAAAGCAGTGCTTTGCGAAATCCCGCCTTCGCCCCCCGCCCCGGGGCGGGGGTGACTAGTCACCTCCCCCGCATGGCGGGGGAGGACGGGAGGGGGTGCCCACCCTTGGCCATGCCATGCGGCCATCTGGAGGCCGCATGAGCAAGGAAGCCAAGCGCAACCTGATCGTCGGTCTTGACATCGGCACCTCGAAGATCGTCGCCATCGTCGGCGAACTCGATGCCGAGGGGAGGCTGGGCGTGCTCGGGATCGGCACCCAGGAATCGAGCGGCCTCAAGCGCGGCATGGTGATCAACATCGAAGCGACCGTGAATTCGATCTCGCGCGCGATCGCCGAGGTCGAGATGATGGCGGGCTGCAAGGTGCGCGAGGTCTACACCGGCATTGCCGGCAGCCACATCAAGAGCAAGGATTCGATGGGCATGACCGTGGTGCGCGACAAGGAAGTCACGCAGGTCGATGTCGAGCGCGCGATCGAGGCGGCCAACGCGACCTCGATTTCGGCCGACGACCAGATCCTGCACACGCTGGTGCAGGAGTTCATCGTCGACGGCCAGGACGGGGTCAAGGAACCCATCGGCATGGACGCGCGGCGGCTGGACGTCAAGGTGCACCTGGTGACGGGCGCGGTGACCGCGGTACAGAACATCGTCAAGTGCGTGCACCGCTGCGGCCTCGAAGTGGTCGACCTGGTGCTGCAGCCCCTGGCCTCGGGTTATGCCGTGCTGACCGAGGACGAGAAGGATGTCGGTGTTTGCCTGGTCGACATCGGCGGCGGCACCACCGACGTCGCGGTCTTCGTGCACGGCGCGATCCGGCATACCGCGGTGATCCCGATCGCCGGCGACCAGCTGACCAATGACATCGCCATCGCACTGCGCACCTCGACGCAGGATGCCGAGGACATCAAGATCCGCTACGGCGTCGCGCTGCAACAGCTGGCCAACGCGGAAGACATGATCGAAGTGCCCGGTGTCGGCGACCGGCCTTCGACCCAGTTGTCGCGCCAGACCCTGGCCGGCTTCATCCAGCCGCGCGTCGAGGAGATCTTCCAGAAGGTGCAGGAAGAACTCCAGCGCAGCGGCAAGGAGCGCCTGTTGCGCGCCGGCATCGTGCTCACCGGGGGCGCGGCGCAGATGCCCGGCATGACCGAGCTGGGCGAGGAGATTTTTCATACCACCGTGAAGCTGTCGATGCCGCATTACGACGGCAATCTGCGCGATTACGTACGCAATCCGCGCTACTCCACGGCGATGGGTTTGTTGCTGGAAGGGGTGGCGCAGCGCCACCGCGGCATGAAGGTGCAAAGCCCGAAGAGCTTCGGGCAGGTTCTGGCACGGATGCGGACGTGGTTTTCCCGGAATTTTTGATGTTGTTGTTTTTTTCAGGAGGCGAAAATGTTTGAACTTGAGGAAGTAGCGGCACAGGAAGCGGAGAGCAGCTCGACGGTGATCAAGGTCGTCGGCGTCGGCGGCGCCGGCGGCAACGCGGTCGATCACATGATCCGCGAAGGCGTCAGCGGCGTCGAATTCATCTGCTGCAACACCGATGCGCAGGCGCTGAAGAAAAGCGACGCGCACGTCAAGTTGCAGCTCGGCCCGGGCCTCGGCGCCGGCGGCAAGCCGGAAAAGGCCCGCGAACTGGCGATGCAGGACCGCGAACGCATCGCCGATGCGCTGCGCGGCGCGCACATGGTCTTCATCACGGCCGGCATGGGCGGCGGCACTGGCACCGGCGCCGGTCCCGTGGTGGCCGAGGTCGCCCAGGATTTGGGCATCCTGACCGTGGCGGTGGTGACCAAGCCCTTCGAATACGAAGGCAGGCGCAAGCGCGTGGCGGAAGACGGCGTGACCGAGCTGGCCAAGCACGTCGATTCGCTGATCGTTATCCTCAACGAGAAGCTCGAGGAAGTCCTCGGCGAGGAGATCAGCTACCTCGAAGCCTTCAGGACTGCGGACAACGTGCTGCGCAACGCCGTGGGCGGCATCGCCGAGATCATCAACGTGCCGGGCCTGGTCAACGTCGATTTCGAGGATGTGCGCACCGTGATGCACGAGATGGGCAAGGCCATGATGGGTTCTGCGGTCGCCGCCGGGGTCGATCGCGCCCGCATCGCCGCCGAGGGTGCGGTCGCCAGTCCGCTACTCGAGGGCATCGAACTGTCCGGCGCGCGCGGCGTGCTGGTCAACATCACCGCCAGCAGCACCCTGGGCCTCAGGGAATACAAGGAGGTGATGAAGACCATCCGCCAGTACACCGCGCCCGAAGCCACCGTGATCTGCGGTACCGTGTTCGACGAGGGTATGGAAGACCAGTTGCGCGTCACCGTGGTCGCCACCGGTCTAGGCATCGTCGCTTCCTCCGAGAAAGCCAAGCCGGTCATGCACGTGGTCGAAACTCTGGGCCTGCGCACCGGTACGGACAATCTCCAGGTCTACGAAGCCGGGGCGGCTCCCGGGATCGACCTGTCCACCGTGACGGCGAGCGGGCGCGGCACGGCACTGCGCAATTCGCAGGCCCAGGCCATGGTCGATTCGGGAGTCGACAAGTACGACATCCCGGCCTTTCTGCGCCGCCAGTCGGACTGAGAGGTCGGCTTGCGCCAGCAGCCGGTCAGGGCCTCCTCCCGACCGGCCGGGCTGGCGTGGTAAAATTTCCGCTCTGCACCATTTTTTATCGATCGCCACACCATGCTTCGTCAGCGCACCCTTAAATCAGTCGTCAAGGCTACCGGCGTCGGTCTTCATTCCGGCGCCAAGGTGACGCTCGTGCTGCGCCCGGCGCAACCCGGCACCGGTGTCGTCTTCCGCCGCGTCGACCTGAACCCGCCGGTCGACCTCAAGGCCGACCCGTTCGGCGTCGGCGATACCCGCATGGCTTCCTGCCTGGAAACCGGCGGGGTCAAGGTAGCCACGGTCGAGCACCTGATGTCGGCACTGGCCGGACTCGGTATCGACAACATCTATATTGACGTCGATGCGGCCGAGTTGCCGATCATGGACGGCTCCGCCGCGCCCTTCGTGTTCCTGCTGCAATCGGCCGGCATCGAGGAGCAGAACGCGGCGAAGAAATTCATCCGCGTGCTGAAGACCGTGGAAGTGAAAGAAGGCGACAAGTGGGCGAAGTTGTCGCCCTACGACGGTTTCAGCCTTGATTTTTCTATCGTTTTCAATCATCCTGCGGTGGATCGCGCCGGCTCGCGGGCGCGCGTGGATTTTGCCGATCAATCGTACTTGCGCGAAGTGGCGCGGGCGCGCACCTTCGGCTTCATGCAGGACGTGGAAGCCCTGCGCGACCAGGGCCTCG
>JBIKKY010000077.1:0-12594 GCA_044360105.1 Sulfuritalea sp.
CACGCGCACGCTGCAGGCGCTTGGATGGGTTCCTGACGGCTGCGACACCTTCACCGGAAACTCGCCGGACATGCCGGGGCGCCTGCGGCGCGGGACGGCGATCCGGTAGGCCGAGATCCTCGCCGCGCGCGCCGCCACGGCCCGCCAATGTGTTACCAGAAGTGCTACCAAATACGCCTGACGGCCTTGCCAATACTGGGTTTATTGTGGGTTTCCGGTGCAGACGAAAAGTATCCGGCGCGGCATCAGGCGGCGCTCCCCGGTGCGTCGTGGGCCTCGCCGCCGAAGGCGAGGCGCTGGATGCGGAACAGTTCGTCGCGCGCCGCCGCCGCCTCTTCGAATTCCAGGTTCCTTGCATGTTCCTGCATGGCTTTCTCCAGTCTGCGGATCTCGCGCGCCAGATCCTTTTCGCTCATCACCTCGTAGCGCGCCGCCTCCTGCGCCGCCTTGAGATCGCGCACTGCCGTATCGGCATCATAAACGCCGTCGATCATATCCTTGATGCGTTTCTTGACGCCGATCGGCGTGATGCCTTCGGCCTCGTTATGCGCCAGTTGCTTGGCCCGGCGTCGCGAAGTTTCGCCCATCGCGCGCTGCATCGAATCGGTGACCCGGTCGGCATAGAGTATCGCGGTGCCGTTCAGATGGCGTGCAGCGCGGCCCATGGTCTGGATCAGCGAGCGCGTCGAGCGCAGGAAGCCTTCCTTGTCGGCATCGAGGATGGCCACCAGCGACACCTCCGGAATGTCCAGCCCCTCGCGCAGCAGGTTGATGCCGACCAGCACGTCGAACTCGCCCAGGCGCAGGTCGCGGATGATCTCGACCCGTTCCACGGTGTCGATGTCGGAATGCAGGTAGCGCACCTTGATGCCGTTGTCGCCCATGTACTCGGTCAGCTGCTCGGCCAGGCGCTTGGTCAGCGTCGTCACCAGTACCCGCTCGCCCAGCGCGATGCGCTTCTTGCATTCGCTGAGCAGGTCATCGACCTGGGTGCTGGCCGGGCGCACCTCGACCACAGGATCGACCAACCCGGTCGGCCGCACCAGTTGCTCCACCACCTGGCCCTGGTGCTTTTCCTCGTAGTCGGAAGGGGTTGCCGAAACGAACACCGTCTGCGGCATGAGCTTCTCGAACTCGTCGAATTTCAGCGGCCGGTTGTCCAGCGCCGAGGGCAGGCGGAAGCCGTAGTCGACCAGGTTCTCCTTGCGCGAACGGTCGCCCTTGTACATGCCGCCGACCTGCGGAATGGTCACGTGCGATTCGTCGACAAACATGATCGCGTCCGGCGACAGGTAGTCGTAAAGCGTCGGCGGCGGCTCGCCGGCCTGGCGCCCCGAGAGATGTCGCGAGTAGTTCTCGATGCCCTTGCAGAAGCCCAGCTGGTCGAGCATTTCGAGGTCGAAGCGGGTGCGCTGCTCGATGCGCTGGCACTCGACCAGCTTCTGGTTGGTCTGGAAGAATTCGATGCGCTCGCGCAGTTCGCCCTTGATCGCTTCCACCGCCTTGAGCACGGTTGCGCGCGGCGTGACGTAATGGCTGGAGGGGAAAACCGTGAAGCGGCCGAGCTTCTGCCGCGTGTGCCCCGTCAGTGGATCGAACAGCGTGATCGATTCCACCTCGTCGTCGAACAGCGCGATGCGCACCGCGCTCTCGGCATTTTCCGCCGGAAAGATGTCGATCACGTCGCCGCGCACGCGATAGACGCCGCGTTTGAAGTCCATCTCGTTGCGCTCGTACTGCATCTCGGTGAGGCGCTTGATGATCTCGCGCTGGCCGGTCTTCTCGCCCTGCTTCAGGTGCAGGATCATGCTGTGGTAATCGACCGGGTCGCCGATGCCGTAGATCGCCGACACCGTGCATACGATGACCACGTCACGCCGTTCGAGCAGGCTCTTGGTCGCTGAAAGGCGCATCTGCTCGATGTGCTCGTTGATCGAGGAATCCTTCTCGATGAACAGGTCGCGCGAAGGCACATAGGCCTCGGGCTGGTAGTAGTCGTAGTAGGAGACGAAATACTCGACCGCGTTCTCGGGAAAGAACTCGCGGAATTCCGAATACAACTGCGCCGCCAGGGTCTTGTTCGGCGCCAGCACCAGCGCCGGCCGGCCGAGGCGGGCGATGACGTTGGCCATTGTGTAGGTCTTGCCCGAACCGGTGACGCCGAGCAGGGTCTGGAAGGACAGGCCGTCGTTGAAACCCTCGGTCAGCAGGCGGATCGCCTCGGGCTGGTCGCCGGCCGGCGGAAACGGCTGGTGCAGGCGCCAGGGGCTGCCCGCAAACTCGACCACCCGGCCCTTCAACTCATGAATTTCAGCCACGCAAATGCCCTGTTTTACTTATGGAAAGCCGACAAAATCCTGATCGAAACGAGTCGGCCGATGCGGTATTATTGCGCGCTTCGCGCTATCGGATCGAATCGCCGTAGCGCCAGCGCCGACTTTTTAACCTTCCCGCATCCGGAGCACTCATGTCCTCTCTCTTTGCCGCCGTCGAAATGGCGCCCCGCGACCCCATCCTGGGCCTCAACGAAGCCTTCAATGCCGACACCAATCCGAACAAGGTGAACCTCGGCGTCGGCGTCTATTTCGGCGACGACGGAAAGATCCCCCTGCTGGCCGCGGTCAAGACCGCCGAGAAGGCGCGCCTGGAAACCCAGCCGCCGCGCGGCTACCAGCCCATCGAAGGCATCCCGGCCTACAACAACGCGGTGCAGAACCTGCTCTTCGGCAAGGATTCCGAGCTGCTCGCCGCCGGCCGCGCCATCACCTGCGAATGCCTGGGCGGCACCGGCGCACTGAAGGTCGGCGCCGACTACCTGCGGCGCCTGCTGCCCGAAGCCAAGGTTTATATCAGCGACCCGAGCTGGGAAAACCACCGCGCCCTGTTCGAAGGGGCCGGCTTCACGGTCGAGAACTACGCCTACTACGACGCCGCCACGCGCGGCGTCGATTTCGCCGGCATGAAGGCCGCGCTGGCGGCGATGCCGGCCAAGTCCGTCGTCGTGCTGCACGCCTGCTGCCACAACCCCACCGGCGCCGACCTCTCGGCCGCCCAGTGGACCGAAGTGGTCGCCGCCGTGAAGGCGCGCGACCTCGTTGCCTTCATCGACATGGCCTACCAGGGCTTCGCCGACGGTATCAAGCCCGACGCCATCGCGCTCGACCTGTTCGCCGCCTCCGGCCTGCAATTCGTCGTCTCCAGCAGTTTCAGCAAATCCTTCTCGCTGTATGGCGAGCGCGTCGGCGCGCTGACCATCGTCACCGACGGCAAGGACGAATCGGCGCGTGTGCTGTCGCAGGTCAAGCGCGTGATCCGCACCAACTATTCCAACCCGCCGACCCACGGCGGCGCCGTGGTCGCCGCCGTGCTCGCCAGCCCCGAACTGCGCCAGCAGTGGGAAGACGAACTCGCCGGCATGCGCGAGCGCATTCGCGCCATGCGCGTGAGCCTGGTCGACAAGCTCACCGCCGCCGGCGCCACCGGCTTCGAGTTCATCAAGGTGCAGCGCGGCATGTTCAGCTACACCGGCCTCACCGCCGGGCAGGTGGAAAGGCTGCGCGCAGAGTTCGGCATTTACGCCGTCAGCACCGGCCGCATCTGCGTCGCCGCGCTCAATACACGCAACATCGACTACGTCGCCAAGGCCATCGCCGCGGTGCTTAAGAAGTAACGGGGCTATTGCGAGCACCAGGGGGTGCGGCTATAATCCGCGCCTCTTGATATTCCTCGATAGCTCAGTTGGTAGAGCGCCGGACTGTTAATCCGTAGGTCCCTGGTTCGAGCCCAGGTCGAGGAGCCAAAGAATTCCTGTTGTGGTTCTTGCACTTAGCCCAGCCATCCAGGTTGGGCTTTTGCATTCTGGAACACTTCGGGGGATGGAAAGCGTTTACACGATGCGACCGGTTTTCCTGCTTCTTCCGTTCCTGTGCTCCGGATGCGCCATCGTGACGGTGGCCGATGCCGCGGTTTCCGTGGCGGCCACCACCGTCAAGGCGGCCGCTACCGTGGTCGGGACCGCCGTGGATGTCACCGCGGCCGGTGTCAGGGCGGTCATCCCCAAGGATTCCGAAGAACAGGACAAGAAACAGGAAAGCAAGCAGGAAAAGAAGTAAGCCCAGCCACCCGATTCCATACGATTTCATATGACATCACACCCCGGTTTCCACCGCATCAAGTTCAGCGAGGTTGCCCTTGGCCAGCGCTTCTATGACCCGATCAGCGCCGAGTACTTCTTGAAGCTGAGCGACACCATGGGCGCCATGGTCACCGGCCTCGGCGACGGCACCGTGCCCGACGAATTCGAACCTGACGACATCGTCGGCATCGACCTGTGACCGAAACCCGTTCCCGCATCAATTCAAGCAAAGGCAATCCATGAACAAACTGACCGCAACTGCCGCCGCCGCCTTTATCGCCGTCTCGCTGCAAACCTCCGCGGCCGAACCCAAGGAAGAGAAGACAGCCTCCGGGATTGGCATCACCAAGATCAGGGAGGGGACCGGCGCCAGCCCCAAGGCGAGCGATACCGTCAAGGTGCATTACCGCGGCACGCTAGTCAATGGCAAGGAGTTCGACAGTTCCTACAGCCGCGGCCAGCCGACCTCCTTTCCCCTGAACCGTGTCATCCCGTGCTGGACCGAAGGCATGCAAACCATGAAGACCGGCGGCAAGTCGAAACTGGTTTGCCCGCCCAATCTGGCCTATGGCAGCCGCGGCATTCCCGGCACCATCCCGCCCGACTCGACCCTGGTCTTCGAAGTGGAACTTCTGGAAATCCTCAAATAAGCCGGTAGCGCCTGCTGTTCCTGCGCAAGCCTGATCGCGCCTTCGATTCATAATCCAACTTTCGTCCGGTACAACCATGTCCCATCCTGCAAACATCTATTGCTATCACTGCGGCCGCCAGCACCCCAGTGCCGAAATGCGCCAGATCGAAACCAAGGGCGGAAAGAAGTGGCGCTGCATCAAATCCATCGAGGCGACCAAGATCAACAGCGCGCAGCGCGATGCCTTCGGCAAATCCGTCACCATGACCAACAAGGCCGAACATCAGGCACGCGTCAAGGCCCGACTTGACGCCGAGCGGCTGCTGACGGCGGGCTAGAATCGCCCGGCGATCCGGCAATGCATGTGGACGGGAATGTTCCAATGCTTTCCCGTATCAAGCATCGAAAAGTCGGCACCGGCGGAACGGCGATTGTGTGAACATCGACAATGCAGGATAATCCTTTGTATACCGCATACAAAGGATGAATCATGAGCACCGCCTTCGCCAACCCGCTGCTTGCCACCCCTGCCCGCGCCCTGCCCCGTTCTGTCGCCATCATCGGCGCCGGCACCATCGGCCCCGACATCGGCTATTACCTCAAGAGCGCATTGCCCGACCTGAAACTGTTTCTGGTCGATGTTTCGCAAAAAGCCGTTGACGCGGCGCTGCTGCGCTTTCAGGACTACTCGAAGAAGGCCGTGACCAAGGGCAAGATGAGCGAGGCCGATGCTGCGGCGGTGACATCGAACCTGGTCGGCACGCTCGACTATGCCGACATCGCCGGCTGCGACTGGGTGATCGAGGCTGCCACGGAAAACCTGAACCTCAAGCGCAAGATCTTCGCGCAGATCGAAGCGGTGGTGCGCCCCGACGCCCTGATTACCTCCAACACCAGTTCCCTTCCCGCCGCACAAATCTTCTCGGCCCTGAAGCACAAGGAACGCGCCACGGTCACGCACTTCTTCGCCCCGGCCTGGCGCAACCCCGCGGTGGAAGTCATCGCCTGGGAGAAGACCGATCCGGCCGTGGTCGAGTACCTGCGTTGGACCTTCTGCATGACCGGCAAGGTGCCGCTGGTCACCGCCGATGTGGCCTGCTTCATGCTCGACCGCATCTTCGACAACTGGTGCAATGAATCCGCGATGCTGCTCGACCGCGCCACCGCCGCCGAAATCGATAGCGTCGCCGCCGAGTTCGTGCATGCCGGCCCCTTCTTCGTGCTGAATCTCGCGCGCGGCAATCCGATCATCACCGAAACCAACACGCTTCAGGCTGAAATGGAAGGCGAGCACTACACGCCGGCGCCGATCTTCCGCTCGGTCGACACCTGGGTCACGGTGCCGCCCGGCAAGCGCGTCGAAGTGGC
This sequence comes from Sulfuritalea sp., assembly GCA_044360105.1. Classification (GTDB taxonomy): domain Bacteria; phylum Pseudomonadota; class Gammaproteobacteria; order Burkholderiales; family Rhodocyclaceae; genus Sulfuritalea. The sequence goes on from JBIKKY010000077.1 coordinate 6,135, forward strand.
AGCGGAAACGGCAAAAGCCATCCGCGAGCGCCTGCTCGGCATCCTGTTCTCGCAAAGCGTCGACATCGTCGACCGCAAGATCGGCGAATCGGCCGACCTCGACCTCGGCTGCCGGCTGGCGCTCGGTTTCAAGCACGGCCCGCTCGACCTGATGAAGAACCTCGGCGAGCAAACCAGCGGCCGCGCCCTGATGCGCCTGCGCGATGAGCGCCGCGGCATGCCGATGCCGCAGCAGTCCTTCGCCGCCTATCAGGGCTTCCTGCGCCACATCCTGGTCGACGACCTGGACGGCGTGAAAGTCATCACCTTGCGCCGGCCGGAAGCCATGAATGCGCTGCACGACGAGATGAACGACGAAATCCTCTCCGTCATCCGCCGCTTCGAGAACAGGCCCGAAGTAAAGGGTTTCGTCATCACCGGCTACGGCACGCGCGCCTTCTGCGCCGGCGCCGACATCGGCCGCTTCGTCGATATGCTGGGCGATGCGCCGGCCTCGGCGCAGTACGCCCGCGACTGCTCGCGCCTGCTGGTGCATCTGGACCAGATGAAGAAACCGGTGGTAGCGGCCCTGAATGGCATGGCGCTGGGCGGCGGCCTCGAACTGGCCATGCGCTGCCACGCCATCGTGGCGGTCAAGCGTGCCTGGCTGCAACTGCCGGAAGTGACCCTGGGCATCGTCCCCGGCATCGGTGCCATGGTGGTGCCCTATCGCCGCTGGCCGCATGCGACAGCCACCTTCAACGCCATGCTGCGCCAGGCCGAACGCCTGAAGGCAACGCGCGCCCACGAACTGGGCATCGTCAGCGGCCTGGCCGAGGACTATTCGTCGCTGATCGCGATGGCCGCGGCACGGGTGGGCGAACTCGCGAACAAAATCGAGCCGATCGGCGATGCGCCGGTGGCCGTCAGCATCGAGCCGGTGGAAGCGCGCAGCAGCAACGGCCAGGTGCTCAGCCGGGAATGCATAGACATCATGGAGCAGGCGATACGCGAAGCGGCCGCCGCGCCCAGTTTCGCCGCCGCCCTCGAAGCCGGCTACCAGGCCTTCGGCCAGTCAGCCTGCACCGGGGCCGCGCGCGAGGGGATTACGTCCTTCAAGGAAAAGCGTCCGGCGGATTTCAGCAAGACGAAGTAGCCGGACAGATAGTCAGGCAACAGCAACAGATAGTCTCCATTATTCCGGCGAAAGCCGGAATCCAGCCGGCGGCGGCTCTGGATCCCGGGTCAAGCCCGGGATGACGGCCAGTAGGGCGGCCGTCGGTTTCAAGCTGACTATGTACTAGCGCTGCGTCGCCGCCCAGGCCTCATAGCGGGCACGGGTTTCGGCGTTGGGCGGGTACAGGCCGGGCAAAGGCACGCCGGCCGCGATTTCGGTCAGGATCCAGGCCTCCATGCGCTCCTGCTCAACCGACTCGGCCATCACCTCGGCCAGCAGCGCGGCGGGAATCACCACGGCGCCATCGGCATCCGCCACCACCACGTCATTGGGAATCACGGCAACGCCGCCGCAGCCGACCGGTTCCTGCCAGCCGACGAAAGTCAGCGCCGCCACCGAAGGCGGCGCGGCGACGCCCTGGCACCAGACCGGCAGTCCGCTGCCGATCACCCCGTCCACGTCGCGCACCACGCCGTCGGTGATCAGCGCGGCCACGCCGCGCTTGTGCATGCGCGAGCAGAGGATGTCGCCGAAGATGCCTGCATCGGTGTTGCCCAGTGCATCGACCACGGCGATGCAGCCTGCCGGCATCGCTTCGATCGCCGCCCGCGTCGAGATCGGCGAGGCCCACGAGGCCGGCGTCGCCAGGTCCTCGCGCGCCGGCACGAAACGCAGCGTGAAGGCGCGCCCCACCATGCGCCGCGGTGCGCCCTGCAGCGGCCGCGCATGGCGGATCCAGACGGTGCGCACGCCCTTCTTGAGCAGCACCGTGGTCAGCGTCGCGGTGGTCACGCCGGACAAAATTCGAACGGTTTCGGCATCCAGCGGCAGCGGATCAATACCCATGTAGCAAACCTCCCGTGTTCATTGCGGAAAACTCAACTCGCGTAGGCCGCCGCCAGGGCGGCGATCATCCAGGCGTGGTCATGCGCGCCGGCGCTTTCGCGCGCGCTGTGCATCGCCCACATCGGCGAACCGACATCGACGCTGGCGATGCCCAGCCGCGCCGCGACGATCGGGCCGATGGTGCTGCCGCAGCCGAGATCGCTGCGATGCGAATACTGCTGGCAGGGCACGCCGGCCTGCGCGCACAGATCCATGAAGCGCGCGGCGGTTTCCGCACCTGTGCTGTAGCGCTGGCTGGCGTTGGTCTTGATTACCGGCCCGGCGTTCACCTGCACCTTGTGCTCGGGTTCGTAGGCGGCCGAAAAATTCGGGTTGTAGGCATGGGCCATGTCGGCGCTGATGAAAAAGCTGCGCGCCAGGGCGCGCAGGCTGTCTTCCGCATCCAGATCCGCCTGCAGGCCGATGCGCGCCAGCACGTCGCTGACGAAGCTGCCGCCGGCTCCCGCCGCACTCTCGCTGCCGACTTCTTCGTGGTCGAACAGGGCCGCGACGCAAGTCGCCGCCGGCGTCCCGGCAGCCATCAGGGCGGTCAGCGCGGCATGGCAGGAGGCGAGATTGTCGAGCTGGCTGTCTGCAATGAACTCCCCGTCGGCACCCCACAGACTGCCCGGCTGCACGTCGTAGACCGCCAGTTCCCAGCTCAGCAGGTCGCCTGCCTTGCACTGGACAGCCTCGGCCAGCAGTGTACGCAGGCGGGCTTCCGCATCTTTCCCCGCGCCCAACTGGCCCAGGATCAGCGGCAGTTCGGTCTGCTTGTTGAGCTTGAGCCCCTGCTCATTCACCTCGCGGTTCATGTGGATCGCCAGGTTGGGCAAACGCAGCAGCGGCTGCTCAAAGCGTAGCAGCCGCGTCTGCGGCCCAGCCGCCGTGCGCATCACCACGCGCCCGGCCAGGCTCAGGTCGCGGTCGGTAAACGTGGCCAGGATCGGCCCGCCATACACTTCCACGCCCAGGCGCAACAGGCCGTCGCCGGCAATGGCGGCGCGCGGCTTGAGCCGCAGTCCCGGCGAATCGGTATGCGCGCCGACGATGCGGAAGCCGCTGTCCGCCAGCGGCCGACTGCCCGCGACGAAGGCGATCAGCGACGCCCCGCCGCGCACTGTGTAATAACGCCCCCCGGGTTGAACGGCCCAGCGTTCCGCCTCCTCCAGCCGGGTGAAGCCGCATGCCAGCAGGCGCTGCTCCGCGCTCGCCACGGCGTGCCACGGGCTCGGGCTGGCGTCGATGAAGTCGATCAGGTCAAGGGCGGTCTGGCGGGCATGTGTGGTCGGCGGCATGGCAAGTACGATGAGTTGCGAGGTGCGTAAAGCATACAAGAGAGACCGGCCTGCCGTTTGGCGTTTTTTAATGGGTGAACGGAAATTGGCGTGAGGTCGCGTTCTTATGCGGCGTCGGTATCGTGCCCGATGCCGTCATTCCCGCGAACGCGGGAATGGCGCCAACGGGCATATTGGGTTGAAAAAAACGCCGACCACCAGCTATGGTTGATTCTCAGATGCCCCCCATTACCTGATCGACGATCGCCGGTTTTAGAGCGACCTGAGAGTTCGACTTTATCCCAAGGTCATTATGCAAAATGGTAATCTGCTTTTTCAACACAATAGACAGGAAGCTGCCGTCGCACATTGATGCGATTCCACGCCACACTTCGTTTGCCCGGTTTCGCAATGGCACAGCCTCAACCAATCCGGAAGCGCGAGATTGACTACCGCCACGATGCCCGTGGATACTCCAGTCCATCCCGCTCAAACCGTAGCTTTCATGCACCACCTCCTCCGCCTGCTTTTTCTCGCACTTGTCGCCAGCCTGGCCCTGCAGGGCTGCAGCGCCGTGCGCCTCGGCTACGGCAATGCCGACAGCCTCGCGCGCTGGTGGATCGACCAGTACCTCGACCTCTCGCCGGAACAGGAGGCGCTGACCCGCGAACGCCTGGCCAAACTGCTTGCCTGGCACCGCAAGACCCAGTTGCCCGACTACGTCGCCCTGCTGCGTCAGGGCAAGGCCCTTGCCGCCGGCCAGCCGACGGCAAACGATGCGCTGGCACTCAGCGACAGCGTCATCCGCCGCGTGCGGGTGCTCGCCGAGCAGGCGACGCCGGACGTCGCCGACCTGCTGGCCACCCTGACCCCCGCCCAGATCGACCGCATGGCGGCGCGCTTCGCCGAGAAGAATGCCGATCTCACCAAAGAGATGCGCCTTGCGGATGGCGAAGCCGCACAGAACAAGGAACGTTCCAAGCGGGTGCTGGAACGCGCCGAATACTGGCTCGGCGACTTAAGCGACGGGCAGGAAAGCGCCTTGCGGCGAATGGTCGAGGTGCAGTCTCCCGGCGGCCGGTTCTGGTTCGACGAAAGGCTGCGCCGCCAGCGCGAATTGCTGGACCTGATGCGCCAGATGCAGAGGGAACGCCCGCCGCGCGAACACGTCATCGCGCTGCTGCGCGACTACGCCGCCCGCTTCGACCTGCCCGCCGATCCGGCGCGGCTGGCGCGGGTGCTGGCCATGCGCCGCGCCTCGGCGGAACTCACCGTGGCCATCCTCGCCATGGCGACGCCGGCGCAGCGCGACCATGCCCGGCAGAAGTTCGATGACCTGATACACGATTTCACCGAGTTGTCGAAGACCGAGTAGTTCCGCCCGTGATGGACAGCCGGCCGCCGGCTCGCTGCGCTGCGCGCCTTGCGCCATGCAGCACAGTCCGCTGTCTTGCATCTCCCCACCCGCCCCATCCAGAGGGACCTTCACATGCAGACAGAAAGCTTCATTCCGGGCAAGGACGCCTCGCTCGAATCCTCGATCGCCACCATGCAGGGCAAGCTCGACAAGCTCGGCTTCCATGTCGAGGAACACTCCTGGCTGAATCCCGTGGATGGCGTCTGGTCGGTGCATGTGCGCGACCGCGACTGCCCGCTGCTGTTCACCAACGGCAAGGGCGGCTCGCGGCTGGCGGCGCTGGCCAGCGCCCTGGGCGAGTTCTTCGAGCGCCTGTCCTGCAATTACTTCTGGACGCATTACTGGCCCGGCGACCAGTTTGCCCGCCGCGACTTTGCCCACTACCCGCGCGAGCAATGGTTCCAGCCCGGCCCCGATGGCGAGTGGCCCGAGCAACTGCTGACGCCCGAACTGCGCAAACTCTACGATCCGGACGGCAGCATCGATGCCAACACGCTGGTGGACCTGAATTCCGGCGACAGCGAGCGCGGCATCTGCGCCCTGCCCTATGTGCGCCAGCGTGACGGCGCGACCGTCTGGTTCCCGGTCAACCTGATCGGCAACCTGTATGTCAGCAACGGCATGTCGGCCGGCAATACCGAGATGGAGGCACGCAGCCAGGCCCTGTCGGAAATCCTCGAGCGCCACATCAAGTTCCGCATCATCAGCGAAGGCCTCTGCCTGCCCGACGTGCCGGAGGCTGTCATCGCCCGTTTTCCGCGCATCGCGGCCGGTATCGCCGGCCTGCGCGCGGCGGGCTTCGGCATCCTGGTCAAGGATGCTTCCCTCGGCGGCGAATACCCGGTGATGAACGTCACCCTGCTGCACCCCGCGGACCAGGGCTGTTTCTCCAGCTTCGGCGCCCATCCGCGCTTCGAGATCGCGCTGGAGCGCGCGCTGACCGAACTGCTGCAGGGCCGCGGCCTCGATGCGCTGGCCGGCTTTCCGCCGCCCGGCTTCGACCTCGACGAAATCGCCGCCGCGCCCAACATCGAGATCCACTTTGTCGATTCCAGCGGCATCATCAGCTGGAACTTCCTCGACGACACGCCGGATTTCGAATTCGTCGACTGGAATTTCAGCGACACCACCGCAGAGGATTATCACTGGCTGATCTGGCGCATCCACCGCTGCGGCCACGACGTCTACGTGGCCGACTTCACGCACCTCGGCGTCTATGCCTGTCGCATCCTGGTGCCGGGCATGTCGGAAATCTATCCGCTGGACGAACTGGAATGGGAGAACAACAGCGTCGGCAACGCGATCCGCGAAGCCATCCTGCATCTGCCGAACCTCAACGAGGAGGAATGCGCCGACCTGCTCGACACCCTGCACGAACTCGACCTGCCCGACCAGCGGCCGGTCACGACCCTGATCGGGCTGGCGGCAGAAGCCGATTCATTCTGGGCCGACCTGCGCGTGGGTGAGCTGAAAACCATTTTGGCACTGGCCTGCGGCGATGACGAGGCGATCCGCGAAGGCTGCGAATGGCTGCGCCACTTCGAGCAGATCGACCCGGCGCGTCGGCTGGTCTATCGCTGCATCGAAACCCTGCTGGAACTAGTATTAACACACATAAATAACGATACATGTATTATGCTGTCGCATATCCATCCAGAGACGAGGAGTTGGCCATGCGACAGACCGAATTGCAGCTTACCCATGAGGATCGTGAGTTGATCGAGT
>JBIKKY010000078.1:0-12573 GCA_044360105.1 Sulfuritalea sp.
GCGTCATCCAGCGTCGCGCATACGGACTGCGCGACGAGGAGTACCTGCGACTCAAAGTCCTTACCTGCATGCTGCCGAAAATCTGATTGACATGCGTTTTTACCCACACTCTTCCACGAAGACCCACTATATTTAATCCAACCAAGGGTGGCTTTATGTCCACGGCAATCACTACTGCAATCGCTACCGCCACTTTCCTGTGCGCCTGTGCACATACCGACAAGCCAAGGGACATATTGGCGGCCCCATCACAGGACGTTGTGCCGGCAGCTTGCGCGTTCCCTGAGACCACCTTCGCTAACGACTTGGTTGTTTTTGGAGCGGCCGCACTCGAAGGCAGAAAGCTTGATTTCCAAATTGATCAACGAAGCGCCAGAACAGTTAGCCAGATTGACGTAGTCGTGAATCACCCGAGTGCGCCGGTGGCCCTGATGCTCGGGGCCTCTAATCCGACCATCTGGAATATCAGCTGGGCCGAGGGAACGAAGATTGCTGCCGTGTTTGTTAACGGGTATTACAGGCAGAGAGTGGCCGGCTTGAAAAAATCCACTCCGCTTCTAATCAACACCCATAGTGATGATGGCCCCTGCGAGACCTATGCTTTTCACCAAAAGACATATGGAATTTACCACTCATCTCTCGCGATCTTCAATTACGGACTTGTCACTACGCCCGATGAGGCGAGAAACGAACAAAAACTCGCGCATGCGCTCTTCTCGAAGCCCATCACCAGCATTTTCCCTGTCAACGAAAAATCAGGCAGCGTCTTTATCGGGAAGCCGATTGAGGCAGGTCAGGAGCTAGTTACGTCACCGACCACTACGCCCGCATCGTTTCACCACAAGAGTGAGCCGCTAGCCGGCCAAGCTGGTCTCGAGCATGCTGTAGAGAACGGGATACTGCGCAGGGCCAACTTGAATGACGCGGCAAATTGGATCAATGCGCTAAAGAAGAAGTATGCGCTGCAAAATCGACCGCCTCCGAACATTCCGCCTGACTTGAACAACGCCTTCGTTGTACTGAAGAAATTTACTTACCCAGGCGGGCTGCATGGCGGCCACAGCGCGACGTTTTACATTCCCGAAGGAGTGCCATTGCCGGCAGGCGATTACGGTCACTCGCGCGTGTACGATTTGAATTCCATTAGCTTGGAATGCACCGCTGGTAGCGCGTGCGGTCAAAGCATGTCGCGTGGCGAGATTGGCGCTGGTTCAACGCAACAACACATGACCATTGGCAAATGAATTGTTCTGTTATCTCGTTTGAGTCTGATGGTTCGTGACAACTCGAATATCAAACCAGCAAGATGTCAGTCTATATGCCCAACCCGGCGGTCGACCCCGTTCGCTTCGCTCTCTGGACGCTGCGCGATAAAGCCGCGCAGCGCCGGTCACCTCCACGTTGGACCTCTTGAAGCGCTCGCATAACCGCTTGACACGCGTACGTAATAGCGTACTATTATGCTTCTTTGAAGGAGCACGAAATGAACACCCTTACCGCCAGCGAAGCTCGCGCCAATCTGTACCGGCTCATTGACCAAACAGTGGAGTCACACGAACCGATCATAATTTCCGGCAAACGCAGCAGCGCCGTTCTGCTCTCTGCGGAAGATTGGAGCGCAATTCAAGAAACCCTATACCTATTAGCTGTGCCCGGAATGCGCGAGTCCATCAAAGCTGGTATGGCTGAGCCCCTCGCAAAAAGTTCGAAGGCGCTTAAGTGGTGAGTTGGGAAATTGTTTATGCCAAGCAAGCAATGAAGGACGCAAAGAAGCTTGCTGCAAGTGGTCTTAAATCAAAGACACAAGAACTACTCGCGGTTCTTGCCGACAATCCATTTCAGAATCCACCACCCTTCGAAAAGTTGGTCGGTGATCTCGCTGGCGCATATTCTCGCCGCATTAATATTCAGCACCGCATTGTGTACGAGGTCTTTACCAAAGAGAAAGCGGTTCGTGTCCTACGCATGTGGACACACTATGAGTGAGCAGAGGCCCAACCCATCCATCAACACGGATGCTGCGCGATGAAGCCGCGCAGCGCCGGTGACTTCCACGCTGGGCCGCTTAGTCCGTGTCGGGTTTTTCCGCCCCTTCCGTTGTTCCAGCCGCCGTGTCGCCGGCGCCGACTTTTGGGGGTTCTCCTTCGGCCCTGCAGCTTTCACCGCTAACAGCGAAACAAAAGTCGGCGCCGGCGGTACGGCGAGCGAAGTGAAATCAGCCCGACCGCGAACGATGCAGTATCGTGATTGCGAGTACGGAATGAAAATGGAATGTGACGCGGGACCCCTATTGCTGTGCCTGTTGCTCTGATAAATTCAATTCGACCCTGGCGCCTTTTCTCCCCTCGCTTTCTCTCCTTTCAGGCTTGAATCCGCCTTTTTTTTCCTTGAAAACGGGTAAGCTCCGCGCAAACCAGTCGGCAGCCGCCCCTTTGCCGGATACTTTCCAGAAAATCCCGGAATCATCTTTTGCTTTTTCCCATTGACGCACAACCCAGGGAGACCTTGAATGACATTTGGAAAATCGATCAGCACCTGCTTCTCGAAATATGCGGCGTTTGACGGGCGCGCCTCCCGGTCGGAGTACTGGTGGTGGTTTCTTTTTACAGTCCTGATATCGCTGGCGACCGGCATGGTGAGCGATGTGTTGTCCGGCCTTTTTTCGCTGGGAGTTCTGCTCCCGTCGCTGGCAGTTGGCGCAAGGCGACTGCATGACACGGATCGGAGCGCATGGTTTCTGCTGCTCTGGTTCGTGCCCTTTATCGGTTGGATCATCCTGATCGTGTGGGCCATACAGGAAGGCAAGGAGCCCAATCGCTACTCGTCCGCCACTTAGCAAATCCAATTCGACCCTGGCCACTATTCCCTCTGATCCAGGAGGGTTCGCCATGATCGGGAACGGCAGCCCATGAGCGCACAACTCCTGCCCCTGCCGCAACTCTCGCTGCGCGCTTTCGCCGTCTGGCGGCGCAATTTCCTGGTCTGGAAGAAGCTGGCGATCCCCTCGCTGCTGGGCAACCTGGCCGATCCGATGATCTACCTGTTCGGCCTCGGCTACGGTCTGGGCGGGCTGCTGCCGCAGGTGGACGGCGTCTCCTACATCGCCTTCCTCGCCGCCGGCACGGTATGCGCCTCGACCATGAATGCGGCTTCGTTCGAGGCACTGTATTCGGCCTTCTCGCGCATGCATGTGCAGCGTACCTGGGAAGCGATCATGAATGCGCCGGTGACGCTGGAGGATGTGATGGCCGGCGAGTTGCTGTGGGCGGCCGCCAAGGCCACGCTGTCCGGTATCGCCATCCTGCTGGTGATCTGGGTGCTGGGTTTGGTCGCCTCGCCGCTGGCGCTGTGGGCCGTGCCGGTGATCTTCCTTACCGGACTGGCCTTTGCCGCGCTCGGCCTGATCGTCACCGCGCTGGCGCCGTCCTACGATTTCTTCATGTACTACTTCACCCTGTTCATCACGCCCATGGTGCTGCTGTGCGGCGTGTTTTTCCCGATCGACCAGTTGCCGCCGCTGGTGCAGGCGGTGGCGGCGTGGCTGCCGCTGACGCATGCCGTGGCGCTGGTGCGCCCGCTGCTGTTCGGCGAGGTTCCGCCCGGCATCATCGGCCATGTCGCGGCCCTGCTGGCCATCGCCGCGATCGCCTTCCGGATCGCGCTGACGCTGATCCGACGGCGCCTGCTGAAATAGGCTCTAAAATCAACACATGGAACTCATCATCAACGGCGAATCGCAGCAACTGCCGGCGCCCCTTTCCGTCGCCACCCTGCTCGAAGCGCGCGGTCTGGCCGGCAAGCGCGTCGCGGTGGAAAGAAACGGCGAGATCGTGCCGAAAAGCCGGCACGCCGAAACCGCCCTGGCCGCCGGCGACCGGATCGAAATTGTCGTCGCCGTCGGCGGCGGCTGAACCCAGCTTCTGCACTTTCAGGATTTATTCATCATGAACCCGGATTCCCTCGTCATCGCCGGCAAGTCCTATCAATCGCGCCTGCTGGTCGGCACCGGCAAATACAAGGACTTCGCGCAGACGCGCGCCGCCATCGACGCCTCCGGCGCCGAGATCATCACGGTCGCCATCCGCCGCACCAACATCGGCCAGGAACCGGGCCAGCCCTCGATCCTCGAAGTGCTGCCGCCGGCGCGGTTCACCATCCTGCCCAACACCGCCGGCTGCTACACGGCGGACGAGGCGGTGCGCACGCTGCGCCTGGGCCGCGAACTGCTCGACGGCCACGCGCTGTGCAAGCTCGAAGTGCTGGGCGATCCGCAGACGCTGTTCCCCAACATGCCGGAGACACTGAAGGCCGCGGCGACCCTGGTCAAGGACGGCTTCCAGGTCATGGTGTATTGCGCCGACGATCCGATCCAGGCGCGCATGCTGGAAGACATCGGCTGCGTCGCCATCATGCCGTTGGCGTCCCTGATCGGCTCCGGCATGGGCATCCTCAATCCGTGGAACCTGAAGCTGATCATCGAGCAGGCGAAGGTGCCGGTGCTGGTCGATGCCGGCGTCGGCACCGCGTCGGACGCGGCGATCGCCATGGAACTCGGCTGCGACGGCGTGCTGATGAATACCGCGATCGCCGGCGCGCGGGATCCGGTGCTGATGGCCGGCGCCATGAAGAAGGCCGTCGAGGCGGGACGCGAAGCCTTCCGTGCCGGACGCATGCCGAAAAAGCTTTACGCGGCGACGCCAAGCTCCCCGGTCGGCGGATTGATCGGCCGCGACGGCAAATGAATCCCCGCCGCACGCGGACGCAGCGGACGCGGGTCTGCGCCGCGCGCTGCGGGCTGCGCCTTGGCGCTGCGCTTGCCTGTCTGCTGTGCGCGCTGCTGCCGCCCGCGGCGCGTGCAGCAGATGCGCCGCCGGGCGCCGCGCCGGCGGCCGGGCTGACCTCCGAACGCATGGGCTATGCCTTCGGCGAGCCCGAGATCCTGCTGCGCCAGCGGCTGTTCGGCCGCGCCCACGGGCTGTCGCTGCTGACGGCGGCGTGCATCGAACTTCCCGCCTATGCGAAGCCGGTGCAGGACGCCTACGTGGCCTGGCACGTGCAGCAGGCGCAGACCATAGAAATCATCGTGCGCGACCTCGCCCGCTATTACTTCGGATCGCGCGCGAACGAGGCCCAGTGGTTCGATCTGTCGCGCGCACTGAATCTCCCCGACAGCATCCAGCCGGCCCTGGGCGAAGTGACCCTGCACGCGGCCTGCGCCTCGCTGACCGAGGCGATCCCGCGCCAGCGTTACGCGCTCGACAAACTGCTGGCCGGGGCTGACGATGCGGAGCCGGCGCCGAACGACCCCGTCGCCGTGCCGCCGGCGCCGACTTTTCAGAAGCCCGCCGAATGAACGACGCGGAAGACCGCCGCGCCGACCACATCCGCAGTTTCGTGCTGCGCCAGGGCCGTGTCTCTGCGGCGCAGCGGCGTTTCCACGAGCAAGGCATGCCGCACTGGGGCATCCCCTATCAAGCGACACCGCTCGACCTTGATGCCGTGTTCGGTCGCCGCACGCACCGCATCCTCGAGATCGGCTGCGGCATGGGCGAGACCACCGCGCTCATCGCCGGACAGCATCCGCAGAACGACTACCTCGGCATCGAAGTGCACACGCCCGGCGTCGGCAGCCTGCTGAAGGAAATCGCCACGCGCGAACTCTCCAACCTGCGCGTGATCCAGCACGATGCGGTCGAAGTCATGCGCGACATGATCGCGCCGGGGGTGCTTTCCGGCATCCACGTCTTCTTTCCCGACCCGTGGCCGAAGAAGCGCCAGCAGAAGCGTCGCCTGATCCAGCCCGAATTCGTCCACCTGCTGGCGACGCGGCTGGCGTCCACCGGCTACCTGCATTGCGCCACCGACTGGCAGGACTATGCCGACCAGATGCTGGCGGTGCTCTCCGCCGAAACCCTGCTGCAGAACATGGCCAAGGACTTCACCCCGCGCCCGCCGTATCGTCCGCAGACGAAGTTCGAGAGTCGCGGACTGCGGCTGGGCCACGGCGTGTGGGATGTCGTGTTCCGCCGCAAGGCCTGAGCCGGCCGTGTGCGCGCAGCGCAGCCTGATTCGGCCCGCAGCATGAGATTTGCCGCGCACCCCTTCTGGCTGGTCGGCTTCCGGCCCTTTTTCAGCCTGGCCTGTTTGGCGGGACTCGGCCTGCCGCTGCTCTGGGTGCTGATCCATCTTGGCGCCCTGCCGGCGCCGGCGACTCCCGTCAGCGCCCTGCAGTGGCATGCCCACGAGATGTTCTTCGGCTTCGGCTGGGCCGTGCTGGGCGGCTTCCTGCTGACCTCGACCAAGAACTGGGTGCAGATTCGCGGTTACCACGGCGCATCGCTGATCTTCCTGGTCGCGGCCTGGCTGTTCGAGCGCATCGGAATGTGGTTCGGTGCCGGCTGGCCGGCCGGCCTGTTCGCACTTTCCAACAGTCTGTTTCTGGCCGCCATCGTCGCCATGCTGCTGTGGACGCTGCTGCGCCATCGCAAGGACGACAATTACCGCGACAACTATTTTTTCCTGCTGATCCTGCCGGCCTTTTTGCTGGCCAAGCACCTGATGCTGAGCGGCGAACATTTCCAGGCCGGCATCGTCATGGCCACCGGCCTGTTCCGCGTCGCCTTCCTGGTCATGCTGGAACGCACGCTGACCCAGTTCATGAAGGGCATCTTCCAGGTCGAGATCCTGCGCCATGCGACGCTCGACAAGACCATCAAGCTGCTCGCCGTCGCGCTGGTCGGCGCCGGCTTCATGCCGCCAGCGGTGGCGGCCGGGCTGTCGCTCTTGCTGGCGCTGCTGCTGACCGGCCGGTTTTTCTTCTGGAAGCCGCAGTTGGCCCTTCGCCGACTCGACCTCGGCATCATGTATCTGGGCTATGCCGCCATCGTGCTGCAGCTGCTGGTCGAATCTGTCGGCCCGGTCGCAGCGCCGGCCTGGGCCGGCGCCTTCTCGATGCACGTGTTCGGCCTCGGCGTCATGGGCCTGATCATTCCGGCGATGCTGATCCGCATCGCCAAGGGCCACACCGGCAGGAAGGTGGTGTTCGAGGCCATCGACAAGGCGGTGCTGTGGATCATGATTGCCGCCTTCCTGCTGCGCGTCGCCGCGCCGCAGTTCCTGCCGGAAAACTATGCGCTATGGCTGGTGCTCGCCGCCTGCGGCTGGCTCGTTGGCTTCGGCATCCTGGCCGTGCGATTGATTCCGTTTCTGCTGCAGGCACGGGTGGACGGCAAGGAACATTGACGCCGCTGTTACAGAGTCAAGTTGAAACCGATGGACGATATTCCAAACGTCATCCCGGGCTTGACCCGGGATCCAGTAACGACCGCCGACTGGATTCCGGCGTTCGCCGGAATGACGAGTCGATCCAGCGGATACTGCATGACTGACTATCAGGGCGCGACCACGATGTCGAAACGCAGCGTCCCCGGCGCGCGCGTCTCCTCGACGCCGACCAGGCGCGCGCGTGCCGACTCTTCGACCGACATGAACAGGCCGTCGCGCTGATTCTGGCGGCCGGCCGCGCCGGGCAGGTACATCTGCGTCACCAGCAGTTCCCGCCCGCTGCGGCTGAGGCGGAAATGCACGTGCGGCGTGCGCCCCGGATAGCTGACCGGCATCACCGTGCGGAAGCGGTAGTCGCCGCCGCTGCCGGTGGTGTCGCGGCCGTAGCCGCGGAAATTCGGGTCGAGCGGCGCCGGGCTGTCGTCGTGCGGGTGGTGATAGCGGCCGCGGGCGTTGGTCTGCCAGATCTCGACGAGGATGCCGGCCTGGGCGCGGCCGGCGGTATCCTGCACGCGGCCGACGATGCTCAGCGGCGTGCCCAGCGCGCGGGCGCGGCCATCCACGGTGGCGAGGTCGTTGCCGGCGGCGGGATCGGGCCGCAGGGGATAGAAGGGGCCAAACATCTGGGCCGGTGTCGGCGGCAGCGTAGCAGCAGCGCAAAGCCGCCACGGCAGGACCGCGAGCAGCGGCAGCGACTGGATGAAGCGGCGGCGGCTTGGCGCAGGCTCCGTCTTCAAGGTTTCATATCTCGTGAAGAAATCGTAGCGAGCGGGCCGCAGCGGGGTGCGGCCGGAGCGCAGCTACCGGAATGTACGTCGTTGTACATGAGGATAGCGAGCACCGCCCAAGCCCCGATCCGGCACGCGCAGTAGATTTATTCACGAGATATCAGTTCGAGGTCGCTGGTGAAGGGCCGGTGGGGATAGTGAAAGGCCACCGGCCCGTCCGGTTCGGCGTGGATGAACTGGTGCACCGAAGGATTCGGCGAACTCAGAAGTTCCTCCGGCGTGCCCGAGGCGACGACCACGCCGTCGTGGATGAAGCAGGCGTAGTCCACCACCTTCAGGGTTTCCGAAACATCGTAGGTGACGATGATCGAGGTGCCGCCGAGCGCATCGTTGAGGCGGCGGATCAGCTCAGCGATGAGATTCAGCGAAATCGGATCGAGCCCGGCGAAGGGTTCGTCGTACATGACCAGCATCGGATCGAGGGCGATCGCCCGCGCCAGTGCCACGCGCCGCGCCATGCCCCCGGAGAGTTCGTTGGGCATCAGCATCCGCGAGCCGCGCAGGCCCACCGCATGCAGCTTCATCAGCACCAGGTCGTGGATCAGGTCCTCGGACAGGTCGGTCAGTTCGCGCATCGGGAAGGCGATGTTTTCGTACACGGAGATGTCGCTGAACAGCCCGCCGGCCTGGAACATCATGCCCATCTCGCGGCGCATGTCGTAGAGCCCGTCGTTATCGAGTTCATGGACGACGCGGCCATTGACGCGGACGGCGCCGCGGTCGGGACGGCGCTGGCCGCCGATCAGCTTGAGGATGGTGCTCTTGCCGGCGCCGCTGACGCCGAGGATGCCCACCACCTTGCCGCGCGGCACGGCCAGCTGTATGCCCTTGAGGACCTGGTTGCTGCCGTAGGCAAAGTGCAGGTCTTCGATTTCGATCAGGTTATTCGAGTTGTCATTCACGATGTTGCGTCCTTGCCTGCCGGTTGCGGTCGAGCGCCGGGCCGTATGGTGACATATTTCGCGGCAGCCGGATCAGGCACCGTGTCGCCAGCGCCGACTTTCCCCGCCACGCATGAAACGGCCTGGCGCCGGTACGCCGGGTCTCACTGCCGCTTTCTCCGCCCCCGAAGCCGCGCTCGCTATGCCGGTTCCGTGATGAGGCTGTCAATGTCAGCGACCATCTGCTGGTCCGGCTCGACGCCAAAATGCTGTTTGCGCAAACGCCCGGCCCGGTCGATCAGCAGGCTTGTCGGCGTGCCCTGCATCGCGTAGGCGTGCATGGTTTGGGGGATCGGTCCGTCAGCACTTGCCCGGTCTACCGCCACCGGGAAGGGAATGCGGAATTCGTGCAGATAGACCGCGAGTGCCGCCGGCGTCATGACCTCGTGATGTTCGAAGACGGTGTGCAAGCCGATCACCGCCACGTCGCTGTCCGGCCTGCCTTGTTGGTAGCGCTGCCACAGGCGCACCGCCTGCGGACCGGCCTGCATGACGCAGGCCGGGCACAACATCTGAAACGCATGGACCAGCACCACCTTGCCGCGCAATTCATCCAGCGTGATGGCGCGATTGCTGTTGAGCCACTGCGAAACGCGCAGGGCGGGGGCGGCGGAGCCCCGAATCAAGGGCGCGCCTTGCTGAAGACGAAGCCGGCGTCCTTTTGCGCGATGTGGCACTGGTGACAGGCCGTCAGTGCATTGGCGCCTACCGCGCGTTCGGTGCGGCTGTCGCCCTTGAATCCCTCGTAGCCCCAGCCGCCGGTCGCGGCATGCTTGCGCGCGTCGCGATGCATGACACCGACCACCTTGCGCGAACCTTCGACGACAGCGTTGTCGGCCGACTTCGCCTCGAGCAGGTCGAAAACGATGACGGCGCCGTCAGCCCATTTCCCCGTCTTGTAACCGGCCATGGCGGCCTTGTTCGCATAAAGATGGTGGATGCCGCCGAACGCATCGTAGAGCCCGTGGCCGGGATTGATGACCATCGACTTGACATGATGCCAGTCGCGGTAGCCTTGCGGATAAGGCACCGGGTTTGCATCCGCCGCGGCGACGGTGCCGCTTGAAACGGCCGCGGATAGGACGATAATGGACGCTGCGCGGGAGAGGGTGATTCGCATTTTGCATTCCTTTCAACGGATTGTTCGGAGCAGACAGAAAGCAATCTACGGTCCGCCGGCGGGCGCAACAAGCGGGTACAAACCGGTCGGGTAGGCACCTTTTGGTGCATTTTGTTGATCACAAACGGGAAAATATTTTCGGCACATGAGCAATCCCAGCGTTCATCAGATGGTGGAAAGCATCATTGGCTGCAAATGGTCGCTGACCGTTTTGAGCCTGGTGCGAAAAGGCGTGCGCCGTCCCGGCGAAATGGAGCATGCGATTGACGGCCTCAGCGGCAAGGTACTCAACGAGCGACTGGCCAAGCTGGTGCGCTTTGGCATTCTGGACAAGACCAGCTTCCCCGAAGTGCCGCCGCGCGTGGAATATCAGCTGACCCCCTTCGGCAGGCATTTCATCACGCTGATTGATCAGGTTGACGAACTGCAGCAGACCCTGGAGCGCACGACCGTTCAGCGTTCCGGCAACGCGAAATCGCGCTAGGTCGCAAGCCCGCGCCGCGGCGAAAAACCGGACTGCCTACGCCAGGAATCCCGCCAGAAACCGATTCAGGAAACGCCGGCCGCGCGGCGTGGGACGAACATGGCCGTCCGCGGTTTCCAGCAGCCCCTCGCGCCGTGCCGCCAGCGCCGTCCGCAAGGGATACCGTCTCCGGCTCAGCCGGAGACATAACTTTTTACTTCGCATCGGCAGGAAAGCAGCGGGAGCGGCCGATGGCTCTCGCTGGAACTACTCCGGCACCACGGCCAGGAAGGGCCTTTCGACGTCAATGACAATCGGGCCGCTAAAGAATGGAAAGAGACACTCAGGTTTATTGGGTCACCGACTCTTCCGTGCCCTTATGTGGAGTTCCACATAAGTGCCCTTAGCAGACGTAGACGGGTAGAGAAGGCGGACGCTCCGGAACGTTCAAGTTCAGGGGGCTGCGCAGGTCTTATTGCGCAGCTCCCCTGCAACGCCGGGTTCGGCCTCTGGCGCACCCAACGCTACCTACCTGCAACCGCCAATACTGCTTTGGGATTTGTGCTTGCGATAGCCAACAAAGTTCGGGCAGCACCGCTCGGCTGTTTGCGGCCTTGCTCCCAACCTTGCAAGGTGCGAACAGATACGCCAATGAGCGCGGCAAACTGGGACTGAGACAAGCCAGTTTTCTTTCGCGCCTCAATGACAGGCGATGAAACGACATGAACCTGATCGGCCTTCATTTCGCGCACCGACTGCAACAGGTCAGCAGCAAGGTCGCGTTTGGCTTCATGGGCTGCCAATTCGGACTTGGTGAGGGGCTTACTCTTCGAGGACACGGCGAATCTCCTTTAACTTGGGGCCGGTGAGGTTGTCAGTTCTCGACTTCACGTACAGCGTCAGTAAAACCACTTCACCTTCTGCGTTGCGAGTGAAATAGATCACCCTTACACCACCCGATTTGCCCGAACCAGCTCTTCCCCAACGCACCTTGCGAATGCCGCCGGACCCGGGCACGACATCTCCGGCAGTGGGGTGCTCAGCAATATACGCAGCGAACGCGCCGCGTTCCTCTTCGGTCCAATACAGCGGCCACTGGCGCTGGAACAGCAACGTTTCGACTACGGTATGCATTGTGTGACTATACGCCTAAGGCGCATAGTCGTCCAGCCCATGATTCAAGAGGCCGAACGTAGAGGTGACCGGCGCTGCGCGGCTTTATCGCGCAGCGTCCAGCGACCGAAGGGAGCGAGGTCGACCGCCATGTTATGCGTCGGGGCGGTAGTAGCCAGAATGATTTTCACAATTTCCCTCCGGCAACTGCACGTTCTCGCAGTCGAGCCACCCACTCATTATTGGTATTGCACAAGACATCGGCTAACGGCCAACTGGGTGAGGTTTCGATCAAGTGAAGCAGCGACCATGCAAGCCCGAAGCAACTGTCTTGGCCAAACAGTGAAACCATGACTCTCGCCTCTTCATCGGACACGGGCCGAGAAATCATCTGAAGTGCGGCTTGGTGTGTGGCAATCCTTTCAGGCAAAGCGCCTTGCTCTGCCGGGAATGGACCAAGCGCAGTAAGGGTGAGAACTTCAGGACGCATAACGTCGAATGGGCAGCAATTTTGCAGGGTTTCGCAGACGGCTTGCTGCATAACCTGGAACACACGCCAAACAAATCCTCGATTTATCAATGACGTAGGCGAGCCGACTGGTTATTGCGTCCACTAAAATCTCCCTCAAACCCTGCATGGCGAAAATTCCAGCTCGCATACTACTCCATGCCGAATGACTGCTAAGGGGATCGCCAGCGACTGGCTGCATTTGGCCGTTATGAAAAGCTCTTCATAACGGCCATTATGCACAGGCCCCAATTATGAACAGCACGGCGCAGGGTCGGCGCGAACGCCCCGCATTTACGAGGGAGTCCGCGCCGGTGCCTCTGCATAATTACAGCGATTTTAGGAACTCGATCAGC
>JBIKKY010000115.1:0-3860 GCA_044360105.1 Sulfuritalea sp.
GGTCGACGCCTGGCAGTTGCGCCGTAACGAGGACCAGCGATGTATCGCTTGGTCGTTCACTCGGCAGGACGCGGATTATAAAATGGCTCGACATTATGTTTCGTAATTAATGGTTCGCGATACTAGGTGTGATGTTTCAATAGGTTGCTCGCCCGGAAGGATCCGGGAAACAACCGGGGTCTGTTCTCGATCATGCTGCGGATGGCGTTGAGGCCCGACGCGGATTCCACTTTGCACGACGGGTATTCGTCAGGCTGACGGCATGGATCATCCGTTTTTCTGGATTGGCAACCGGTTGCGGGCGCTTTCGTCGCCTTGCCCGTGATGGCCGCCGTCTCGCCAGCGCCACGCTGCTTGCCGGGCGCATCCACCGGATGTCGTGGAAATAAGCTCCGGCGCAGGCGGGGGTGCGGCTAGTTCGCGTCGTAGTAGTAGGCCTTGTTCGGCACTTTCGCCGCAATGCCTTCCTTCATCGTCTCGAGTGCCTGCGGCGGCTTGTCCCACCACAGGGCGCGCCCTTTCTGCTGTTCCAGCTTTTCCTCGGGATGCTTTTCCATCCATTCGCGCATGAATTTGGTGTGCTCGGATTCATAGAGGGCCATGGTGTGTCCTTTTGCTGTGTTGAAATTCGGGGTCAGTGTTTCTTGTCGACGTAACGGGCGATGCGCACCACTTCCGGCACGCGCCGCAGGGAGCGCAGGATGCGGGCGAGATGCACGCGGTCGGTCACCTGCAAGGTGAAGAACAGGGTGGTGGCCTCCCCGCTGTCGTCGTCCATGCTGATATTGACGATGTTGGAATCCGCTTCGGCGATTCCGGCGGCGAGCCGGGCCAGCACGCCGCGCACGTTCTTCGCCACGACGCGGATGCTGGCTTCGAACATGCCGGTGATCTCCGGTTCCCAGTCGACGTCGATCCAGTTGCCGCGCTCGCTGCGCAGCTTGGCGATGGCCGTGCAGTCGTGGGTGTGTACCACCAGGCCCTGGCCCTTGCGGATCAGGCCGACGATGGGGTCGCCGGGTATCGGCCGGCAGCAGTCGCCGAGCGTGACCGCGACGCCTTCCGGGCCGTGGATCAGGATCGCCTGGTGGCTGCGACCATTGCTCGCGGCGGCGGCCGGATCCGCCTCGACGCCTTCCGCCAGGCGACGCGCGACGATGGCCGGCAGTCGCTTGCCGAGGCCGATGTCGGCCAGCACGGCCTTCTGCGAGCGGGCGCCCGATGCGCGCTTGAAGCGGTCCCAGGCCTGGGCCGGCAGCTTGGCCAGGGCCAGGCCAAGGTCGCGCAGGGCGTGCGACAACAGGCGCTCGCCAAGTGCCGCGGATTCCTCGGCCTGCCTGGTATTGAGGAAGTGGCGGATCTTGGAACGCGCCCGCGCACTCTTGACGTAGCCCAGCCAGGCCGGGTTGGGCGCGGCGTTGGGCGCGGTGACGATCTCGACCCGGTCGCCGTTGCGCAGTTCGGTGCGCAGCGGCATGGTTTCGAAGTTGATGCGGCAGGCGACGCAGCGGTCGCCGATGTCGGTATGCACGGCATAGGCCAGGTCCACCGGTGTCGAGCCGCGCGGCAGGGCGAAGATCTTGCCCCCGGGGCTGAACACGTAGACCTCGCCGGGGAACAGGTCGACCTTGACGTGTTCGAGGAATTCCGAGGAGTCGCCCGTCATCGATTGCAATTCGACCAGCGACTGCAGCCATTTGTGGGTCTTCTTCTGCAACTGGTCGATCGAGGACTCATCCTTGTACAGCCAGTGCGAGGCGACGCCCGATTCCGCAACATTGTGCATGTCGGCGTCGCGGATCTGGATTTCCACGGGGGTGCCGAAGGGGCCGATCAGCGTGGTGTGCAGCGACTGGTAACCGTTGGCCTTGGGGATCGCGATGTAGTCCTTGAACTTGCCCGGCACCGGCTGGTACAGCGCATGCAGCGCGCCCAGCGCCAGGTAGCAGGTGGGACGATCCTTGACCACGATGCGAAAACCGTAGATGTCCAGCACCTGGGAAAACGAGAGGTGCTTGTCGCGCATCTTGCGATAAATGCCGTAGAGATGCTTTTCGCGGCCCTTGACGTCGGCGTCGATGCCGGCTTCCGGCAGCGCCTGGCGAATGGCGTCGAGGATCTTGCTGACCACCTCGCGCCGGTTGCCGCGCGCGCCCTTGACGGCTTTCGACAGCACGCGGAAGCGCAGCGGATGGGCGTGGCGGAAGGCCAGTTCCTGCAGTTCGCGGTAGAGCGCGTTCAAGCCCAGGCGATTGGCTATCGGCGCGTAGATGTCGAGCGTTTCGCGCGCGATGCGACGCCGCTTCTCGGGCCGCATGGCATCCAGCGTCCGCATGTTGTGCAGGCGGTCGGCCAGCTTGATCAGGATCACGCGCACGTCGCGTGCCATGGCCAGCAGCATCTTGCGGAAATTTTCCGCCTGCGCCTCCTCGAAGCTCTGGTGCTCGATGCGATCCAGCTTGGAGACGCCATCGACCAGATCGGCGGCCATTTGGCCGAACCGTTCGGCGATCTGTTCCTTGGTGATCGCCGTGTCTTCCATCACGTCATGCAGCAGCGCGGCGGTCAGGGCGTGCGCATCGAGATGCCAGCCGACAAGTGTCTCGGCCACGGCCAGCGGGTGCGAGATGTAGGGTTCGCCGCTGATGCGCTGCTGGCCGCGATGCGCGGCGTCGGCAAACACGTAGGCGGCGCCGACGCGGGCGATTTCTTCGGGCTTGAGGTAGGTGGCGATCCGGCCGTTGAAGCGTTCCAGGTCTTCGGCGAGATCGACCGGCGGATGCATGTCCGCCGAAATCAGCGGCGGCTCGTCAAGCGCGCCCGGCACCACGCCGGGGTCGATGGCAGGAAATGCCGCAGGGGGGGGAACGGCCAGCGTCACGTTTCACCCCGTGCGCATGGTCTTACGTGCTGCTGCGGGTGAGGATTTCGACGCCGACCTTGCCCGCGGCGATTTCGCGCAGGGCAATGACCGTCGGCTTGTCGCGGCCCGCTTCGACCAGCGGGGTGCTGCCCAGCGTCAGCTGGCGGGCGCGGTAGGTGGCCGCCAGGGTGAGGTTGAAGCGGTTGGGAATGAGCTTGATGCAATCATCGATGGTGACACGGGCCATGGGGTTCAGTCCTGATCAAGAAAACGGAATACGTCGGGGTGACGTGCGCGCTGACGCGAGAAGCGCAGACGCGAAGCACGCACGGCGGCTTTGAGCTCGCCGAGCGCCACATCCAAGTCTTTGTTGATTATAACAAAATCGAACTCGCCTACGTGACGCATTTCACCCAGGGCGCCGGCCACGCGGCGCGCGATGACATCCTCGCTGTCGGCGCCGCGCCGGCGCAGCCGGTTTTCCAGCTCGGCGACCGAGGGCGGCAGGATGAATATGCCGACGGCCTCGGGAAACTGGCGGCGCATCTGCTGTGCGCCCTGCCAGTCGATTTCCAGCATCATGTCGCAGCCTTCCTTCATGCGCTGCTCGAGCCAGAGCCGCGAGGTGCCGTAGAAGTTGTCATGGACTTCGGCCCATTCGGCGAACTCGCCGCGTTCGCGCATGGCGAGAAATTGCTGCACGTCGATGAAATGGTATTCGCGACCGTCCTGTTCGCCGGGGCGCGGCGCACGGGTGGTGAAGGAAATCGAGTGCCGCACGTTGGCATCATCGGCCAGCAGGCGGCTGACCAGCGTGGTCTTGCCGGCGCCGGAAGGCGCCGCGACGATGAACAGGGTTCCTGAGGGCATGGTGCTCCAGACTTGAGTTTGATCAATCCCGCACGAACAGGGACTGTACTAGTATACGCGGCCTATGCGTCGATCCGCCCGTTTCCGCCTGTTCCGCCATTCGCCTGCCTGGCTCCTCGCCATCGGG